>DATNPY010000015.1:0-121716 GCA_036702955.1 Drouetiella sp. | reverse complement strand
AATAGCGAAGTTCTTTTCCAATCACAGTTGGACATTGGAATAGCGAAGTTCTTTTCCAATCACAGTTGGACATTGGAATAGCGAAGTTCTTTTCCAATCACAGTTGGACATTGGAATAGCGAAGTTCTTTTCCAATTACAGTTGGACATTGGAATAGCGAAGTTCTTTTCCAATCACAGTTGGACGTTGGAATAGCGAAGTTCTTTTCCAATCACAGTTGGACATTGGAATAGCGAAGTCCTTTTCCAATCACAGTTGGACATTGGAATAGCGAAGTCCTTTTTAAACCACAGTTAGACGTTGGAATAACGAAGTCCTTTTCCAATCTGCTTAGATCCAAAACATTAATTCATTGCATCTTGATGACGTCGTCTCAGTGCTTCCAAAGTGCACTGTGCGTGCGGCTTTTCAGCTCAGTCAGTCGAAAATTTCCTTGTCATGTCTTTAATGTTTTTGATCTAAGGCCGCACGTGGGCTTACTTTGATTTGACAGGGCTAATGCTAGATAGTAAGCGCATTTTGATGTGTCCTTGAGTGTCATATATAGCAATTGCGCCGCTTGCATGTTTAGAACGGTCGTCATATATCTCACGAATTTCTATACAAAAAGTTTGTCAAATCATTGAACCTTTTACTCGTTTTCAACGTATTAGTTTGTGTAAGGGGAGGGCGGAATATGATTCTAGATTGGGGTGACTATGCGCGAGCAGAATCTCGGATTTCGATGTTGAGAGCACGTTGTGACCGGTTGCGTCAGCCTGCTGCAGATGTTCGAGCGGCAGCAAACGCGGCTATTGAGGTGGAACGCTTAGAAAATAGAATCGACGAGCTGAACAGCCACATGAGAATTTACAGAGATACTCTTAGACGAGGACCTGTTGCGACAACAGTTATGGAGATCATTGAAATTCCAGACAAGCTGATTGCGCGCAGAATAGGCCTCGGATGGTCACAGACCAAGTTGGCAAAAGCTTGTGGTCAGTCGAGGCAGGTCGTTTCTGGCTACGAAAGAAGTCGATTCGCGGGCGTCTCGCTGAAACGATTGATCCAGATCGACCACGTGCTGAGGCTTGAGGAGCTGCGCCGCCGTGCCAGGTTAGATGACAGGGAGATAACGCAGGGTAAAGAAAAGCTTGGCGTGGTCGCAATATTGGGCTCAGAGGGTGTAGCATGTCCCTTTCGTGCCGCCGATGGGGAGTTTGAAGGAAAAGATGAGCGTTAAGACAGAAAAACAAACGAGCGTGAAAGCATTTATTACACGGCATTTCCGCCACTTCAATGCCGCTGTCGTGGTTGATGCAGCTGAAGCGTACGTCAAACATTTGCAGACCGGCGGCAAGATGTTCATGACTCTGGCAGGTGCTACCAGCACAGCTGAACTGGGTCTGTCCCTTGCAGAGATGATTCGTCAGGACAAAATCCACGGCATCTGCTGCACAGGCGCTAACCTCGAAGAAGACATCTTCAACCTGGTTGCACACGATAACTACGTTCGTTTGCCGAACTACCGCCATCTTTCTTCAGAAGAAGAAGTTGCTCTTGCAGACAAAGGGTTGAACCGCGTTACTGACACGTGTATTCCTGAAGACGAAGCGATTCGTAAAATCGAAAAGGAAGTTTTGCAGCTCTGGAAAGCGGCTGATGAGAAGGGTGAATCATACTTCCCTTACGAATTCATGTATCAGCTGATCAACAAGAAAATGATCGAAAAGCACTATCAAATCGATCCGAAAGATTCGTGGTTGATTGCAGCCGCTGAAAAGAATTTGCCTATCTGGACTCCTGGTTGGGAAGATTCAACGTTGGGCAACATTTTTGTATCGCACGTTATTCGCGGCGATATCAAAAACATTCACACCGTCCGCAGCGGGCTTGAAGCAATGAAGACGCTTGCTGACTGGTACAAAGCTACTGCACCAGATTCTCCTGTTGGATTCTTCCAACTCGGTGGTGGCATTGCTGGCGATTTCCCTATCTGCGTTGTGCCGATGATTCGTCAGGATTTGGAAGAAGAGACCCCATTCTGGGGGTACTTCTGCCAGATTTCAGACAGCACCACATCGTACGGTTCGTACAGTGGCGCTGTTCCAAATGAGAAAATCACATGGGGTAAATTGGATCTCGATACTCCACGATTTGTTATTGAATCAGACTTTACGATCGTAGCCCCGCTCGTTTTTGCTTACGTACTGGAGTGGTAAAACTGCGCCGCTTCATTCTTGTTTTGGAAATCAACATTCAAAGAATGCACCAAATATGGTGCATTCTTCGTTTTTACAGTGAACAGAGATGAGTGGATCTTCAAAAAGTTCTTGACTTTTATCGTGGTAAAATGAAAACCGTTTCCGTTTGGGCTGTATAATAAAGATATGTCAGGAAGAGCCGGAGTTACCTTGGAAAAAGCAACCAGGGATACAGATGAGCATGAGCACAGCCAGGGCGCTGTGCAATCGCGTGCTCATGACCAGCGTGGGCAGGACCTCGGGCACGACCATGATCGCGGGCACGACCATGATCGTGGGCACGACCATGATCACGGGCACGTCCATGATCACGGGCACGACCATGACCGCGGGCACGACCATGACCGCGGGCACGACCATGATCACGGGCATCATCATGGGCTTGTGGATGCGCACAGCCGCGAACATAACACTCGCCAGACTATTGTCTCGATGGACGCACTCGGAATCTTTGCCTCGACACTGTGTTTGATCCATTGTTTGAGCATGCCGCTTGTAGTGGCTTTCCTCCCTGTTCTGGGGCTTCAGTTTCTGGAAGGACATGGTGCACATGTGGCGCTCGCAGGCTTTGTCGTGGCATTCGGGTTGCTTGCGATTTTGCCTGGCTATATGAAGCATCGCAAGCCAGCTGTGCTGCTCGGTTTGGTAGTGGGTTTGACTCTGGTGTTATGGGCAACCTTTGGCTATATCTTCGGCTTAACTGAAGAGTCTGAATTGCCGCTAATCACTGTCGGTAACTTGATATTGGTAGTCAGCCATCTGTTCAATCGCCAACTCTGCAAGTGCAAGCACGACTTGTAATTTAGACTTGGAACTCGAATCAGGCGTGGCCCGTTCTGGCACGCGGCGTTACGCATAGCCCAAGGCCAGCTTAAGAACTTCGCGCTTAGCGATTCGAGACCTTCGGTTGTCCCGACGGCTGGATAGCCAGGTACAAGAGGTTGAACGGTATTGCGTGTCCGAAAAAGGTGGGGTCGTCGTCGGTGTAATCGATCGTTTCGATTCCGTCGATCTGCGGTTGAGGCTTGTGCCTGAAGGCACCGTTCATCATGCCGAGTCTGATGCCACCATGCAGCATCTTCGATAGCAGCAGTCGGTAATCGCGGTAGGAAGCGAAGATTCGTGTATCGTTGGAGCATTTGACGAACAGATCAGAGTACTTTTTGAATACCTCAGAGTCGATATCTGGCGAACACAAAAAGATGTGGCCGAATTTTTCGGGCACGTCTATGCCAGATGCTTTGGCTTGTTGCAGAGACCAGCACAGCATGCGGCATCCCATGCTGTGTCCGACGAGAATAATGTTTTCTTTCCCGTAGCGAGAGCTCAGGTCTTGCAGAATTTCAGTGAGTTTAAATGATGCCCACTCGGCCATATTTTCGTCAGCTGCGTAAGTGAGCGGATTCCGTCTCGATGGCCAGGAATACATGATCACCGGCAGTTTCAGTTCGCCTGAGAGCCTCGCTGCTACTCTGCTTGAGACGTCGATGTTCATGTCGTAGCCGTGCACATATACCACTACTTGTTTAGTGTGACGCAATTTTTGCGAGTTTGCGATCTGGTCCCAGAAAGCTTCAGCAGTAACATCCACTGGGGGAGTTTCGTTGCCGTATTTGATCTTCTGCGACTTTGTTGATTGCATCGTGATCTCACGTGTTCCGAACGAAAGATCTTCAGATTTACTGTTGCTGTAATCAGGAGTCTTTCCTGCCGTCTTTTGTCGGTTTGTGACAAAAAACACTGGCACCGTAACTGGTGTCATTGGTAATCGTGTGAAAGCGACTGAATTAAGTGGAGGACCGGCTGTTGGATCCGCCAGAGCTGGTGTAGCCGCAGTCGCCATCAGTGCGAACACGATCGCCATGCTGCTGAAAATCTTCAGCAAGTTGGTGAATTTTTTATTGGCAAAAGGCTTACTTTGCATTATCGTCGGAGTCGTTATTTGGTCTCTGGCGTCAATTGGGTTCAACATCAGTCGGGTGCTTTCTAGTCTCAATCAGGCGACAACAATACAGGTGAGCAGTGGTTTTAAGGGGATTATGGAGCGAGCAGTGGCATTATGGTGAGTACGCAGTGACTTTGGGTTCTGAGGCGCAAGCAGTATCAGCCTATTAAATCATAATAATCAGCTCAGCCGGCGCCTCGATACTTCCCTCAAGCATAACTGCAGCGGCGTTCAGTGTCACTTGACAGCTGCTTAAGGTTAGCGAATGTTCGATTGGAACACCGTTGACGATTTAACAACGGCGCACAAACAATATATACACTGAGAAAGTGCAATTTTAGTGGAGTTGATAGCGCCGATTCGGTTTTAAGTGTCCGGCACGACGACTTTAATAATAGAGATTGCCCCAGACTGCTTCTAACGAGTTCATCTGTCGCGTCAATTGTTGCTTTTCTTTGCGGTCGGGCGTGCAGTAAGACTGCCAATAGAGCTCCCACCATTGCGTGTAGGCTTCTCTTTTACCGTTGCTCGCTTCCTTCTGGAGAATCTCGTCACCAATTACGAAAAGCTTCGGCATACAAACGTTGCCATCACATTCGTAGTTGGAGAAATCGTCGCTCTTCGTATCCGGGCCTCGCTCCAGCCAGACTTTCTGGATGTGCTTTTTCGTCAACGGATGTAAGTGATTCAGTTCGATGGAAAAGCGGTCGTCATCGCGGCGCAACCCGTGCGGATGTATCTCGATTGTGCCGTCATCAGGGATTCGGTGCTTCGGTTCAATCGGCTTGTTGCTGCCGTCGTAGATTATTACGTAGGCTGGATACGATGTGAGGAGCTTGTCGAACAAGGCTTGCTTGATGCGCATCCAGAGCCTTGTTGTGAGAGTCAGGTGTCCATCCGTCGAAGCCGCGACCGCATGCGACACGGTCTTCAGGCTGTTTACCAGTGTGTGGAGCGTGAAGCCTTCGTTATTACCGATTGTGCCTTTATAAAATTCGTAGGCTTGGTCTAAAGCGACCTTTTCTCTGCGGTCTGAACGTGCCATGACTAGTCCCTCGCTTCCAGGTTCCCATCATGAGATATACCCTCAGCGAGTGGCAGATAAGCGTTTGAGCGCCAAGGATTAATTCAGCGCGGCGGGAGTTCAAATTCAGCGCGACTGAGTTCAAATTCAGCGGGGCGGGAACTCAAACTCGAAAGTCGCTTGACCTACCGACACATCGAGAATTCCATTCTTAAAGTTCGGAACATCCCAGTAGAGCGAACCTTCGATTGTCTGCCCGGGAGCGATGGTTGTTGCTCCGAGGCTGCTGCTTCTGATGTTGAACGCTGTTTGTTGCGACCTCTCTGTGACATCGGCAGCCTTTTGTAGAGCGCGTGCCTGAGCCGCATAATCTGGAACTTGCGTCATCATCGTCGTCATATTGCCGTTACGGCTGATGTAGGGCATCGCGCCACCATAGCTGTAAATTGGCTGGTAGCCCCAGAATCCACCGTTGCCGATCATTGTCGATGTCATCGTCTGGGTCGCGTTTTCGCCCCAGAAGCGGATCCATTTAGCCTTCTTGTCTCCTGATTTTTCCACTGTTTGCGCAAGTGTCGACGGGTCGAGCAGGTGCGCGAAGTAAATTTTGGGAGTCAATGTGACAAGCTGCGGTGGCTGTCCGAGAAACTGAATTGGTTTATCTGTGTCATTGCGAATTTTGACGTTCAGCTGAGCATATTTAGCAAAATTGGTAGATTTGGAGGCAATGGCAGCGCCGACAGTGACACCATTGGCGGTAGTAATTTCCAACTCGTTTCCATCGACAAACTTGCGCAGGCAATTCGGCGATCCATCGAGAAAACGAAATTGCACTTTATCCCAGTACGGTTGCGGTGCGTAGGGTTTGCTAACCGCATCGTAACTGAGTTTGACTTGCAACGCCGAATGAAATGCCTTCTGTGACAGATCTTGTTTGCCCTGTTTTCTATAGATGACACCGAGTTGATCGTTCAGATTTGACGCCATCAAGCTATCGGCGCCGTATTTTTCGGTCTGGAATGCCAGTGCTTGAGTGCCGATTTTTTCTGCCTTGTCTAATTGACCGTTACGATCGAGCAAATTGACCAGGTGCATCGCTGCGGCAACGTAGACAGCAGGCTCATTTGCAGAATTCGCCTGCTGCAAAGCCAGCGCTTCTGTCATCGAGTCGAGAGCCTTGTCCATTTTTCCTTGCGTTTGGAAGTAGTAGGCGTAGTCGTCTAGCAGCCTCGCTCTCATTTTTTGATCGGCATTTTTCAGCAACGATTTAGCTTTATCGAACTGTTTGCCCGCGTCGCTAATGGAGCCCTGCCACAAAAGCGCTTCGCCCAGCCCGAGTCGCAAATAACCCTCGGTTTCCGCGTTGCTTTTGCCGTTAGCCAGAGCGCTTTCGAACGCTTTCTGCGCGCGTGGATAATCGGCGCATTCCAACGCGGTTTCACCATCTGCGTTGGATAGCTCATTTGTCGCGGCCTGCACTCCTGCAGTAGTGGGAGTTACATTTGCCGCTAACCGCATTCCTGCAGCAGTGGGAGTGACGTTTGCCGCTAACTGCACTCCTGCCGTAGTGGGAGTTACATTTGCCGCTAACCGCACTCCGTCAGCAATTTCAGATGCCACTACCACTGGTTGCAACAGACCGAAAGTAAGCGCCAGCATCGGCAGCAAACCAAACAAACGCATTTTTGTCACCTCTAAACCCTGAGACTATTCTTCTAGAATGTTAAACCCATAAGGCTCGGAAACGCCAAGATCGGGCGGCAAAATGCTCGCCTCAACGTTCGCGCCTGGCTCGTTGCGCAGCAATTCCATGACAAATTTTTGATCGCGCACTACCTCTTGATCTTCCACATAGAATGCGCTTGAAAATGTACCTTGATGAATGAAGCACAGGCAAGTGGAAAAGCTTTGCATCAGGCTGATCGCCAGGCAAGCAGTCTGTCCACGATTTTTCAGCCATTTGCAGATGTAGTCAATATATTCTTCAGCGCTTAAATCATCCGACCTGAAAACCGGATATCCAAGAAACAGCGCCGACAGCGGCAAAATGGTGCTCTCGTGCAACGGATATGCTTTTATAGTGCCATTTGGAAACTCCAGATCGCGCACAACGAGCTTGATTGCGTCTTCTGTCGGTTGGGTGAGCGGCATGGTTTTGGTTGTATAGATACATCCGACCGCTCTTCCCTGATACAACAGCAACGCCGAGCGGGTTTTGTGCGTGTTGTTCGAAGCGATGACGCATCCAGTCAACGCGCTCGACACCCACTCTTGAATAATGGGCTTTACATCCTTCTCTCCGGTCTGGATGCACTTAAAGCTGTTCCCGATCGGCGGTGGCAGAAGGTCAGTTGCCCGCCTGAAAATGAAATTGCGTTTCACTGGCGACATATCGATGCCGCCCGCGCTAAGCTCTTCTTCAGTCGCTATCTCTGAAGTTGGATGAAATGAAATTTCGTCATCTTCAGTGGGATTTGTGGACATAGCTCGTTTTGCACATCAAGAGAGTTGACTGAGCACCAACTTGAAATAGAATTCGATGTCCAGGCGCGAGATGCCGTTCTTCGATTCGCCGCCCTCTGCGCAGGCTTTCTCGATGTCATCGTGATTATTGATCAAAAACGAGATGAATGATTTTTCGCGCATAGGCACATTTGGATCGTTGAGATGCGCGGCGAGCTCATCCATTTCGATGAATCCATTCTTATTCGCATCCAGCTGATCGAATGCACTGTACGCATACTGCTTGATGTCTTCAATGTTGCGTTGCACGGGCGAAAGCTTTTTCTGCGCGCCCGGTTCTGAAGCTGCAGGAGTGCGGCTGAACCATGCGTTGTCGAAGCTTGAGTCTTTTTTGGCGATTGCCTGTTCGTCAGCCACGTTATTTCCCTCGTAGAGTCCTGATACTGCCTTATGCCCAGCCTGCGACAATAAGACGCATCCATTTAAGGAATTGCTACTCCTGGGCTCGGGAGCTTGAATCTATCACAGGCGCCGGAAATTTGGACAGTGCTGCACTTGTGACAGGGCGGGTTATTCTGCGGTTTGAAGTAATGACATTAGGGCTGATGTAATGACAGTAGGGCTGAAGTAATGACAGTAGGGAACAGTAGGGCTGAACTAATGACAGTGGGTCTGAAGTAATGACAGTGGGTCTGAAGTAATGACAGTAGGGCTGAAGTAATGACAGTAGGTCTGAAGTAATGACAGTCGAGATTCTGCAAACACTAAAATTTCTGGCGCCCTTCAGCGATTCTGGCGTGTTGACCCCGGCAAGTTTGCTTGAAGTCGGTTGCGGAGAGGGCGATCTGGCTGTGGCTCTGGGCGAAAAACTGCGTGTTGTAGCCATTGAGCGGAATCAGTCAGCAGCTTTGTCGGCGATGCAGAAGTGTGTAAACGTTATCCAGATGGACTTCTTCGACTTTCCAGAGAACGAAGACAAATTTGATATTGTGCTCTTCGCGCGCTCCCTGCACCATATTCAGCCTCTGGAGGAAGCGATTTGCAAGACCGCAAAGCTTCTTAAGCCTGACGGGCGCATGATTATTGAGGATTTTGCGGCGGAAAAGGCCGATCTCGCAACGGTGAACTGGTATTTCCGTGCCCGCCGTGAGTTGAATGGTGTGGGGCTGCTATCGTCGCATTCTCGATTTCATGCAGTTGACTCTGCTCCCAACGCCCTCACCTGGTGGCGCCAGCATCACTTTGAAAAGCATCAGGTCGCCACTTCGACCGAGATGCGTCAAGCCATAGCCGCCCATTTCACCATCGAGGAAGAGTCGTTCGTTCCTTACATGTACAGGTATTTGCTCACTGATTTGTTGCCTGGCGTGGATGGCACCGAGGTTGAGTGGGCGATTTTTGAGGATGAGGACCGCCTGTGTGCCGAGGGTCAGATAATTCCCATCGGTTACAGATTAGTTGCTGCTAAGAAATAGACCGCAACTCCTAATAAAAATTGCGCCTCCGTTATCCCTTCATTGGAAGTGATTTTTCTGGAGGATATATGACCAGTCAGCGTGTTGAGAATGTAGTGGATGCTTCATGTGGCTTTCTTTGTGGATTTTTCTTCATGGCATTCGCGACGTTGAAGGGTCATCTCTCTGATGTTGCGTTTATCGGCAGTGTGAGCGCTCTTTCACTTTGTTTTGGTTTCAGCTTGATTCAGCATGTGCGCCGGATGCCCGCTTGCGATAAGAATTTTAGTTTTGCAATCGGAGCTCTTGTGCCACTTTGCTCCCTGCTCTTTTATTGCATGTTGAGAGCCATATCGTCTTACAACCCGGAGCCAAAACCGATCTGGATGCTCGTTTCGCTCGCAATGTCACTTGGTGTTGTCGCTACCCGGTCGTTTGTTTCGATTGTGCCTTCCCTTTTCACAACGGTGAACAGAAGCCTGTCGCAACGTTAATCCGCAACTATCAGGTTTGTCGCGAATGAGGCGCGCTGTCAGTTCTCTGATAGCGCGTTCTCTTTTCGGTGCATAAATAACAGTGCATAATTTGATTTCCACAGTTCTAAAAGTGTTGCCGACGCAACATCGGCGATAGACTTAACCAATATACTTTTTGTAGACTATGGGCAATTCTGCGAAATGTCGACCGATGAATAAATTTCTGTCAGCGCTTTTCACGATTTACTTTTTCTCGTCGTGCGCATTTTTCTTTTCTGTGTGCGCGCTCATCTGCTGTGTCACAGCGCCGTTTGATCCAAAAAGACGGGCTGTTCATGCCTTTTCATGCTGGTGGGGATTTCACTATTTTCAGATCAACCCTTTCTGGAAACTTTCATACGAAGGCGTCGACAATATCCGACCCGATAAAACCTATGTGTTGATCGCCAACCACCAATCTCTTGCAGACATTCTCCTTATCTACGGGTTGCATCGACGCTTTAAATGGGTGTCAAAAGAATCAATTTACAAAGTTCCATTCGTCGGCTGGAATATGGGGCTCAACCAGGATGTTTTACTGAAGCGCGGCGATATGAAAAGCATTCGAGAAATGATGGATACATGCAGAAATTGGCTCCAGCGTGGATGCTCAATTGCGCTTTTCCCCGAGGGCACTCGCTCTGAAGACGGCGAAATTCAACCTTTTCGCGATGGTGCGTTTCGCCTGGCCATGGATTGCGGGCTGCAAATCGTGCCGATCGTAATCGATGGCACTTTCGATATTTTGCCAAAAGGAAGCACCACACTTAATTTCAAGAAACAGATCAAAATCAAAGTGCTGCCGCCAGTCGATCCGGCACCATTTAATGGAAGTTCAGGCGCTATGCGCACCGCAGTTCGTGAAGAGATGATTTCAGCGTTAGCCAAGATGCGGAATCAATCAAAGCCAAATCTTGAGCCAGCCAAAATCAGCTGACTGGCGGATTCCGTTCTGCCGAAATTCGATGTTGCTGAACTTACGATTCAGAAATTACGATTGCGCTTGAGTTACGTTTCTGAAGAAAACCACGCAGGGGAAGAGTGTCACGTCTTCAAATGCTGCGCAGACAGTCCAACCTTCTTTCGCTCGAACATCGATGATTTCCTGCAGCTTTTTGGTTTGGTTACTGAAAATGCCACCGTGTGCATGTTCGACCAGATATTCTGTTTCCGTCGCTCCTTCTTGCGAAAGAAGGATTAGCACCGGCGAAAGTCCGCTATGCATAACCGATTGCAATTTGCACTTCGTGTGAAATTCTTGTTCCAGGATTTCGCGCTTAATCGTTTCTGCGTTGCTTTTTGTGATCGACACGGGAATCAAAACGACTTTCAAGCTGTCAGCAGCTGAGAGCTTTGCGTCCTTCTTGTAAACACCGACCGGTGGGCTCATCGGACTGTCAAGCACTGTCAACACTCTCCAGCCCTCGTCGTGTCGTTTCCAGAGAGTCTCTCTGACGTCATCGACCTCGCCGTGCCCTTTCACATGCGGAACTTGCTCGACAAGATAATCCTCAGCAGTGGCGCCTGGCGATTTGACGAAAATTAGTGACGGCATGCGAATCTCGTCGCCGCAAGCCTCCACTGGCTCCCAATCTTTCGCTGCCATTTCCTTGACGATTCTTCTGACGGCGTCAACCTGGTGTTCACCAGAGTTCTGAGTGACTGCGACCACGTGATATTCAAAGGATCTCGATGTCGTGCTCTGTTCCATGTGCGGCGCCTCGAAAAATGTTAGAAGTACATTATAAGGCACATCCCAGTCGCAGCTGTTGCGCCAGCGCCAATCAGGATTGTAATGCTCGAAACTTTTTTGATCAGTTAAGATCTCGCCAAGAGGCAATTCATCTATTATGGCAAGAACGGGTATTTAGGAAATACAGCGAGAATGCACCTGAATCAGGAGAAAGAATGATGGCAGAAATCGAAACGATGGCACAGCGGTTAGTGGTTTCTGTTGTTACTCTTACCGGACTGTTTTTTCTGCAGGCTACACCATCTCTGGCGGAGAGGTTTACTGCAAAAGTGGTGTCGGTGCCAGACGGCGACAGTCTGAACGTTGTGCGGGCGCCAGGCGGCAAAAGCGAAAAAGTAATTTTGTATGGCATTGATTGTCCCGAGATGGGGCAAGAATTTGGACAGGAGGCCCGTGCCTTCACTGATGGTGCCTGTTATAAAAAAGAAGTCAAAATAGAAGAAACCGGCAAAGACTCAAAAGGTCGCACCGTCGCTACCATTTTCCTGTCTGATGGAACGAACTTGAACCAGCAGCTGGTCGAAAAAGGATTGGCATGGTGGAGCGATAAATACGCACCAAATGACAAAACTTTGAAAGATTTATTCACCGCAGCGAAAGCGCAAAAAATTGGACTCTGGTCATCTGCGACTAAACCGATTCCACCGTGGATATTCCGTAATGGCGAAAAAAATGTAGGCGCTCAAATCCGACCGAAAGAATAAAGTTCTCGGATACTACCAGGTCGTTAATCTAAAGTCCGCCGCCCAATCCACCAAAATTGTTGATTGCGAAAGTGCCAATCAGGTGTATGGCGGTCGGAAATCCGAAGGTAACCGCAAGAGCTGTAAGGATGCCGCGAGTCGCGTTCCCCATTGCGTTGCCTTCGTATGCGAAATTATGAACTATTTTCGCTCCTGCCATAGTCGCTGGAATTGTCGAAAGCGCTGTTATGACACGGCAGCAGTCGCGTGCCATGTCATATCCATAGTCAGAGATCTGTCCGACCTCGTTTGATTGCCCGTAACGAGGGTCGACAGGTGCGCCCACCAGACCCTGGGCTGAGGCTGGATGCTCCAAAAAGCCGATCAGTAAAAGCACCAGATTTGGAGCCATGATTAAAATCGTGCGCGCGGCAACCTTCTTCGCGTAAGAGCCAAGAAGTGTTTTTCTCGAATTGGCGGTAAATGCTACGCTAATGGGCAGCTTTGACCAGCTCGCTACATTGAGACTAAAGTTTGACTTGCGTGTTGACATACATACACCCCGGTCCGTGTAAGTCAGTTCGTTGACGTAATTGTTTTTGTCTAGCTAATTACAATCAGTTGATTCAGCTTAGTCAGGGGGACAACTCAGTGCGACCGGGGTTAGCGCACTATCAGCTGGATCACATTTTTTTCACACCATAACCTAAACACGTTACCGATTTGTTTCCGCTAAACAAATGACAAACCTCTCTCTAGACCGGGTCGGTCAGTGGTGGAGCGAGAATCGAGTCGCGCCGTTTTTGTAGAAAAGGGAGCCCGAGTTTTTCACTTGGATTCCTACGGACTCTCGATGTACTGTCACACCCATGCTTATTCGGTCGAAAGGCGATCGGTTTTGTCATCGGTTTTGCGCACAATTTGCTTGGTTGTAATAAGTTGCCGCAAGGGAATAAATTTCCTTAGAACAACTCCGGGAGAAATCTAATGGCAAAGGAAAATCACGATCAAGACTTTAAGGATTTGGCGCGAACGCTAGCCCGAATGATTGACAAACTTGACTCGCTTGAAGAATCGGTAAAGACCATAAACAGCAACCAGCTCCGAATAGCCCACGATCTCGAAGTGAGTCTCAGTGACATTGAGGCAAAGCTAAGCGGTTACCGTTAACCAGCGCGCTTCAAATTCTAAAGCTTATAGATGAACTGCCAGCGTGCCACTGCTCCTCGCTGGTAGCGTAGAACACCGTCTAGCTAGCCAGAGCCTGTTGGATTGGTTGATATTCTGGATCGGAGAACGGTGTGAAACCATTTGGCCAAGCTGCTTCCAATCGGCACAAAAGTCTGAATTGGATTGGCGTAGATTGTGGGTTTACTCTTTCGACTTGCACCGATAATTTGTCGGGAGCTGAAGCAAGCAATTTGTGCAAGTCCTTGTTCAAATAGCGCGGGCAGTAGCCTATGCAAACGTCGTCATTCAATAATTTTAGAGCCAAATTATCAAAAGCATTTTCAGCATCATGAACTACCCTTAACGGAGTACCGGGCGAAAGGTGCTCCACAGCCTCTAGTGCTCCAGGTAAGTGGCGTATCCCATGGACGAAAAAATGAGTAACATACTTGCCGTCCACATTTTCGGGCTCGGGAAAAATCTGGAGCGTATCCATTTTTCGTACGGCACCACCGCGAGCCAAGATGACCAAGGGATCTTGTTCATCGGCGGGTAGGTTTAGCCATTGAGCAAATTCCTTAAAATCAGGACGTGAATGTGACAAGACTCTATTTGAAAACACCGGAAACAAATCAGCTTGTCTGTATGTTTTGCGCAAGTCGTCGAATTGCTGGATCTTTATGAAACCAGCTTTCTCTGTAGCTTCCAGCGCGCCTTGTGTATACGCAAACTCGTATTCACCTGCTCGAAATTGCAATCGACCAATTGGAAACCAACGCCGAGAATTTTCTGATGGATCTTGCCAGGCTACGTACAACATTCCAGAACCTACTTTCTGCACCGCAACAATCGTTCCCTTGTTAATTCAAGCATCTTTTGAGCAAATTCAACAGATATTGGCCCACCGTGAGCAGGAGGAATCTTGCTAAATACCTGCGAGAGGTCATCTGGGGTTACTAGTTCAAGTTTGTCGAGCCAAAAATTGGCAACGCCTGGGAAGTCATTGGCAAGTGCTTGAAAAGCATCGATGAGTTTGAGACGTTTAGGAGGATCAAGACCATCGTAGATTTTTGATTGTGCACGATTCACGTAAGCAACCAACATATTTTCACTAAGCATAGTTTTCTTTCGTTCGTCATCAAATTCTCGGCCTAAGCTTGATGCATGGTCAAATGACGGAGCAAGCGACAGACTCATGCTTAGCAACGGTGACCCATCCATAGAATCAACTTCGGCAATTGATTTGAATTTGAAATGGGCGATTATGCCCCAGTTCTGTTCGTGTCTGTCCACATTGCATATCCATGTATCGAACATCAAGTAGCCAATGAAGACGTGGGTGCCCATGGTGATGCAGTTTGGTGCGGACCAACCTGCTGGCGTGAACGTACCGGACGTGGAGGCTTTTAGGTTCGCAATCGTATGAAGAGTTTTGCTTTCTTTTCGTCTGGCTGCTGTAGCTGCATCTTTTGGTATGCCAAGCATTTCATTGCCCACCAATAGTTGCTCGCCGTGTCCTTTCACCATACTTTCCGAAATGACGCAAGGCTGCCCAGCATGACTTGCTAATTCATAGCGCGCATGCGGTAAACCTAATAGACCACAAAGTTCAGCTGCGACCTTTTCCGACCAAACTTCCAGTGAACTCTTTAGCGGGTATTTTACTAGCCACACATTGTCGTCTGGGTCTCTGTACCATCTTTTGCTTCGCGTTCCGAGGGCTTCGACATCGTGAGGTGTCCAATTGTCTATATTTATGATGGGAAAGTATTCGCTCATGCCGTTGAATATCTTACGACATTCTTTTGATATGCCCGGCGCTCGATTGACTCCGAAAGGATAGGAGAAGGATAGGCAGCGGAGTAATGGTAAGCAAAGTCCCTTAGAGTACCTCGTTTTGGTATTCGGAGCACCTGGACTTGCACCAGGGAAGCCGTGAGGCGACTGCTTTACAGGCAGGTGGAATTGCTTCTCTCCCATACTCCGATTTTTTTAGTGCGTAGATTTGAAGTCCTCCTCGGTTAACCCAACTGATTCTGCGATTATCGCGACTGATTTTGCAATTGCGCGACTGATTCTTCGATCGACTGATCCCTGAGATTCATCCCTGAAGACGGATTCGAACCGTCAACCCACTGCGTTTAAAACAGGTGCATCTGCCAATTGTGCTACTCAGGGAAATTGGTCTGAGCGGAAGGTGCTGCCCCCTCTGCCTCTCGCTTCCAACGCGAGCGCTCTGCTAGATGAGCTACGCCCAGATATGGCGGTGCCGAGGAGATTCGAACTCCCGTTTTCTGCGCTGACAACACAGCGTCCTGGCCGCTAGACGACGGCACCGTATTTGGTTAAGTTTACAGTTGTGGTTATTTGCAAATTAGTCGAATTTGTTATTCCTTGCGTTGAGGTGTGTTTATCTTGGGCACCGAATATGGTGCCATGCACGTGTGGAATGAGCGCGCAGTTTTATTGCGCTTCAGATTGCAGTTGTTTTGTTTGATCTGGCTGAAAGCCAGAATTGGGCAGCTTCTACGAGATTGGAATTGGGTCCGCAAACAATCTGCATTGCGCTGTTCGCAAATCGAACTGCGCGGTTCCCAAACCAAAATCGAACGCACAAAAACTTGACGCTAGCGGGGTTCGAACCCGCGTTCCCAGATTGAAAGCCTGATTTCCTGACCGATTAGAAGATAGCGCCGCGTTTAAGTTGACTGGTGCTGAAGCCGCCAGACTAGCTGTTAAACGCGTTTTTCTCTCGATGTTCATGATCCTTTTCCCTATACAAAACCACAGCAGAATTCAGCCTGTCCGGCTTTCTATCTAATTGCTGTGGATAGGGATGCAGTTTCATGACTTTAACCTTTTTTGTCGCGCACAAATTTGCGCGGACTCGCTAATTACAGATTACATCCACTCTCCTCGCGGGTCAAGAGCAAATTGCATTTTTTATTTGCAAATTTGTATCAGCGAAAATTGGAATGTCGATTTTAAAAATGACGACGCAAAATTGATCTTGTTCCTCTTCTTCGATTTGTTGAATTAGTTCGATCGATTCAGCAGTCGCTCTCGAAGGTCTGCTTGTTGCGCTATGCAGTTAACACGAATCGCATTTGGTAGTCCGTATTTTTCAATCAATCGACTCACTTCAGATTGGTTCGTTGAAACGGTTACGACTTCTGCGTGATACCAGATATCAGGTTTATCATCTTTGTTGAACTCAGTCATGCGAATTGTCGCAGCGGTTTCAGCAGGTGCTTCGGGATGCTCTGCGCCTTCGTCGTATGGTGGAACAGACAACCAACCTTCTGAAAGCAGGTGGAAGTCGTAGTGGCATTTATTCAAAGTCATGACTGGATGTCTTCATTCGCGTCGACGAGTTAACGGTATCGATGCTGTCAATCGTCCGAACTATGTTAACGGTATGACCTTCAATTTAGAAATATGTAGCCATTTTAATGCATCACGCAAATGGTTGCAGCGCTTCATAAAGTTGGGGAAAGTGCCGCTTTTCGCGATTAGTGATTGTTCGACGGAAAAATCGCTGAGTTTTCTCCCCTTTGAAAGTTCTCATAAGCCTGCCACAGCAATCAATTTGCCTCTATGATCAACTGACAAAAAAACGCCGACTTCGTTCAGACCAACTAGCGATACCCATGTCTGAGGCTAAGACAACCCAGAAATATTTCAGCGCTGCAATAGTAGCGGTTGGTCTTTTGTTCGCCCTGGATGCTTGCTATTCAATGGCTCGTCCTCAAGGGAAGGAAGACCATTTTCAGTTGGAGCAGTCTGATGTTCTCAACGTACTCAAGGCATACCGAAGCGAGAAGCCGACTCCAGACGTAGCACTTCTCGGTTCTTCGTTGATTGAAGTTCCCACTATCGAAGCCGCTGCCATTGCGGCGAAGAAGCCCGTCGACCGACTCACGCACCACCATTGCGACTATCTCGAGAAAGAGCTCGCGCCTGGTCTGGGATATCGTCCAAACGTTATGTCTTTAGCTGTCGGTGGCGAAATGGTTTCGGACGCTTATTTGCTGACCAAGCGATTATTGGTTGGCGACCGAACTCCTCGCGCCATCATATACGGTATCGGTCCACGCGACTTCCAGGACAATCTGATGCCGGGCGTTGATTCGAGTGACACATTCAAAGTGTTGTCTTCTCTCGACGATGTTCCTGACCTGTGGCTCTCACGGCAGCTTTCGCCAGAAAGCAAGCTGACTCTAACCATGGAAAACATGTCTGGTTTCTGGGGTAACCGAATTCAGTTAGCTTCGTACACTAATCAATCTGTTGCGAAAACTCTTGCACCGCTTTTCCCCGACATGAAGCGCTCACTTTCAGATGCTCCGAAGAAGACCGATGTTCGCACTTTTATAGCGGGGATGATTGCCCCGGGACAAGCCGTCTGGCATCCAGATGATGAATACATGCTGCAGAACTACTTGCAGCGATACAATCCAGTTGCTCCTGCGCAAATTGAAACTCAGTTGGGATACTTTGAGCGGCTGATCAAGTTGTGCAAGGAACGAAATATTCCAATCATGATTGCCAATATGCCGCTCGGTGAAATTAACAGAAAGGTTATGGCGCCCGGGTTCTATGAGAAGTATCTGGTTGACACTCGAAAAATTTGCAGTGAACAGAACGTTCCCTACGTTGACTTGAATGATGAACCGCTTACTGCAAAAGAAAACTTTCTGGATACTGTTCATTTAAATCCACGAGGCAGCGCTTTACTCTTCGCTACTATGTCAAAGCGCATGGATCCAACAATCGCTATGGCTATTAAGGACGAACACACTGAGCTGGCGACGAAACGCTCCGCGTCCGACATTTCATATTAAGTTCATCCGGAACTCATCTGTGTTGTCTACATTTTTTTCTGTTATGCGTCATACTTCACGCTCGAAGTAGAAACGTGGAGGACACGAAATGGGCTGGCTCGACAGATTATTCAAGCACGATCAACCCGCTGCGCAGCAACCCGCGGCATCTCCGGTGCAGACCGCGCCGGCGCCGATGGAATCGATTCCAGCTGAGCGCGTTGGCTTGATGGGTGAGTATGACCAGAGTGGTCTGGCTAAGCGCGTGGCGAAGGCTTTTGACGATGCTGGTCTGGATGACCATCAAACCGTTTGGATCGCTCAGACAAGCGCTACTGTCGTCTTGAAGGGGAAAACCAAAGATCAGGCGACGTTAGACAAAATGGTAGCAGTGGCGAAAAGTGTCGAGGGCACTAAAGCCGTTGATACTACTCAAGTGCACGTGGGCGCTTAAATCTAAACTCTGAAACCACTGGAATTTCGCGTCGAGCTTTGTCAGTTCGGCGCGAATTCGATTATGTACTTTTCCAAATACTCTTCGCCAGGTCGTAATATCGTGTCGCCTGGAAAGTTCTTCTGATTGATAGAATCGGGATAGTGCTGGGTTTCAAGCGCTATGCCGCTGAAATCGTAGTACGGACTTTTGTCGCCCAATTCGTGAAACGAATGACTTGTGAAAATTTGGAGACCAGGTTGCGTTGCATAGATTCGCAACTTTCTTCCGCTTGCTCTGAGTTCCGCTTTCACGGCTTTTGCATTTGAGTTTTCCCGGAAGCAGAAATTATGGTCGTAGCCTCCACCTGCCTCTTTATGCCGTTCTCGAATGGTGCGAAACTCTCTGAAATCAAACGGGCTCTGAGCAACTGGAGTCAATTCTCCCGTCGGAATAAGCGCGTCATCAACTCTAACATAATGATCTGCGTGTATCAGCAGTTCGTGATCGAGGATATCGCCGACGCCGATTCCATTCAAGTTGAAATAGGCATGATTAGTCAAGTTGACGATGGTTGGTTGATCTGTGGTGGCCTGAAACTCGATTTCGAGTCGGTCGTCATCGCTCAAAGTGTAGGTGACTTTCGCAGTTAAGTTGCCGGGGAAACCTTCATCCAGATGCTTGCTCAGGTGTTTGAACGTGACCGTGTGATCGTCGCTTTGTTCGGCATCCCAGAGCATTTTGTCGAATCCGACGTTGCCACCATGGAGGGTGCAGGTTTTGTTATTGAGAGGCAGGTTGTATTCTTTTCCGTCGAGAGTAAATTTGCCCCCGCCGATGCGATTTGCATATCGACCGACAGTGGCGCCGTAATAGCATTTGCAATCAAGGTATTCCTGCAGATTGTCGAATCCAATTACGATGTTGGCGAACTGACCACTTTTGTTGGGCACCCACAGTTCAGTAAGCGTGGCTCCGTAATTCGTAACCTTCGCCTTCGCACCGTTCTTGTTTTTCAGAGTGAACAACTGGGCACTTCTGCCGTCTGGTAAAGTTCCGAAGTTTTCCGCTTTCAAATTTGTATTCATGTCAACGCAGCATGCCCGCCGAAATGTAGTTGCGCTATTTTACTTGATTCGGCGCAAACCAGGGCGCGGTAGCGTCAGCAAATCGGCGAAGTGTTCGCGCAAAAACTCGATAGCATCGCGTTCTGTGACCATGTCGCTTTCTTTCTCGAATTCTGCACGCTTGAACTTGCGCATCGATGCTACAAACTGCTCCCAGGAGAGCTTCTTGGGGCTATCTGGTCCGATGGCGATGTCGAGAACAAATTTTTCGCCGACCGGTAATTTCTGCAAATCCCATGTGAGCGCTTCGATGACTTGTTTGGTTTCGACTTCATTCAGACAATCGTCTGGCAAATCGAACTGATAACAGTTGCCATGTCTGACTTTTGACATGTTGACACCTCCAGGACATCAAATGCTAAGCCATATCGGCTCAGAGGGCAACCGTGGCGCCGGAATTTTAATAATGACAGCCGACAGAAGGGTCACATCCCCCTAGATGTGACCCTTCCGTTGCTTGTGTGTTGTCGCTGCGCTGTGTCAATTGAGCACTGCATCTTCAGGTTGCCGCACTAGTGGCTTTGCCGTGGCAATCGTTGCGTAGCGCCTTCAGTTGTTGCCTTCAGGATGGTTGTAATAAATAATCTAAGGCTCCAGTGTGACGCGCCGGTGGCAGTTTTGTGACATTGCCGTGGCAATTTCGAGCGGTTTTGAGGATCTATTCTTGCGGAGTGGTGCGAAACGCCGCGGCACAGCTCATTGTGATGATAGCTCCGAGCATGATGCGCCATGGGAAGCCGATTACCGGCACCGCTGCCAGCATCGTTACGACGCTCTTGAGACCAAGCATTTCGGCTGTACCGGAAAGCAGCCCGCTAAATATGGCGACGACAACGAAGCCCGCGATCATGCCAATGTAGTTGCCTGTGTCACTTCCGCGAGTTTTCGTAAGCACGCCAAGCAGAAATATCCCCAGCATCGAGCCGTATGTGTAGCCAAAAATGCCCAGCACAATGGGGATGATGCGCGAGTCTGGATGCTCGACAACGAAATACGCGGTTGCCACTGCCACCATAATTACAAGAGCCGCGAACACGTAGGTGAACTTGCGAACCTCAGCCACTGCGGATTCGCCGTCAGTTGTCGCTGCATGCCCTCTGCGCGTCTCATAAAAGTCTCGCGTGTAACTTGTTGCCAGCGCATTCAGTGCCGCACTCAGAGAGCCCATCGACGTGGCGAAGATTCCTGCAATGAGAAGTCCACGTAAACCAGTCGGCATCTCTTTTAAAATGAAATACGCGAACACTTCGTTCGTCTTTGTCGGAAGCGCGGCATCGACATGTGCCGCATAATAAAGATGCAAAAGAATTCCGATAGTAAGGAAAATGAATCCAATTGGAAGATCGGCCAGCCCCGAAAGCACCAGCGAGATCCGGCTCTTTTTGTAGTCAGGCGCCGTCAACATGCGCTGCACCATATCCTGGTCTGTGCCGTGAGTTGCCAGTGTCGTGAATGTCATTCCAATCAGCGCTGCCCAGATTGTGTAGTCGGCGCAAAGTACTTTGCCGATGTTGGCAAAAACACTCGCGTTTGCATCGGTGCCGAGCGTGATCATTGATAGCTTGCCTGCGTGCACAAGCTGAGCGACTGAAGCGGGATCAAGCTGATTGTAGAGGACGCAGATGGCACCAATAGCGCCACCAATCATTACGGATGATTGAATACAGTCCGTCCAGATTACTGCTTTGATACCGCCGATGGCTGTGTAAATCGCCGTGATCACTGTAATAAGGATGATCGAAATCAGATAGATGAGTAATTGCTGCGAAGCGTTCGGCTGTACCCCATACATCAGTGTGAATGCCACTGCGAGCACGATGGCGGCTACATACAACCTGGCACCTGAGGCCAGCATGCGAGTGACGAGGAAGATCGCCGAAGCCGCTTTCCGCGTTCCCGGACCAAATCTGTATTGAAGAAACTCGTAAATCGAAAATACGTTTCGGTCGTAAAACGGCTTCAAGAAGATGAAAGCCACTATGATTCGCCCGATGATCATTCCCAGTACAAGTTGTAAATACGTATAGTTGACTAACTTGTAGCCCTCTCCAGGTGTGCCGAGGAAGGTTGCAGCACTAGTTTCTGCCGCAATGATTGATGCGAGTACCGCCCACCAGGGAATCGACCTGCCACCGAGCGCGAAGGATTCAAGCGAGTTTTCTTTTTGACCAAAGACCAATCCGACGTAGACAACAGAAATGAAATAGGTTGCGATAACGAGCAGGTCGGTGGCGAGTCGAAGGTCAAAGTGCATTTTGTGTGCTGTACGGGTCGATAGTCATAGGAAGGTCAAAGTGCATTTTGTGTGCTGTTCGGTTGATAGCCATAGGAGTGTCAAAGTGCATTTGGGTTAGACCAGGTCAATGGCGGGACGAATGCCTGACTTCATTCAAAAACGGTTACGGTCTGACTGGTTGTCATGTGCTGTGGTCAGGACACGCCGTCTAGTGACCTTCCGTACTCCAATATATTGCATCGTTGCCTTCGCATATGGTGCATATGTGAGGGCGTTCATCTATGGTGCTATGCTGTAATGGGAACATGAACTCATTGAGGTCAAAAGCAGTGACTGACGGAGCGACTAAAAAACAAGCAGGGTCGAGCTCTGGACTGCGATTTATGATCGCCGGCGCACTTTTTCTGACTGTACTCTTCTTCTATGCCTGGGACTATATTGACGGACTTTCCTACTTCCGCGCGGTGCAAGGTTGGCCTGTGACGGAAGGAATTATCGATAGGAACACCCTCGCGCCGGTTATCCCGCGAGATCGAGTCGATCCGCTCCAAAAGACATTCGGTGAACCAACCGAAGAGAAAGGCATCGAATACAGCTACAAAGTCGATGGGAAGAATTACGTGTCAACGCAATTAGTGGCGGTGCAGCCTCGGAAGTTCCTTCAAAGCCTGAAGATGTTCTACGACACGCCTGACGAAAAGCTGCTCGGTACGAAATATCCAGTTGGTTCGCCAGTCGAAGTTCACTACAATCCTGAAAATCCTAACGAAGCCTGCCTGGATGTGTCATCTGGGTGGAAAAGTCGCTACGTTGCAATCTGTTTCAGCGCTCTGATTATAGTTTTTCCGACGATCGGTTTCCTCTTAGCCAGCCTGTATGTTTTAAGTGCGGAGTCGGCCGGAGATGTCAATCGAGACGAAAGTTAGTTGTCTCACATAATCTACATAGCAGAACCCTTTCTTAAAACTATTTCTTGTTCTTAGGGCTGCTCAGTTCACTAGAATCACCATAGATGGTGCGCCCTGAAAGAGCGCACGTAGTTTCAAAGGTGTCACAGTGGCCAGAACACAGTTCAAAACTTATAGCCTTCTTTTATCGTCGGCTTTATTGCTTCAATCCAGTTTTCCGGTTTTAGCCGCAGACCTGCAAGCGGACCCCGCAATTCAAAACGAACCATCTGTCCTTCCTGCAACACAAACGGAATCATTAACGACCGCTTCTTCTCTTGCGTCGTCAGAAACGTCATCAGGTGTTGAGCCAGCCACTCAGCTCGCTGCGGCACAACCAGACCCAGCCAGCGACTCAGTTCTACGCGGTAACATCACAAGCGATCCGGCTGAGGCTGGAAGGCAAGTAGATGATCTGACTCGTCAGATTCTGCTTAAGTTGATAGAGCTTGAGCGCTTCAACTTGCACTACACCCTCGAAGTCGCCAAGCAAGGACGATGGAAGGGATGGCGCTATGCGTCTTTCCAGGAAATCAACGCCGGCACCGGTCTGGCTGGCTCGATCATCTCGACTGGTGAACGGGGAACCCACTTACACAATCCAACCAAAGTGTCTCGTGTTGTTCAAGAGCGTGCAAACATCGTGCCGATGATCGGTTCGATTATTGGTGCTGGTGCTGCAGCGATGGAGTTTGGTATCAATGAGTACCACGATATCGGGGCTCGCCGAAAGGGATTCGCACCCAAAACTGCGCGTTTGCATGTGGCTGGAATCAAAGTTGACATAGACCATCTCATGGCTCAGCGTGAAACCTTGTTGAAGGTCGAGGCTTCGTCCCCATCAATGCAAGCTCGTGCCGACATCGACGCAGCTGAAAGCAAAGTCTTGAATGACCTTCGAGATGAATGCATTATGGAATTCGAACGCTATCAAATTGGTGCTCGCAAAATCTTTGCGTTTCAGCAGTCGCAATTTTTCTTCGATTGTACGAAGTACACTCTCAACGCGATCGGTTCTTACTTCGCCTACGAATCACTGGCTGCTAAAGATAGGCGTTGGAACGGTCGAGCCGGCGTCATGTGGGACATCTCCAGTGGCGTCTTCATCTTTGGACCGATCATCAGTCGTGTCATCGCCAAAGAGGTTGGTGAAGGGCACAAACACGCTATGAGAAAGCTGGTTGGTGATTCGCACCAAACAACTGTCGATAAGCTGGAATCTGATCGCCAGATGCTGGAAAATCTCTGCAAAAATGCTAACTGCAGCCCTGATAAAGTCGAGACAGCAGTTGTGAGAACAGCGATTTACGAAGGGCATCAGAAGCGTTTTACGCAGGAAATCACTAGCGGTCAGAAAGCCGCTGCGAAAGCCCGCACCACAGCAACGCAGAATATTGGAGCCGGTATATATGTAGGTGGCTCACGACTTGCGCAAGGTATCCTGTTCACCATCCCTGGTTTCAATCGGAATTACAACAGCAAATCTGAACACGCCAGCAAAGTCACTAACCAGGACTTGTTCGCCGCTGCCGTAATCGGAATTCCTGCCGGTGCTTTTGCGATGTTAGATACATTGCGCATTCAGGTTTCTGGCGAAATCAATCGACACAAACTCAAGAAAGCTGGCATGCTGCCGGCTCAACTTGCAAATGCACGATTGAAACAGTTGGACGAAATGGAAACTCGACTGGCACTGACCAGGCGTTAAACGCTCACTACTTCTTTTTCAGCCGGAGCGATTTCATTCACTTCATACCACTGAATTAATGGTGGCACTTGCGGCGAAAGTTTGAATGAGAGTTTGAGGGTTGGATTCCCGTCTCTATCGAGCATAACAACATCTGCACAGGCAGCATTTTGCGCAACGATTTCCCCGCATTTGTAAGGTCCTCTGTTGCTCGAGAAGCAATCGAATGCTTGCTGTCGTCGCTTGAATGTTTCATCCAGCGCCACGTTGTCTGCAAAAATTTTGCCTCCACGCTCTTCGTCAAAGGTGTTGAGCCATGCAACAAGCGCCTCTGCATGTTTTTGTAAATTGCCAGTCGGTCGCACGCGTGGTGCCGGCAGAACACCTTCGTGTTGAAGACTCTGGAGCGCCAGGATGTTTGCGTCGAACATCGGTGCGTACGTCACATTTGCTAGCGATATGAGAGCGTATTGGCGCTCGGGATGCCAGATCATATTCGAGCCGTACCCGGGCAAACCACCTGAATGCGAAACGAGATATCCGAGTACGGCGCTGTCGAAAATGCGCAGACCCATTCCATATCCACCAAAGATTTTTAGCTGGGTGAGATTGGGCATGCTCGACTGTTGCATCGCGCGCGAAATTTGCTGCATCTCTCTGCGGCTGGCACGGCACAACGGACCTTCGTCTCTTCCGTCTCGCGCAGGAAATGCGTTAAGCATGAAGTTTGCCCAGAGCAAAAGATCATCTACATTGCTCCAGATACCGCCCATCGATGCGAAGCCACCATCAGCAAGAGGCGGCATGCCATCGTCGATAGCGGCATCGGCTCTGCGTCTGTGAGGAGTGGCGTGGTGCGCCGCTGGAGTCCAGCCGGTCGAATGCATTCCAATTGGTGCCAGAATTTCTTGACTGATAAATTCTTGAAATGATTGGCTTGATGCATTGCTGATCACTCGTCCGAGAATCGCGTAACCGTAATTCGAGTAGCAAAAGTCCGTGCCAGGTGGATTGGCAAAGTAGCCGCCATCTGCGAAAAGCTGCTGCATGAACTCATGGTCTGCGTCGAGATGTCTGTCGCCCCATGGGTCATCGGTCGCCAGTCCTGACGACATCGTCAGAAGGTGGCGGATGGTGACTTTTGGCGAATCGCTAGTAGGTAGCGGCAAATTCTTCAGCTCAGGCACAATGTCGCCGACAGGCTGGTCGAGTTGTAGTTTGTTTCTGTCACGGAGCAGCAAAATCGCTGCCGCGGTGAAGCTTTTGCTCATTGAGGCGATTCTGAACTGAAGCGTGCTGTTATGCACCGCAATTTTTTTGTTTCCGAAGGTCATTCCGTAAGCCAGGCTTGGAGCTTTGATGCTGGTCTGAATGACGTTGAAATGCGTTTTCAGCAACGCCGCAGCATTCGGAGTTTTCTCGCCCTTTTTCACTTGCAGCCTCCATGAGTGTGTGTTGCTAGTTTACGCGACAGATTGGGGATGATTTCCGGTATCGGTCAGACCTTTAAGGATTTGTGTAATTTCGTTAAGGTTGTCAGGCGGGGGCGTAGGATGGTGCTACGGAAAAGTATGAACTCCCCGAAAACGAATTGACTCAAGTAGCGCTGTTCAAGCCAGCTTCGAGCGAGTTTTGACCATTTCCAGAGTGCATTGCAGGAGTTGCTAGATGTCTAGTCAAGAAGAAGAATCCAGAGACCTTAACCCTCCAGGCTATCAATTTTTCAGTCCTGATTTGAATTACAGCTATTTCGATCAAAGCGATGCTGTTACTGGTGTGCCAGTGAGCGATGCCGCCAGTCTGACAGGACTCGTCGCCTCGGTCACCCCGGTTGCTCCAGTCGCCCCGGCAGTCCCGGTTACTCTGGTAAACCCGGCAGTCCCGTTTGCTCTGGTAGCCCCGGCAGTCCCGGTTGCTCTGGTAGCCCCGGCAGTCCCGGTTGCTCCGGCTTTTTCTGATTCGGTTTCGGCCGCCTCGACACCTTCGACGGCCTCGACACCCTCGGCTGCCTCGACACCTTCGACTGCCTGGACCACTCAAACAGTATCAACACCCAATCGCGCAGCCGAATCCAAAACAGCAGCCGTTCCTTATTCGATTATGGAGAATGAACCTGAGCCGACATTCGAAGAACGCGTTGCCGCAATGGAAAGAGAAATCGCCGAGGCCGATGCTGCCTCAGCCAGGGCTCGTGCACTGGCGGCTCAAGCACCGGCGCCATCAGTTGGTCAAGAGCCAGGGACTATTGATCTATCCTCCGCTCAAGCTTTCGGTCACGCTTTCGCATTAACAACCAACTTTCAAGCCCCTGGTCTGGCACCAGCAGTCGAAGAAACACCGCTTTCATATACAGGAACGGCGAACGTTGCCGCGCCAGACGAAGAGAGATGGAATAAATATCCTGAGCCTGACTGTGATTCCACGAGGTTCAGCGACGCTTTTAATTTCAATCGTTCACTACTGAAAATTTTTTGGCGCATTGACGTCGATCACAACAATCGTGTCAGCAAAAATGAGTTGGCAATTGCCTTGGACAACAACTGGTTTGAAGGCGATGAAAGGCTACTCGCGATGCTTCTCTACGAGAGTTACGAAGATATTTCACCGGAAGCGATTTTCTGTGATGCAGGGCTGAGCGTCAACAACATCCTGAGTTTCGCCCCTTTTGCTCCTATGGCTGCAGAAAAGCTCGAGTCACAAGCCCCCACCTTAAATCAATCTGCTCGAAACAGCAATTTGGCTAAAGGTGGCAGCAAGAAGAGCAAGTCTTCGCAGTCTCTCCGCAGCATGTTCAAGCGGTAGTCGTCGCTGTTTGATGATATCAAGTGATTTTTCTTCTGAATTTTCCTCAAAATTCACCTGGGGGATACCTCTGTTGCTGGATTGAACGCTCTGCCGCACGCGATATTCTTAACCGCGTCAACCAACCGGGAGCAATCAAAATGTCTACAGACACAACACTTTTCGAAATCTACAGCGAACTCAATATTCTCGATCTAATGCAAACTGAAGAAGGTTTGGAATTCATCACTGAAGAATGCGAAATCGCCTGGAATTCACCAGTCGTCGTTGCAGCCTGAAGGCACTGCCTGGTATCAAATACGATGGCAATGCCGGACCGATCAATGTCATCATGTCGTCCATCGTCGAATCGTCCAGTGATTGTTGAATTGATTACCTTTTTTCAATAACTTCTGCCCTGCATGCAAGTCCGCTGACGACGCGCCAGATACGTTTAACGCGTTGAGCATGCGTAATGGTGGAAATCCGGGTACTATTAAGTAGACGTGCTCGGATTTGAGATGAAGACCCAGTTTTGCTTAGCGGCATTTTTGTTTGTTGGAGCCTGTGTCCCGCCACAAGCGGGTGCTTATGATCCCAATGACAAAATCTTGAAGGAAGCGCTTCAGCTCTACAACGGTGGTCACATCGATCGTGCCATCCCTTTGTTTTTGCAGGATTTGAAAGACAATCCAAACAATGGCACCGCCCACTATTATCTCGGCATGGCTTTGAAAGAGCATGGTGCCGATGCCAACGCCATCAGCGAGCTTGAATTGGCCGCAAAATTATTGCCCGCTGGAGTTGCGCAAAATCTCGCTAAAAAGGCTTTGCATGGTGGTTTTGAGGAAGATCCTCCACCTGCGCCGGTTCAACCCGTCAAACCCACACCAGCTCAGCCTCAGAGCTGGTTTTCGCCAATCCTCAATTTCTTTCAGCCCCCGCCGAAGCCCGCTGAAACTGCGGTAAAACCGCTCAGTACGCCGAGTCTGCCTGCTTTTCCAGATCTGGTAAGCCCGATGGGCGACGCCTGGAAAAACACCAGGCACTGGATTCGCGGTCAGGGAAAAACGATTAGCAGCATCGGAAAGAAACCATCAGATGCTCGCCAGACAAGTAATGGTGAACCCGATGTCATTCCGATGGGCGAGATGTTGAATCTTGCCGATGATAGCCACAATCTTCCCACTCAAAAAGTCAGCCATAAAGGCGGAGTCGTGGTTTATGAGCAAGCTCCGGAGAACTCCATGGCGTGGGATAACTGGATCAGGAGATTTCGCCGAACTTTCGATGCTCAGGTTTTTCGTTATCTTTTCAAGGAAGCAAAAGATGAGAAAACCGGCACCGCCAGCGTTATATTCAGCGTAGATCGACAGGGACATCTCAGAGGTGCTGTTTATACTGCCACCGCAGATGATACCTTGCAGCAATGTTTGCTTAAGGCTGTTCGAGATCTCGACAAGTCTTACGTATTAGCGTTCCCGCCGGAAACGGGCATAACAGGCTGGAATTTCAGAATGACCTGGAACTTTGGAAAAGCTCTCACTTTTGTACAAATGGTGCGAGAACATAAAGAAAAAATGGCCGCTGCCCGAGCTACTGTGATCAAGATTGACACAGCAGCCATCATCAAGAAAGCCAAACAAGACCAGCTTGCCGCTCAAGCTAAGAAGCTAGCCGAACAAAAACGAATAGCAAAGACAAAATTAGCGGTGCGGGTACCGCCACCACCTATAGTGAAAACAGATGTCAACGCTCAACTGGTAAAACCTGAAGAATTGAAAGCGAACGCATTGAAATTGTCGGATATGCCACCGCTTCCGAAGAATGCAAAACCACTGACCGTCGAAGATATGGATGATTTCAATATTCTCAATCAAGACGTGAGCGGACTTTTTCATTAGAGCCTCCCGGTTGAACCTGGAAGACCTGTTGAATGTGAGCAGTTAAACGTGAAGACCAGCCGCGAGAGGCTGGTCTTCGATTTCGCGCACTCTCTGTCTGAGCGCATTCAAACCAGAACTGGCACCGAGGTTACTTAGAAGATTTGATCTCTAATTCGCTCACGTAATCTTTGCCGTAGCAGTTTTTCGCGAGGTCTTCGATGATGTTCTTTTCCTTCGCGCTGTCGACTGGTCCACGCAATGTCAACTTGCCGTTTTCATCGATCAACTTGACGTTCTGCGCATTCACCGACAATCCCTTTTTCTTCATGATCGCTCTGCGTAATTCAGCCGATCGTTCGACTGATGACTTTTCGTTTGATTGATTCTGGGCAGTTGGTTTCTCGCCGCTAACTGCTTTTGAATTCTTTTTTGTATTGTCGGCATTGATGCCCTCTGCATACACTTGTGGTGCAAGGCAATTTAGTGAGAGCAAAGATATCGCAATAGCTAGTGTCATTCTTTTCATTCAAAACTTCCTTTGTTGTTTGAACTGTTGCGCTTCGGACGATCTTCAGACGCATTCGCTGGTCAGATGGATTCCGTCATTGCGTAATCTTTACGGAAATTTCTATCTGCTGAGCTTGCAGGCTAAATTAGTGAACGTTCGTACTTTCACCAATGACATCTTCCCTGGTTCTCATTAAGATGGAACGGTTCAGCGCTCCCCTTCCTTCGACATATAAACTAAGTCGGCGACTCGCTCGTTCATTCCCGACTGCGTCTACTGGCGCAGCGTTCGCGCGTGGTGAAAGATGGCTTTTGACGCTCCAGCTTTAAATTCGGCGAAATCGCCTGCAGAATCAGATGACGCTTTGCAGCTGGCAAAGTTATCTGGGCAGGCACTGCTGTACTCGGCGATTCAATCTCCGATGGAAGGAGTAACTCAGCTTGTAAATAAGGTCGCTGAACGCGAAATTCTTCCCTGTCCAAATTTGATTGACGCGCCTGATCCTGCTAAGTTTGGCAGGAGAGCCTGGTACGCCGAAACAGTCGGTTCGGGGCTTGGCATGATCGCACCATATTTGTTAACAGAAAGGGTCACAGGCGGAGTGAAGTTTAAAACACCAGCGGCTCAAATGGCTGTCACCGGCGCATTGTACGGTATGATTCTGACTCCGTCTCTTGATCCTGACCGAGACTTCTGGGAGCAGCGCGGAGCCTCCGCCGCCAGTTCAGCCGTTACTTTTGGAGCCATGGGTGGAGTTTCGCATGGTATCGCATCTGGTATTGAGGGCGGATTAAACAGGTCACTCGCTGCTCCAGCGATGCAAGCTCCGATGGAAAGCATCGGCATTCGAATCGGCAGCAACGCTGTGGGCGGAGCAGTCGGAGGCGTTGTCAGTGCAGAAAGTAATTCCATTCTTTCAGGCAAAGGATTTGCATCAAACGAAGATGTTATGCATTCAGTTGCTTCATTCATGGTCACCGGCGCGGGTCTTGATGCTGCCCACATTGCCATCAGCAAAAGCGGTCGATTGATTGCTGTTAGAGATGGAAAGCCGGTCTCAGTCGATGAAACGCCTGCAAGGAGCAATGGATTGAATGGAGCGAACGGCGAACCAATCGTAGGGACAAATAGTGCAAACGCGATCAGTGCTGAGAGTAATGCCGGCAAAGACGGAAGAATCGCTGCGATTGATGGAAAAATGAGCGAGAGTGTTGAGCATGCGGCCCCGCGGCTGACTGTGGAAGAGCAACAAATGCTCGATAAAATGCAGCGCGCGCACTTTGAATATTTCAGGCAGCAAAGCGATCCCATCACAGGTTTGACTAGAGACAGATCAACCGATTCGTCGCCTGCAAGCATTGCCGCTGTTGGTTTTTCGCTGACCGCGCATCCAGTCGCTGTCAGTCGTGGATGGATATCACGGGAAGAAGCAACCGACTATACTCTGAAAGTTTTGAAGAATTTGTCTGAGACGCCGCAAGGTCCGGCAGCGACGGGAACGTCAGGCGATCACGGTTTCTTCTATCATTTCCTTGATCCGAAAACGGGATTGCGCCAGGGCGAAAACGAACTCTCGACTGTCGACACCGCACTCTTGATGGGCGGAGTGCTTTTCTCCAAAAATTATTTCGACGGAAATACTCCCAAGGAAACGCAGATTAGAGAGCTCGCCGATCAACTCTACAAGCGGGTTGACTGGCCCTGGGCTCTTAACTCTGAAGGGCGGCTTTCAATGGGATGGACGCCGGAGCACGGCTTTATTAGCGCTGATTGGCAAGCCTATAACGAGGCGCAAATTTTGCTGCTGCTCGCTATGGGCTCGCCGACGCATCCGCTGCCAGATTCGGCGTGGGAGAAGTTCATGTCGACCAGTAAAGTCGTTGAGATGAATGGGCAGAAGAGCCTTGAATTTGGTCCGCTTTTCGGTCACCAATATACGCAGATATGGATGGATTATCGTGGTATCAAAGATGCCACCAACCAGAAACTTGGGTTTGACTATTTTGAAAACTCCAGACGCGCTGCTATCGCACAGCACGAATATGCGGTGGCGAACCCGATGGGTTGGAAAGGCTATGGTGCTCTCGATTGGGGCTTGACCGCGTCAGACGGTCCCGGCAACGTAGTAAAGAATATCGATGGAAAGCCGGTCAGGTTCGAAAGCTACAGTGCAAGAGGATTCCCGAATGCTCCAGATGATGGCACCATAGCGCCGACAGCCGCTGCTTCATCTCTTCCATTTGTGCCGGAACTGGTGCTGCCAACCTTGAAGCACTGGTACAACGACCGCCCCGAAATCGTCGGACCACTCGGATTCCAGGACGCTTTCAATCCAACCTTCGACACCTCAAAACCTTCCGGTTGGGTCGATAGAGAGACTCTGGGCATCGACCAGGGACCAATTTTATTGATGGCTGAAAATTATCGCAGTGGCATGGTCTGGGGCAAAATGAAAACGGACCCCTACTTGAGCTCGGCATTGAAGAAAGCAGGATTCAAGTAATAGAAGGCTTCTCGAATAATCAGGGCGTGTAATCAAACTGATCCGGGAGAACTCTCAAATCAATTGAGGAAGCTGCTCAACTAGAAGTGAAGCTGCCTACTTGAGTTTTGATGTTGCAATCGAAGTCTGATCCGGGCGCACACTGATGATGTGGGGATGTTTACTCGCCCATTCAGACTCGATTTTTTCAATCGTTTTAACTGTTTCAGGGTCGCTGGCAGCGTGTCCAAAAATGGTGTATTTCTTGTCTAAATGTGGGGCATTGCCTAGCAAGATTGAGAAGGATGTGACAGCTGAATTTGGATCATCGCCATGAGCCATTGAAAGCGCGTACTTCTTGTGCGCAACCTTGCCGGAATTTTGCGCTGCAACCTCCAGCGGCAATCTCCTCAACATTGATACCGTATGCTGTGGCATAAGTTTGAATCCGTCGGCTTTTGTTTCAGCGAGAGCTGTTTGTAAAACGAAGTTGTGTTCGTAGCGAACGATGTTTGTGCCGTCGAAGGCTCCGGCGTGGAATAGCTTGTACATCTGCGTTGCATTCACTGGTGCGGCTGCAGGGTCGATGACGAGATGAATAGTTCCGGCAGAAGTTTTCATCTCAACCGTTTTCGCAGACGTTAGTAGAGGTCCATCGCTTTTCGTGTCGAAGAGAGGGTACGCATCATCCACTGCCTTTTTTGCCACCTCTCTACCCGGTTTGATTCCGCAATAACGATCATTGCAAGCAGCTATCTCGGACGTTTTGTCTGCCAGCGCGTCGAGTGGCGCTGAGGCTCGAGCGAGCTGATCGGATGATTTTTGACTGTCCGCACCTACATCTTTCGCGCTGATGAAATATGCGTGCGATTTTTCCCACGTGGTTATCATTTTTTTTATGGTTGCCAGTGTCACTGCATCTGGTACCAGTCGTCCGAATACAGTGTATTTGTTGTTCAAGTGGGGTGCATCGTCGAGCAAGATCGAAAACGAACTGACGGCAGAATCTTCTGCATGTGAGCGAGCCATCGAAAGCGACCACTTCTTGTTGAGACCCCGACCTTCCCGATGACTTGTTACTTCAAGCGGCAATCGGCGCAGCAGCGCTGTCTGATCTATCGTTGCCGGCTTCTTCGGGTCATGTTTGATGTCGATTGAGCCGATCTGAAAAATGTAGCTCGGTTGATACGCTATTACGTTCGTGCCGTCGAAGGCTCCGGCTTTGAACAGTTTATACAACTGCGTGGCGTGCTCTGGTGCAATTGACGGGTCAAGAACCATATGAAGCTTGCCGACTGAAGTTGTCACTTCAAGTGTTTTGGGTTCGGTCAGGAGTGGTCCATCGTTTTGTGTGTTGAACAAGCTGTAGCGATCTGTTCCGTTGTAGTCTTCCGCTGTAGAGCCGGTTGAGCCTGCCGTGAGTTGTGGTTCATTTTTCCAATCTGGTTTAATGAAGTGCGGTTCGTCGTAAAAAATTCCCTGCGACACCATCGAATCTTGAGTGATACCAGTAGTATTGTTGTAAACAGAGTTGATTTCGAAGTGCTTTCCTTTCGGCAGCACGACGCCGTCTTTGAAATAGAGGTCGCCGATTTTGGCTATCTCTAAACCGTGATCTGTTTTAGTGCTGATGTCGGTCGACCATGCCGGAACTTTTTTCTTCCCGTCGCAGACCATTAAGGTGACGTTCTGACAGAGCGGATGTACGTGCGTCCATACTGCTCTGACGGTCCGATCCTCGCTGCTGAACCCGTAGTCACGGCTCTCTGAGATCGGGCAGATGTAAGGTTGAACACCTGGTGGCACGCTCCAGTGTCCGGTCATTTTTTTATCGTTTGCATCCGTGGTGATCGAGCCCGCTATCGCATTTGGTGCATTCTCGCCAGTCGACGTAACCATGCAGGTTGGACCGTGCGCTGACTTCTCGTCAAACTTCGTCTTGTTGTTGATTTCGACGGCTACATATGGCGTGTACCAGGACAGCGCTTTCAAAGGTTTCTTTAACTCTGAATCTTTGACGAAATCTATCGTGCACAGATGCTTGATTCTGCGATGTTCAGTTGTAGTGCGGTTTGCTGCCTGGAAAGAAATATGCAAAAACTCTTTGCTGGAAAGTGGCACGCCATAGCCTTCCGGAAAATGGAAATCGGTCTGTCCCTGTGTGAGAGTGAACAGTCTGGCGCTGCCCGTGTGGATTTCCGGAAATATAGTGTTGCGTGGATCGACATCGATATTGAAGTGACAAATGAATTCACCGGTCGGGAGTGGCTTATCATGCTCGTCGAGCACTATCAGCTTGACACCTTTGGCCCAGATCAATTGCTTCGGTTCGTTTGATTGGATTATCGCGCTTGTGTTGCTATTTGCATGTTTATCGTTAGCTGCGCTCGCACTCATTGATGGCTGGTTGCCATTTTCGACAAACTTTACTGCTGGTTCGTTCACGGCAATGTGTTTCGTTGCGAGCAGGTCGGCAACTCTAAAAGTCTCAGTAGCGTAGGGACCTTCCATCGACCGATATTTCCGATGTATATCGAACGGTCCGGCTGTTACAGTCACTTCGCGAACAAGACCTTCGGGCGATTCGACAATGGTCGGATCGTTGAACGCCGGAGCTTGTAAGAGTGCGGCAGGCGGGTTCAGGGTTGCTGTTCCAGCGCTTGCGCCGGGTAAGTGCACTGAACATGAAGTGAGCAAAAACGTGCACGCCGTAAGCGCTGAAAGTGCAAACGGAGACCACCATTTGCGGCGCGGCACGTTTGCGCCTGTGCCTGATCGGCTGGCGCCAGTATGTCGTGAGTCAAGATCAGTTGCTGCCACGCGCAAAATGTCCGCCGATATGCCGAAAGTTTAGTAACTTGGCTGATTCTACTATATCGGCACAGTTGCCAACATGGAACGCGTCTAGTTTAACGATCCATGAACTGAAGCACAATGCGACCACTTTCGCTCAATGTTGCCAGTACGTCAAAGCTTTGATTGTCGGCTGAACGAACTGGTTGCGCTTCCGAATTGAAGGCTAGAACAAGTCTGGGGCGGTCATAGTTAAGACCGTTCAATATTTGTTCGATCTGCGATTTGATTTGTTCAAATGAGTTTTCGAAATCCTGAAAACTATTCTGGCGAAGGTCGAACACCAGATTGCTGAATTGGTTATTCAGTTTGTTAAATGCGTTCACACATGCGAGTCGGAGTGACTTTCGTTCGATTCCGCCAAGAGATGAGTCTGACTTCATTTGCGAACCATTTTGCAATGCCGAACCGAGTCTCCACTGTGTTAACGCCATGATGTTTAACGCTCCCTCTGACAACTGTCTGGTTTTTCAACGAACATCTTTGTCACGCACGTCGGAAAAAAATTAGGCGAAGCTGTAAAACACGGCAGGGATTATGAGATCGATGTTATTCTGAACCTTGTATTGTCACTTTCGTACGTTCTCTGTGTCTGGAATCAAAGAGTTGAAACGCCCAATCACTTTTATCGGTCGTCTTATGCAGGTTGCAAACAGAACCACGCTGGCTCTGGGCGTCGTTTTGCTGACAGCCAACTGCAATAGCGTGCTTTGCGCCGATGACGCGGCTCTTCCCAATCGACCGATTCGCGACAAATGGGCGCTAGTGGTAGGCATCAGCGATTTTGAGAATCCGAAGCTCAACCTGAGATACTCAGCCAAAGACGCCGCGGACTTTGCCGCTTATTTGACGAAAAGTGCAGGATTCGCGCCTGATCACGTGAAGATTCTGTTGAACAAGGACGCAACTCAGAGACGCATTTTGTCTGAGTTGGGAAACAAGTGGTTGCCTCACGTCGCAAACCCCGACGATCTGGTCGTAATTTTTCTCTCCACGCATGGCAGTGGCTCTGAGTTAGATATTGGCGGTCAGAATTATCTGGTGGCATATGACACCGACATAGATGATCTTTATACGACTGCGATTCCGATGCAACGCTTGGCGCACGACATTCGCTCACGCGTTCATTGCGACCGGGTTGTTATCTTTCTCGACGCCTGCCATAGCGGTGCCACTGAAAATGGTGGCAAGGGTTTGATTCGTACCGGTGTCGATGCCAACGAATTAAGTACGGGCTCAGGGCAGCTTGTGATTGCTTCAAGTAAGGAAGACCAAATTTCCTGGGAAAGCAAAAAGAGCGCAAACGGCGTATTCACCGCAGTTTTGTTGGACACGTTGAAGAAGCAAGGTGATTCAACAACGATTGGAAAACTATTTGATAGCCTCAAAGATAACGTTCAAGATATCGTCTTGCGTGAGCGTGGAACTTTGCAAACGCAGTGATGAAGAGTCAGTGGAGCGGCAATGATGTTTTGATTGCCGGTAAGCCGACTTCGCCAAGACCCGGATTTGATGAGGATAACGCCAATCCTCTCGAAACTCCGACGATAATTTCGTCTACTGTGCCGACACCGCCTTTGCCAGGCGGAGATGCGAATGGTGCTACAAGTAGTGCGCCAAATCGGCCCTACCGTCGAAAGTACGCAGATAAGTCAAACGCGACTTCGAGCAAGCCACTGACTGCGCCTTCGAGCAAGCCACTGACTGCAACTTCGAGCAAGCCACTGACCGCAACTTCGACCTCGACTGCATCTGCTTCATCGTCTGAGGCTTCAGCAAATTCAGCAGACAAACCAGAGCCAATTAATCCCCGTATTCTCCTTGTGCCAGGTCAATCAGTGGCAAGAATGAATCTCGGAATGACCAGCGCTGAAGTCTTGAACCTGCTCGGCAAGCCAACTTACAGTAGCGATAACGTCGTTACTTACTGGACTTCTGACCGCAGATATTTCCTCAGTGTGCTGCTGAAAGCTGGCATAGTGAGCGAAATCGCATTCAATTCCCCAGCATTTAAAACTGCAAACATGATCAGTTTAAGCAATTACACTGCTCATGCAAAACAGTTTTCAGCGCCGGCAAATTCTTCGGTGACGCTTCTCGAGGGCGGGTTTTCTGTCACTGACCGGGGCAAGGATTTGCCGGTCGGTGTGATCTTCAAAAAACGAGCTGCCCAGGCTGCTTCCGGCTGGTGGGATACACACGCTGCGCCGCCGTCGAAGCCCTCGCATCCCGCGCAAAATTAGTTGAATTTACTCTCACAGCGCCAAAACGCACCTTATATTTAGCACTATTCACAAGCCAAGTGCTGTACGCTCAAATCGTCAGCATCGTGGGTATATGCGCGGCGTATGCTTGTGGCGAGTCTGATATCGAAGAGTCCGAGATCGACAAGCCCGGCACCGGCGTCGTGGCAAAGAGGAGTTTTAGTAATGGATCTGCAGAAGTTGTTGAGAGCTGGAATTTGTGTCGCTAGTGTCAGCCTGAGTATCAGCGCATGCACGCCTAACGCGACTGAAACAACTACTACCACTAATGCTTCGAAAGCCGAAGTTACAGTTGAACAGGCTGTCTGGGAAAAACTGACTGCTGATGGCGATGCTGCCAAAGCTAAAGGCGACTTGAAGAAAGCCGAAGAATGTTATCAAGCAGCGGTGGAAGAAGCGAAAAAGCTCGGCGAGACTGATCCGACGTTTGGGAAGACAACCGCTAATCTCGCTGATTTCTACTACGCTCAGGGCGATGGTGCTCAGGCAGATAAGCTGTACAAGCAGAGTCTGGCAGTGCGCGAAAAGGCGCTGGGTCTAGAGCATGCAGACCTGGTGCAATCTATCGTTGGTTTGGCTCGGGTTGCCTCGGCAGAGAAAAATTACGCTGAAGCTGTTGCCCATTACGAAAGAGCAATAGACATTTTGAACAAGAACAAACTCCCAGTTTCAGATGATGTTCAAAAGGAATATGCAAAGGCGAAAGAAAACGCCTCCACCAGCAAGGGCTCCAAGAAAGAAGAAGTTGGCGGTAAAGAAGACGCTGCAACTGGTAAAGGAGACACTACTGGTAAGGATGCAGCTTCCGGGAAAGAAGCAGTTTCCGGGAAAGAAGCAGAGTCTAAAAAGGACTCAGCTTCCGGGAAAGAAGCAGAGTCTAAAAAGGACTCAGCCTCCGGCAAAGAAGCAGAATCTAAAAAGGACTCAGCCTCCGGGAAAGAAGCAGAGTCTAAAAAAGACGCAGCCTCCGACAAGAAATAAGTATCAGGGAGTCTTTTCTTTCGATTTGACGTCGCCACTGTTGGTAGTGGCGCTCTGAAATTCGAACGAATTTAACACTTCCGTGATTAGCGGCATGAAGGAGTCGTAAGCACCTTCGATAGCTGTGTAATTAAACGCGTATGCCACCTGGTTTGCGACGATCAGGTACTGCAACATCTTTGCGGAAGTTCCTTTGTCATCTAATTTCAATACGTAGACTGATTTGTGCGCGTCGTACTTGCCAATCTTGCTCGCTGATTCTTCCACTCTCGTCAAGGCCGAATCTTTGGGCGGATATTGTTTGTCGAGTTCCTGATTTACGTAAGTCGCATACTCTTCAACGGTTGTTGGCGCGGGTAGTTTTTCGGCACTGATTCGATAACTGACCAATCCATTGTCTGTAAGAAATCTGCAAATCAGAGGTGGCTGACCCTCTGCCTTTTCCCAGTTCTGGGGATACTTGATGCTGAATCCATAATCCGAATTTTTATACACAGTCAGTTGCGCCAGGGCTCTGTCTGATTGAGCTTTCAACTGTGCCGCTGGTGGCACTTCCACAGCAGGTGCGGATGCTGTTGGCATCAAAGTTATGGCGATAGTGCTCGCTAGAGTTTTTAGTAATTTTGAAAAATTCATCGATACTCCCAGGCTGGCAAAATTATTCAATGTTTTAAGGCGGGAACTGTTTCCACCACTGCCGCTGCGGCATCAAGAAGTTCGCGGCGATTTCCGCTCAAGGGCGGATAGATGCGCTGGCAATATTTTTCACATTGCGTCCCACCAGACTGCCAGCGGATGCCAATCGAACCGACTGATCTTAGCACTAACGCTTGCGCTCCCTTAAACACGCCGCCACCTGGCTTGATACCAAACCAGGTGTGCTTCGCGGCAAATTTTTAGAACTGAATTTTTTAGTGTCTGGTGCTCGACAGCGGGTAGTCGAACTTTGCTGCGCCGCCTGCGCGATAAACCTTTTGCTGCTGCTTTCGAATGTATTCTTCCTTCATCTCCTGATATTCCTGCGCGAAGTTGCGTTGAGCGAAGTTGTAGTTCTTGGGCGGGCTCATGGGAGTGAAGAGGGCGATCAAAAAATCTCTCATTTTGCAGACTCCTTAATGTTCGAGTCATCGCGCCGGGCTGCAAAGGCTGCCGCGGCGGAGCGATTGGGGGGTGGAACCGAACTGGGTGCTGGTCATGTTCTTACTTTGCCAGGCAATTGTGATCTTTTGGTTCCCCCATGAAAACCGCCAATGTTTTAGAATAGAGTCTGCTTAATCTGACCCAGAGACGTTTATGAGTTCCGACATCAAAGCAAAGCGCCGCTCGCAGCGCATCACAGCCGAATTCAATCTGCCCGGAGTGATGGATTTAAGCCATTCGGGCTCGACTGAGACACCGATCATGCATGTTATGGCCTACAGCGAGCATGCTTACGTTGAGCAAGCTGTGCGCGACCCTGCAGGCCTGATCGAGTTTCTGGCTAAATGGCCTGTCACCTGGATCAATATAGACCCGGTCGGATTCGGACCACATGCGCAAGCATTCATGGAACGGTTGGGCAAGCTGTTCAATTTGCACGAGCTGGTACTCGAAGACATCATCAACGTGCATCAGCGCGCCAAGGTCGAAGAATATGAAGAGCATATTTTCGTGGTGACCCGCATGCTCGTAAATCGCGATTCGTCTGAGAGTGAGCAACTGAGCCTTTTCCTCGGCAAATCATACGTTTTGACTTTTCGTGAAATGACTGCGGATTGTTTAGACCCTGTGCGCGACAAAATCAGAAAGTCGCGCGGGCGAATTCGGTCGGAAAAATCCGACTATCTGATGTACGCAATCATCGATGCTGTTGTAGATAGCTACTTCCCGCTCCTGACAAAACTTGCGGACAGGTTGGATAACATCGAAGAAGAAATTTTGGAAAAGAGCGAGAAGAACACACCGGAAGATGTTTATCAGGTGCGGCGCGACATTCTCTCAATACGCAAGTCGGTCTGGCCGACTCGTGAGGCGCTGAGCGAGCTTTATCGCGATACGAATCCGCTTGTTTCTGAGACGACGCGTTTGTATCTGCGTGATTGCTACGACCATGCCGTGCGCATCATAGACTTCGTCGAAATGTATCGAGAAGTGGCGTCGGCACTGATGGAGTTGCACTATACGCGTGTCAGCAATCGATTGAACGAGGTGATGAAAGTTTTGACTATCATCACGACCCTGTTCATCGGACCAAGTTTTGTAGCCAGTTTGTATGGAATGAATTTCAACACCGATAAGTCACCGCTCAATATGCCTGAGTTGAGCTGGTATTTTGGCTATCCACTGGCGCTGTTCATGATGTTCTTTTTCGCGTCGAGCATCCTTGTGTATCTGTGGTTCCGCGGCTTTCTTGGACCGCAACGACGCGGCTAGCTCAAGCATTCGATTTAACCTTTTCTGCTTTGGAAGGTTGTATCATTGCGCCACTAAAACTCTCGGCGGGCAGAAGCTCGTCGAATTGTGCTTTGAAGGAGAAGACATGTCTGGCAAGGTTAAACCAATTCCCGATGGATACCATACAGCAACCCCTTATCTAGTCGTCAAAGGCGCATCAAAGGCAATCGAATTCTACAAAAAAGCATTCGGTGCAACGGAACTTATGCGCATGGGTGATGGTGACACCATTCACCATGCTGAAATCAAAATTGGCACATCGCCAATCATGCTCGCTGATGAATGCCCTGAGATGAAGGCTCTCAGCCCTGAAACTCTCGGCAACAGTCCTGTGACAATCATGCTTTATGTGGAAAATGTCGATGATGTTTTCAACAAAGCTGTTTCGGCAGGAGCTGCAGTCGAACGTCCGCTGGCGGATCAATTCTATGGCGACAGAACTGGCGCTATCAAAGATCCGTTCGGTCACAAGTGGTACATCGCCACGCACGTCGAAGACGTTCCGCATGACGAGCTGGAAAGACGCTCTGCGGAAATGAGAAAGCAGATGAGGGAAAAGCACGCTGCTGGAGTGAAATAACGACAGCATTTGTAGCGAGTTGGTTAATTGCGAACGGGATTATGCAAGAGCATGATCCCGTTTAATTTTAGTGCTCGTCGGCATGTATATCGACAAATGGTGCGCGCACATGCACCTTGCCACCATCTTTTCTGACTTTGACAAATGGTAGGTTCACATCGACGTTATCCGAGTTATCGTTCGCGTCGATTTTGATTCCCGGTCCGCGCACATGCACTTTATCGAGACCGCTGTCACCGTTTTCACCAATCTGAATGTCAATCGGTTTGCCGTTTATTGTGCCGGAAATCCCATCTGGAGCGGGAGTCGTCGTCACTGTCGTTTTCTGCTCGAAGCCCTTCTTTTCGACAGTAGTTGTCGTCTGAGAGCCGTCAGGATTATTCACTGTCGTTGACGTCGTTTTGGTTTCGCCGCAGCCTGCAAGTGAGATGGCGAGTGCCATCATGAGGAGCGCGTGTAGGCAATTTTTGCTCGGCATTATGCTGTTCCTGTAGAGTATGCATGCAGCGACGTAAGTTGTCGCAATGAGTTCCCAACGTAGTTTGTCGCGATGAATTCCAGGTGCAGGTTGCCGCGATGAAGTCCAAGGTGCCGGTTGCCGCGATGAATTCCAGGTGTAGGTTGCCGCGATGAATTCCAGGTGCCGGTTGCCGCAATGATTTCCCAGGTGCAGGTTGCCACTCACTATCTGTTTCCAGACATCGGTTATCGCTATGAGTTCCCCGGATTGTCCATAGAGGCCTGCACCGTGCGCGGGTCAACCTTCGATAATTCAATCTCCGGGTTCACTTCCTTGAATTTATTCAGATCCCACTTCGTTTTGAAGAGAAGTACGGGGTCTTCAAATTTGTCGGTGGCAATCGTGTATCCAGAACGACTTGTTGCTGCCTTCATCGTTTCCCAGCCGCCTACCGGCCAGAGTGCGCAATGCATGTCGACAACGCGGAGAATGGTGGCAACTCCGTATTCTGATTGCAATCTGAATTGAACAACTTCAAACTGCAGTGGTCCAACGGCTGCAAGTAGCGGAATTCGCGTATCTCGTTCTGTCATCCAGAGAATTTGAATTGCGCCCTCGTCCTGCAGTGCGGTAATTCCTTTATGAAATTGTTTGTAGCGGCTTGGTTCCTTATTCTCAAGAAACGCAAATAGCTCAGGAGCAAAAGTCGGGATGCCCGGAAAGTTGATCCGCTTGCCACTAGTTATGGTGTCACCTATGGCGAATGCGCCGGGATTACTAAAACCGACTATGTCACCGGGAAATGCTTCTTCGATCGATTGACGTTCTTTAGCAAACAATTTTTTCGGTTGGCTGAGCTGAATAGTCCTTCCGCTGCGGCTGTTTGTTACGTCCATATCTTTTACGAACATACCTGAGCATACCCTGACAAAGGCGATTCGATCGCGGTGTCTGGGATCCATGTTTGCCTGCAGTTTGAAGACGAAACCTGTGAAGTCTGGAAAAGTTGTTGGCACTTCTCCTTCGGCTGCCGTGAAGGCACCAGGTTTGAGAGAGAGTTCGATGAATGAGCGCAGGAACAGTTCGACGCCGAAGTTGTTCATGGCGCTGCCGAAATATACTGGAGTCAGCTCACCGTGATGAATTTTGTGGAGGTCTAGTGGATGCGCTGCAGCCTCCAGAATTTCCAGCTCTTCCATGAGCTGGCTGTAGAGGTGCGCCGGAACGAGTTCTTTAACTTTGGGATCGTCAAGCTTGTAGGTCGCGACATCTGCTTTTGTGCGGCCGCCAACAGAGCGTTCAAAAAGGTAAACAAGCTTCGATGCGCGATCGACCACCCCTTTGAACTCGTCTCCGGTGCCGATCGGCCAGTTAACCGGGTAGGTCGATAAATTAAATTCTTTCTCGATTTCGTCAATAAGCTCTAGCGGCTCGCGGCTGGGGCGGTCTAGCTTGTTGATGAAGGTGAAAAGCGGAATTTTTCGCAGTCGGCAGACTTCGAATAGTTTGCGCGTCTGCGGTTCTAGGCCCTTTGCAGCGTCGATGAGCATAACGGCGTTGTCGGCCGCTGCCAGGGTTCGGTATGTGTCTTCGCTGAAATCCTGGTGACCTGGGGTGTCCAGAAGATTCAGGCAGTGCCCGACAAATTCGAATTGCAATACAGTCGAAGTGATGGAAATTCCGCGCTGTTTTTCCAATTCCATCCAGTCAGACGTGGCGCTGCGTTCAGCTCGCCGCGATTTCACCGCACCAGCTTCGTCAATGGCACCCCCGAAAAGCAACAGCTTTTCGGTGAGCGTCGTTTTACCTGCGTCGGGGTGCGAGATGATGGCAAAGGTGCGGCGGCGCTGAACTTGCTTTTCGATCGTCGCTTCGTACTCGGCTGGTGCGAGCTTTGTCTGACCAATTGTGTCCGAATTCATCGGGTGTCCTGGCGAAGGGCCATGTGGGGCTAAACCGATCAGTCAGTTTAACACGCTCTATCGTCCGCATTGCCCTGTCATTCGGCGTTTGCTGCCGTTTGTTACTTACGGGAGATTAATGCGTCGGACAATCAATTCAACGGCGGGCTGTTTAGCGGTCTTTTTCCCAGTCCGTGTTCATGACGTTGTGATACCACTCTTCCAGAATTGGCATGTCATAACCTTTACCATCGGCTCGCATTACTGCGTCAAAAGGATTTTGCAGTCTGTCCAGTAACGAAGCGTGTTGCTCAGGGCTGGCGCTAAGGTCTTCGCTGCGATTTCCACCTGACCCGGTGGTTCGCAAATCCCACACGCTGAGGGCTTGCAAGTCGGCGCCCGTGGTTCCGTCTGGCGTGCTTGCGAAGACGCCTGAGGCGTCCTTACCTGCACCGCGGATCTGGTCGAACTCTTTCAGCAGCGTCTCTGCCATCATCTGATCAGCCACGCCCGTTCCATTACGCTCTAGTTTCTCTACAGTCGAGGACAGCTCTCCGCGCGTGATCTGCCCGTCTCCATTCAAGTCGAGAATCTTTTGGTTTTCCTTGCCCCATTCAATTGCCAGCGGTGGAAGCATGGAACTTCCCGAGAGCAGCTCTTTGTAGGTTGCTATCTGTCCCGCATTCAATTTGTCCTGCGCATCCCAGAATTGCTCCGTAAAGGACTTCAATCCGTCGGAGAGGGAACCCGCTCTAGTAATGGCTTGCTCTGTGGCTGTGACAGAATCGGCCGCAGCAAATTTTTCGCCATGGTGGGTGTTATTTGAGTCAATCGTCATGTCTGCACCTGGTAAAAGAATCTGGGGAATGTTCGGATAGTAGATTCGGTTTGGGGCAGACTTGTGTCCGATTTTGTCGATTTAGATTATTTTTCAAAGGCGCCTGAATTTAACTAACTGAACGCAATTTCTCATCTTGTGCAGGCCAGAAGAGTTTGTAGCGTTGTTTCTTGATTCGATCAAGGGCGACCTGAATTTCTGGCAGCGGGCGCGTCAAGCTTTGCAGCGCCAGTCGTGTGACTTCTATACTGGCTTCGAACTCGGGTTGCACTACTGCACTAGCACCCGCTTCCAGGAACGCATTTATGTCTTCGGTGCGATGTGCCCGGGCGACGATTTTAATGTGCTCGTTGCTGCGTCTTGCATACTTGATTATGCTTAGCGCGGAAATCGGATCTGGCGTGGTCACAATCAGGCAAGAAGCTTTCTGAACCTTTGCTTTGTCCAATACGAGCGGGCTGACAGCATCTCCGTAGATATGCCTGATTGCTCTCATTGCCAGATCATCCATAATGCCTGCGTTTAATTCAATGACTATGAACGGAATGTGGTGCGCTTCTAACACGTGCCCTACATTTTTTCCGATGCGCCCGAAACCGCAAACGATGACGTGATCGTTGAGCGCATCATCTGTTGCATTGTCGATTTCGTCATCATCATCATCATCATCATCACTGTGCAGCACACCATCTATGCTCGCATCAAGGGCGACACCGCTTGCACCATTGATCCGTTCTTCTCTTCGTCGCCTGGAATCGCGTCCGTGCGAGCCTACCGCTATCCTTCGCAGTAATTTGGGCGTCAGTGTCATGAGCGCCGGCGAAGCTATCAACGTAACCACAGCGCCCGCAAAAAACAAGTTGTACATCGCTGCGGAAATCAGTTTTGAATCATATCCGAGCGAGAGCAGCACAAACGAAAATTCGCCGATTTGTGCCAGACCAACACCGACTAAAATGGCACTGCGTAGATTTTTCGTAGCCCAGAAAGAGCTCAACGTGCCGATGAGAATTTTTCCGATGACCAGGAGCAATACAAAAGTCAGCACTTCCAGTAAGTGATTGATAATGAAGCGTGGATCCAACAACATTCCAATCGACACAAAGAACACTGTTGCAAAAAGGTCTCTCAATGGCATCAGATCAGTAAGTGCCTGGTGAATGTACGGTGACTCGCTAATCATGATTCCGGCAAGGAACGCGCCCAGTGCAATCGATAGTCCGATATTTTGACTGAAAAGGGCAACCGAGAGGCACAGCACCATCAGCGTGAGCAGGAATAATTCGCGATTGTTCGATTTGGCTGAGAATGAAATGACATGTGGCACAACTTTTGTTGCACCAATTATGATGGCGAACAGGAACGCCATGGCTTTCCCTGCAGATAATAAAAAGTCTGATAAGTTTGCATTTGCTGTTTCTTGCAAAACGGGCAAAAACGGAATAATCAAAACAAGGCTGAGGTCTTGCACCAGCGCAAGCGGAATCAGAATTTGCCCATGGATTGAGTCTGTCTCTCCACGTTCGCTGAGCACTTTTGAGATAATTACGCTGCTTGAAATTGCACAAACGCAACCGAACAAAAAGCCTGCCGCTACATTCGGTGCCAGACCGATAGTCGATGCCAACCACCAGGAGGCGGCTATCGTCAGTAACATTTGCGTGGTGCCGGCCAGCAATATCTTTTTTGCGGAGGAAACAATCTGTCTCAAAGAGAGATCGACTCCCAGTGCGAACAAAAGCATAGCAACGCCAAATTCGCTGATTACCTTGATCTGATCCAACTGATTAATCAACCCTAGCCCGTGAGGACCGATGGCTACGCCTGCTAGCATGTAGCCAGCCATGACTGGCTGCTTAGCAGCGATACAGAGGTAGCCGGCCACGAGTGCAGCAGACCAGATGATTGCCAGGTCGGCAATCAATGCGAAATGTTCCATATAGCGTCTCCTGCAAGGCGCGTAATCAGCCTCGATATGCTGAGGCTAGCTCTGTCTACATTTTATGCGCCGTGTCATTCGTTTTCCTTTCAAAAGTCATCAGTTCTGAAAGCGTTTTTGAGCTATACTGGCGCCTGCGGCGGCATACAGCGCTTCCGCAAATTAAAATACGCTTGTTCAATTTATCCGTGAGCGGGTATCTAAATAAATGTCTATGGTAAGGATGAGTTGAAATGCCTCTTGTTTTTGTACATGGCGTCAATGTGCGCCTCGGACCTAAATACGAAAAGGAACTGCAACAGCGGAACCAATATTTTGTCAACATCTTCTACAAACTCCTGGGACGGCAATTTACTGCAGACAGGGTTATCAGCCCGTATTGGGGAGACCTCGCGACAAGCACTACGAGTGGCAACCCATTTCTGCCGGGGCAAAAGTCTACGTCTGGTCAAAAACATGAGTCGTCGGGAGTAAATCCAAATTCTGTTGGAATGGATCCGGAATTCACTGGCGATCAACTACATGACCACGATTTTGACGGTGGATCACTGATTGACCTGGCCAGAACGGATTCCATTTCGAAGGTTGTAGATATTGTCATTGCGACAGCCTCCGAGCAAGCGTCGGATTCGTCTCTAGAGCATGCAGAGGAGCTTTCTGAGCTTGCTTTCAGTGCTCTGGAATTAGGACGCCGTTTCAAATCATTAGACGAGCAACTGCAATGGCTCGAGGGCGTAGTGGATGATGCCCAGTTGCTGCTTAAACTCCAGGATGAGTTAAAGAAATACACCAGTGTCGACATAAAAAGACGCGCGCTCACCCTCGAGCATTTAAAGCAGGCTGGCAACTGGCTGCAAACTCGCTATGAACAAGCAAGCACGATGACAAAGGATCGTCTTCAGCTGCGTAAAGAGCAAGTGAGAACGAAGATTAATGAGTTGCGAGATAATGCTGCGAATACTCGCCTTCAATTGAGTGAGGAGCAATTGAAATCGCGACTTGATGAATTACGCAACAAGACCACAAATAGCGTCAAGCAGGCAAGCGAAGCGAGGCGTCGAGCCGCAACTCACATAGCAGCTGCGACTTTGACTTCGCCCGTCAGAAAGCTTTTTCACGATCGGTTGTTTCTTTTTCTTGGTGACTCTTTTCTCTATTTTGGACAGCGTGGCACGCCGGAGGCACCAGGTCCGATAGTGAAAACGATTTCAGATGCGCTCGACCAGGCCTGGGCTCTCAGAACTGCGGAAGATCCCGATTTGATCGTGGTTGCGCACAGCATGGGTGGAAACATAATTTGCGATATTGCTTCCTACTTTCGCCCTGACCAGAGAATTGATATGTTGATCACAGTTGCTACCCAATTTCCGTTGTTCGCTGATTTGCATATGTTCCCCGGTCTTGATACTCGCCATCGACCAATCGCGAAGCCCACCAATGTCGAGCGCTGGATCAACGTTTACGATATGAATGATATTTTTGGATTCACTGCCCAGCCTATGTTCAGTGACATTGAGGATCTGGAATTCGCCAGCGGGCGGCTTGGAATGACGACGCATGCTGACTGTTTTAAGTTCGTCTCGCTTTACGAGCAATTAGCGAGGGCGGTCAAATCGTGAGCGACGATGGGGACAAGTTCGATAAGGTTTTTAAGAATGCAGGTTCGACGCCTGCTGATGCGAAGAAACAAAAATTGGAGCGCATTTATAACGAAGAGCAGAGCAATTTGATCAAATTGCGCCATGATGTTGGCAGCGCCATCACCATCGATAAGCAGCTGGAGCAGCAATTAAAGAATCTCAGGCGCAAACACTTCGACCAGGGCAGCACGAATCCTGAAATCGTCGCTCTCGAAAATAGATTGAACGAGCACCGCAAGGTCAAAGAAAATTTGAAAAATCAGCTTGCTGAACGTGAAAAGCAATTGCAAGCAGTTTATGATGAGAAGCCCGGTATCATCGGTTCGCTTATTTCTGAGCCGAAGAATATATTTGTAGCAATCGTATTGCTTGTTATACTCGCCGCTCTTTCGAAAATTCTCTAACTCGCGAATCTGAATTGTGACTTGAAGTAGTTTGCATGAAAAAATATCCGGATTGCTTCCTCAGCTCTATAAAGAAACTTCGTAATCGTTGCACCTGGCTATGAAAAGACTTCCTAATCTTTCACCTCTCTATGAAAAAACTTCCTAATCGATCCAAACCAGTCAAACGCCTGAAAGATTCTGGTGCTCGTGAGCGCGAATTTCTCACAGACGAGGAAGTCGAGCGTGTGATTGCAGCGGCCCGTCGCCATGAAGCGTTTGGACTGCGCAACGCTACAATGATTTCTTTCGCTTATAAACATTCACTTCGAGCTACTGAATTACTTGATTTGCAGTGGGAGCAAGTCAACTTTGATTCGAAGACTGTAACTGTGAAACGCGTTAAACGTGGTGCTGAGGCTCAAAATCTAGAGGTGGTTCTGGATGATGATGAGATTAACGCTTTGCTCCAATTGAAAGAGATAAACAATGGTTTGAAAAGATCCACTTTCGTTTTCGTTGGGCCGCGCGGCTCGCTGTTTGTGGATTCATTCGAGTTAGTCGTGAAGAAAGCCGGTGAATCTGCAAAGATTGGATTTCCTGTTCACTCTCACATGCTGCGTCATGCTGGAGAAGTTTCGGGCGGTTGATTGTGGGAGAGCTCAGTTCGGTAGGTTCGTAGTGTCGCTGTGTTGAATGTGGGCTACCACTTGTGGTTCGGCAGACTTCTTCAAGTAGGCGACATCCTGGCTGGTGAGCTTCGTACCTGCGTATTTTTCAACTATGTAGACCGGTGTTCCAACTGGTACCAATCCAAATAGCTTTTTGATGTCTTCGTTTTTGTGTCTGATGCAACCATGGCTTGCGTTACGTCCGATCATCGATGGCATGTTAGTGCCGTGCATACCAACGAATCCGGTGTTCAGACCGAGCCACGCTACTCCGAGCGGATTCTTGTGAGTTTTACTCCAGCTTTCTACTTTTCTCTGCTGTGGATCGATGCTGACAGGGGGAGTCCATTCCGGGTCCCAACGCTTGTTCGCGATCATCATTCTGCCGTTTGGCGTAGGTGTGGTTTTCTTTCCTGTCGTGTTTGCTGCGCTGAAAATCTCTTTTAATTTGCCATCGTGGTTTTGCAAGACATGAGTGATGTGTCTTTCTTTCTCAACGACAACGACCATTGGCCCCTTTTCTGGTCGGTCTGTTTCAATAATGTTGGACAAGACGATTACTTGCTCTGGCGGGTTGGCGTCGCTCGAATCTTTTACGTCATCCTGAAGTTCTTGCGGTCCTTTTGCCTTATCTTCCGATGGACGCGAATCGGCCGTTTTCGTTTCCTCTTTCAACACTCCAATTTGAGTGTGTGCCAGTGGTGCGCGCATAACTTCAGCGGCTTTTGTCGGTGCGTCCCAGCCCATCAACACAGATAAAACCGCGACACAAACTAAACTTCTCGATTGCATAGAAGTATCCTCCTTCTAAATTGTCAGAACAAGTGAAAGCCGCGGCTCGACCAGGTGTCTGGCGATCGCGCTATTCCTTTCTGCTTACTAAAATAGCGGAGCGTCGTAATGAGCAAATGTTCCCGCTGTTAGTCTGTTGTCACGCTATTGTTAAATCAATGCTAAGCACGCTGATTTCCCGCACCAATACTACGATTCATCACAAAATCGGTCGATCTTTTGACGCACCTTCCTAAATAATTTTACTGAGTCGTAAACTTCAATTGCCCCTCGAAAGTGTCGGTACATTTATATGCGTCATTAGCATTTTCTTTTGATGCGACGATTCGAATGTGCTTGTTGGGAATGCTGCGTCTCGACTATCATAGGCGCTGGCGACGTCCACTGGTGTCTCATCACAGGGAGCGAGCAGAATGATTGAAGACCAGAAAGGTTATCTCGGGCAGTTGACCGCTCCGAGGGCTCTTCGTTTCGAGCGCGAAGTCGCGGCGCCTCCAGAGGAAGTTTGGCAATATTTGACGAGCGAAAAACTTCTCGCCACCTGGATAGCTGATGCAACCGTTGATTTGCGCGTCGGCGGTCGAATTAAACTGCACTTTGATGAAGGCGACGATCCTGACGACCACTGCAAAAGCAAAGACAGAGATGTAGCTCACGACAACGGCGGAAGGATAACAGTTTGTGAGCCGAATCATCGACTCACCTACTTGCCGCTTGCCCCGGCTGGCGGCGAAACGGTTCTGAGTTTCACGCTCATTCCGCTTGATGGGCGCACGCTGCTCGTTCTCGAACATTCGGAACTGCCACCAGAATTCATGGTCGCCTTCGCCGCTGGTTGGCACACCTACCTTGACGCCCTGGGATGCAGGTTGCGTGGTGAAGAGCCGCAGCCGGTGCCGGTTCTCTTTGAAGCGAATATTAAGCGTTACACTTTTGTGCTGGCTGTTGCATCCCTGGTGCTCAGTGCACAGAGTGCGTCTGCTGACTCGGGCAGCACCTACCAGGCTGAGGTGGCTGAACGAAATCGTTTGCTCACGAAATACGATCGTCTTTGCCGTGAAGAAGATGATTTGAATCGAGCGATAACCGAGGTTCGGAGAGTCAAGTCAGCTGATGCAGAAAAAAGTTTGGATTATCTCGTTCGAGATTTGAAAAACAAGGAAAGTGAACTTCACAACCTCGAACTGGATATTCGCGACCTGGATCGAGCAATACGCAGTTCTTAGCTTGGTTCTGGCTGGGAGCGGGCATCCGAGATCTAAAAGTAGTGCATTTCTAAAAATTGCCGGCTACGACATCAGAAATTGCATGAGTTCCGGAAACTCTGTCGTGTGCAAATCCTCTACGCAGAAGTGCCCATAGTTGTGGAATTCGCGGTATTGAATGTGGTGCACGGTTGACATAATGCGCTCAACGCTTGTATGTATGCTGTGTCCGTCGTTGTCTGAATTGAATAACGCTGTGCCCTTTGTGCGTGTCGGAAATTCCGGGTCGAGATGGAAGTTGAAGAACTCGGTTGTACGAGTTCTTTCAATGTCAATCCAGGGCGCCACTAAGGCGACTTTGCCGACCGTAACGTGCGGGTGGTCGCAAAGCCAGCGCACAATAAAGCCACCGCCGCAACTGTGTCCTACTAGAATCGTGTTCTCGTTTATGTCGTATCTTTCGAATTCTCTTTTCCACGTTGGATAGTGTGGGTCATGAGGATTCGGAATCTCAGGAGTGTGCGCCTCGTAGCCGCATACGATGAGCTGCTTTTGCAACCAGGGCAACCAATGATGATTGCTTGGTGAGGGGATGCGTCCATCCAAAGCCTCGTCGTGGTTGGGCGCACCGTGAACAATAATTGCTGTTTTTCGCATGGAATTCCATTTTGATGAGTTCGTTCATTATCCGCTTGCGACTTCAAATATTCCAGCAATTACGCCAGGGTGTAAAGCAAAAACAGGTAAACTATGTTACGCGCCGATTTAGAACAACCACAGCCGGAGATAGCACTATGCCATTGGTCACTTATAACCAAATACAAGTCCCGTCGATGATGTATGGCACCGCCTGGAAAAAAGACGCCACGGCGAAGCTGGTTGAGGAGGCGGTGGATACTGGTTTTAGAGCAATTGATACGGCTAATCAGTTGATTCACTACTACGAAGAAGGTGTTGGTCATGCATTGCAGGCGCTTGCGAGGCGTGGAATAACGCGCGAGCAATTATTTTTGCAGACCAAGTTCACGTCTGTGAATGGCCAGGATAATCGCACTCCTTACGACGCCAATGCTGATGTGACTACGCAAGTAAAGCAGTCGTTCGACAGTTCCCTCAAACATTTGCACACTGACCATCTTGATAGTTACGTTTTGCATGGTCCGTACACTCGCAGAGGTCTTGTCAGTGAAGACTGGGAAGTTTGGACTGAGATGGAAGCGCAATTCTTAGCGGGAAAGACTCGCATGATTGGTGTCAGTAATGTCAATGCGTATCAGTTGAGTGAGCTTTGTGCGAAGGCAAAAACTAAACCCATGATGGTGCAGAATAGATGCTACGCTTCGGCCGGGTGGGATATGGAAGTGCGCCAGATCTGTCAGGACAACGACATTATCTATCAAGGATTTTCGTTGCTAACAGCCAATCCGCAAGTTCTCAATGATCCTGCCGTGCGAGCGATGGCGAAGAAGTACAGCACTGGACCGGCGCAAATTGTATTTCGATTTTCTATGCAGGTCGGGATGCTGCCGTTGACGGGCACCACAAGTGCAAAGCATATGAAAGAAAATCTGGCGTGCGAAAGTTTTACGCTCGAGCCTTCAGAAGTGCGGCAAATCGAGCTGATTTCAGTTGGCGCGAATCGCTGACTTTCGGCTATCTGATTGAATTAGTTACTCGATTGTCAGCTATCTCTGATTGTCAGCTATTTCTGAATATCAGCTACTTCTGAATGTCAGCTATTTTTGAATGTCAGCTATTTCTGAATGTCAGCTATTTCTGATTGTTTAGTTCTTTGATTTGGCTCTCAAACGCTTCTAACGACGGCGGTGCGCCAGCTTCATTTTTCAGTACTTTGCCGGAGCCATCCAAATAAACGAGCGTTGGATAGGCGTGGACATTGTACTTTTCTTTCATTGAATTGTTGTCTGGATTATCCCCATCTAAACTTACAAACGTAATGTCTCTGAAGTGCTTCTGCGCTTCCTCAAAGTGCGGTTTAAATCCCTGGCAGGGACCACACCAGGTGGTAGAAAAGTCAATTATCTTTTTGACTGCTCCTCCGCTAGAACTGACAGCAGCTGATGCTGTAGCTGTCGGTGCGGGTCGGGGTGCTGGTGCCGAAACGGAAGCCGCCACACCGTGCGAAGCTCCCAATTTGTCAATGCTCGCCAGTCCTTTCTGCGCATAGCTCCGCAGCGGTTCTGTGCCGTAGGAGATGACCCAGTTGTATTCAGCTTTGGCTTCAGTCATACGATTGAGGTTTTGTGCGCACAGCGCAATGTAATAGTGCGCTGTGGCATTATATTTCAAATTGAGTGCTTGAAGCTTCTGCAAGCAGGAAAGGTATTTCCCTGAGTTGTAGTCGTTAATGGCGTCTTGTGCTGGTGATGCGGCAAGAGCGATAACGTTTATTGTTAGACCGGCGACTAACGCGGCTAACGAGCAAACAATTTTTTTGTTCATGGCACACTTCCGTAGCTGATTCTTAGTCATCAATCATAATCTGACCGAGCCAATACTGCAACCGCAAAGCGCAAGGACACGATCAAGTCGCGTCTCGCAGGTCTTTTAAAAAATTCTTTGCCGTGAGATTGTCTGGATCAAGCGCAATCGCATTGAGCAGAAGCTTTTCGATCAGCTCAGCAAGCTTATCGTCTACTTCTCCTTTGGCGAGATTCAGATGGCAAGCCGCCATCGCAGTGTACGATTCGCTGCTGGTTGGATATTTGTCTATACACAACTGACAAATGAATTTGCCCAGCCATTTGAAAGGCTCGTTACAGCCGTGAATTACTGCCACGTTCAAAAGTGTTGGTATCAGATCTTTGTCTTCGGCGAACTCTGCAACAACGCTTTTAACAGCGTCTTCGCCGCCGGTGTCGAGGAGAAGCGCCAGACGACGGGCGATTGCATCTACCGCGAAGCTTTCTTCATCTAATTCTTCCGAGACATCGTCCTGGTACCCTTCCTCTTCATCCCAGAGAAACACCTTGTAGGCGAGCGGGACGTTATCAGTGTCAGGATAAAGAGTGCGCAAGACAAGGTCTTTCTGCAAATCGCTGTAATATGCGTGCAGATCGACTGCGGAAATTTCAGCCAGTTCGCCGCACTGCGGGCAAATTGAGGTCAGATCGTCAAAGTCGACGTGTGACAGCAAATGCAACCAGTTGATCATTTCGGTCCAGTCGCTGTAAGCAACTTTCGGTAAATGCTTGATGGCGTTGGCTGTAAATTCGCGTCCGCAATTGTCGCAGCGGTAGTGCGCCAGGCGTGAGTCCATGGCGAGTGCGCCGTATTCTTTGATCATCTTGGACCGACCAGCCAACACCGTGTCATCGACATACGATTCGAAGGGTAGTATCGCCCGTAGTGCCGTCTCTGATGGTGGTGCCATGTCTAGCCAATCATCAATCTTGAATTTCTCTTTGAAATCTTGAGTTGGTTTTCGTTCCTGGGACAGATCTTGCAGCCACTTATGCGCTTCAGGAAGGTTTTGTTGCGCCGCCCATTCAATGTATCGCGCTCCTCGCTCGACATCGCGCGCGGTGCCGTCGCCTAGCCAATGCATCGTTCCACAGACGAATGTTCCTTCGACGTGACCCTGTTCTGCCAGCTCTTCGCAAATAATCAGAGCCGCTACCGGGTCGACTTCGCAACCAATGCCATCTCTCAGCATCTGCGCTAAATGAAATTTCGCGTCGTCATTGTCTGATGCCGCGAGACTGATCCACTTAAATGCTTCCGGATAATTCTTGCCGATTGTTTTATCGAACTCATACAAATTTCCCAGCTGAAACTGTGATGAACTGAATCCCAGTTCGGCTGCTTCGTGTAACAGTTCGATAGCGTCATCGAGGCGCCCCTCGTCCATATGGTAAAGAGCCAGTTCGTGCATCGCCGGTGGTGCATGTTGTACTGCTGCTTTCTGAAACCATTTTTTCGCTTCATCTCTGTTTGTCTCGACACCGTCGCCGTCGCGATAATGCTGACCCACGAGTATCTGAGCAAATGGCAGACCCTGCTCCGCCGCTTTCACATAGCACTCGACGCCTTTGGACAGATCTTTTTGCACATCCACGCCGACCAGATACTTTGAACCGAGCGCCAGTAAGGCGTAAGGTTCACCTGCTTCCGCCAGTTCGTTTAGCTCGGTTTGCCCCAGCTCCAACATGGCAGCCAGTGCGTGTTCGTTATGCAGGTAATGAGGATGATGCGCCGACGAGTCAGTTGTCAAACCAGGCTCCAAATATGAGTATGCAACTCAACACTTTAACAGGATTGGGTAAATTCAGACAGAGCGCGCCCAGAAGTCACCTCTTGTCAGTGGCGATTAGCTACGGCAGTTTCTCTTGAATACGTGTTGCCTGAGCCACTTTGCCGCTTTTGTCATATTTAATTTCGATCACCCAATCGTATACATTGTCGGGCCATTTGCCGTTTGGCAGTACCGTGCTGCTGTCGACGCCGAGGGCGTTGATCAAGTCTGCAATTTTGCCGTGATGCCAGGCAATCAAGACGTGCTTCCCGTGCGGTTCGGCTCGCAATGAGTGGACCAGGAAAATCATAATTGCCGAATCGTGTGTCAACGGGCAGGTTCAGAGCCTGGCTCAAGGGCGTCAGAGTCAGCTTCGGGCGAGCACTTCTTGTCGTGTCAGAGGTGGCGTAGAGTGCGTCAACGTCAAACGACTCCTTGCCGTCGTTGAACGGGTGAAAATATTTAGCATATGCGTCTGCTCTAGCCTTGCCCTGGTCCGTCAATCCGTCGCCCGACGGAGGCTTTTCAGCGTGACGAATGACAAGCACTGTGGCGTTATCCAGACCCGGGGAATGTATTTGCGCTTGTGCCGAGTTGGCTGACCAGTTTCCGAAAGTAGATGAATAAGCTATCACTGTTCCGAAATACACTGCTGCCAGTTTCTTTTTACTTATCCATTGGTGTCGATGCATCGTGGTGTCATCCCGCGTAAGTGTCGATGTTTCGACCTATTTTAGAAGGAATTTTTTAAGATGTATCAATGCTCGAACATACAAATGTCAGATAGATCTGTGATGCGCTGCATCTGCTGTCGTCGGCGAAATCGGTCTGGCCGTCGAGAAATGTTTGTTCTTGTTTCTATGCATGAAAGTGAAAATGAGCGGCACCCAGAACAAAGTGAAGAATGTCGCGACTACAAGTCCGCCGATGACGGCACGACCAAGCGGTGCGTTCTGGGCGCCGCCAGAACCGCTTCCAATCGCCATTGGCACCATACCTATGATCATCGCCGCGGCGGTCATCAAGACAGGGCGGAAGCGCGTGTTGCCGGCTTCCAGTGCCGCCTTCATGGGCTCCATGCCCTCTGCTAGTTTTTCTCGCGCGAAGCTGACTACCAGAATACTGTTCGCTGACGCAACACCGATGCTCATAATCGCGCCCATCAGCGCCGGAACGCTGAATGATGTCTGCGTCAAAAAGAGCGCCCAGACGATTCCGCTCAAAGCACCGGGAATTGCCATCAAGATGATCAGCGGGTCGACCCACGATTGGTAGTTGACCACGAGCAACAGATATACGAGCACCAGTGCGAAAAGCATGCCTGTCAAAAGACCCGAAAATGCAGCTTGCATGCTCACCATTTGACCGCGCAAATCCAGGAATACACCGTGAGGTAACTTGCCCTTGTACGAGGCAACGATGGCTTGCACTTTTTGTGCGACTGAATTTAAATCCGTTCCTTCGACGTTCGCGAGAATGTCGATAACCGGTTGCACGTTGTAGTGGTTGATCACAGTCGGAGCGACGGATCTGTCGAAACTCGCCAGATTGCCTAGAAGCTGGCTCTTTGTGCCATCTGAATTGGTGACAACAGTGTTGGAGAGGTCAGACATCGACGCTATCAGGCGCTGCGGAGTCTGCACGGCCAAACTATAGTTGACACCATTTTTCGGATTAACCCAGAAATTCGGTGCCGTCTGGAAACTGGAGCTGAGTGATACCAGCATCGAACCTGCAATGTCTTTTTGCGTGTAACCGAGTTGAGCTGCTTTCTGGCGGTCAACATTGACATTGATGACGGGACCGTTGATGGCTTGCTTAATGTGAACATCGACGGCACCAGGGATTTTTTCTATTTCGCTGCGTATTTGTTCAGCGAGTTTATAGTTACCCTGCATGTCCTGTCCACGCACTTGCACGTCGATGGGTGCGGCTAGTCCGGCGTTCAAAATCTGTGTGACGATGTCTGCTGGTTGGAAGAAGAAAACACATTCGGGATAGAGCTTTGTCAATTTGTCGCGGAAAAGTTTTCGGTAAAACGAGCTTGGTTTGTCATGTTTAGGTATTAACGTTACCAGAATTTCGCCGTCAGCTTCGGTGTAGTTGACACTGTCGCTCGAGGACAGATTCAAGCCTGAGTTTGGAATTCCCATGATATCGGCGACGTTGTCGACCTGGTCGGCTGGAACCAATTTGGCGATGTCTGCTTCGATGCGTTTGATCAGGCGCTCCGTTTCCTCAACGCGCATACCACGCGGTGCAGCTACGTGCATACGCAGCACACCGGCATCAATTGAAGGAAAAAAGTCTTCGCCTAAAAACGGCACGAATGAGAAGCTTAATGCCATGAATGAAAGTGTGCAAATCACTACGGCCGACTTTCGCAGCAAGATGTAACCGAGGAAAGAGTGGTAGACGCCGCGAATCTTGTCGAACCCATAATCGATTCTCTTTGTCACACCCGATAAAAGAGCCGAAAATCCGGTCTTCGGTTTGTGGTTCAAATCTGCGTGACCAGACAGCATATATTTCGCCATGACCGGCACTACTGTTCTCGACAGAAAATATGACGCAAGCATCGAGCCGCAAACTGCCAGCGCCAGAGGATAGAACAGTGAGCGCGCCGGTTCTGTCAGCAAAAACACCGGCGTGAAAACAATACATATTGATATTGTGGAGACAAATGCTGGTGCAGCGATTTCGGCTGCGGCGTCAAGAATCGCCGACCGCATCCATTTTGAAATCGATTCTTTGTCGTCCATGACTCCCGCCTCGTGAGCGGCCAGTCGCTGCGAGCGAATCATATCGAGATGTCGGTGAATGTTTTCCACCTCTACAGTAGCGTCGTCCACCAACATTCCCACTGCCAGTGCAAAGCCGCCAAGGGTCATGGTATTCAACGTCTGACCGGTAACTTTCAGAATTATTAAACCTGCCAGCACAGAAAGTGGAATCGAGATGGCGACAATAACCGTTGATTGCCAATCGCCGAGCAAAAGCAGCATCAAAATAGCTGTCAATCCTGCTGCCGTCAGACCTTCTTTAACAACGTCGTCGACTGCCTCCTGCACAAATATTGATTGGTCATTGAGGATTCGTAAGTCAACCCCGGCAGGCAAAATATTTTCGATTGCGGGAATTTGCGCCTTGACTCTGTTCACAACGTCGATTGTTGATGCTGCGCCAAGCTTAACCACGTTCTGAAGTATCGCTCTGCTGCCACTTTCATTGACTACGTTTGTTTGAACAGCCAGCCCGTCGTGAATTTGAGCAACATCTTTCATTAAGATGGTGGCATCGCCGACTTGCTTCACAGGTAATTCGTTCAACTGCTCGACGGTGGTAGGGCTGCTGTTGAGCAGAACATAGTATTCCGTGGTGCCAAATTTTGCTGTTCCAGCTGGGAGAATAATGTTTTGTGAGTTCAGCGCCAGCGCTACGTCTGCCGCCGACACTCCCTTAGATGCCAGTTTCTGCGGGTCGATGTCAACCATGATCTGTCTGGCCGCACCGCCGTAAGGCCATGGCAGCGATGCTCCTTGAACTGTAGCAAGCTGCGTGCGCACGAAGTTGTTGGCGAAGTCGAACAGCTTCGTTTCCGGGATGGTTTTAGAGCTGATACACAGCTGCATAACTGGAATATCGGTAGCACTGAATGCGGTGACAAGCGGAGGCGTCACTCCCGGCGGCATCTGCTTCAACATTGTCTGGCAGATAGCTGCCAATTCAGCCAGTGACTCCTGGGCATTCGCATCCTGGTGCAAATACAATTTGATCACGCATACGCCAACCAGCGAAAGCGACTCTATATGCTCGATGCCTGTAACTGTCGTGGTTGCAGCGCGTTCCGTGACGTTGGTAATGCGCCGCTCCATCTCCACTGGTATCAATCCGGTGTAGTTCCATACGCAAGTGAGAACTGGAATGTTGATGCGCGGGAAAATATCCACCGACATTTGTTTGACCGAGAGCGAACCAAACAAAGCGATCAATATCGCCACGACGACAAATGTGTATGGCCTGTCTAAGGCGAGTCTGACGATCCACATAAAGTTTTTGACCTCGAGTCTAACCAATTATAGCCGAATTATCGATAATTCAGCTATAATTGCTAAGGGGTAATTTTTAGCCGGAACCCCTTGTGTGGGTTAATTTCATTGACACTCGTTCTGCTTGGCAAGATGGCGCTTGAAAAATAGGATTATCGATAATCTGAAGAACTAAAAAATGCATTCGCGAAATAAACCAATACCTGAAAAGTCAAAGAACTGCGCCAGCGATCGCATCAAAGATGTAATTTTGCAGCGCATTTGCGATGGAACTTACGCTCCGGGTCAAAAACTTGTTGAACTCCAGATTGCTAAAGAATTCGCCACGAGTCAGGCTCCCATACGCGAAGCATTATCGCAACTCGAAGCAATGCGTGTAGTGGAAACGCAACCATATAAAGGAACGCGAGTTCGTGAAGTGACAAGTCGCGAAATGCAGGAATGTCTTGAGATTCGAGGCGTTCTAGAGCAGCTCGCCGCCGAGAAAATGGGTGACAGGTTGTTGCAGCGAATGGATGAGCTTCGTGCGCGGGCGCTGGAAACAGTCGCGGCAGCACGCGAGCAGAACGCGCAGAAGTATGGTTTTGCAAACATCGAATTTCATCGCATCATCGTTGAAGCTTCTGGAAATGCGACTTTAATGCTTGTCTGGCAGACAATCGCTCCTGAAATAAGAATGCTTTCTCTGGCTCATGCCAATCTGTTCAATTTAGAAGAATGTGCCCAGGAGCATCTAGAGATCATTGATGCGTTTGCCGAGAAGGACAATCGTTACGCTGGTAAACTTTTAAAATTACATACAGAAACTGTGTTGGTCGGAGTTGAGTCCCCTACATAACCGTTGACGTAAGAGGAAAAAGCATGGAGCCCGACCGCGATAGATTCACAGCCGCTACACCGCCTGAGAGCCAGGCTCCGGCTGCGACTGCGCATCCGCCGATGCACTCTGCTGCGCCGATGGCTTCTGCTTCGTCGATGTCTTCTCCTGGGGCGAATCCCGTGTCGACGCCCAGTTCGCCACCTCTGCCTCTGCCTCCGCCCAGACCATCTGGAGCGATGTGGATAGTTGGCATCATCGTTATTGTTGTGTTGGTTGGATTGATTGCGTTTGGTGCGCTGCCGAGAATTTTCCAACAGCAATCATTAATTCAGGAAACTAAAAAGCAAAATAGCGAAGCTCCGAGCGTTTCGACCGTCATTGCTCAGCCAGGCGCTGCGATTGAAGAATTTGTTTTGCCTGGATCTACTCAAGCGATTCAAGTTGCATCGATATATGCTCGAGTGAATGGATATTTGAATGAGCGGTTCGCCAACATTGGGGACCAAGTGAAAGCCGGTCAGGTGCTTGCCACCATTGACACACCTGAAATCGATCAACAGGTGCAAGCTGCCGAAAGTGCGGTGCAACAGGCTCAAGCTCAGGTCGAAAACGCGAAGGAAACCCAGGTTAAGGCCCAAGCTGATATGCGTACAGTAGCTGCAAATGTCCGTAAGGGGCAAACCGATTTGCAGTTCTACACTGCGGAGGTGAAGCGCTACACCGGTCTTGCTAAGCAAGGCGCAGTCAGTCTCGAGGATCGCGACTCGCATGTGCAGCAATATAATGGCGCTGTTGCAACGCTTGAATCATTGAACGAAGCCGAGCGATCTGCAAAGGCTACCTACAATTCCGCTGCTGCCGCTGTGAAAGCTGCTCAGAGCGCTCTTGATACCGCAAAGGCGCAGCACCAGCAAGTGGAAGCAACTCGTTCGTTCAAGAAAGTAACGGCACCATTTTCCGGCATCGTCACCAAGCGAAATGTCGATGCTGGTGCGTTAATTACATCTGGAAGCAACAACAGCAATTCGGTCTTGTTCGAAGTGGCAAAGACTGATGTGCTGCGCGTTTTCGTTTATGTGCCGGAGCAATACGTGCCTTATATTCATCAGGGTGAAATTGCCAAATTGAGTTTCCCTGAATATCCTCGTCAGGATTTTGAAGGTACAGTTACTAACGTGTCGGGTGGTCTCGATGAGACTTCAAAGACGTTGCAAGTGGAAATTCACTTGCCCAATCAGAATCATGTTCTCTTGCCCGGTATGTACGCGAAAGTGAGATTCCAGGCGCCATCTACCCTGCGACTGCCAGTCATCCCCGCTGCCACGCTCGTGACTCGTGCCGATGGTCAGTTCGTTTATGTCGTTGATAACAACAACGTTGTTCATTTGCGCAAGCTTGAAGTCGGACGAGACCTGGGCGGACAATTTGAGGTGTCGAACGGTGTCAACAGCGGCGATAAAGTTATTGTCAGTCCGCAAGACTACATCACCGATGGCATGAAGGTTACGCCAGTCATGATGGCTCCACCAAAGAACGACGGTAAATAGATCTCTGGTTGTTCCACCAAAGAACGATGGTGGATAGACCTCTGGTTGTTCCATCAAGGAACGACGATTAATAGATCTCTGGTTGTTCCACCAAAGAACGACGGTTAATAGATCTATGGTTGCTCCACCAAAGAACGACGGTGGATAGACCTATGGTTGCCTAATGTACCAGCTTAAAGACGACCAGCAAATTACTTGTTCGCATTGTTCGGATTGGCATCGTGCAGAAACTTCGATGGAGTATCCGGCGCGGTGAATACCGAGTCGCGCACGAGTTCGAACATCGATGGAGAGATTCTTAATTCGCCGCTGTATGGGTCTGAATAAGCGGCTAACAGCCACATGTTCAGCGCCAGTGCTGCCGCCACCAGAGTCGTCATTGCGCCTTGCACATGGTTGAACTGCGACGCAAATACATAAGTGAATGCCACCGTAATCAGTGCTCCAATGCCGACCACAATCCACAGAGCTCGAGGCATTGCCGTCGAGGCGAGCAAGATTCTGGCTCGCCGTTGCTCACCCAATGCTTGCATCGAAGCGATTATTCCTTGCTGCAAATTGCTCTGTCTGTCATCTTCAGGCACCGCGGCGACCACTGCTTCCCACAATTCTTGATAAGTTACCCAGCCGTGGTTGATCTTCTGGTGTTTTTGCATCAGCGGCCATTCTGTATTAATTACATCATCAACGTAGGCACGACAGAGTTTGCGGATGCGCGGGCGGTCGATATCAGATAGCCCTCTCGCCACGCGAAAAACGCTGGCGACATTGCTGGCTTCCAACTGTCCATACATTTGCGCATCTTGATATTTAGTCATCGCGCTGGCAATCATAAATCCAAGAAGTACTGAAAACAACGTTCCGACTACGCCCATCATAGCTTCGCCGGCGGTATGACTTTTCTCGAGAACTTCGGTTTTTACGAACCGGTTTACTACGAATTGTCCGACCAGAGCGATTCCTACGAAGACAAATACCAGTAAGAATGCATCGTTTGCTGTGTTCATCATTTTGTTTTGTTGATTAGCTTGGGGCTTGCCATATCACCGGTTTCGGCGTGTTCGGTCATCGTAGTCATCGGGTTCATCGTTATGTTAGGGCTTTGATCGTCTTGATGTCTGCTCTTGAACACTTTGAAAATCCAGTTTTGCAAATCATCCATATAAGTGAAGACTACAGGTACAACGACGAGTGTCAATAGTGTCGACATAAACAATCCGCCCACTACAGCTATCGCCATCGGTGCTCGCGCCTCAGAACCTGCTCCCAGACCAACTGCAATTGGCAACATGCCGGCAATCATCGCGGTGGTTGTCATCAAAATTGGTCGCATTCTGGTTCGGCCGGCGTTGAAAATTGCTTCTCGCCGGTTCATTCCACTCGACATCGTCGCCAGGCAATATTCAACCAACAGAATTGCATTTTTGGTCACCAGACCCATGAGCATTACAATTCCGATCAGCGCATACATATCAATTGGTTTGTTGAAAAGAACCAGCCCGATCAGCGCGCCGCCTAGAGACAGAGGCAGTGACATCATAATCGTAAACGGTTGCAAAAATCCCCGGAACAAAAGAACCAGCACTGCATAGATAAGCAGCACACCAGTTACGATGGCGTAACCAAACCCACCGAATATATCGCTTTGAACCTCTGCATCACCAGTTTTGTGTTCTTTCAGGGATGGTGGCATGTTCTTGTAGGCGGGCAAGTTGTGGATTCTATCCAGCGCTTGACCGAGCGTGTAATTGGCACCGAATTTAGCATTAATGGAAACCTGTCGAGCACGGTCGTGTCGGTCGATTTTAAACAGACCGCTGTCGAGCGATACATGCGCCACACTTGAGAGCGGTACCAGTCTGCCACCATTTCCGGCGACACGCAAATTTCCGACAACAGACATTTTGTGTCGATATTTGGGATCTATTTGTACGACAATCGGTATTTGTCGGTCTGCCAGGTCGAATTTTGGGCGGTTCGCTTCGATATCGCCGACGGTGGCGACTAGCGCAGTTCGGGCAATTGCTTCGACCGAAACACCTTGTTCTGCAGCTCGTGCGAAGTCCGGCCGCACAACGATTTCTGGTCGAAGAGCAGATGCCGTCGATTGGACGTCTGTCAATTCAGGAATTTGTCTGACTTCTTTCGTCAGTTCCTGTGCCGTTTGATCAAGTGCTGCGGTATCGTAACTCGTAAGCAGAATTTGTACGTTGCCGGAACCCCAGCCGCCGTTAAAGGTGACTCTGGCTCCCGGCACAGCAGCCAGCTGCGGTCTCAGTTTGTCTTCAAACTCGTCTTGAGAGACTTTACGCTCGCCTTTTGGTTTGAGAATTATCTGTATGCGCCCCTGGTTGACTTCGCCACCCTTTCCAATTGTGGAAAAGATGGTCACAACTTCTGGTTGCTTTTTGATGATCTCAGTGAGCCGCTCGATCACACCCAGGGTATCTTTCAGTTGCGAGCCGGGCGGTAGTTCGACCGTGATTGTCGACTCGCCGCGGTCTATGCGTGAAACGAGAGATGTCGGCATTGCTTTAAAGAGAGCGATACTTGCGCCAAAAAAGATGATGCCTGCTATCGCTGTAGTCAATCTGTGCTTAAGTGCTTTCGAAAGAAAGAGCTCGTAGATGTTGTTGAGGGTATTCGAATCTTTTACTTCCTTGTGCGGTTTGAGCCAATAAGCCGCCATTACTGGAGTGATCAATCGCGCCACCAGCAGCGAGCAGAATACCGCCACTGAAACGGTTAATCCGAACTGGCGGAAAAACTGACCGGGAATGCCTCCCATAAATGCCACGGGCAGGAAAACGACCACGGCCGCCATAGTCGTTGCCACCACAGCCAAGCCAATCTCGTCAGCTGCATCGATGGCCGCGAAAAATGGCTTTTTACCCTGGTTCATATGTCGCACAATATTTTCGATCTCTACAATGGCGTCGTCAACAAGAATGCCGATGACGAGTGCCATTCCCAGCAGCGACATATCATTGAGGGTAAAGTCAGCGAGCTTCATGAATCCAAATGTTGGTATCACCGAAAGTGGCATCGCTACCGCTGCAATGATTGCTGCCCTACCGTCGCGCAAGAAAGCCCAGATCACGATGACCGCCAAGATCGCGCCGAGAAACAGTGATTCGAAAGTGGAATCACACGACTCGCGCACATATTTAGCGTCGCTGAATATTCTGGTGAATTTGATATCTGGTCCGAGGCGCTTCTGTAGATCATCCAGAATCCTTTCAGATTCTTTTTCCACAGCGACAATATTTTTTCCTCTGCGCCGGATAATTTCGAAGCTGACCACTGGTTTTCCATCAAGCATTGCTTTGTGCCGCTGTTCAGAAATTCCTTCTGAGACATCGCCGAGTGCTCGCAATTCGACCCAGCGATTTCCGGGCAGCATGATGCGAGTAGCTCCGAGAGCGGCGACACTAGGTGCGCTTCCAAGCGTGCGTATTGATTCTTCGGCGGAGCCGACTGTGCCGCGACCTCCTGGAAGATTGATGTTCAAGGCGCGCAGCTGTGTATTGACCATGTCGGCGGTCACGCCAAGGGCTTCCAGCCTGATTGGGTCGAGGTTGACGCTGATTTGCCTGTCAACGCCGCCGAACCTGTTTACTTGTCCGATGTTTGTGTTCGCCATGAGCGAACGCGCCACATCGTTGTCTACGAGCCAACTCAGTTCGATTGTAGGGCGATTTTTCGACGATGAAATTGTATATGTTATCGACGAACCAGAAACGTAATCCTGCCTCTGCACAATCGGTTCTTCAATGCCCCGCGGCAACTGCTGTCTGATTCTCGAAACCGCTTCGCGCACGTCGTTGGTGGCACGGTCGCTGTTCGTTCCCAACTCGAATTCTACGTTTGTATTACTGAACCCTGTGTTCACTTCAGAGTAAATGTGTTTGACATTGGCGACGCCAGCGATTGCGTCTTCAATTTTTTTCGTTACTTGTGTTTCGAGTTCTATTGGAGCGGCACCGCTTTGACCTACGCCGACCCAGACCCATGGCATGTCGATGTTCGGCTCTTCTTCGATGCCCAGTTGAGACAACGATATGCAACCGAAAACGGTCAGGAGCACAAACAAAATAATAGGTGGAATCGGATTTCGAATGCACCAGGCTGATATGTTCCAGTTCACTGTGCCACACGCACCGTGTCGCGGTCTGATAGGAAGCGGGCTCCCTGCACGACCACTGTCTGCCCTGCGTTCAGCCCGCTCAAAATTTCGGCGTAAGTATCATTTTGAGTGCCGACTTTTACAGGATTGTTTGCAACCCGATCGCCTTCGAGCGTGAAGACTGATGCCTGACCGTTCCGTGTGATGACCGATGCTACCGGCACCGTTATGGCATCTCGATGACCGAATGTCACGTCTGCCCTCGCAAACATGCCCGGTTTTAATCCAGCATTTGAAGGCAGCGAAATTCTTACGGTACCAAGTCTGGTGGCAGGGTCAACCTGGGGACTGACAAGTTTAACTGTTGCCTTGATAGGTCTGGCGTCTTCTTCTGTCGCCGATACCGTAACAATCTGTCCTGGCTTGAACTTAATTAAATCCTGGTCCGACACCTGTGCGCGGAGTTCAAGCTTAGATAATCGAATTATTGAAAAAAGTGGTGTGCCAGCGGTCGTGATGTCACCGATGTGAGCGTCACGTTTGGAGATAAGCCCATTGTCGGGTGCGACGATAATTGTTTCTGCGATTTGTTCTTTGAGCTGATTGATTTGCGCCTTTGTTTCGGCAATCGCGGCTCTGGAAATGTCTATGTCTTCATTGCGTCCGCCGTGCTGAGCCGCAAGCAGCTTCTCTCGTGCTTGATCTTCCAAAAATCTGGCAGCCTTGATTTTCGCGGCAGAGCTACTCACTTCTTCTCTTGCGGTATCAGCCGCGAGCTGTTTGGCCTCTGCGTCTTGCGCACTGTTGGCGCCCATCTTCGCCAGCGTTTTGTACCGGTTGGCGTTTATGTTTGCGTCCCTTAGATTTACTTTTGCCTGTGCCGCGTGAGCTTGTTCCTGTGCGGTATTTGCTTCGGCCTGAGCAAGCGCTGCTTGCAATGCGCGGATATCTTCTGAACGGTTTGGTTGGATTGCTTTCTTCAAGTTGGCTTCGTTTGAAGCTAACCGGGCTTCAGCCTGCTGAAGCTGTGTTTTTAAAAGCGCCGAGTTGAGCGTGAGAAGAACCTGTCCTTTCTTCACCATATCGCCTTCTTCGACATTGACAGAGTTGATGCGCAGACCACCTACTTCCGAGCCGACGCTGAGAGGGTCCCAGGCGCTGACAGAACCTGTGACGACCAGGTCATCATCGACCAGTCGTTTCTCAGCTTTCGCTGTCGTTACAGTCACTGCAGGTGGTGCCGCCTTGAGCGCTTCATGGTGCTGCCAGGGCTTGTTGTTGTACAGGTAAGTACCAAGCATCGCCGCAATCAGAGCAATCACAGCTGCGACTATAGCCAAAGTGCTTTTGGGCGAGAGCTTTATCGACGGTTCGATCTCCAGAAGCTGCTGATTTTTCGGTTGAAGCACGACCGATTCAGCACTGCCGATTCGTTCCGGCAGTTGCTCGTCAATACTTCTCGCTGAATGATCTCCGATAACTTTCATCGATGATCCAGTCAGGGATTCCGAAAATTCTTTGGTCATACTTCGGTCTCGTTTTCCGGCATAAATGACCGGAATAACCTATTGCAGTTGGATCTACCTTAATTTATGAGATTCTATCAATGCTACCGCGATAAAGTGAACTTTGCTTTAATTCTTGGCATTTTCTTCTCAATCCTGATTTTGAACCAGGATTGGGGTTTGGGGATTCTCAAGCGGTGGGTAGAGCTGCGCGGATTTAGTCTTACTGGTTGCTCGAAGTTTCAGCTTGGGCAAGGTTTGAGCCTGCGCGATGTTTATTGGTAAAGGCGTGCTCGACAATTTCCAGTCAGCCAGTTGCCTGACGATTACGAGCGGCCGTGAATCGATTGTTCAAGCGTATCTGCTTCTTTCAGAAACTTTTTCGAGTCGGCTTCACGGTTCGTTTGTCGAAGCAAATCGGCATAGCTTCTCAGCGAAAGTACTTGTAGCTCGGGCTCGACTTTCTTTTCTTTTGCCAGTTTAATAGCTTCTTGAAGCTCTGTTTCAGCGGCTTTCATGTCATTTTGATCGAGATCGAATTGACCGAGTTTACTCAATGAACGCACATACTCGGATGGATCAGCTTTTGAATTGGCTTTCCGAATTTCTACCGCGTCCAGCAGCAGTGGTCTTACTTCGGTAAATCGGCGCAAGCCGATTAATCCTTCTGAGAGGTTTGTTTCAATTTTGGCAATTGGCTGTGCGTTATCGCCGAGAAGTTTTTTCTCGACCTCAAGCGCTTTCTGCAGGTATTCGACTTGTTCGTGAAACATGCGGCGACCGAATAGCTTCGATGAGGTCCCGATGATGCTTGGAACGTCAGCCTGCGCTTTCAACTGCTCGTTTGTGTGCGCCACCGTCGAGTCGCCTGTCGTTCGGCTCAGCGACTCTAAATTCTTCATTTGCCTTTTGAATTCTTCTCGAATTCGTTCATCCTGAACACTGGTGATTTCTAAATTGGTTTTTTCCAGCGCTTCGGCGTGACCTTCCCACTTTGAATAAAGTTCTGCCTTTTGTCTCAATGTGGCTTCCAGTCTGGATTTGCTATCCGAGAAATTTTTTGTGGTTTCAAGGGCATTGTTGAAAGTTCGCTCAGCACCAGGGTAGTCACCATTTTGCTCCTGCATGTTGGCTGTAGACATGCTGATCGTCCAGACAAGTTTGTTCCAGGGCGTGCCCCTGTCTTCGGGCGGTCCTGGGAACATTGTCAAAAGAGCGAATGAGCCAATAATAAAGAGCGAAGCCAGAGCGGCGACAATTTTCCAGATCGGGTTCGGTGGTTTGCATTCTGCGGCAGATTGAGCCATCGTTGGAGTGTCTGGCAAAGTACTCATCGGACCGCTTACGGCGGCGCGGTTTTTAGCGCCCATGTCTTTCAGTTTGAGTGAAACGGCGGAAAGATGGTCGCGAATTTCTTCTGCAGTATCGAAGCGGTCCTCCGGCTTTTTGGCCAGACATTTTTCGATGATCTGCTCCAATTCAGGCGGCACTTTGGCATCAGGAACCATTTCGTGAATCGGCTTGGCGGTCTCGCCAACGTGTTTGTTTAACGTGTCGAGAAATGTAGGACCCAGATGTGGTGGCACTCCGACCAGCGTCTCATACATCAAGCAGCCCAGCGCGTAGATGTCCGAGTGTCGGTCCACATCTCTCCCCAGGCACTGTTCGGGACTCATGTAGATGGGGCTGCCGAATACCTCACCAGTCTTTGTAAGACTTTGTTGTTGCTTGCCCGATGCAGGCAGCAATTTTGCGATGCCGAAGTCAACCAGTTTGACCAGTTCGAATCCCTCGTCTTGCTTGATCAGTACGACGTTTGCGGGTTTCATGTCTCGATGGATAATGCCTTTCTTGTGCGCGGCACCGAGCCCATCGCAAATCTGTTTGAAGATTCCGATCGCCCGTTCCCACGGCAGACGCGTTTTACGTTCAAGACATTCAGCGAGGCTCTCGCCGTCCAGATAGTCCATGACGAAGAAAGCTTCACTCTGAGGTGTGACACCAAAGTCATAAACCGTAATGATGTTTTGATGATTGAGCGAGCTTGCTGCTTGCGCTTCCAGCCGGAAACGCTCCAGAGAAAGATGATCGCTTTTGATGTTGCCGTGCAACATTTTGATGGCGACTACCCGATCCATCAAACGATGGCGGGCTTTGTAGACTATGCTCATGCCGCCCAAACCGAGCACAGACTCGATTTCATACCGCTCGGCGAACACCTTGCCAATCAACGGATCGTTCTTCGGTCCACGCAGTTCAGCGCCATCGGCAGGACATACGTCGATGTCGCCTTCAAATTGCCCGTAGCACTTGGGGCAATACTTTTGATCAAGTTTAATGGTTTTGGTGGTGTCTTGAGACATCGGTTCTATGTTATTCTCGCCAATTCATTATCTCATAACGTCGCAAGCTGCGAGTCCGGGGGAGAATTAAGATGTCACGATTCAGGGATATGTGGATGTCGGGGAAGTATGCCATCGACCGTAAGTCAAAGGGCGAAGTCGATGCCAGAACCGAGAAAGAAGCCGCGCAGTTGATGCATCAGCTCATTCCTGAGCCTTCCCAACAGATTTATCAAGATTTGAGCAACCGTCGTGGTCAAGAGACAGGGCGTTGGCTGAAAGGGCTTGCTGGTGAGGCTCCTGCCGCTGCTGAGAGCTGGGTGCAGGCTCAGGCTAATGCCGCTGACAGTTTCGAAGAGGCAAGAGTCTGGATCGACGCGCTGTTTCAGGAATTTGGGGGCTTGACTTACGGATTTAACGACCGGGTCGTTGGCACGGATTTGTTTGTGAACTGCGAGAAAGCTCAAATTGTCGAGACTCGTGACGACGATATCTGGTATCACCCTGTCGTAAAAACAATTCAGGGTAGACTGGCGACACGGTTCTGGTGCCTGTACGTGAGAGGAGATGGAGAGAAGATTTCCATTTATCTTTTCCCCAGCGAATTGACTATTGCATTTAAAGCCGGTCAAGTTTCTGATGCAGAGTCGCCACCATTTTTAGTGGCAGAACACAAGAGCACTCTGGGAAGAAACTATTGGGCTATTCAAGGCGAAGAGGCATCACTGGCGACAATTCCACCACTGGCTAAAGAATTGTTTGGCGACCTTATCCGCATGGCCTCAGGCAAGATGGAGAGCAGTGAATTATTTGCTCGTGGCAATGAGAAACCGAAGCTCGGCGAGAACGTAGCGGTCGGATACCAGCAAGCTGCCCCATCTACAGCTGCCGCTGCATCGGCTGCAGGTCCTGTGACATTGAAGATCGATGAGACGCAGCTGCACGAAGCTTGCGACGTGTTGGATAAAGTTATCGAGAAGGAATTGCAGCGACTTTATCAAGCAACTTCCAAGCTGGCTCCAGGATCTGAGGAAGCGGATCAGTTGCGTCGCGAGATTTCCGCTGTTACGACGTTCAGAAGCAAAATTGTCGATGCATTCGAAAACTTTGCCAAAGAAAGTCACGAAATCACTGCGCCTGAACCGGTAGCAGCTAGCAACTAGCAACTAGCAGCTAATGGTTAGCAGCTCCTTGCCGAGAAGCTACTTGCCGACACGGTCCAACTGCTTTGCGCCTTCTTTGACGCTCAGTGGCGACAGCGTATTCTTATTTTTCTCGATAAATTTGCGCACCGCTTTTGGTGCTGCGTAACTATACTCACGCAGCGCCCAGCCGATCGCTTTGCGAATGAAAAATTCTTTTTCGTGGGCGCGATCGAGACAGTGCTCGAAGAGCATCTGCTCATTCGTTTCTGCTTTATGCCGGTTCTGAGATAGAATCGCGGTGCGCCTTATCCACATATCGGGGTCACCAATCCATTTGCGCATTTTGGGTTCGACTTTCGCGCGATCTTTTTTCAAAGCAATGCCTACAAGCGCTATCGCAATCGGGTCAACGAAATCCCACCACTGCCCTTCACGCACCATTCTCTCGTAAAGTGGCAAGGATTTGTAAGTTATGAACTTGTCGAAAAACATCGCGTATTCGATGGCGGCGTATTTTTCCTCTCGATGAGGTAAATTCCAAAGTGCAAGCACGCAAGATTCATACTCTTTTTGCGTTTCTGGTGCGTACTCTTTTTTCAGAGTTCTATAAATCGGCACACGAAGCGGTTTGGGAATGCCGTAAAACGGCATGTCAGTCTTCATGTATGCCGCCATCGGCACGGCGTTGACCGGGTCCGCAAGCTTTTCGAACTCTCGTTGCACCAGCGCAACAACGCGCTCATGCAGTGGTTCTTCTGTGTGCGGTTGCTCTAATCGTTGCTTCGGTTGTGGCACGTCTGATTCCAACTTGTCTGGCGCTGAGGTGGCTACCTTAACAAGTCTACTTCAACAATTCTCCAATCTAACCGGGCATTTTTACGGTGTTATCTCCGTTCGCGTTTGTGTAGAGGTCTACAAAACGCTTTGCTTGAGCAGCAGGTCTCAATATCGCTTCGATTTTTGTGATGGTCGTGACGTTGCAGGTATTGTGCCCGCCTTGATTGATGTGATCTGGATTGGCAGAATCGTGCAACATCGCCACGATGGCTCGATTGCGATCATTTTGATCGAGTCCCTGCGCATAGATTTGTTTGGAGCGCGTGAACATTCTGTTCGCTTGATGCAATAAAGCCGCTTTGTCTTTGTCTGACAGAGGGAAAAGTCTGTCTTGACCCTTATCATTCTTGTTGCTCAAGATTTGAGTAACAGCCTCATCTATCAATTTCTTTTCGTTGTCCGAAAATCCTTCTGCCGCAGTCCCTGCATGTTGCTTCAGTTCAGCCGCTTCGCTCTCTGCATTGTTGAGACCTCGCCCACCAGACTCATCATCATCGAGGTCACGACTTGTTGTAGAGTCTTGCACGCCGCTGCCGTGATTCCAATCGACTGATTTCGCATTGAACGAAAGTGACAATCCATCGTTTCCACGAGCAAATCTGTTCTTTCCTGGTTCAGGCAGCGCGTCTGGTGAAAGATTGCGAGTCGGTGGACGCGATAAGTCAGGTTGGCCTGGTTCTGCCAGATAATTCATTGCCGAGGCCAGTTCGTCCGCGCCGACCCAGCCGTTGCGAGGGGCGCCCGTGTCGTCGCATCCCCACGAATTGAGCAACTTGTACTCGTGTTGCGACGTTTTTCCTTTTCCTTCTTTGCGGTCGCGGCGCTCGCTGATCACCACAACATGTCCGCCGACAATCTGATTGTCTGCATGCAGTTGTTTCAGTTCGGCATCCGAATAGAACATGCGACTTAAGGCGTTAAGCGCAACAATCAATGGCTTTCCGCCGAAGTTATCCCACGCTTTATCAATGTCTTCACCAGTTGCAATGATTGGAACATTTTGATTTTGAAATGGATTCATCTTCGCCATTTCTTGACCAACTATTAGGAAAGGGCGCCCGCTGAGGCTTTCTTCCATGAAAGCGATACCATCTACAGAGGCAGCCAGACCTGGTGAATCGGAGCCGAACTCTGGACCGGTGAACTTATTGATGTGCATTTTTTCGCCGTTGCCGATTGTCTGACCGGCCCAGGTCGATGGCATGCTTTGCGTGTAGTAGCAGCTTGCCAGACGCTGATTCACATCATTAGCGTATAGGTGGTTGAGACCAGCCACATATTGGTCTCTCAGCCCTTTGTTGACGCCGGAACCCTCCACACTTTTGTTCGTTTGGAATGCCCAAATTACTTCTCCGGCATTCTCCTGTTTTGGACAGCCATCGTTGTGCAAACTATGAATGTCGTACGAAACTTTTACTTTGCTTCCTTTTGAACCATGCGCACTGTCTAAAGTGGCTTTGTCGATTGCTGCCAGTGAGCTCGCTGAGCCAACTGCAGTCATGGTTAACGCAGTCATGATGCCGGCTCCGATTCTTCTGCGATTGAGCTTGTGATTTGCCAGTGATAGAGAAAATGAGACTCGCAATTTCTTACTCCGTTTGTTTCTGGTTCTGTCCGTTTTGTGTCTGGTTCTGTCCGATTTGGTTCTGATGATCTGAGATAGGTTAAAAGGCACTAGCCTGGTTCAGGCAATTCCAACAACCTTTAACCATTCGGTCACGTTACTGATTCGCTGCAACTTGCGGGCGATCCTTAATAACATAGTTCAAGTTGGTAGTAGTCCAGTCGTCAAGGTCGACTTGCGCTGCCTCTTCACCCTCCGCGTCTTTCCGCACATCGCGCACACCTTTTGTGACGACAGTCTGCAACGATGAATTTCCGGCTGGGGTGGGAGCGGCATCGCGCATCGCTTTCTTTGTCAATACTGAAAAGTCAGCGGGTTTGGTCGTGCCGATCACTTTGACGGTTTCTGTGCCGAGCGGATAATCTGCCACCAGAACATCGGTCTTCATCGTGTCGCCGGGAGCCAGTGCCTTAGTGGTGGCATCGTACAACGCATCGATGGCTCCGCTGGAACCGATGCTCAGCAAGTTGATGTAGACCGGCACATCGGCAGTGTTTTGAACTGCGAATCTGAATTTGTCACCGGCGCGGAAGATCGGAGATCCAATCTGATCTTCTTTGCGGATTTCTTCTGTTGGCACTTTGATGCCGTTTTCATCTTTGTGATAGCCAGTCACCCTCACTACGGACAATTTCAATTTGTTGTTTAGCGGCGAGAGTTGATTTCCGAGACTTCTCAGAAAATCTTGCTGACTTTTTCTATGAATGACTTTCAGGATTTTAGTGGCCGCGTCTGGATCAGTCTGACTGACAAAGTAATTGTAGAGCGGGGTTCCACCGGCGTCAGTGAGGTAGAAAACTGGTGAGTCAGCCGCTGGTGCATTGGGAACCTTGTGACCTGAGTCGAACTTTTTGAAAGTGGAATTGGCCAGCACCAGGTCGAAATCACTCGACCGTCCCTTGAACGGATCTTCAGATCGTCCTGCGATTTTTATCACCGGATCGTCTTTTACGTCTGTTTCGATTGCAGTCAAGACCCTCTGAGCATCTGCAGTATTCAGCTTCGCATCACTGGGCACTTCCAACATCACACGTTGAGGTTCTGCCTTCAACTTTGCAGAGGCGATAATTGCCTTTGCTGCAGCAGCATCTGCTTCACTGACATTATCAGGCATAGTTACTTCAGCTGATAGGGGCGAAACCTTAGTGACCACGCCTTGTCCGAGCCGGTTTTTGTCACCCTCGAGTTTCAATGTGTTGGCTTTGTAAAAAGCAATGATGCTTCCTTCTGTGACACCGAGATTGGTGCCAGCATCGATAGTGAGCAGTTTCTTGTTTTTGTCCACTTTGGTGACACGTAAGGAAGCGTCGGCACGATCTGCGGAAGAGCCGAAGACGGCGCGGTCAAGATCACCGACAATGTCGGGATGTTGATTGTCGTCCTTCATTTGCTGTTGCAAAATGTCGCGCAGTTCTTTATAAGTTGTAGTTGGTGTCACTTTGCCGAGCGCTTTGATCAAGTTGCGTGTCATCAGCCCGTTACGATCATCTTCAGATGCGTCTTCAGTTTCCTGAGCTGTTTCGGTGGGAAGACACGCTGAAATTACGATATATCGATCGGTGCGGCGAGTGAATCCGCCACTATTATCGTCACCATCGATCCCCCGCGTTTTTTTCAATTCAGTGGACAAATTCGCTGGAATTGGACGTGGATCATCTTTGACTGTTCGCGTCTTCTTATCCATGCGATCGATGTGACCAGAATGGCAGCTGTCGAAAGTCAGGATCGCATTTTTTGTGTAGGTAGTTAATTCGGCAATCAGCGGAGCGATTTCTTTGTCAATCAAATCATAATGATCGGGGGTGCGTGAATCTGTCGGCACGATCGTCTCGTCGAAGCCGTCCTCGTCACCATTGGCTGGGTCTCTCCACCTGGAGCCGTGCCCGCTGTATTGGAAATAGAAAAATGCATCCGGATGCTTTTTCGCATTCTCGACGAGCTGGCTGCGAAAGCCATCAATAATTGCCTGCTTGGTTGCATTATGATCGGTCAACACTTTTATGTGCTCCGCATCGTTCGGCCAGCCGTTTTTCGAGAGCACGGCTTGCACGTCTCTAACATCTTTTTTGCAACCATTCAACTTATTGATATTGGGAGAAATGTAGTCATCGATTGCGACGAGGAAAGCATAATTTCCGCCTGCAGATTTAGCAGCAGCAGATGCTGCGGAATTGTCTGCTGCAGAGCCTTTTGTTGAAGCACTATCACTTCGAGCCGCTAATGGAAATGAGTTTGCCAGAATGACGAGCCCGCCGGCGACGACTGCTGCTGCTGCGCGTGTGTTGAATGACCTGATTCGTAAACTCATTTATTACTCCCAAAACTTCCTGCTCGGATAGACAGCGAAGGAACAGTGACGAATTGCGCCGAAAATTCTGATTCCAATGAAATCAAATTCTATACGGGCTAAAAATTTGGCGCTTGGATACCGGGATGCCGTTTTGGAAAAAAAACTGGAAGTCCACAATATCACTTCAAAACCGAAAGATCTTAAAATGCGATTTTGCGGGTACTAATGTGCTACCGTTCGCGGAATCTCTTGCGGTTCGATTGCCTGTGTGTAAGGCTTTTGAGTCTTTGTCAAGACATGAACCCAAGCTGAATCTGCTTTGGTGAGATAAAATCAGTACGGTGCTCGGACTGTGGTCAATAGGCATCCTCGCGGGCGCTGTTTCGTTTCTAATTGTTGCGAAGTTTCTTTTTGGAGCTTTATGAATTCAAACAGAAGTCTTTCTCTGATTGCAGCGCTGACAATCACAGGACTGATTGCGGCTAGCCCGACGACCGCGTTATCTCCGATGAACGTGTCGGATCCAACGATTGCGTTGGATCCAGCTACCTCGTCTCGGGCAGTTACGTCGTCTCAGTCGACCACCTCTTCATCGCTGGGTGACCGAGTTGGACTCGTCGCCGAGTTTCGCGGCGAGTGGATTCTTGAAAGTGGAAAGCAAAAACGAGAAATTCAAAAGCGCGGAATTTCTGTTTACGCCAATGAGCGCCCCTTGCGCGTTAGTAAGGACGGCTCTCTGACCGTTGTGTGTGTGAACAACACGACGGCGGTGTGTCCCGGAAATCATAAAATCGGTGAACCGTTCCTTCTCAGCGAAGCGGAACAAGTAGACGACTGGTGGTCGCAATTCATGCCTTTCATTTCAAACTACGGGAGTTGGATATTTCCAGCCAGTCGACATCTCGAAACTTCTGTTTCGTTAAAGGATGCCGTTGTTTGTTTGCGCTCGGATGCGACTGATTTTGACGTCAGCGATGTTTTCATCGACCTTCCGGAGGGAAACTACAAAGCGGAGCTGTTCGAAGCGGCTTTGACTGACGGACATGGAAAGGCACCCGTTAATGTCGATGTCGTGAAAAAAGATTCGACCGCCATTGCAAAAGTAATTTCAGCAAAACAGGGTGGTGCAATTTTGCATCATGGCACCTGGTGTTTCGAGATCCTGTCCGGACCGAAGAATTCAAAAGATGACTGGTCCATGTTAGAGGATGCGTATTTAGAGATAACTGGTCCTTCTGACTATGCCGCGCACAGGGCGAACCTTCAGACTGCGCAAAAGAAAATGGAAAGTTGGAATGATCCGAGTCGTTCAAAGGTGCATATGGATGTAATCAGAGCTTTACTCAGTGCGCAAAGCAACGCACCAGCATCAGCGATTCCGAAATTAAGATGAGCGAATCTCCGGGGATAGTCAAACACCTGGCGGTTGCGAAGTCTAACTGAACGAAGCTGCAGGAATTGTCAAACATCTGGCGGTTCCGAAGTCTAATTGAACGAAGCTGCAGGAATAGTCAATGCAACATCGGTTCCCTTGCCCTCGAAAATCGTAGAGGGCGAGTTCCATTTTATTTCGCCGCCGATCAGTGCTGCCCGGCTGCGCATCGTCTCGAGTCCTCGTGAATCATCCCGCCCGTCTCCCAAACCTTTTCCATCATCTGAAATTAGCAAGATCAAATTGCTGTCCTGCTTCTTCAAGCTCAGTTTCACATTCGTCGCTTTCGCATGTTTGATGATGTTGGTGAGCGCCTCTTGAGTAATTCGATAGACGGCTAATCGATTTGTTTCTTTCAAGTCGTTTATCTTTCCATCCGCTTCGTCGTTGAGCTCAGCATCGAGCTTCGCAACCTCAGCCCGCTTGACGAGACGTTCCATATTCTCAATCATCGTAAATTTTTCAAACTGCGCTGGATACAGATCCTGCGTTATTTCGCGCACATTTCGTTGAGCCTCGGTCAGAAGTTCAACCGCCTGATTGACATGTTTTTCCGCACTTGATTGGTCTTGCAGTACTCTCGATATCGACATCGAAGCCTGTCGAAACAGTGAGCTTGTATCATCGTGAAGTTCTTCGGCGATTCTGCGCCGCTCCTGCTCGGTGCCTGCGTCGACAGCCCGCACCAGTTTCTTTTCGGCGTTGAGAAGCTCCATGGTGCGGCGGCGGAACTCGCGCATATGCTCATAGATGAAGTATCCCTGAACCGCAAGCACCACAGGAATGAAGTCGAACCACATCGAGAAAGACGTGAATGACGCCCAGCTGCTCGCACCAAGCAGCACCAGCAATAGTATCGTGGAGGCGACCGGCACTTTGCTGTCGATGCTGGAAAATTTGGTGTTGATGAATGCCAGCAGAAGTCCAACGAGAACCTCTATAAGGAATAGGAATAATTCGCTGGATGGTACCAACCCAACTTTCTGCAATTCGGTTTCAATGATTGACGCGTTGATCAAAACGCCTGGCAGTCGACCCAGCGGCGTTACGTAAGTATCTGCCGGCGAGTGGTAGGTGCCTCCGAGCACGACAATTTTCGGGTCTTGACCGGCAAAGAATGTCTTCCAATCTTCGGTGTCACGCAATTTCATGATTGAATCGCAGTTCATTTCAGCGTCTATTGTCGGAACACTGGCAAAATTAAGATTCTCTCGGTCATACGCTGAACTGACTTTTACCGCGTGCACGGGGCGGGATCTCTTTATGAAGCGCAGCATGATTTCGTTGGCATCTTCGCTGCGCATTGGCAGTCCTGTCGTTTTTAACGCTGCCCACGGCAGACTGTCCAGGTCTCTGTGCATATTTCCGATTTTTCCGGAAAGTCTGCGCAGGTAGTGCCGCACCACACCATCCGCGTCTTCCCGAAGTGCAGCAACTCCGACAATGATGTTTTTATCGATACTCTCAATCGGCGTTCCCAGAGCATAGAGTGTCTGTTCGTTACTTCCGTCTGAGGGACCTTTAGCCGGCACAGCAGCCCAGACGATTGGCATTTCCGTTTTGAGATTTTTCAGCGCTTTAAATTCTTCTTTCGACGTGTCGAGGTCAACAACGATTTCGCGCGGGTGACCAGCGGCAATTGCGAGAATAATTTTTTGCAACGCCTTAGGCGTCAATTGCCAGTTGAACAGAGACTTATTTTCAAAGTCAGATTCGTCTATGGCTACGACAAAGACGTGTTCGGGGCTGATCGGACGCAAGCGTGAAAATGCGTCAATGGCCGGATCTGCCAGACCATTCAACGCCCCGAACTTGTGAGCCAGCGTGCAAGCCAGTCTCACAATCAAGATCATGGGGAGGGCCTTGAGAACACCTCGTAATATTGGATGATTCGCGAGCATTCCGCTATTTGTGGCTCGATGGCGGTATTTTAGTGCAGATTCATAATAGCAGAGTTGTTTTTGACGTTTTCGCCATGGACTGCGATGCGCAATTTCCTCCATGATTGCCTTATAGTATCGAGAATTGAAACGGAGATGTTTATATGGATCTTGCGCCTACCGCTGACACGACCGCGTTCAGTTCGAAAGAGCTGACAGTTTTGATTGCCGACGACAAAGAGTTTTGGCGTCAATGGTTGAAAGAGGAAATCGAAAAGCTGTTCCCTCGTATTCAGCGCGTCACTGTCGTGGAGATGGCTGCCGAAGCAATTGCGCGAGCGGCTGCCGAAAAGCCAACGCTGATTTTTCTTGATATCGAATTCAGAAAAGAGACTGAGGATGGCATTCACGCCGCTGAGCAAATCTGGAAAAACAATCCGCAGGCGTCGGTCATTATTGTTTCGAATCACAGCGAAGAGGCGTTCGTGAAACGTTTGTACAAAGTAACTCCAGAGACTGGTGCCTACGGTTATCTTCTCAAAGATAATGCCGGAATGTACTTGCAAAAAGCGGTCTCTGGGGTTCTGGCTGGAGATTGCTGGATCGATCCAGAAGTGGCTCGTGTTGTCAGCCGTATCAGCAAGCAGGAGCATACCCTTAGTGAAGGAGAATTTGAAGCTCTGGTATGCATCGCGCTGGGTTACACAGATGCCACCTCCGGAAAAGTTTTGCACGTCACAGAGCGCGCGGTGCAAGCGCGGCTGCGATCGCTCTATTCGAAGTTTGCCATTCCGGCTAAAGACCATGAAGATGCCGGGGTGCTCAGTCCGCGTTGCCGGGCAGTCTGGTTGGCGACACAGCGAGGCATCTTGACTGAAGCTGATTTGAAAAAATGGAGCGAAAAGTTAGCAAAAATTGGAAAAGATTCTGGTATCAAATTAGATTTGCGCTAAAATTCTATTCGCGAATCAAACACAAACAAAAAAGCGCAGTTTAGCGACCGCGCTTTTTGTTTTGCTAAATGCGCTTTCATTTATCGTGCTAAAATTCGCTGGAAGTTTAATGCAAGTCAAGAAGAGTTGTTGAACGCTGTCATTGCAATGGTTTTAGCGTCAGCAGATTCTCTCTACGAAGATATTGAAATTTTATAGGTGACACAATTATCTAAGATCCAAACCAGTAATTCTTATAAAGAGTGAGACGAGCAATGAAAGAAAGCAAAAGGTCGGCATCAACAATAATTGCGTTATCTTTGACGGTTCTGGCGGCAATCGGAGTGTTATTGCCAAATTGCGCAAGTGCCGACCAGCTGGTAAAGAATGCAGACGGTTCGTCGGTTGAAACAAAGTCAAACGGCACCAAAATTATCAAGAACAAAGATGGCAGTTCGGTAGAAAAGAGAGCTGATGGCACCAAGATCATCAAAAACAAAGATGGCAGTTCTATTGAGACCCGAGCCGACGGCACTGAGATTGTAAGGAACTCGGACGGCAGCTCTGAAGAGACTCGAAAAGACGGAACTAAAATCGTCAAAAATAGTGATGGAAGCTCGATCGAGACACACAAGGACGGTACTGAAATCGTCAAGAACAGCGATGGCTCGAAGGAGCAAACCAATCCTGACGGTTCTAAAATCATCACTAATGCCGATGGTTCGGTAGTAAGAGAAAAGCCTAAGAAGAAAAAGCATTAAAAACGAACTTCGCACGTTGAGGAGAATGCGAAGTTCGCTTCTTTGCGTGATCAGCGCTGGAGGAGCCCGTATCGCGAAAGAGTGATTGCCGGAATCAAGCATAATATTTGCTCCTGTTTTCAGTCACGTTCATGGACCGGCGAACCTTCGCAGGCGGTTGGCTCGTCGATTGCAGCGGGCGAAATTTCCCTTGCTTTTTGTTTTCAAGTAAGCAGAGCATTGCCAGGTCGCTGACTTTTCCGTCGCCCTGGTTTGCTGCTTTTTCCAGCCATTCAGCCGCTTTACGGCGATCGAGAGGAACACCGTTGCCGCGGCAGTATCGAATTGCCAGCTGCAATTTGGCGTAAGCATCTGCGTTTTTTGCGGCGGCGACATAGAGCTTTTCTGACTTCAATAAATCCTGCACTACTCTATCGCCCCGTTCATACATTTGCGCTAGCGTCAGTATCGCCTTTTGATGCGCATGGTTAGCGGCTACGCGCAACCAGTACAAGCCGAGAAAAATATCGTAAATTGGATAATCGACGTCCATATACATCAAGGCAAGGTTGTACTGCGATTGGGCGACACCGTTGGTGGCGGCACGGTGATACCACTTAAAGGCTTCCTTCAGATTGCGATCGACCCCGAGTCCGAATTCGTACAGCACTCCCAGGTCGTTTTCCGCTTCGCTGATGCCCTGAGCTGCCGCTTGCAAAAATAGCTCGTGCGCCTGTTTCATTAGCTCCGGTTCGCCTGACGATATGTTCATTTGGGCTAAGTACAATTTGGCGTGTGGGTCTCCACCTTTTGCCGCTTGATTGAACCAGAGCGTTGCTTTTTCTAAGTTCTTTGTTTCCGGCATTACGTATAGCAATCCGGCCTGATAGTGCAGTGCGGGGTCGCTGCTCGTAAGCGCTTTCTCTAAAATATGATGTTTGAGTGCCGTGATACGCTCCGTAAATAGGGATTTACGTAACCGCACCTCCTTCATTTTTATGCCTCCGTTGGAGCTAAGCATGGTCATACCTCCTGATTAGTTGCTGTCTAAATCCAATTGATTGAGTGGTTGATTGTTTGATTGATTGATTGATTGATTGATTGATTGATTGATTGATTGATTGATTGATTGATTGATTGATTGATTGATTGATTGATTGATTGATTGATTGATTGATTGATTGATTGATCGTTTGATTGATTTGATTGATCGTTTGATTGATTGGTTGATCGTTTGATTGTTGATTGATCGTTTGATTGATTGATTGATTCCTGCCAGTCTGTTTGCTCTTTTGTGTGGTTCTATTTTGTGCTGCACTGCGCGCGGTGGCGACCACTAATTCACCAGAAAGTATTTGACGTAAATGTCAAACATTCTCTGGCAAAGGTGGCATGTCGCAAACCTGCGCGGTGCCGCAATCTGAGAAAGGAAGAACTTTTTGGAGAAATCGATTATGTCTATGCAAGCTTTGATCGGAAACGACCATTCCGACCCGGAAACAAAAATAGTTGGAAATTTGCCGCGCTGTAAAAGTAAATTGTTCTCGGGAAAACCCGATGCGCTGCGGAGGCGCACCATTCTGCGTGCACTGGCAGAGAAAGATGACAACGTGCAGTTTCAGGCCGGTCTTTTATATCTCAATCCATCTTTGATAAAGCCCAATCACGCGAAAGCGGCAACGTGGTTTTTGAAATCGGCGCGCAACGGCAATGCGCAAGCTCAATACAATTTGGGTCTGCTTTACATGTCCGGTAAAGGGGTGAAGAAGGATCCCAGTGCCGCCTTGCACTGGTTTGCGCTTTCCGCTCAGGGCGGAGTATGTGAGGCGCAGAACAATCTGGGCGTTATGTACGAGCGCGGCGTGGGTGTTGAGGCAGATCATGAACAGGCGTTTCACTGGTTTGAACTCGCTGCCGTTAATGGGTTACCGAAGGCTCAATTCAATATTGGCTCGATGTACGCCGTCGGTCGAGGTGTGCCTCAAGACCTGGCGCAAGCTTTCTTCTGGTTTTGCAAAGCTGCCGAGCAGGGGCATCGAAAGGCTCAGTACAATGTCGCGTATGCTTTCGCGAACGGTGTCGGCGTGGCTGCAAATCCGTATCAGGCTGAACGTTGGTTTGAGCAGCTTGCCAAAGATGGTGACGCCAATTTCCAGATCGAGCTGGGCTTACGGTTTTATGCCGGCACCGGTGTGCCAAAGGATTACGATAAGGCAGCCTTCTGGCTTTGTAGAGCCGCTAAACAGGGCTCATCTCGCGCCCTCTATAACCTGGCGATGTTGCACTTTTCGGGAAAAGCGATGCGCATCAACAAGAAGACTGCAGTTCGTCTGGTCCGTCTTGCGGCTGAGCGCGGATATCCTAAAGCGCAAGCGTTTCTGTGCAGTAACGGTGAACAAACATCGAGCAAAAATTACCGCTCTATCTAAAGCTACAAGCAACCTCAAGCTACAAAAATACAACATTAAAGCCTAGAACTAATAGGTGGAAGGAGTTCATCATGAAAATTCGAAAAAAGAAATTGGCTGTCACTCTTTTAGTGCAAGTCGCGATGCTGCTTGGATTCGGCGCTCAGTTGAGCGGTGAGCCTGCAAACGCCGCGCTCAGCGGATCAATAGTGACCAGTACTGGTGCAGATCTACCAGCTGAAGCTGTCGCTCAGCATGTGCTTGAATCTACTGTGAAACTGATACTGAGCGATCCAGATGGACGCAACGCCGTGACCGGCTCAGGGTTTTTCATCGCACCAGATATGGTTGCCACAAACTACCACGTCATCAAAGGCATGGGGTCGGGGGTGGCAAAGTTCGCGAATGATTCGAAACAGTACCGCATTAAGAAAATCGTTGCCAGCGATCCCGTAAACGACCTGGTCATTCTCTATGTTCCGGGAACTAATGCAAAACCGCTGGATATAGATACTCTCAATCAGAAAATTGGGGAGACTATTTTTGTTGCCGGCAGCCCTCTGGGTTTGGAAGGTGTGTTTTCGCAGGGCGTGCTGAGTGCAATTCGAACTAACGGTGACTTGCAGATCACTGCGGCAATTTCGCATGGAAACAGCGGAGGTCCAGTTCTCGATGGTCAGGGCAACGTGATTGGGATTGTCGAATATACAATTCCAGCCGGGCAAAATCTTAATTTTGCGATTCCAGTGAAACAGTTATTGAATCTGATGAAAACAGCGAACGCTTGAAGTGCCCGATTGTGTGGGATAGAATTCGAACTTCATTGAGTTCGTCAAGAATAAAGAGGTGGAAATGGCAAGACTATTCAAATTTATATTGGCGATATTTGCAGTGTTTGCAATATTAGTGCCATGTGTCAGTGCGGCTGATGAAGGCGGCGACACCAAGTTCAAAGTAAGAGAACTTCCGGCTGTCAAGTCTGAGAAGATTTCCGGAAAAGACTCACACATAAAAGTTGGCAAGAAAGCTAACTCGAAAGAGAAGCCAAAAGCCAACCCCGCAAAATCGAGGGCAAGCGGTTGGGGCGCTTTTCGCGTTTACAACAAGACTGGTTGGTATATGGATGTTTACGAAGACGGCACCTACGTAGGTACCATCTCGCCCTGGAGTTATGCAACCTGGACCGCATTTGGTAGCACCAGCATGTATTGCAAGGTCGACTTCGACAATGGCGATTCGCTTAACTGGTCCTACGCGGCAGATGTTCAAACCGGTGAAATTGTATACGCAGCACCGTCGGTGTAATTCGGAAAATTCGAAGGGCTGCGCATCTGCGTAGAATCGAGCAAGCTTAACCTCTGCGAAAGCAGGGGTTTTTGCTTTTCTGTTGAATGACGAAACCATCCACCTCCTTTGACGTTTTCGTCATTCAGCTTTCCCTGCGCAAACACGACAATTGTTTTGTTGATGCATAGTGCACAACACACAACAACTCAGATTTTGGAGAAGTAAATCATGAATAAGAAGTTTCAAGCGCAGATCATGTCAGCTATGTTGGTCCTCTCCGCAGCTTCAACCACTGTTGTTCCGGTGTTCGCTGCCGATCAAGGCAGTTCGACAAATGCGGCTGCCACCACTGGCGTACAAATGAACGATCAGGATCTCATGAATAACGTCGACACATTGCTGCAAGCTGGTGATATCAAAGGCGCATACGATGCCATCAACAAGGCTCTCAGTTTGAATTCGCAGAATGCTACTGCTTACCTATGCAAATCATGGGTGCAATATGCTGATTACATGGACTACAACAAGATTCTCGAATCGCTCAATCAGGCTATTTCAATTGCACCAAAATACGTTGATGCGCATCTCGCCAAAGGAAGTGTGTTGAAGATGATGAACGACTGGCGTGCTGCTGCAAAAGAATTTGATCAGGTGATTGCAATCGATCCGACAAACGCGGAAGCGATGAAAAACAGCATCAATCTCAAAGCTAGTCTTGGTGACTGGGCTGGCCTGGTTGATGATTTTAATGTGCAGATTGCGAACGATTCAGGCAACGCCCAGGCTTATTTCGATAAAGCTTATTGCGAAGCTAAATTGGGAAAGCGCGATCAAGCGATTGCTGATTATCAACAAGCTGAGAAGCTGTTTGTCGCGGCAAACGACACGGACAATGCAAAGGCCGTCGCCGATGAGCTCGCTGACTATCAGAAGACTGCTTAGAGCGAGCTGCGCGATCTCGAGCAACTGATAGACGCCGGTTGCAATTACAAATTAAGTCAGGCTGCATAAGAAAAGCGACCCTTCGAAATTCCGGAGGGTCTTTTCTTTGTTTGATAGGTCGGAAACTTATCGCTCAAGTAGCTTCTCGGCTTGCCGCCAATTGTCGTCTAATCGTTTGAGGTAGGTTTGAGTGTATCCTTCAAGCTCTATTTCTTGTGTCAGTGGGACTGCGGGCTTGTCATCGGTCCCGGCACTATCGAACCATTTATGCACTAATGCATGTTCGTGTCGGCGAAATCGTTGTGTTTCTGCTGTATGTGATCTGGTTATGAGATCGAGACAGGCACCGCAGATACATCTCTTTGCGGGTTGATTGACTGGCTCATTCTTCGATGAATACCTGTGGAAAACCGACTCAAAAAACTTTTTGCAGTCGAAACAGTGAACGTCAAGTTGCTTTGTATCCATGGACAATCGAGCCCCCCCCACGAACTTTCTTGTTCTTCTATTATTTTTCCTTGTAGCAGATGCGGCATCATTCATGCGGACGAGTATGTTATAACAGAACGCCTAAGGCGGATACAGGTGTCGGTGATTGAAATCGGCTCTTGATGCCGCTTTTGCGAATGATTTTTGCGTGTTTGATATAGTCGACATGCTTGCGGGACGCCAAAGTTCGTAGATTAACTGTAAGAAGACCGCATAAAGCCATTTCAAATTCAGAAGTTCTGTTTGTTGTTCTTTCAAACCAATTCGGTTCGGAGTAATCTAATGGTATGTCAGTAGATGCTTCGAGGTCTATTTAGCAAAATGAACTACCAAAAAATTGATTTTGCTTTAACGGACTTAGACCAAATTTCTTTGGACGATCCTAATCCAACTGCCAAAACCATGACGCTCTTCAAATATGGTCGACAAATGGAGCAAGCACAGTTTGAGGTATACCAGAGCCTTCTGTCAGAAAAAGAGAGCATCAAATCGGCGCTGTGTGTATTGCTGCTTGGATATTGCTATGAACAGAGCACTGGAGATTCAGTTAGCCCAGACCTGCTCACTTCCTATACTGACCTGTTGGAGTGGTTCATTGAACATCATCCATGCTCATTCATAATTTGGAGAGCAACTTATCCGAGTGTCGACGAAAACTTTGAAAGGCTAAGAACCGCATGGTTGCGCCAGTGTCATTCTGAGCAGTCTAACGTTTTTATTTGGAACAACGGAGCTCATTTTTGTGCCCGTGCGGGCGCTGACGATTTGGCCGAAGTTTTTTGGAAGCGTGCAAAGGAACTTGATCCTAGTGCGATCTGGGCTTATGAACTCGCGTGCATTTACAAATATCGAATTGAATCCGTTACTTCTATGGTCGACAAACAACTTCTCGCCAAGCAAGCTTTGAGCGAGATAAAGGACATGATAAATCGACCAAATGACTATCCGGAGAAAAGCTACCTGAGCCCAACATTGTGGCAAGGCGCAATCCAGAGATTCCAGCAGCTGGCTTGTGAATTCGAAATCGAGTCTGGTTTTTAGGATTTTGCATCCTTTATTTGTGGCGATTCCACTGGTAACGGGCATGGATAAGTTCTTCAACCTGATTACTGACTGGCCTCGTTCTAGAGTCATACTCACATGTCCAGAAAGTGACATCTGCGCGCGCATTGGCGAATGTGCCATGTGCGTTTTGACGTTTTCGTCATGTCGCTAATTCCTTCAAAAAACGAGAATAGAAATGTGGATGCGAGGTGCTCCACAAACAACTAACTCTCACCAAAAGGAATAAACATCATGAACACTAAATTTCAATCCCAAGTTTTGGCAGCCGTTCTCGTTCTCGCTTCAGCAACAATCTCGGTTCAACCAAGCTACGCTGCTTCGAGCCAGGTAACGAAAACCGTTTCAGCGACAACGCTTGCTGGCACCGTTGACACTGATAGTCTGTGGAATCAAGTCAGCTCCTTGCTGAAAGCTGGTAATTTTGACCAGGCTCTGGCAATTGCGAATCAGGCTATCCAGGCTGATCCAAACAATTCAACCGCATACGTAATTAAAGCTTTCGTGATGTACACTGCTAGCGCAGATTCACAATCAACTATCACAGTGCTGAACAAGGCCCTCGATCTTGCCCCGAATAATGCCGATGCGCTATTCATGCGCGGATTGGTTTATGAAGACATGAATGACCTGGCGAGCGCCGGAAAAGATTTCGATGCTTGCATCGCTCTCAACAACCACGACCTGGGCGCGTTCAGCGAAAGCGTCAAAGTCAAATACGCTCAAAAAGACTGGAACGGAATGCTTTCAGTACTGAACTTTGAATTAGCAAATAATCAGGGAGACGGTGAAGCATATTTCTTCAAGGCGATAGCAGAGTATCAACTCGGTCAGACAACAGCCGCAGTAGCTGACTTCAAGCAAGCGCAATCGATGTTCGTCGCCGACAACGATACAAAAGACGCGCAAACAGTTGCTCAAATTCTCCAGCAACTTCAAGCTGTCTAATCGGGATTGGGAGAGAGCTGAATGACCCCTTGCGTTTGCGAGGGGTCTTCGGTTTTATTAGATAGCCCCGATAAAGCAATTGCCAGAATTGCGGAGCGCCTGGCTCAGGACGGCCATCATGTGCCAGAGGATGTGGTGCGTCGGAGATTTGCAGCTGGACTGTTCAACTTTGAAAAAGCGTATAAACGCCTCAATCCTTCCGGCTGTGTCTTTTTCATTCTAGAAGTCAACATTCTTTCGAAGTGCATCTTCTTTGTGGCTGTCATGGCCGATAACCTGGAGTGGAGTAACTAGTCTGTTACTTGGTCCCTGAACGCTGCTAGCGATTGTTCTCTGAAGTGATCTTGAATCAGCACGGCTGCAGGCCAGAACATCGATACCAGGAGATGATTAGGTTTTGAATAGGCGAGAATTTGATAAGTGACGGCGTTTGTAAGTTTGTTCCACTCGATTATGAAGCTCTCTTCGCCCTGCTCGACATGGTCCGGTAGAGTTCCGTAAGCATAGCCAAACCGCCGCTTTTCCTTTGTCGAATCGTCCACCGTATAGACAATTCGGCACGCGTTCATTGACCATAAAACAAAGTGATTAGCACAAACGACCAGTGTCGTATCTGGTGCAAAAGTTGGTTGAGAGGGAAATAGTAATATCCAGTTCAACGAAAAATGGCGCCATGACTTCATTTGGTCGCATGCAGCATCGAAAATGCGCTGTCCGAAACCCAGTGTGGTTTGGACGAAGTGCTTGCGGTAGCCTGCCTGTGCATGATTTTTTCCAAAACTGGTCATGCCATAGCCTGCATATCCCACATTCAACCTTGATTGAAGGACAAGAAACTCGCTCAGTTCCGCTTCGGTGGGCTTGTGTGTCAGAAACACCGTCGAAATCACCTCTGCAATATGCGCTCAATAGGAAGCGGTCGGCATGTACAAGTTATACACTACATCCGCTCCGTGTCAGGCAGCAATAAGGCGAAACACAGCGCAAACAAACCCATACATAAATCGAGCGAGGCGATGTGTTTCTGCTTAGGCATTGTGAAAAGGTTAATGATGATGCCTAGCATCAGACCTGAAAACAATGTGCTTCCCACCCGTGGTTTCTTAATAGTGATGACGCCGATGGCCACTTCGCCTATGCCAGCACATCTCATTGCCGTCTTAGAAGACACAGGTAAGAATGGTCTGAACACTGGCGAAATGTACTGTTCCCAGTCGGTGATAAAGTTGAAATACTTATCAATGCCTGCGATTAGTGGCACGCCGATAAAGACCAGGTGCATCAGCTTAAAAACAAACCGCTGTTTGAAGCGCGTCTCAATCGGGGGGCGCTGGGAAGCATCTTTTGGCTTGGTCTTTCTCACAAAATTGTTTCCTTTTATCTGTCGCGTATAGCGGGATCTTTCTCACCTTCGACCGCCTCAACAGGTTGGATGCGTGTCCGCAGGTATGACGGAAGCTTTTTGCTGCTGTTCCCCCTCATTCAAAGAAAAATCGAAGTGGTCGTACCGGAGACTTTTAAGAGTGCAGGAAACGTAGTTACTCGCTTTTGCTCCTCGCATCCCTCATGGCAAGCTTATCGAACCCGAATTGACGTTTTCGTCAATTGCATTGTGTGGTTCCTGCCAGAGGCACAGGGCTTGGATTTCGGTGTAATAGAGACATCACCAACGAGCCGACTGGCTCCCTCTAAAAGGAGAATTCACCATGAATACTAAAGATAACGGAACTAAAAATTCAAAAGCACTGAATGGCAATACTGGAAGCAAGAGTGGCGGTTCCATCACATCGCCAAGATTCACTGTTCGTCACCGAGCTGGCAAGACACCTTTGATGATGCACGAGATGACCGAATGCACAGGCGAAGGAGATTGCATCCATGAGCAAGGTGTTCACCAGGTCGAGCCTGTGATGGCTTCGCAAGTGAAGTCGTCAGCCTCCGCCAGGAAGGTTTCTGTTAAATCAAATGTTGCTGTAAAAAAAGTAGGAACAGCAAAAAACATAAAGCCAAAAACTCAAGCTTCGAAGAGCCATGTTGTTGAAAGCGTGTCGTCTGCTGAATCTACAAACGTTAACTCGGTAACCTTAACAAAGAAATCTATCAATCAAGGTGTAGCAGAGCATGCAGGTTTAAACGCAGTCAGTGCTACTCCGTTCAATGCGACTGAATTTGCCAACAGCAATGACAATGAGACAGAAAGAGCCGCGATGTCGACCAAGTTTGACCGTCAACTTCAGTCAGTCAAGAATTTCGTCGAGAATAAGAGGAAGATTTTGGGCGGTGGATTAATTGCAACTCTGGCTGTAGGCGTCATCGCTGGAAGCACCGTGGGTATCGGCAAGATGCTGCCGGCAAACACAAACATTGCAACTTTTGTTACCGGAAAGTTGACTGACTTTCATGCAGATCAGCTCAGTAAGCAAGGCAAAATCAGTGATGCGATTTTGGAGTACGAAAAAGCGATTCAGCAGTCACCCGGCGATCTCACTGCTTACAAAAATCTAGCAGGTCTTTATGAGACCGATACATATGAGTGGGCAAAGGCCGTCAAAGTGCTGAAAGATGCAGCTATGGTTAGTGATGCAGATGCTGATGTCTACCAGATGCTTGCTTATGCTCAATTCTGGACCGGTGCTAATGATGACGCAGCAAAATCTGCGCAAAAGTCAATCGACTTGCGCCGTGATGATGCGATAGCCACATCCACAATGGCACTGATTGTCGGAGCTGGTGGCGACCTGCCAAAAGGCAAAGATCTCATCCAACAATCTTTGAATGCGGATAACAATAATCCTCGTGTAATCGCCAACGCTGCCTTGTTCTACCGATTATATGCAAAGGACTATAGCAAAGCGGAAGAACTGATTCGCCGTGCGATTAACATTGCGCCAGACGACGCCAATAACTACTGGGAATTGTCCAACATCATGAGGCGCGAAAACAAAATGGACGAGGTCGAAGCGGCTTTGAGAAAAGCTCAATCATTACAGCCTGAAAACGGCTCTCGTGCTGTAGATTTAGCTGATTATCTCAGTTCGGCGGATGCGAAAAAGTATTCCGAAGGTGCTGATATGTATCGCAAAGCAGTTTCGCTTGGATACGACGATGTCGCCACCATCGGTGCACTCGCAGCCGCGTTGTACAATGACGGAAAGTACGCTGATGCAGCTGTGCAATACCAGAAAGCTGCTGACCTCGATCCTAACAACTCTGATTGGGAGTTGATGATTGGAAGGAGTCAACTCCAGGTCAAAAACTATTCCGCCGCCAAAGATGCCTTCACAAAGTTGCTCGGAATGGATGCTTCGGCTTCGACATACAACTGGTTGGGTTGTGCAAACTACGGACTCGGAGACTATAACACTGCCATCAGCAACTTCATAACTTCGACCAAGTTGAACAATACCGATGCCACGGTATATGCCAATCTTGCGAACGCTGATGACAAAGTTGGCAATATGGATGCTGCTGCAAACTGTGCAATCGACGCCCTGATTGTTGACGCTAACAGCGAACAGGCATGGACTGCAATTGATCTGATCGGCAATCACATGATCAGTAACAATCAGCAAGCCCAGGCTATACAACTCTTCAAGACGGCACTCAGCTACTCGTCTAATGCCAATGGACGAGCTCAGGTGGTGACGGATTTGAGTCGGATTTCATAGAGGGGTGAGAAGGCGAACTGCCGGTGGTGCCAGGTGCATCACCGGCTTTTCGTTGTCGGGACAATCTTTTGCTGAAATGAATTTTACTGCAATAAACTGTGATAACGCATGAAGTTTTGACCTGGCTGGACCTACTTCGGACTGTTTTGACCTGGTTGGACCTACTTCGGACTGCAGAGGTAGCGTCTTGCTGTAAGCATATTCTGCGCCTTTGACTTTATTGTCTGTCGCAAATTGGCATTAACACCATTTGCACCGAATATGGTGCGTGTGATGATAGCGATACAACCCAGAAGATCCAACACTGAATCCAAATAACTCGAGGAAATTCTTTATGAACAAAGCAGCTTCTAAACGCGTCAACAGCTTGTTGTTGGCAATCACCATCGGCTTAACTACCGCCCTCGCTACAAACGCAGGATCGACCGGCGCAGCGTTTGCGCGCACTTCAAACACTGGCAATACATTCTGCTCCAGTAGCGAACCCTGGAGCACGGTCGCTCAACCGACGGCAACTTCCAACACCCAGTTAAAGGAATTTGCAGCCAGGAAGGCTAACCAGAGCGATGCGCTCGACGAAACATACCGAAAAAATGGCGATATGAAATTGAGCGACGGAGATTTCACCGGTGCTCTGGACGAATATGATAAGGCGCTGCAAGTCAATCCTCGAAACGCGATGGCATACTATGGACGCGGGAGGGTCAGACTCGCTACATCCAACTACACTGAAGCTCGTGTTGATCTGAACAAGGCCCTGAATATCGATTCGAATCTTACTTCCGCGCGACTCGCACTAATCGGAATTTTGATGTACACACGTGATTTCGCAAGTGGAGTATCCGAAGCAACGAAAGTAATTGAAAGTGATCCGCAAAACGCGCTGGCATATTATGAACGCGGTATTTGCAATGGTGAAGTTGGAAGGCGTGCGGAAGCAGTTAGTGACTTGAACCAGGCAAAGTCCCTACTTTCTTCGTCTGGCGACCAGGTCGGCTGTGATTTTGTCAACTATTCGCTTGGGAAACAGTATCAAGAAAACGGACGATACGCCGCGTATCAAAAAGATTTCACGACTGCATTGAATGATTTCGATCTTGCACTCAACATCAATAGCAACAGCGCCGCCACCCTGATAGCAAAAGCTTCGGTTGAACGTGAGATGGGTTCAAATGAAGCGGCCCTGGCTGATTACAACAAGGCAGTCGAGGTCGCACCCTTGCTTCCTGACGCCTACAAAGAACGCGGTAACTTCTATTATCAAAGTGCCTCGTATCAACTTGCACAGGATGATTTTACGAGAGCGTTAGCGATTAGCCCTGCTGATGCTGATTTGTATAATTGCCGCGCTCGAACCTATGAAGCGCTCGGCAATATTGTAAGCGCGAATGCCGATTACAGGCAAGCTGAATTGGTAGCGAAGTCGCACGCCAGGCAGGATGCAGAGCAACTAACTAAAGAGGTTACGGAGCTTGTTCAGAAGGTTTGAGAAACGCGAAGCATAGGAGCGACGGAGTGCCTGGTCATTCAGACCGGGCATTTTCGTTTGCTCAAACTGATCGCTACCAAAACGTCGGTTCAAATAGTTTATTTGCAAAAACATTAGTTCAAATGGATTACTGCCAAACTTGGTTTACATCGCCACTTCCAACGCAGAGAAAAAGTCACTTCCAACGCGAAGAGAAAGCCCCTCGAGTATCAGTCGAGGGGCTTTTCTGTTCTTGTGTCAAAAATTTATGCCATGCCCAGCAAGTGTGGCACTTGCATGATTGCGATGATTGCGCCTGCGATTGACCAATATTCCATCGGAATGAAATACAGATTTCGGCGGACGTTGATCTTTCTGAAGAACAGTCCTGTAGCGAGAAGAGCTAGAGCTGAAGCAATTCCTCCAGTGAATTGGGCTCCGGCTTCGTTGCCGCCGAACACTGGTGCGATGAAAACAAAGCAAAATGCTGCGATGATTGGGGTTAAGATTCCGACACCGCTCCAAGAAATAAAAAACATAGCTGCGTCCTCCAGATTGGGTGAGATTTGTTCGGTGAATTCGTTCAACCGATGTCTTTAGTATGGTTTTTGGCGCGCTTTTGCAGCAGAAGGAGAACGTCAGAAGGGAATTGACGTTTTCGTCAAATGCACTTTGACATCCACTGACCCTCAGTAGTCAACCGAACACAAGCGTTCGCCGAAATTTGACGCTCTTGCGGTCTTTTGAGACTTTTTCAGGACCGATGAGGCAAGAGTTGATATGATGCTCCAAATCTATAAATATGGCGACCCGTTATCCGTGATCAGTGCAGGAGCAACTATGCTGGCATTAAAGAACAAGAATCGACGGTCCACTCTGATTGTGCTGCAAGTCGCTCTGATGGCGCTTGCAGGAGTTCTCCCGGCTTCTTCCTACAGCACGTCGGACGCCAAATGTGAGCTGAGTTCAAAGAGACCGTCGCTGACCTCGACCTCTACGAAACGCTCGGCGGAAAGTCCTCTTTCGGTGAGCGGTTGGAAAAAGTTTGAGGCGCAAGATCTTGACGGAGCATGGAACGACTTTAGCCGAGCCATAGCCCAAAATCCCGATGATGTGGGAGCGCGTTGTGGGCGGGCCGCCTTATCAATGTTATGGGGACATTACAATGATGCTTCCATTGACGCCAATTATGCGGCTTATGCTGACCCTGATAACGCTGAGGCGCACTGGTACCGGGGGCGTTTGAATTTTGATATCAACAAGTTCGCCGATGCTCGTGACGACTTCAAAGCGATACTAACCGCTAATCCAAACTACGGTGATGCTCACCTGTGGCTGGCACAAAGCTATTACTGCCTGGGAGATCGGAAAAACGCCTACAAGGAGTTCAATACTGCGGCAAGTCTTTTAGGTGCTAACGATCCGAACTACAAATTTTGTCTTTACTCTGCTAAGAGAGTAAATCCGAATCCAGTCTCGGGGCGAGATGCAGACCTGGTTGCGCCCTTCGTGGTGGAAAATTTAGCGCAGATGTACAAAACCTCCAGGAGTGACCAGGGTGGGCGCGCAATCTTCGCTCCATCTGAAAAGTGGCCAGTTGGAAAGACGATCACTGTCGCTTTTTACGGCGGAGATCCCGCACTCTACCAGAAGATTGCGACGACCGTGCCGGAATGGTCAAAGTATGGAAATATCAAATTCGATTTCAAAGATCCTGCCACTGGGCAGTTCCGAAAGTGGAGTCCGAGTGATACCAAATATAGTGCTGACATTCGCATCGCTTTCCAGAAAGATGGTTACTGGTCTGTGATCGGTCAAGAGAGTATCAACGCCGCTGGGCCTGGTGAAAGCTCGATGAATTTTGATCCCACGAATTGGCAGCAGCTGGGAAGCTTTTTCACTGGAACAATTTTGCACGAGTTTGGTCACGCGCTCGGCTTTTTGCATGAACATCAGCATCCATATGCAGGAAGCATGACTGAAATCAGGTGGCAAGACGATCCAGGATATGTTCCGACGAAGGACAATAGCGGTGTCTACATGGCTGATTCTGCGGGGCGGTTGCCTGGGCTTCTCAGCTACTTTGTCACCACGCAGGGATGGTCTCCCGCGCAAAGTTATTCGCAGATCGCGACTTATGAAGACAGCGATGGACTCGCCTTAGGTCCACTCGACACAACTTCGATCATGCAGTACGCACAAGAGTCGTTTTTGCTCAGAACTGGAAAGGCGAGTCCTGCTTATGCCAATGAAAACGACGGATTGTCACCAGGTGACAAGGTCGCAATTCAAAAGCAGTATCCCGGTCATGCACTCTGACGCCAGAGGTGACGAACTGGCAATTTAAAGCACATCTCTATTATTCAAGGAACGATGTAATGCAATTTTTGAGAATAAATACAGTCTTCAAGGCGCTCGTGGTGGCGGGAATGGTAGTGAATGTTTCTGCTCCCGCTTATGCCGCCGGTGACGCCACCTTGCGCGGTGAGTTCAACAGAGTCTCGACAGTGTCTCGCGGCGGTGGAGGGCTTGCCAATGCAGGGTCGCTCGATCTGGACTCCCTGGGGCGGCAAGCTATGCGGAAGGGCGATTATAAAGGCGCTATCAATTATTACACCCAGGCGATCACGCAAGACCCGCAAAATGTGAGAGCCGTATTGGATCGGGCAGATGCACGGCGACTTTGTGGTGACTATTTAAACGCGATTTCTGACTATTCAATGTTGCGAATTGCGCCACTTCAGGCTGACAATCTCGTCAACATCGGCTATTGCCATGGCGGTTTAAATAACTTTCGAGCGTCGATGGATGATTTCACTAATTCGCTGGCCCTGAATAGCACCGGAGAAACTGCTGCGGCTGCATATGCTGGTCGCGCGGCAACAAAACGTGTTTTTCATGATACTGCCGGAGCACTGGCTGATTGTGATGCGGCACTGCGCATTGACCCGAACAGCTCAGACGCACGCTTCCAGCGCGCCGTAACCTACTTGCTCGCGCAGCAGTATCAGAAGGCTGTTGATGACTTGAATATAGTTGTCGCAAAAGAGCCTAGATTCGCTGAAGGACATTTGAGATTGGCGCAGTGCTACGAAAAACTTGGTAATAAAAGCAGCGCAATCGCGGAGTACCGGAAGGCAAATTATCTCTATCAGCAAGCGCATGATACAGACGGAATCGAGCAGACAAACGCTGCCTTAAAAGTTCTGCAAGCCAACGCCAGTCACCGTGATTCAGATGTCGAGGTCGGAGTAAATTAACTTCGAGTCGGGGCTATCTAATTGGATAGTTCAATTTCTCGAACTCCGAGCGTTGCAGAATCTTGGAACTTCTATTGGTTTCTTCACGCTGAACTGCAAGTGATTTGATTCGTTCGATCAGTACTTTCAGGTCTTCTTCGTAAAGCCAGTAGTGGGTGCTATTACCTTCGTTGTTCCAACATTCGATTTCTGTGAAATTAGTTGGTTGAGCGTACATATCCATTCCTCAATAAGCGCAAAAACATGTGCTAAAACATGCGTACTCTCGCATTTATTGACTAAGGACAGGTTAAGGTTGCGCACCTTGTGCATTCCTTATCAATTTGTTCAGTGCTCACCACTTTGTTTATTGCTCACCACTTGGTCACGCCAGATATTTAACCTGTAGACACTCAGCCCAGTTAGCCCGGTCACTTACTAATTTTCCCAGTTTCTACTTGCAGTTCACTGTGAGGTTTTTCCATGGCCCCAATGGCGTTCGACAACACAAATCGCAATCAGCTGGAGTCCACGGCTCCAGCCACATCGTTGCTGGATATGAATCATCTGGCTGGACCTGATAAAGATGTTCGTAAGCTCTGTTCCACAATGGAAAAAATGCAGAACATTGGTGGTACGTCGATGTCTCAATTTCCAGACCTTCAGCTGGTTGGATTTGACTCGCCTGCAAAGTCGTCGACGCCTACATCCACTGATTCGAACGTAACAAGCTCTAATAGTTCCAATAAGCCCTGTCCTGATTCTTCGAGTTCTCGCACTGATGCCACCGGTTCAGATGCTCCATCGCAGACGCAGAGAAATGCTGATGCAACGACACCGAGAAATGCTGATGCAACGACACAGAGAAATGCTGATGCAACGACACAACCCGGTGACCAATCATGGCGATCGCACATGAACGAGCCGTGGGTTCAGGATGCACTCAAAAATAATCCTGGCTGGCATGCAATGGAAGGGCTGCATCCCGGAGAAATCGCTGTAGGAAATTGGGAGCCATCTAAACAAGAAAAGAAAATTCTTGGCGATGCGGTCGACAAAATGCTCGCTACCGGGAATGATGGACCTCTCGCTGTAACGCTGCCCGATGGCTCCGTCTGCACCATCGAAATCAAACATAATGGTCAGGGTGGCATGACATTCTTAAAAGGCTCCGACCAGGCGAACAACGGAACTAAGCATCGCAAGATGACGTATGGAAGCGCTGATTCAGCCGATGACACTGACGCTCCTGCGGAAGATTGCGATGCAACTAATTCCTCTGCAACGAATTCCGCTGGAACAGCGAGCCCGCTTAGTAACGCAGCTCTTTGCTAGAACCGGAGCGCGCGGCAACCATAACGCAACAGAATTGAGCCGTTTGTCTTACAATACGGCAATCAGTCTGTGAACTGTTGGTTTCCCTGCTTGCAGCTACAGGTTCCTTGACATCATTTTGTATGTCAGGCAACCTTACGCACGGAGTCGAGATGGATTTACGCAGCATTACAACTGATCGGTTGCTTTTCAACATGATCTTGTATGTATGCCTGCCGCTGTGGCTAGTAATGGGATGCGCAGATTATTACTGCCACCGAAAATCCAAAATCGAATTCACTACCGGCATGAAAGAGTCGTTGTATCACGCCGTGATGGGCATCCAGGTCGGGATTCCCGTATTTCTCGGTTTGTTTTTCAAAATCAATGTGCTGCTACTTTTGCTCATGTTTCTGGTGCTTGTATTCCACGAATGGGTTGCGCATCACGACGTGAAATATGCACTGCGAAAGCGGGAAATTTCGATGATGGAAGCGCATGTGCACAGCTTTCTCGAAGTTCTACCGTTTGTCATCGTTGCTTTGATTATTTGCATCAATTGGAATGCATTTGTTGACCTGATTACGCTTAATTGGAACGGTCATATGTCGCTGATTCTGAGAGAGAAGCCTCTGGATTTCTGGTATGTCTGCGGATATGTCTCCTTGATGTTATTCGCAGATGTGCTGCCGTTTTTAGAGGAATTCATTCGTTGTTGGCGTCATCGAAATTCGATTAATCCTGATTCTAAAGGAATTATCCATGAGCACTCAGCAAGCCTACATAACTAGCTCCGGCAGCTTCTTGCCGGGTCCAGCAATTTGTAACGACGAAATCGAGTCTATTCTCGGAATGGTGAACGGAAAGTCGTCGCGGTTGAAGCAGAAGATTTTGCGCGCCAACGGCATCAAAACTCGGCATTACGCGCTAAATCAGAATCAGCAAAGCACCTATCAATGCAGTGAGCTGGCTGCGCAGGCTGCGTTGCATTGTTTGAACAACGCGTTTGTTGACAGCCGCGATGTCGACTTGCTCGCCGTTGGTTCCACGCAAGGTGATTTGCCTCTGCCAGGTCTGGCGAGTATGGTGCAGTCAGAGCTTGATATTCCGGCGTGCGAAATTGTTAGTACGCACGGTGTTTGCAGCAGCGGAATCATGGCATTGAAAGCTGCCTTCAATCAGGTCAGACTCGGCGAAAAGCAAAACGCGTTAGTGTGCGCTTCAGAATTGTCATCCAGGCTTTTGAAGAAATCTCGTTATGAAGCCGCCAAACATGAGAGTCTTGACCTCGAAGCGGAATTCTTGCGATGGATGCTCAGCGACGGCGCCGGCGCTTTCCTCGTACAGCCTCGTCCTCGTCCTCGCGGTATGAGTCTGCGCATCGACTGGATCGATGTCATCTCTTACGCATCTGATTTTGACCTTTGTATGTCGTGCGGAACCGCCGATCAGAGTCAGTGGGCGTCCGGACACTACGCGCAATCTGCTGCGATGGCACCTTCAACCGAGCGCTTGAGTGAGCTGCAAATTTCTGCTCGTAGATCAAACACGACAACGATGATGCGTGAACGTTCGTGGCAAGATTATGAAACTTACGCCGATGCAGAACGCGAGGGTGCGTTGTTACTGCGCCAAAATCTTCGCATCCTCGATAACATTGTCAAAGTCGGAGTCGAAGGCTTTCTGCGCTTAATCAAGCAGGGAAAAGTAAGGCCGGAAGAGATCGATTATTTCGTCTGCCACTACTCCTCGCACACTTTTCGCGGAAAGATTGTTGATCTGTTGACACGCTCCGGCTGCATGGTGCCTGAGGAAAAATGGTTCACTAATCTCTATACGAAGGGCAATACTGGCTGCGCTTCCATCTTTATCGCGCTGGACGAACTGTATCAAAGCGGTCAGTTGCAAGACGGTCAGACACTGTTCTGCACGATTCCAGAAAGTGGCAGATTTACAACAGCGTACATGAAATTGACGGTTGTCGGAGGCAAGCAATGATTACTGCAGATAAGTCGTCAGAACTCAGCAACGCAGGTCAGCTCACATTGCGCGAGCTGCTTGCCGTGTGGCTTCAGTTTGAACGACAGTTGAATCGTGTGCCAATAATCAGGCGCCTCGAGCAAGGAACGTTCTCGGAAGAAGATTACATGACATTGTTGCGCAATCTTCGCCCGCAAGTCGTCGAAGGTGCGCGTTGGATTACTCGCGCTGCATCAAGTTTTACTTCGGAATACACAGAAATCAGATCGGCTGTGATTCGCCACGCTCTTGATGAACATCGCGATTACGAATTGATTGAAAACGACTATGTTGCTTGCGGTGGAGACCTCGAAACTATTCGCAAAGCTCCTCGCAATATCGGCACGGAAGCTCTTGCTGCCTATCTTTTAAATCAAGCCAGTCAACCTGACCCGCTTGACCTGCTCGGTGCGATGTTTATCATCGAAGGGCTGGGCGAAAAGATGGCGAACAAATGGGCTAGTCGAATTCAAGATTTGCTAGGCATTGAACCGAGCAAAACGAGGTTTCTGAGCTATCATGGCGCTAACGACGACGCCCACATCGGCAAACTCTACGAGCTGCTGGACCAATATTCCGAAACTGCTTCGGCAAAAATCGTGAAGACTGCTAAAGTGGTAAGTCGTCTTTACGCGATGCAGTTAGAGGAATTAGACAATGTATAATCGCGCCGACCCGTCGTTGTTTGATGTTTTAGCAATCGACGACAGTTTGCCGATGGACAAAGAAGCGGCGCGATGCTGGTTGGTGAATTTGACCCACCCGCTGCGCCTGACTGTGATGCATGTCTGTCGTCTCGGCGCGACAATAACGTTGTGCACAGCATATTTTTTGAAGCGTTTGTTTCCCTTTCAATTTTCTGCGCATCGGGCTCTGCAGGCAACAATCTGCTGGTTCATGAAAAATGTAGTTACGCCGGAAGCGAATTTCATCATTCTGCGTCACTTCTGGACCGAGTCGAATATCATCAATTTTATTATCGCCAACAGCAAAAATAGCAAGACGCCTCCCGCCGATCAATATCCTGCCGAGATTGATGATTTGATGAAACAGACGTTCATCGATCACGACATAATCCTTTTCAATTCTCTGCATGACCTCGGCAGTGTTGCCGAAGAGGATTGGCCAGTGCCGCTCGAGAAGCTCGATTTCTCTCTGATGCGAGAAATCAAATTTCCGTTTGATACCGATAAACGCAAATTTAGTCAGGTTGTAGATTTTGAAACTGCGCACGAACTTTTTAAGGCATTGTTTTGTGTGCTTCTAAAAGCTTCTGAATACGAGCGTTCTATCAACTCGTTGCAGTTTGACCAGTCGCTGGCAATTCGCGCGGCGCGCATCACTGGTCATGCCGAAATCGCAGCGCTTGCCGGCAACACATTTCCTATGTTCCTGGTGGGACCATTGCACTTGTCGCAGCGCTTCGTTTTGCATGGCTTGTTTACTGAACATCTCCACGAATATCTCCTGCAATTGAAAGAACAGCAAGCGAGGGCTATAGCTGGTGTTGCTGGTGCTGCCGTTGATGTGGCTGCTGGTCTTGTTAATCCTGCTGGTCGCAGCTAGCCGCGATAACGGCAGCGCGATTTGCGCTCACTGTGTGATTCTTGCGACTAGACGTGATGCTCTCAACGAGGTGTGATGCTCGCAATTAGATGTGAGGCTCGCAACAAGATGGGATGCTTCGATTAGCATCACACCTCGTTGCCCTGCCTTGAGATTTACTCAAATTCACTCCACATCGAAGATAGGATTATGGTGATCTGTTTCCACTGGCTTTGCATTCTCGTAGCGTTTCAGGAACGATTTCGCGTTTGGATAGCCCCGTTCGGCTGCCATTCGCACCAATCGTAGTGCGCTCTTCTTATTAAGTTGAAGTGCACCACCGCAGAAATAGAGCATTCCCAGGTTGTACAGCGCTCGGGATGAACCTTGCTTCGCCGCGCGACATAGCCACTTTGCAGCTTTGTCGTAGTCTTTATTGACGCCGCGACCAGAATAGAATCGCAATCCCAATTCCAGCTGAAAATTGACATCCGAATCTTTTCCGAAGGAGAGGAACCACTTTTCCGCTTCCGCAGGATCAGCCATCGTGCCGATTCCTTCTGCCAGTGCGCAGGCAACGTTGTATTTCGACATGCGATGCCCTTGTTCAGCAGCTTTGCGGAACCAATTATAGGCTCGATGTTCGTCTGCATCCACGCCAACTCCGACTTTATACATAGAGGCGACGTTGAACTGAGCTTTCGCTAATCCATTGCCGGCTGCTCGTTCGTACCAGTCGAATGCTTTGCGTTGGTCGCATTCCACGCCGAGTCCGCGCTCATATAAGAAACCCAGATTGTTCTGAGCTTCAGCAAAATTTCCTTCAGCTGCCAGCGAGAAATACTCATGCGCTTTCTGGAAATCTTTAGCGACACCTTTGCCGGACATATACAACAATCCTAGATTGTATTGTGCCGCATGATGACCGCTATGAGCGGCTTTTAAAAACCAGATTGCCGCTTTTGAATAGTTGACCTGGTCCAGCGATGGGTCGAGGTACAAAAGAGCTACCTGGAATTGATTTGCCGGGTCGCGCTTTTCTAACGCTCTAGCAATTGTTTCTTTTCGCAGCGCCTCAGTTTTGATTGGCATCACCTCCGGTGTGGTTGAAGCTTTCGCGAGTTTCTTCGATTTTGGTTTCGATTTTGATTGAGTGATATTTTGTGATTTTGTTCCTATCTTTTTTGGCTGCACCCCCTTTGCTGATTGAGCCGTTTTTGTCATTGCTTTCGTCGGCATCTCAAGTTCCTCCGTCACTTACTCATCTAGCATCGTTGATGCGGGAGCAAGCTGACAGAAGGTATTCGTCAGGGGATGCTTGGTGTTTTCGTCAAACCGCGAAAGCGCCTTGACTGTTTGTTATTTCGTCAAACCGCGAAAGCGTCTTGACTGTTTATTATTGAGTTTTTACAACAGCATCCAAAGCGCGGGCGTAGTTGTTGTACGTCGATTCGCCAATAATCGTCTGCCCGACTTTGCCCGCTGGAGTGACGAATACAACGGTCGGAATTGGTCCAACTTTAAACTTATCCGCCAGCGCATCGTTGGCTGAATCTTCGATGTTGACCTTGTTGATTTCGACGCGATCGCCATATGCGCTTGAAAGTTGAGTCATCGCGTCATTCATTGTCTTGCACTGATCTGCCCAGTTGGCATAAAAGGCGTAGACCTTGGCTTTGCTCGCAGGTGCTGCTACAACTGTGGCACTGTTGGATGTGTTAAGACCGAACAAACTGCTCAGACGATCGAATGGACTGGCAACCGAACTTTGTGCAGTGCCAGTCGACGCGGAAGCGGTTGATATCTGGCTGCCGTTATAACCCCCGGTGGTGGCACTATTTGCTGCTGCTCCGCCGGTGTTCCCTCCGATGTTGAGCAGGTAGGAATTGAACGCCTGTGCCTGGTCTCCACCTGCGCGCCGAATTCTCATCGCTTGTCTAAAAAGTGGACCGGCTTTGTCAGGCGCACCGCTCTGAAAATACGCTTTGCCGAGAAGCGCCAATACATTTGGATCGGTAGGTTTTTGAGTTCTTATCTGTTCCAGTGCGGTGATCGCATCTCCGTACTGCTTGTTGTCGAGCATCTGTGCTGGTCCTTCTAAACCTGCCAGGTTGATTGGCGCGCGTCCTCCGTAACGTTGACCGCCCTGCCATCCCTGACCACCTGGACCGCCCTGCCAGCCCTGCCCACCCGGACTGCCCTGCCACCCCTGACCATCTTGGCCGCTCGATCCGCCATAACCCATTGTCGGGTTGCGTCGCGGTCTGCGCCCTACTTTCGCAGAAAGCCATGACGAAATAACACGGAAGTTTTGATCGCGAGGTCCAGGATCTTGTGTCTGCGCTTCTTCAAAAATCAGGTGCTCTCCCGGCACAGCAAAAAATGATTTGTCTTTCGCTGCGACATCGTTGAACAGTTCCCACGTTCCCTCGGGTTTAACAAGTTGGTCGCCTGTTCCCTGCACAAACAGCACGGGCATATCGGTTACTTTTTTGGCTGCGTCATGATTGAAGTTCATGAAGTCTTGAAATTGAATGAGTTCTTGCGGACTTAAATTTAGGCGCGCCAACGGGTCATCTTGCCATTGAGTTTTCAGTTTCTGATTTTTAGTTGCCTGATTGACCAGGTCGCCACCTACGTTTGCGACGTTAAACCCGGTGAGCAAGTTGAGAAAAACTTTCATGCTTGTTTTTCCCTGGTTAAAGCGTTCGCTCGCAGGAACTGATGAAATCAGGCCATCAACGAGACTCGGATACATCGATGCTGCGCGCAGCGCGATAGCACCACCCATCGATTCACCAAGCAAGTAGACTGGCTTGCCTGGATTGGCTGCATGAATCGATTCAAGAGCAGTCTTTATGTCGTTCAAGCAATCATCGAAATTTACTTGCGTTTTGCCTTTGGCATTCATCCATGAACCGAAGCCGCGCACGTCGATAGCGTAAACCGCGAGACCTCGATTTGATTGTTCTTTACCGAAAAATTCGTATGAATTACTCTGCAAACCCAGACCGTGAATGCACAACAAGCATGCGATTGGTGGCTGATCGGGCTGCACCCACGAGCGACAGGGCGCAGCTATCTTTCGCTCAGGCGCAGCGACCGGTGCGCTGTTAGTGGAGACGCCACCTGTGATACTACTGTTGACGGGAGCAGTTGAGTCGACTGATGAATAGGGGACATTAGATTGATTTGGGTATTGCGAATTCGTCTGATTTGAGTACTGCGAATTCGTCTGATTCGAGTACTGCGGATTGGTCTGACTCGAGTATTGCGGATTGGACTGATTCGAGTATTGTGGATTGGACTGATTTGAGTACTGCGAATCGGATTGATTCGAGTATTGCGAATTAGACTGATTTGAATATTGCGAATTCGTCTGGGTCGGAGAATTTTGCTGGTTTTGTTGATTCTGCAGATTCTGATTCAAGTTATTAATGACCCGCTTCTGAGCGCCTTCAAGAAGCTTTTGCCCGGCTTGTCTTAAAAATGATGGGGCTTGTGGTGGCGAAGACGACGACTGTGCTTGCGCCAGCAGGTCGGCAGCGGAAGCATATCGAGGCGCTGGCGCGGTCAACAAAGCGCAGAGCGCGCAGGCAGAAACCAATCTGGTGGGAAGTTCTTTGATTTTCATTTTGCTCTCGTTTAAAAGTAGCCGTGTATGCCGAGTCCAGTATATTCCACGGCTGCTTGTGTCACCTGAAATGTGCAATACTTGAAGTGATCACGAATCAGTCATCGCGCTATATTTTTCGACTGACTCAGTATGCATCGTGCCCGATAACGCCGTGGTCGGCACTGCTTGGGAATTCATGAAGGACGTCAAGATCATCCTTAAGCTTAAACAATTCGCATTATTCGTTATCGCTTTCATTTGTTTTCCACTCGCTGCCAGTGCCTGGCGAGCTGTCGAATACTGCGATGTATATCTTGGCTCTGAGAAGGTGTTTACCGTCACGAACACTCCCGTGATGTCAGCAGTGGACCGAGCTCAGAGTATCAGCGCCCATTTGCAGACGCTGGTAGGAACTGCGGATTTCGACCCGACTCATCTGAGTGTCCGAAAAGCACTTGACGGTGTTCCCGTAATCATGCTGGACAATGTCCCCATATGTGGTGTCACCACCGAAGACAGCGCTGTTTTTGGCAAGTCACCTGACGCGCTGGCAATCGACTGGGCGAAAGCCTTGCAGCGAAGACTCGAAGAAGCCAAGCAAAAGATAACACCTGCATCCACGCCGAAGGCTCACGAGAGCAAAACTTTAAATGAGCACTCCGTGCTTCTTCTTTTCCTTGAGATCGGCGTGTTGCTACTAGCTTCTTTGATATTCGGGGAACTAATGGTTCGCCTTGGACAACCTGCAATCATCGGTCAAATTCTCGCGGGATTGGTTCTGGGGCAAACATTTTTCGGTAACTTTTTTCCGGATTTGTCTGTTCAACTTTTTCCACAAGATAGTTCTCAGTCCAAGCTGATTGAAGCCGTTTCGTGGATTGGTGTGTCATTTCTGTTGATGTTGACCGGCATGGAGACGGACACTTCCATGCTTAAAAGGCTTGGGAAACCGGCGCTGTACATCGCCTTGCTTGGGCTTTTCGTGCCGCTTCTATCCGGAGCCGGCATCTCGATGATGCTCCCTGCTTCTCTGCGTGGTGATCCAAACGGCAGCGTCGCCTTCGCCGTCTTTCTCGGAACAGTTTTTGCAGTTTCATCTGTGCCTGTTGTGGCGAAAATTTTGATGGATATGAAATTGCTCAAGCGGGATGTTGGTCAGTTGGTGCTGTCTGCATCACTTTCTCACGACTTGCTTTGTTGTTTGTTGCTTGCAGTAATTGCTGTTCTGTCTGATTCGAAAGGTTCATCTGGTGGTGGTAACCCCCTGTTGACCGCAATTGTCGGTACTATCGGTTTTGTCTGTGTTGTCTATTTCGGGCGCTTTTTCTTCTTCAAATTATTGCGCTGGGTCAACGACAAAGTATCCACGAGTGATGGATTGATAACCGCAATGATCGTCATGTTGCTTCTGGGCGCTGCAACTACACAGGCGCTGGGGATTCACATCGTGCTGGGCGCATTTGCTGTCGGCGTGATCTTGTCGCAAGCACCGGTCATCAATCACAAAGTTGTGCGCCCTCTCGAAATTGTAACGATGGGATTTTTTGCACCCATATTTTTTGCCGCCTCCGGTTTGAACGTCAATCTCGGCTCTTTGTTGCAGCCGAAGTTGGCAGCTATCACTTTGTTTTTATGTGCAGCATCGATGGCAAGCAAGTTGATCGGTTGTTACGCCGCAGGCAAGATGTCCAAACTGGGAGCGTGGGAATCACTCGCCATAGGGGTTGGTGCCAATGCCAAAGGTTCAATGGGACTGATTCTGGCGATGCTTGGATATTCTTTGCATATAATCACGCTAGACATGCTGGCGATCGTGATTTTTGTATCGTTATTCTCTACTGCGGTAGCACCACCATTGATGAAGTGGTCGCTCTCGAAAGTTAAGGTGACTGAAGAAGAACAGGTGCGCCTGGCGAAGGAAGAGCGGCGTGCTCGAACTGTTTTGAGCAACATCAGGCGGGTGCTCTGGCCGACTTCTGGAAAAGCGCGGAATCGCTTTATCGGAAAATTGTTGGATAGCATTGGCAAACGTCAGGTTATCGAAACAGTTGTGTTGTGGGTCAAAACTAGCGATTCAACTGAGAATGTGGACAAACCCTTTGCTTCGATTGCGCAGAACATTGATACCAAGCTGGTTGGTCTCGAAAAGCGAACTGTCAAATCTGATAAGCCTATCGATGTGATTATCGAAGAAGCGAATCTCGGTTACGACTTGCTCGTGATGGCTACAGATAAACCTCCAGCGGGTGCTGAACACGTATTCGGCACGCTTGTCGACGAAGTGATTTTGAACACGAGCACTAGAGTTCTGGTGATTTACGATCCAGATCAATCTGGTGATCGCGAAATTAAAAAGGTTGTGGTGCCGGTCAGTGGCTCCGAACTGTCAGTAAGCGCAGGAGAATTCGGAATTTCCCTTGCCAGCTCGTTAGGGGCGAGAGTCACTGTTTTGAGCATTGCCGAGGCTGAGCTCGAAGACCTTTATAGCGAGGAAACGAAGAGCGGCGAAAAAATTCAACGCAATATAACTGAAGACATAGAAGGTTCATTGAAGGAACTGGCCAATGCTCTCAATGTAGATTTTACGGCAATTCTGGTGCAGTCAGCTTCTCATGCTGCTCAGGCTATCATCATGTCGGCGCAGCAGCAGGACGCCGACCTTATTGTTCTCGGCGCGGAGCCCAAAATGGGTAAGGGGCTTTTTCTCGGACATACAATTAATTTCGTTCTTCGCAATGCACCATGTGCAGTGGCGATATTGAAGCTTCAAGCGTAGTCATTGTGCCTGGTCAGTTAGCAGAGCGAAACTCAGCTCTGTCGACCTCCTTTCCTCTGAGTACATGTTTGTCGTTCCCGGCCACAATTTGGAAATCCGGGTCGGTTTCTTTTCCATACTTGGCTTTGACCTGGTCAAATCCGTGGTCAATTTCCAGGGGAGGCAGCAAATGATAGAAATCTTTTTCCTGTTGCTGGTTGATCCATTTGTCCAGATCTCCGATCGTCCACTGCACCGACGAGTGTCCCCATTTGACTCTTTCTGGATAAAAGTCTTTTGGCTCATGTTTGGCCGGAAACTGATCTGGCACGACCACGTGGCTTGTGCTTCGGTCTGCAGGCGCCGGTCGTTCGTTGGCCGAGCTTGAGTCTCCGGGTGCCAACTTGTGTAGTTCTCTTCCAGCTGCTTCGATCACATTTCTGCCGGCATTCAATACTCCGCTGGCTACATCCTGCGCTGCTTTACCGAGGTCGAATTGCTGGTCTGACATGCGGGAAACGTTGTCGTGCGATCCCTTACCATATAAACTGTCGGTACCCTTTCCATATAAGTTGTCTGCACTTCCCAGGTCCAGAAACTGCGCTGAATTCGCTGCGTGACCGGTGTGGCTCGGCTTTTCAGTTTTGAAAAATGCTTGCATATCTTCCGTCGAGACACTCAACCTGGTGCTTGAGTCCGAATGTTGAAAGGCTCTGGAGTCAATGCGATCGCTTGTTTCTCTGGTCATTGTTTTGCCATCCGAATTGGTGGGTGCTCTTCGTGACTCTAGAATCCCAGAAAGTTTTGGCATAAGGTTGGCACACGCGAAGTCAAACATTAACGCTTTGCTTCAAGCTGGAGCCTGAATGGCTGCGCTTGTGGGGATTTAATCTTTCCAGTGTCCAATTCTGGACACCATTTGCATATATCTGGACACTCGGCGAACTTATACATAAATCGGCTCCAGCTACCCAGGTAAGCAGGTGGTCGGTCGTTGGAGAATACTAAAATGGGTCAAGTAACTTTCGAAACCACCGCGCAGGCAAAGGGCGAGACAAAGCATGAAGGCGGGCTCGTCAACGGTGTCGAGAACTTCCTGCACGCCGCAGCCTATGGTGCCATTCAGACGCCGATCGATGGTGTCACCCAGTTTGTTGACCACGTCACACCTGGGCATCTGCCGCACCTCGAACTGGTCAGCAAGCCAACGGACGATTCGCTCTGGACAAGTGCCGGTAAGTTCGCAGGTGCTGTTTTTGACTTTGCTGTGTTGCAGAAGGTGCTCGGATCTGCCGCTCCTAAAGTTTTTGGGGCTGAATCGACACTGCCTGTATGGGCTCGTGCCGGTGCTACAGGTGCTGCGTATCAAGCCCTGATGCCCGTCAGCGAAAACGGAAATTATTTCCTCAATAAGACTCGCGACGTCGGTATAGGTTTTGGTGTCTTCGCTGCCATGGGCGCAGTAACGTCCTACGCCGCACCCAGGCTCGGTAATTCTTTTGTCGGTCGCGTCGAGGCTGGTGCAGAAGGCGGATTCGCCGGCGGCGCAACCGATGCGGCAATGTCAGATTTGCTCTACTGGCAAAAGCCTGGTGTGAGAGATTTGGAAAAGATCGGCAAGTACACCGCATTTGGTGCTACTCTGGCCGCAACCAGTTATTTCGAAGATGATTTGAAAACGCGCTGGGAAAATGCGAAAAAGTCTTTCGAGCAGGCCAATTCTGTGGATCAACCAAATCAGGTCAAGCCCGAGACCAAGGGTTCCGAGAACAAGGGTCCCGAGACCAAGGGTCCCGAGAATGCTTCTGTCGAACCAAAAGCGGATGCGAAGGTCTCGACACCAGAGATGACAGTCGAACAATCAGTCGCCAACTCGCAAGCGGTGTTCAATAATTCAGAGGTCGTGCCTGCCACGAAACAGTTGTACGAAGTCAAATTCCGCAAAGTAGTCGACCCTGCCGGCGAGAAAGTTCCTACCCTGGAAAATCCCGCTGGCGAAACAGTTCAACAGGGGCACTGGATTGCGCAGAGACTCGATGCCAGCGGTCAGCCTGTGATAGAGCGTGGACAAATTAACCAGTGGCCAATCGCCACTGATGCCAAGGTTGCAAAAACTTACAATGTGGACCCCGAAACTCTTGCCACGAAAACCGAGTTCGTCGCGCCTACGAGAGTTGATTCTCCGCCGGTGCATGTTGTGAAGCTGACTAAGCCAATCACAATTCAGACAAGCTGGGGCTCAATGGAAGGAAAGCCAGGAGATTGGTTGGCAAATTATGATTTTAATACCACTACCAACACGCCAGGCTCAGATTATGCGATTATTTCAGGGACATCGTTTGATCAGACGTATAAGGCCCAGAAATAATTAGTTATCCTGAAAACCAATTCGGATTCTTCAAGTCAATGGCGTCACGGGTGTTCGCGGCTCAGTTGACAACGGCTGAGATCAAGTCGGCGTTGAGGGGCGCGGTGAAGGTGTTCATCGCCACGACATGCACCACAGCATTGATGATCGCCACTCAACAAGCATTCGCCGAGTCACACAAATCTGTCTCACCGCCTCTGCACATGCTGAAAGCTACCCCACCGGTCAACACCAGCGGTCAAACTGCAGTTCAAGCTTTCGAAGGATCTCGTGAACTTTGGGCGCAAATGTTCTTGCACATGAAAGCCACACCGGATAATCCGCGTGGTGCGAAATTGATTGAAGCGTTGCGGCCCATTGCATTAAAGTATTTCCGAATGCCGCTCACTCTCGTCTCGGAAAAAGATGACGGCAATACGGCACGCCTTGTTTTTAAGGCTACCGACCCGGCAACTGATTTTGTCATTGGCAGCACCGCTACTAAATCAAGCGATGGCTGGAGTTTCAGCGACCTGGATTTAAAAGGAAGAAACTCAGTTGATATTGCTGTCGAGCCCTTTAACGCCGTTGCGAGTATTTTTCCAAACGAAATTGCTACCATAAATCTGGGACTGACTATATTTCTTATCGGTCTGGTTGCCTATCTTGTCGCAACGATGTTTCTCATCATTGCTGCGTTTCGAACATCCGTGCTCTGGGGTCTCGTGGCCTTGATGGTTCCGTGTGGAAATATAATTTTTGCCGTGTGTCGCTGGAAGGAAGCTCGCACATCATTTCTCGCAAGCATCATCTCGTTGGCTGCGGTAGCGGTAGGTCTTGCGATTCCAGTATCCGTCTTGCAGTCATTGAACGGCGTGCAACGTATGCTGCCCGACTTTGTGCCTAGCATGACCGACGATCAAACAACTCAACTGATCAAGAATGGTTTGAAAAATTCGCCTAACTTGAAATTGCAGCGGATCAACTGAAACTACCGCCGTTCCACGCTGGACAGTTTCATATCCAGATTCCGTTGATTGATTAATGCATTGATTCTGCTCATATTAACGAAGTGATTGCAGGGGTCTTTTTTGTCTTCCGGTGTTGTTTCACTGATATAGGTGCCACCGTGACCGGTGACGATTCTTCTGCTGGCTGGCGCGCCGTTGCCCAGCCGCGCGTTAATCTCCATTTGTTTCTGGTGATGGGTGTATGTTTCTGACCAGCTGGCATTCTTCGGTGCGCTCTCACAGTCATTCCATGCTGCGCCACTCATAGCCAGGTCACTGGTGCTGCCGATGACATACGCTCGACGGGATACTTTGGAATACAACTGGTCTTTATCTGCCACCTGTCCATTTGCATCGGCAGGTTTCATCGCTGAGCACTTCACGTCAGGGTGGGCAAGAACAACTTCATCAAGCATCGGGGCGTGTGTTTCTTTGCGATGCTGCAGATATCTCGTGTCAAACATGGCACCATGACTGAAGGCGATCATGTCGGTATGTTCGGCGCCAATATGGTCGATTGCCTGGTCCAGAACCTTTTCAAACTTGGGATAGGATTCTGCTGCGCCGCGTCGATTAATGTCGTAAGCGGCCTGTACGCTGCATTTTTCTTCTCGAGCAGCCATCGATTTCCAATCAACGTTGATTACTGAATGACCGTTCGTCAGTTGCAGCGCAAGCGCCATAAAATCAGCATCTTCAGCCCCTGTGCGAATTCCGTGCGTGTAGAAAGACATATCTTTTGCAGCCGTCAGTTTCGCTTCTGGTGTGGCTCTGGCGGAAAGTTCTGATTGGCGCTTCTGTGAATGGTCGACCAGCGCGTCGAATTCTTTGACATCGATTGTTTGTCTATCTCCAAAAGCAAAAGTGCAATCTTTCAATGAAGTTGCATTGTCTGGAACAGTGATGTTTGCGAGCCGTTTGAAGTGGTTTGCATTCTCGTCGCCCGCACCAAGAGTGCGGTCTGTGATTCCAATTTGTTCAATTGTGTAAGTAGTGGTGCCATCTTTTTCGTTTCTCACCGGCGGAAAGCGATCAGCGTCTCTGTTTAATGCGGCGTTTGTAAAAGGAGTAAATGCGGCTTCGCTAGCCAGTTGTGAAACTTGCTCTTGAATCGCAGTCTGATACCTTGAAGGTGGTTTGCTCTTCTCGTTTGGAACTGCGGAGCCGTTATCGCTGGAAGTTGAGGATCCCTTCTCTCCAGTATTGTTGAGTGTGCTCTTTTCCTTCGGATAAATAGGCGCGCTCAGGTCGAGTGTGCGTTGGTTCTCTTCCTTTTCTCTCGTACCGGGTAAGTTTGTGAATTGTGCTTTTGTGCCTGTCTGCTCTTTTTGCACCGATAGCAAGCTGAAGAACGCTGGTGCAGGTGCCGATTGTTTGTGGTCAGACGCGTCAGTATTTTCAAAGCCCATAAAGCCTTGTCCTCGCTGGAAGTAGAATCTGGTATGCAGCAGGGCTGCAGCGGGGCTTAACGGCTAAAGTGGGTGTAGCAGTTGATAAGACTGTACGCAGAATTTGTGAGTTAAGTGTGTCCAAATAGAATAAATTCTATTTTCTGCCTGGTTCCGAATCTATTCTGCCTGGTTCCAAATCTATTCTGCTTGGTTCCGAGTCTATTTCTGCTTAATTCCAAATCTAATTCTGCTTGCTTCCAAATGGAAGAAACTATTTTTTGCTTGCTTCCATTGGCACAGTTTTTGTCGCCGGTTTTTTCCTCGTAGCATTTTTCCAGTTGCGAGTGGCGAGGAACAGCGCCGGTCCAACGGCACCTAACAACAACACGAACAAAATGCCGGTGAAAGCTGTGTGAGCACAAATCAGGTAAATAAGTTGGTCGATTGGTTTTTCGAATACAATCATGCCGCGAATTTTATTGGTCAATTCCTCAGCTGTATTTTTCTGATTCGGAACGATGTTAATGAAACCATTCGGTGCGCCAGTTTGCACGGGGTTTCTAGAGCGGTCGAATGCTCCGATGAGATAGCGTTTTGGCCCGGCAGTGAAGCACACCATCATGCCTGGATGCGGTGAGACTCCCTGAGCTTTGCAGGCGGCAGCGAGGTCGCCAACATTTTCTTTGCCTGTGAAACATTTGATGCTTTCACCGCGTTTGGTGAATGGGTTTGTGTACGAGAGGTCTCCGCGCTCACCAGGAGCCGGGTAGCGTCCGTGCTTTCTGAAAAAATCCTGCGTATTGTTCCGCATGGAGTACATCTTTGCTGCTACCGAATTTTCCGGTTCGCCAACATCGAAATATGTGGTGGCATACTGGTCTTGCATCGCATATCCGTTCCAGCGCAGGAGCAGATTATTGTTTGAGTATGTGACAAAGAAAACAGTCGCCAGTGAAGCGGGTGATCCATCATAGACTGCCACAGGAAGCTTGGTTCGGTCAGCTTCGTCTGTACCGGAAATTTCGCTGGTTCCATCTTGAGTCCAGGAAAGCGCGGCGTTGCTGTCAAACGTCTTGAACTGCCACTTCTGCCCCTTCGTCTTGCAATGCTGCTCATTCAGAACACGAAATTCGCCATGCTGGATTTTGTATTGCTCCACGGGATATGGATGCGTGAGCCACCAGAACACCCCGTAGAGGAGCATGCCGAAGAGTCCTGTGGATGACACCACAATCGATGTGCGCGCCAGAAATTCTTCGAGTTTAGAACTTGTCAGTTTTTGCACAATTGTTTGATAGGCAACGACAAACGGATTTGACGCTTTAACGATTTGCTTATCCAGGGCAAGAGCCCATAGTCCCTGCAATGTGCGAGCGTGCTTGCCTTTCTCGATTTTTGATGCAGCTTCTGAACTCTGAGCACCAAGAAGCATGGAGGTCGTGAGGATGCTTTTGGCATCACCGCCGCCTTCGAGTGATGTCCACGCCTTCAAGGACTTTTCCAGGCGGAAGATCGGCACCATCGCCTCATCAGAAAGCGCCCCATATTTGTCTTCCGACAGTTTGCGTGCTTTGTCGAAGTAATTAACAGCCTCCTGGAATTCTTTCAGACCGAGATGAGCGTCGCCAATCGCCAGATAGCAAGCGATTTTGATCTTCGCCGCCTCCGCCTGGTCCATCGTTTTCAGACTGTCTAATAATTTATTGGCTGTTTCGATGCACTCGGAAAACTCCTTCTTCTGGAGCTTATCCTCGAAAATCTGCATCCTGTCTTGTTGAACGTCAACCATTTATCAGACTCACAATCTAGGGGGGAGGAAGCACGCGTTTGGGATCCAGCTTTCCGACCGCGTCGGCAAACGACAACGTGCCGTTTTCGATGCGACCTTGCGCATTCAATACGCGCTTCAAATCCCCTTCTGTGAGCGAACCCTGGCTGACCAACACTTCGCCCGTCAACTTGCCTTTGCGGCGACCTTCCTCAATTGCAGAAATAAGCTGCAATGGAGTGATAATCGTCGATGCTACGAGCAGCTCACCGAGCCGACTGCCTTTGAATGTCTCAATTTCTCGGGTGACGGGTTTTCGTAACGCTTCGGGTTTCGCGACTTTGCCATCGGGCTTTTTGCATCGGCTCAGCAGATCGACGGCTTCCTCAAACGACATCTCATTGAGCAGCACTTTCTCTTGCATGGAGAGGACATAATCGGCTGTATCAGTTGTGATTACGTTGCGTTGCACCAGCGCGGATAAAAATGGCAGCTGGTACGGCAAACACGTGGAAAGCGCATGCGACCTGTCTTTGTCAGTAATCAATCCAGACGCTAACAGCAAATCTCGCAACTGTCTGATGTTATCGTGGTAAGCGTGGTCCCAACCGACCTGCGTTAGCGCTTCTTCGATGGGAATATCTTTTTCGCTCAACAATTTCATCGCTTGCAGGGCAAACGATTTGGTTAGCAATTTTTCGTGCATGTACATCTGGCAAAAGACAGCCCCACGAACTATCTGCGGGTTCAATTTGCCCTGGCGAAACATATACTCGCCAGGTTCCATATTTGCTTCAATGCAAGCCAGGTTAAGCACAGCGAGATGCTCGGCTTCTAGAGAGAAGCACTCGGATAGTAAATCTATTGTGGTTGGAACTGCATCGGGCATAGTAAATAACCCCAAAAGGGAGTTAATGAAGATCATATACCCAAATCTGCCAAGCGAACAGGGGTTGGCTGGTTTGTTGACCGAAAACGATTAATTTTGGGGGCAGGGCTAAGCCGCCAGGTCGTCTTTTGGCTTCCGCTTCTTCTTGACGTTTGGAACGGGTTTGATTTCTTCTTGCTCAATGTGGGTGAGAAACGCCAGCAAGTTCATTTCATCCTTGTTCAGTCCGGCGCGGCGAAGGTTATTCCCGCTGAGGCGGCGCATCAGTGGTGGCAGGACTCCGGCATCAGCCGCGTTGAGTATGCCTGAGTGAATGTAACTGCCCCTGCAAACTGCTGGAGTATTGCCAAGCGCTGCAGCCGCTGATTTGACTGCTGCAACGATAGCCTTTTTCCTGGCAGTCTTGCTGAGCTCGTCGGGCATTTTCGCCAGCTCGTTCAGTGCTACTACGCTGCCTCGCCATGTTCGGAAATCCTTGGCTGTGACTGACTCTTTTGCTATTTCGAGCAGGTAGCTGTTAACGTCTGATGATGTTACCGCCACGAATTCGTCGTTGCTGTTTTGATATGAGAACAGGAACTCTCCGTCACTCTTTTCGCAGTCTTCGATGACGCTTGCCAGTCCCTCGTCTGCGCATTTGAGTTCAATTTGCTTGCCCGACTTTCCCTTAAAACTAAGGCTGATCTCATGGCTGTTCCGGCAAACATGCTCAGACGTCAGTGTGGTGGCACCGCGAGAATCGTTTGCTTCCAAATATTGTTTGTTGCCGATGCGAATGCAAGCCTTGTCGAGTAGCCTCACCACTGCTGCCACCACTCTGCGTTTCGATAATTCCGGAATTTTCAGGTCAGACTTAACATTGCGGCGAATTATTGGAAGCAGACCAGCAAACAGTTTCAGTCGCCCGTACTTGTGAGCTGCGCTCGCCTCGTGCCACCGCGGGTGATATATGTATTGTTTCCGTCCCGCTTCGTCGAAGCCAGTTGCTTGTATGTGCCCATCGGGTTCCGTGCAGATCCAAACGTCCTTCCAGGCTGGGGGAATAACCAGAGCGGTGATGCGCTGCCTCGCGTCTTTGCTGACCAGGGTCTTGCCGTCCACAGTCGTGAACTTGAATCCCTTACCGCACTTCTTTCTCGTGAATCCGTTTTCAAAACACTGGATGTACAAAAGCCCCGCGGTATTTGCCCGCGCTTCCCAATCGATCATAGCCTGGTTTCCTTTACCACTGGATGTCTTGACGGACGGAGTGCCCGTTTACAAGTTCCCCGGCAGAGTTTCGCGCAGTGCCGTCAATCGGTCGTTTCCGGCGCCAGATACGTCACAGGGTGCTGGTCCGAGCTGATGCTCGTCGACTTTATTAAACCTGGTCAGAAGTTCACTCACTCCGCCGGCTCCGACCCGAATTGCTCACCGGGCGGCACTCTCGCGGGCTTTTGTTGACAAGGGTGTACTGTAGAGTCAAGAAGCGCCCAGATTTACGTATTTATGTCTGCAATTCAAACTGCTTTATATGAGAAGTTCTACCCGCCATCGCCGCCGCGGAGCTTGTCACCTTTAAACGCATTTCTCTCGCTGTTGATTATTTCGTGCAGTTTAGTTGTCGTTCTCGAAACCGAGCCGACCATCGTTAAACCGCACCCCAACGTCTTTGTGCTTCTGGATTTCATGTTCGCAAGTGTTTTCATAATCGAATACTTCGTGCGGCTCTGGGTGATTGGTTGTGATCCTCGTTACAGCGGAATCTGGGGACGAGTCAAATATATGGTGACACCGATGGCGGTGATCGACTTCCTGTCGATCGTGCCGTTCTTCTTTGTAGCGTTCAGCAACAACTTCTTTCTGTTGCGCGTGGCTCGGTTATTCAGAATGATTTCGCTGGCAAAATTTAGCCGTTATTCGCGCGCTATGACCGAGTTTGCTGATGTGATCAACTCTCGTAAGTCGGAACTTCTTCTCAGCTTGGGAATTGTATTAGCAGTTCTCCTGCTCTCCTCGGCTGTCATGTATGAGGTTGAGGGTGTTGCGCAGCCGGAAGCGTTTGGCAGCATACCAAGGGCTCTCTGGTGGGGAGTCGAAACACTTACGACCGTTGGTTACGGTGATGTGTATCCGAAGACTGTGCTTGGCAAAATTTGTTGCGGTGCTACCGCGATCGCAGGCATCGGCTTGATTGCGATGCCAACCGGCGTGCTGGCTGCCGCGTTCACAGAAACCTTCGCTCGAATCCGCGATCAGGATTATGATGACGAGTAATAGTTGTCGCTGCTAAATTGTCGAATAAGCATCTGAGAATCATAATTTGTTTTGCACCAAATATGGTGCTATATCTTTCTCTCCCGGATTTATATTGAACCAAGCTCAGCGTTAAACCACAAATAAGCGACACCTGCAAAGGCTTACAGGTACTCATTTATGCGATACACTGGTGCAACTGGCTGGCGCAGGTTTTAAGAGGAATTGATTTAATGAATGATGCGGATAATAAAACAGCGATACAAATTCTCAATAAGATTATGGAACTCGAGTTGGCAGGAGTTGTTCGTTATACCCACTACTCATTGATGGTATATGGATACAACCGCATTCCGATCGTGAGCTGGCTTAAGGACAACGCCAATGAGAGCCTGATGCATGCCTACAAAGCAGGTGAGCTCGTCACTCTGCTTGGTGGTCATCCATCGCTCAAAATCGGACCTCTTCTTGAGACTGAAAAGCATGACGTTGGAGATATACTGCGCGAGAGCCTCGACCATGAAAATGCCGCAATTACGGCATACTATGAGCTTCTTAAAGCATCGGAAGGCAAATCTGTTTTGCTGGAAGAATATGCAAGGGAGATGATTATGGGCGAAGAACTGCACCTTGACGAAGTGAACAAGATGCTTCGTAAACCTGGAGATATCCAGCCCTTCCACGAATAACGGTTGATTTGCGGCAGCGGATGCCGTTGAACCAAACTGCCCTCGAGGCGCTCGACAATTGATTTGTCGGGCGCCTTTCAGTTGGTGTATCACGGGACGATAGTTCGTATCAAGGGACCGTGCAGTTTCAACCTCAGATTTCCGATTGCGATGCCTTCGCACTAACTGTCTGCAAAGCGCGTGCGATTGATTCGCAATAACGAAGTCAGAGAAAATATGCGATGATTCGCAACAACTTGTTTTGCAAATTGCGACTTGCAATCATCTGCAATTATTTTTGCCATCTCAAATTTGAAAATTTCGAGCGCGGCAACGAGCAAAATCTCCTTGCCAAGGTCGCTTTTTGAGGCACGAATGACCTTGCGAAGATTAAATTTGCAGGGTCAAATCGGTTGTAAAGCCAACTCGTTCTGCTTATTTTTTTTTGGCAATTTTCTAGCGCAGGGTGAATTTCGCTTTTTTCAAATTGCTGCTGTCAGTACCGCAAAAAACTTCGAATTCACCAGGCTCTGCAACGTACTTCAAATCTGAGTCGTAGAATTTCAAGTCGTCGACTGAGAGTTTGTATTCGACAACTTTTTCCTCGCCGGGTTTCAGCTCGATTTTCTGAAAGTGCTTCAATTCTTTGACAGGTCGTGTGATTGAGCCGACCAGATCGCGGATGTAAAATTGCACTGTCTCCACGCCGGTTCTATCGCCTGTGTTCTTGACGCGGGTAGTCACCGTTATCGTTTGCGCTGGAGTGATTGTTGATTGACTTAGTTGAGGCTCAGTATAAGAAAACGTCGTGTAACTTAATCCATAGCCAAACGGGTAGAGCGGCTGATTCGGTACATCTAAATACTGCGAGCGATATTTCTCTTTCGGAACATAGGGGCGCCCAGTATTTTTAGCGTTGTAATAAATGGGAATTTGACCAACGTTCACTGGGAACGTAATCGACAATTTACCTGATGGGTTAGCGTCTCCAAACAACGTGTCGACAATAGCATCACCAGATTTGGTGCCACCATACCAGGTCTCCAAAATTGCGTCTAGATTGGCGTTTTCCCAGGGCAATGTCAGTGGTCGACCGTTCATCAACACCAGCACAACGGGTTTGCCTGTGGCTTTCAGGGCTTTAAGCAAGGCAACTTGATTATCCGGCAATCCGATCAAGCTGCGGCTGGCTGCTTCGCCACTGAAGATAAATGGCTCACCCATGACCGCAACGACTACGTCTGCTTGTTGTGCCGTGTTGACAGCTTCGTTTATCATTTCCTGAGGTGGTCTTTCGTCACGCTTCAGTAGTGCGCCATCGCGGTTGAGACGTTCGATGAATTCATTGTCGTCGACCAGGTTGCACCCTTTCGCGTAGAGAAATTTGTTTGCACCAAATTTAGTATCAAGTGCTTGCCATAGGCTCGTTGCTTCTTTCCATTCGCCTGCACCGCTCCAGGAGCCTATGACATTGCGCTGGTCTTTGACGAGAGGTCCGATGAATGCCAACTTCTTCTGTGCGTTGAGAGGCAAGACTTTTCCAGAATTCTTGAGCAAGACCTGACTCTTGACGGCCGCTTCTTTCGCGAGTTGCAGCTTGTCGGCGCTCATCAACTCCTGTTTATTGCGCTCCTCGCTGATATAGCGATACGGGTCGTGAAACAGTCCAAGTTTGTATTTTGCTTCCAGAACGCGGCGGCAAGCTGCATCAACTTGCGCAACAGAAACTTTTCCAGATTTGACAAGATTGCTGCCGTGTTTGATGAAAAGTTCGCTCACCATATCCATATCGATTCCGGCGTTGATAGCCAGCTCAGCCACCTTCTCTTCGTCGCCCATTCCGTGTTCGATCATTTCGCTGACGGCCGTATAGTCAGTTGCAATCAACCCATTGAAGCCCCACTGCTTTCGTAAGACGTCTGTGACGAGCCATTTATTTGCTGTCACGGGCACGCCGTTGACTTCATTGAATGAGGTCATGACACTGCCGACACCTGCATCAACAGCTGCCTTGTAAGGCGGCAGATACTCGTTGTACATTCGCACCGGGCTCATATCAACGGTGTTGTAGTCGCGCCCGGCTTCGGCCGCTCCATAAAGGGCGTAATGTTTTACACATGCTAGCACTGAATCTGCATTGTCATAGTTTTTGCCTTGATATCCACGCACAGTGGCTTTAGCCATTTCTCCGCCCAGATACGGGTCCTCACCGGAGCCTTCGGTGACACGCCCCCAGCGCGGGTCGCGAGCGATGTCCACCATCGGTGAGTAAACCCAGTTGAGCCCGTCGGCAGCAGCTTCGCGTGCCGCTGCTCGCGCTGTTTTTTCGACCAGTTCTGGATCCCATGTGCAGGAAAGTCCCAGGTTGACAGGGAAAGTGGTGCGGTGCCCGTGAATTACGTCGTAGCCAAATAACAATGGAATTTTCAGCCGCGATTGATTGACTGCTATCTCTTGCAACTTCCGCACTGCAGAAGGGGTGTAGGTGTTGAAAACCCCCCCGACCAGACCTTTCTTGATTTTTTCGTCAACGCCCTGGCTGACAACCGGTCCAGTCACGTCGAAACCGATGGATAACAGATTCATCTGCCCAATTTTTTCTTCCAGAGTCATCTGACTCATCAGCTCATCGACTTTCTTTTTCATTCCCTGACTGTTCGCTGAAGGCACCTTAGGCTCATGCACCTCGATAGAAAGGGCGGGAATCATTGTTTGCTGCGTTGCAATCAATATAGATATCGCTGTAATCCAGTGCTTCACAACCTGCAAGCTCCTTTGGTATGTCGTCGATGCGCTCTAATATTTGAGCGTCCGAACAGTATCTCACGCGGCGTCCATTCAATCTGATTTAAACGATCACGAATTTTACTGTTGCAGCCCGTCGATTTTACATCCGTTCAAATGACGAACTTGTCGTCAATCGCTAACTATGTGTGTGTTTCGGGATGATAGCAACACTTTGGCAAGTGTTGCTATCAATCCTAATTTTCGGCTATGAACCAATTAGTGGATATGAGGCGGCAGGTCGTCCTCGTGCCATAAGAGTGAAGGTCACAGTTGAAAAGTTTGTACGCTAAGACACCCATAAAAATGACCGGCACACTGCCCATGGATGCGCGCCGGCGATTTGTTTCGCCTTACTATGCAACTTTGCTTCTCTCGTTATTTTTGCCCATCGTTTTGCTTGCTTCGAAAACGACCGTTTCGACAATTGCAAAAATTGGGGCTGGCGTAACGAACCGCGATACTGGCGCTGCAAGCAGAGCACCATCTCAGACGCCGATGTTGAGTATTTGGGCATGGGAACGCGATGAAGATCTGTCGTTTATAGATCCGGCTAAGACCACGGTTTCATATTTTGCCGGAATGATTTATGTGCGTGGTGCAAGCATGGAATTTCGACCGCGGACACAGAAGTTGAAACTGGCGGCAGGAACGAAGACGATGCCAGTTTTCAGAATCGAGACTTTGGGAGCTGGTATGGCGAGCCCGGAGTGTTCTCCCGCGCATCTACTTGGCTCAAATGGAGCAAGTGATAAGCATTCTCGCGGGAATTCCGAGCACTCAGTCGATGTAAGTGATGCGGCTTCTGACGCGAACATCCCTGACCCCCGGAGCGCCGACTATGTAGTGAAAACGATTGTCGAGAGACTCAAATCACTTCCGCCATCGAATATGGTGCAAATAGATTTTGACGCTTTGCGTGATGAACGCACTTTCTATACTTCCGTCTTGAGAAAGCTTCGGCAGCAGCTTCCTCCGACTACAAAAATCTCAGTGACTGCATTGGGCTCGTGGCTGCTTGGTGACAGGTGGTTGCATGAGGGAGACGCAGATGAGTTTGTAGCAATGCTTTTCAGCATTGGACCTGATCGAGTCAACATACTTAATCGCCTACAACATCAAAATCTAGATTCTGGTACGAGCGCAAAGCTGTCACTCGGAATTTCCGCCAACGAGACTGACACGAACAGAGTTTTGTTTGGCGCTCACATCCAGAATCACTTCGACAAAGTGTACATAT
>DATNPY010000014.1:0-69139 GCA_036702955.1 Drouetiella sp. | reverse complement strand
CAGGAGACATGAAGGTTAAGCAAAATGCTATTGAAGTATATAATTTGGATATGATACCGTATTCAATACCTGAACAAGAGCAGGAAGTCATTAACACTTAGTTCCTAAAGAAGCTGGCCCAAACAACCGGGCCCACTTCTTGTCTGCAGCTACCATGTGGACTTTGGTCTTCTTATCTTTCTTTGACTCGAACGCTTTTTCCAGAGTGTCAACAGAGCGAGCAACGACTAAAACCTCGGCTCCCAACTCCAGAAACTCATTTGCTATGGCCAGACCGATACCTTTTGAAGCGCCTGTGATCAGGGCGACTTTTCCGTTTAGAGACCAGTTTGATTTCACGATTGACTCCGATTGCAATTGTATTGACATTGTTAGCTTTTATTTGATGCTCAAGGCCTGATGATATTGTGAGATCGTATCCTCGAGGCAGGGTTGTTTAATGAAGGATGACTTTCAGAATCTGGTGTTCAACACTCTCAATGGCACGGTTGGGAAACTGCGAGGAAATGCTACTGCATTTGAGAAGAAGTTGGAAACTTTTTCGACCAAAGTTGACGGCATGTTTAGCGTGCCTCAAGCACAATTTAACTCATCGTCTAAGCTGGACCCGCGCTACCAAGAGCTTTCTGGGACACTGGCGTCCATGGTCAGTATGCCCATCGTGCAAGTTGGATTCAAACAATGGAAAATCACTTTCGCCGGATGGTGGCAGGCTCCTCCGCCCTTCGGACCAATTATTGTCGTGTCAGTTATGGATTCCTTACGCCCTGAGTTGAAGTTGGCTATTAAGACCAAAAGGCGCAGCGACCTGGTGAAGATTCTTGCGACCGCATCCACTCCTTCTGATCTGGCTTTAAAAGAGTTTCTCAAAATTGCGATGCCGAACTGGCAGCATCAAGGCTTGCTCGCCAATGAGCTCTATGAAAGAGAACTCTGGTTGCAACTGCCTGCTGCTCGTTCTGGTGTTATCGAATTGGACCGACTGTGCGCCCTGACTTCATCAGATCCACAACTTGGGAAAGGCATGTTTTCTGACTGGAAAGCGAGAGAAGCTTACCTGAGAATTGCTTCCCGCAGCGAATTTATCATCAATGGCAGTAAAAATTTGATTACGCTTTTGATGCAAAGCAACGCTGATATGGTTGACCTTAACGATGCTCTGGCGTTCTTTAAAAGTCTGCTCGATCGAGCCCATAACCTGAACGTAGCGCGCTGACTTGATCAGTCCGCTACGAGTCGAGTTCGTGAACGATTGCCGGTGCAAGTGCAAAGCCAAGGCGACCTCCCAACAAGGTTGCACTGCCCGTAATGGCAACGTCTTTCAGGGCATTGCCGACTGAACTGAGTGATGGGTTGGTTACAGCTCTTGTTATATCCGTGCCTTCGTCGATGACACCTCTGACTAGAGGGTTTCGTCCCAGAGCGTCGTCCATGATTTCATTTTGATTAATCACTTTAGGATTTCCCTGGGAATCTAGTTCTACTTTTACTGAGATATCGCTCGGCTGCATCAATATGAAGCGAGCAATCGATGGTAGAGGATGACTGACTTTCACACTGTAAATGTGATTTCCGTCAATAGCTTTACTTTCAGTGACTTGATTGATGCTGCTGGTTATGTCTTGTCCTAAGATGCTGCTCTTGATACTCAAACCTCTAAGATTGTCGATGGAAAACAGTCCATTGCGGTTACGCAGATCAAACGATGTTGTACCGACTTGCAAGTCTTTCAAGTTGAGAATTCCGTGCGTTCCCGGAACTTCGAAATTAAGCGGTATTGAAGCTGTGTTAGACCTCTTCAATTCTATATGTTCACCGCTCTTCGACAGACTTTCAGTTGATTTGATAAAAGAGCTGACCGGATCATTGAAGTTCTGGTGAAGGGTGGCGTCCACTTTGTTGTAGAGATCTGCCGGACTTATGGTTCCGTCACTGAGTGCCGGCACCGCCGCCAGTGCGCGGTCAACGTCGGCTTCTATTCCGGTAATGCCGCGTTTCTTCACGTCAGCAATCAGTCTTGCAACAGGGTCGACTGGCTTGTGCATGTCAACTGGCGGGTTATTCGGTGGCGGCACGTTGTCGCTGGTCGCCGCAATCTTCGGATGGTTCTCGAAGAACCGCACAACTGTTTCCATGGTCGGTTGGATGTTGCTGGGAACGTGTTCTCCGCCTGCAACGACTATCTGCTCAACCTCTGCTCCAGTTTTTGGATTGTAGTAGTGTTGCCGTGTTTCGTTTCCGATCTTCTCGGTAGTTGGCGCTCCTGTGATGCCGTCTTTGATATTCCAGTAGGTAGGAATGTAGCAATTCGGTTTGAAGGTAGGTATACCCAGCAGAGTCAAACTGTCAGGAACAGCTTCGATGCCGTTGATCGGAATGACACTGTCATTGGTGCCGTGTATATTAATGACAGATAGAGGTTGCGTGGGCGATTGCTCTCTTCCGCTCATGGCTCCGCTGACAACCGCCACAGCTGCGAGTTTGTCTGAGAGCGCTCCTGCCGCATGCATCGTCATCATGCCGCCGTTTGATACTCCGGCCATGTAAATGCGTTTGTCGTCAACATTCAAATCTTTCTGCGTGTCATCGATTACCCTGCGCAGAAACTTTGTGTCATCGACATGTTTTCCCGGCGGGATAATACCGTCGCCGGTATCCCAGGTTTTCCAGTCTTTTTGATTAAACCAGTCGGTTGAGTCAGGGTAGATGACGATAAATCCTTCTCTGTCGGCTATGTCGTTGAGCCTGGTTCGTTGCTCAAAACTGGCTGCACTTCCGCCCATGCCGTGCAGAGCCAAGATCATCGGCATCGGTTTGCTGACGTCGTATGCCGGAGGCACATGCAAAATATAGTGTCGATCGTTGCCATCTACTTTGATGGTTTTGTCATATTCTCCGGGTCCAGTTACACCTGATCTATTATCGGTAGAGGGCTTAGCGAACGACTCCGCTTGCGTCGCAGTTGCGGGTGCCTTATCTGCAGCCGGTAAAATTCTCTCGGCACTTTTGGGCGGACCGGGCTGCGGATGTTTGTCTTGAGCTGCCTTTTCTTGATTGTCTTCGATAACCTTTTCCAGACCGGTCAAAATTGGGCTGACTGTATCACCCATCCATTTTGGATATTTTTCAGCAAACTGCGCTACCTCTGCAGCATCAGTCAATTCGTCATGGAGTACCAGTCCTGGTAAGCTTGTGCCTGTCGTATTGGCTGCGTCCTGGATTACCGTGCTGGCTCGCGGTGCAACAAAATCTCCATGAGGAGTTAGTTTTATTGTAACTGGAATTCTATCTCCGATGTCGAGCACTGTGCGCGCTGCTGCTGGAATCGGATTTTCGACCATACCTGTGATTACCGTGTTGCCGGCTTGATCGTGGCTGAGTTTTGCTTCTTGTATGGCGACAGAAGAATCAGATCCAAAAGCCGAAAAGGTCAAGTTGAGCCCGCTTACATTTGATACTTGCTTGGGCTCGCTTTTGAAATTGACGTCGAATTTTAGCGAATCTAAATCGACTGACTTGATTGACAGCAGCCCTTTCACTATGTCTTCGTTTAACGGGATATGTGTGGCAGAGTCGCGTTGTAATTCAAGGTGGTTGCCGTTTTTAACGAGCTTCGTAACTCCGCTGAGAATTGCCTTGATTTGCGGATCTTGATCGAGCTTGGCTTGTTTCAGCACAAGCGTCAGTTGATCTTTCGAAAGCTCAAATGATCCTGGCAGTCGTTCAAACAAGCTGACTATTTGATCGACTTTGTTAGTGCCCGAATCGTTGGATGCAGCAGGCTGAGTCGCTGTGGAATCTTTAACCGACAGCGAGTCGCCGGCAAAAGCTTGCTGACTGAGTCGCTGTGCCAGTGCTTTAGTTTGGGCCTGGCTTTCGACCACCTGGTGGTCGGAAGAACTACCATTTAAAGTAAACAAATTCGAGTCTGTCAAGGCACTTCCTGCTGGACCAACGAATTTCACGACCTTGCAGTCGTGGCTTTTGATATTGTGTGGGGCGTTACCGTATAACTATGCCAAATGGTTACGTTCTTGTCAGTAGGGTAATTACGTAGGCGACCGGAATTTATTCGCTGGACGGCTTTTCGGGCGCCGATGAAGCTCTGGCGCTAAGTTTCGTCTTCAACAAAAGCTTTGAGCCTTGCAAGGGCGTCGTCCCACTGAGATGACACTCTGCTGAGATAATCCTGGAGTTCATTGAGCGGTCTGGTGTCAAGTTCGAAAATGCTCTCACGTCCGGATCGCACGGAGCGAACCAGACCGACATCTTCGAGGACGTGCAGATGTTTTGTAATCGCTTGACGCGTGAGTTTATGGTCGTCTGAAAGATCAGTTATCGAACGCGCTGTTCCGTCAGACAGTCTTGCCACCAGCGACAGTCGAGTTTGATCGCCAAGAGCAGCGAAAATTTGAGCCTGGCGCTCGCTTGCTAATCGTCTACGTCTGCTCGACATAACTGCTTATGTTTCGCATCTGTTCTGCCCATCCTCTGTCGTTCATGCGAAGTGCCTCGCTGGCACGGTTAGATGGAATTTTGTCAAAACCCGACTCTGTAAGTGTGAGCAGCGTTCCGCCATCAATTTTCTGGAGGCGAAACTCTACCAGTGTCGGCTCTTCATTAGAGTAATCAACATCAGGATCTATTGCGTATGGATGCCACGTGAACGAAAAAAGTTTTTCATGCACCATTTCTTTCACAACGCACGTCCACTTCAAATGCTCGTAGCCGGGATATGTGATGTGACCGGTGGTAGTCTTCCCGACTTCAAAAGGTCCGTCGAGCTTTACTCTGAACCAGGTGCCAAAGTGCACGTAATTTGTCAGGGCGATCCAGACTTTCGATATTGAACCTTTGATTTCTACTTGTTTTTCTATCTTATTCATATGCAACCTCTGGGTTGCATAATACAACATCTTCTTGATATGGGCAACCGTTTGGTTGCGCATTTAATACGGTTTCTAGATTGAGTATAGTGACGCTACTGCACCGCATCTGGTGTGTCAGCGACCAGCTCGACAATGCTTTGCGCATTGCCGAGCCGCGAGTACCTATTCCGTTTCTACTTGGTTGCGCAGGCAGCCATATTCCTGGTCATTTCTTTGAAGTTTTCCTTGATTTGTTCGGGAGTCAAATCTTCGACATGAGTTGCAATCGACCATTCCTGACCAAAAGGATCGGTGACGTGACAGTATCTGTCTCCCCAGAACATATCCGCTACAGGCATTCCAACTTTGCAGCCGGCTTTGACTGCTTTGTCAAAGGCTGCATCAACATCGTCGACATAGATGAGGAGTGAGCTTGTGGCGAATCCACGCGACTCGGCTCCTAGCTTGCCCATCTCCTGGCACTCTTCGCCCAGAAAAATCGCTGAATTGCCTATATTAATGTGCGCGTGCATCACACGTCCGTCAATTTCTAAGACAGAGATTTCTTGTGCATCGAAGGTCTTTTTGTAGAAGTCGACTGCCTTTTTTGCATCTTTGACCGTCAAAAATGGCGTGACGGTGTGGACGCCTGGCGGAACTGTGTTTTTTGCTTTGACCATGACAATTTCTCCTGTCAGTTGTGTGCGGTCCGGATTCGAAAGTTTAGATATTAAACCATACGGTTGAATAATATGCTATCGCTGTTCGCTATGGAAAAAGAGTATTGTCTGGAATTTTTTTCCGATATCGGCAAAAATTCTCCCGCGCCAGTGCTGCTTTCGGGTTTTCTTAGTGATTACTGCTGCCGGTGGGCGACAAGCTCATCTGAAATTTTTACCGATATCGGCAAAAATCCAAGTTCTTAAAACCGTTGACAGAAAACCTCAACTGTGAGATTCATAACCATATGGTTAAACACTATTCGGAACAACTAGACCGAACTTTTTTCGCCATCTCTGACCCAACTCGTCGGGCGATTATCGGCAATCTCGCCGCCAGAGGAACATGTTCCGTACTTGAGCTGGCTGAGCCGTTCAATTTGTCCCTACCTGCTATTTCAAAACATCTCAAATTGCTTGAGAATGCCAATCTTATAACAAGAGAGGTGAAAGGACGCGTACACTATCTGAGGTTGAGAGCTGAGCCTATGTCTGAAGCAAATGATTGGCTAGCCAATTACAGCAAGTTTTGGCTCAACCAACTCGATTCGCTGGAGCGGTTTTTGATGGAAGAAGAGGCGGGAGAAAACGATGCTGACTGCGATAACAACAAATAAAACAGCTAGTTCGCTAAAACTGCAGCGCATCGTCAATGCGCCCGTCGAGCGCGTATATCGAGCCTGGACAGATCCTGCAAAGATCCGCCAGTGGTTCGGCTGTGAATATGTTATCGATGTCAAAGTAGAGCAAGATCTGACCGTTGGCGGTGCCTTCCAGATCCAGATGACCACCGGGCCAGACAACGTGGTTATAACCGTTCATGGTGTTTACAGGGAAATTGTCCCGAACAAAAAATTAGTTTATAGCTGGAACAGTGACTCTTCTGAATATCCTGCCAGCGATACTCTCGTATCAGTCGAATTCAACTCGAAAGGCGAAGGCACTGAGATCGTTCTATCGCATACTAACTTCGCTCTGGAGAAATCAGTGGATGGTCATGCACTTGGCTGGACTGCTGCTATCAACAGAATCACCGAACTGGCGGAAATGGCAGCCTGAATCGAATTCACGGTACAACACTGTGTAATTTCGCACCAGAGCGGCTCTCTGGGTTTGGCGATAAAAATTTCAACCAATTGATAATAATACTTTCGCTGTAAAGAACTCAGAGTTCTTGTCATACTAATGCGCGCCGACGCTGCTCACTGCTTCTCAGTGCCCATGCCGATCGAGCCGTTAAACATATGCAGGCGAGATATATGAAAGTTGTATTGGCCGAAAAACCATCCGTTGCACGCGATATTGCCGCTGTCTTAGGCGCGAGTCAGAAACGTGATGGCTACTTCGAAGGCAACAACTATCAGGTGACATATGCTTTCGGTCATCTAGTTACTCTGGCTGAACCAGAGGAGATGAACGCAGCCTGGGGCGGACCCTGGAAGATGGCGCAGCTGCCAATGATCCCCACTGATTGGAAGTATCGTGTTGCAGAAAAAGCCGGACCTCAATTCAACATCATCAGAAAACTTTTTGAAGATAAATCATGCGAGGGCATTGTCTGCGCAACCGACGCTGGGCGCGAAGGGGAGCATATCTTCAGGCTGATTTACATGCTTAGTGGTGCCACCGCTCCGGTGGAACGCTTGTGGATCAGTTCGTTGACTGCCGAAGCAATCAAAGAGGGTTTCAGCAAACTCAAATCAGCCAGTGAGTTCGACAACCTGGCTGATGCGGCGACGGCAAGAGCGCACGCTGACTGGATTGTTGGACTCAATTTCACTCGGGCGTACACCGCGATTAACAACCAGCTCTGTACGATTGGCCGGGTGCAGACTCCAACTCTGGCCTTAATTGTTGATCGTCAGGCTGCGATTGATAATTTTAAATCCACAGCTTTCTATGAGGTGCTGGCCACTTTCGCTCCTGGTTTCATGGCGCGTTACATCACCCCTGGTGAAGAACCCCAGACGCGACTGCAAGACAAAGCGATCGCACAGGACATTGTCAAAACCGTGCAGCCTGAATCGCATGGAAAAGTTCTCTCTGTTGTCACTTCGGAAAAGAAAACAAGACCGCCCGCGCTCTACGATCTGCTTACGCTGCAGAAAGATGCTAACCGCCGCTTTGGTTACACCGCACAAGAAACTTTGACGATTGCTCAGAGTCTGTACGAAGAGCATAAACTGATTTCATATCCGAGAACTGAGTCGCGGCACCTGTCTAACGACATGGTGGCTGAGTTGCCACGTATCTTGTCTACTGTATTGAAGTCGCCGTCTACGAGCCAGAAAGCGCGGGACGCTTTTGCTGCCGAGCAAATTGTACCGGGCAAGATTACTGTTGCCTTGCTCAAGCCAAAACTTTCGAAAAATTATGTCGATGATACGAAGTTGACCGACCACCATGCCATTATTCCAACATACAACACGCCTGCTTCCAGTCTTCCGGAAAGACAAAAGAACATCTATGAGTTGGTCGCACTGCGATTTATGTCGATCTTCTTGCCGCCTGAAATCCGTGACGAGACTACTGCCATCATCGCGCTAGCGCAACACTCATTTCGTGCTAAAGGGTTTGTTGTAAAAGATCCTGGCTGGACGATTCTCGAGCCCAAGGCTGTTGAAGAGAAAAAGAAAGGAAAGGAGAAGGACAAAGAAGTCGATGAGGAATCACAGCAGCTCCCTCCGTTGACAAAAGATCAGCAGATTGTCAAACAGAAAGTAGAAGTAAAAGAGAGTAAGACCAACCCGCCAAAACCTTATGATGACGGCACTTTGCTTACAGCTATGAAAAACGCCGGTCGCGATCTTGATGATGAGGATCTGGCTAGTTACATGAAGCAGAGAGGTCTGGGAACTCCGGCTACGCGTGCAGCTATCATTGAGCGACTTCTGCAGACCGGCTACATCGAGCGCAACAAGAAGTGGCTTGCACCTACGAGCAAGGGCAAGGCTCTGTTGAATCAGGTGCACACTGATTTGAAAGATGTGGCTCTCACAGCACAGTGGGAGCAGCAGTTGGCTGATATGCAAGATGGTAAATTGCAACTGCCAACATTTGAAGGTGACATCGCTCAATTTGTTCGCAAGATTTTGCCTGATATCAGCAGTGGTGGCGTCACATCTTTGCCCCCGAAAGGACCAAATTTGGGAACTTGCCCTCAGTGCGAAAAAGGTGTGGTTGTGGAAACTCCGAAAGGCGCTGGTTGTCACCGATGGAAAGAGGGCTGCACTTTCACGATCTGGCGCGAATTCAACGGTAAACAACTTTCCGATACAGATATCAAAGATCTGATTGAGAAACGTCAGACCAAATTGATCAAAGGTTTTAAAAAGAAAGATGGCACCACCAAATATGATGCCAAACTGATACTGAATGAGGAATTTAAAGTGCGTCTGGAAGGCAGTTCTGGAGGCTCCAGTGAGGGGCTTGGAACCTGCCCTCAATGTGCCAAAGGCACTGTACGCCCCACTCCTAAAGGTGCCGGATGCAGTCGTTGGCGCGAAGGCTGCACGTTCTCGGTCTGGCGAGAAGTGAGCGGGCTGCCCCTCACCGATGAGCAAATGAAGCAGCTGGTCACTGAGCGCAGAACTGAAGTGATACGAGGATTTAAGAAGAAAGCCGGAACTGGAACCTTCGATGCGCGTCTCTTTATCAATGAAGAGTTTAAGGTGCGATTCGAATTCGACAACGCTCCACGCGGTCCCGAACCTCAAAGCTCGGAACCAGAAAAAGTGTCTGCAACCGCTACCTCGGTGACCAAGCCGCAACCTGCAAAAGAATCGTAAAAATTTCAGCGTCAAAAAAATTGGTGAATTATGGATAAAAATCTATTTCTGGCAGGTGCCGCGGTTTTGTTATTTGGGTCGGGCGCAATTGCGTCTGAGCCTGCTACACCTTCAGTAAAACCGAACCAGGAGCTGAATCAGAGGGCATCTGAAGCTGTTCATGATATCGGTGCAAACATGAATAAAGCCGGTGCCGCAATAAAACAGACTGTGGATGCTGCGGAATCGAAAGTAAGCGAGGCAGGAAAAAAGCTTAGAGGAGACAGTATTAAATCAGGCGGCAGTAAATCGAGTTCAATTGGAACTCCTAAGTCAGGGAGAACAACGAAGCCTGATAATAGTGTATCCAAAGGGGGAAGTGACCTGGAGGCAGGAGCAAAAAAGGCCCTCAATACGTTGGAAGCAAATGCCGACAAAGCCGAGCATGCAGTCGTCAATACTGTCAAAGGCATGAGTAAACAAGCTGCTACTAAAGGTGGTGCTAATAAAACCATAAAAAGCGGTGCCGAGAAACACAAATAGATTCCATTAAACCGGCTCGAACCTGCTAGATTCTGCTTGAATTTGCTTGACTCTGCTTGAATTTGCTTGAATCTACTTGGATTTGCTTGGAGTCGCTTGAATCTGCTTGGATTCGCTTGTTCTTGTCGGATCTGTTTATTTAGCCCGGCGAGTGCGCACTGCCTTAGCCAAAGTCTCCGCTACTGCCAGGCTGTCGTCCCATCCGATGCAGCCATCGGTGATGCTTTGACCGTAAGTTAGCTCCTCACCCGCTACTAAATCTTGCCTGCCTGCCACCAGGTTGCTCTCTACCATGACTCCGATAATGCGTCTGTCGCCGTCACTGACTTGCTGCGCAATGTTGTCGCTAACCGCTACCTGATTTTCAGGCTTCTTACTGCTGTTGGCGTGACTCACGTCGATCATTAATAACTCTTTCAGTCCAGCTTTTTTTATTTCTGCGCAGGCTGCGTTGACACTGTCGCGGTCGAAATTCGGCTTTTTGCCACCCCTCAAAATGATGTGACAATCGTCATTGCCATTTGTGGAAACTATGGCTGAGTGCCCACCTTTGGTCACACCAAGGAAATGATGCGGATGAGCCGCCGCCTTGACTGCGTCGATCGCAATTTTGATGTTACCGTCTGTGCCATTCTTGAATCCGACCGGGCACGAAATTCCCGACGCCAGTTCTCGGTGCGTTTGTGATTCAGTAGTGCGCGCCCCGATGGCGCCCCAGCTGACTAGATCGGAGATGTACTGAGGGCTTATCATATCCAGGTATTCGCACGCTGCCGGCAGTCCCATCTCGTTGATAGTCAGAAGCAATTCGCGCGCCAGTCTCAGTCCTTTCGTGATCTGAAAGCTGCCATCAAGATCCGGATCATTGATCAGACCCTTCCAGCCGACGGTAGTTCGTGGTTTTTCGAAATATACCCGCATGATGATTTCGAGATCCGATGCCAATCGCTCCCTGACTTCATTGAGGCGACCAGCGTATTCTTTGGCAGCTTCTGTGTCGTGGATTGAACAAGGACCTATGATGAGGAGAAGTCTGTCGTCTTTCCCTCTCAATATTTGTTGTATCGAGGTTCGTGCACCGAATGTGGTGGCTGAGGCTTTTACAGTGAGCGGAAATTCGCGAGACAAATGTGCCGGTGGAGAAAGCTCCTTAATCTCATTGATTCGGAGGTCGTCGGTATTGTGGGTCATCCAGTTCTCCTCAATCGGTCTCCAGTTTTTTTGTCTTCGGTTCCCTCAGAAAGGGTGCGGTTTTTAAGTAATAAAACTTTTGATTGTCAGTTTTTTCAGCTTTGCGACCGGTGAGGATGTCGTCGTTGACGGGGTGATGTCTTCAAGCGGTAACAGAGCTTAATGTTCAACCTCCTCATGGTACTAAATTGCTGTCGAAAACTCTGCCTTGCATCTCAAACAGCTTAACAGTCATCAAACTGAGCGGTCCGGGGATGATTCCCTGCTCGAGCGGTTTCTTTGATGGCATCGCTGCTGGTATCAGATTTGTGACTTAAAGACTTCAAAGGGCAGCTTGCGCCAGTCTAGAACGTTGCCGGTCAGTTTAAAATTATATTCGAAACGGGCTAATCCCTCTATAATGGCAGTATTTACTAAATATTCGCAGGTTTGGTTCGAGACAATTCATGCCCCTGAATGAGTCGTTTAACAAAAGAGGTGGACAGGTCAAGGTTGCGAAACTTTCGACAGTGCCTTCTGCCGACGACATCACTTTCAGCTTGACTAACGCTCAACATACGCCTCGTAAACCTGTTTATCTGGCCTGGCAAGTCAATGACGAGAAGCGAATGCTAGTCGTCACTTGCGGTATGAACCCGTACACCGAAGATGCAAGATGGGTGCTGCGGTCAGGTCATGAGAACGATTCGCCGATTATCTGGACACATGAGAGCGCCGACGCGCTGATGATTCACACTCTCGTTTCCGACAGTGTTAGTGAAGTTGGCCCTGCAGCAGCCATCCCAGAATTCCTTCGGCCGGGTGCCGCTCCGTTAGAGGAAAAGTCTGGACAGAACGCTCCTTCGCTCAGTGCGGCTGATAAAGATTTTTCCTCGGAGGCGATCGGGTCGATTTTCGACAAGCGCTATGAAATTATTGCCGAGGTCGGAAAGGGCGCGACCAGCACTGTCTATCGAGCAAAACAGATTCAAATTGGTCGAATTGTCGCTCTCAAGTTGATGCATCCGCATTTGCTCAGAGAGGAGTTGAACAAGAAGCGATTCGAGCAGGAAGCGAAGGCGACCGCGGCCCTGTCGCATCCCAATCTCGTGCTGGTGCAGGATTACGGTACCAGTCCTCTAGGACGCCCCTTCATTGTCATGGACTACGTTGATGGACCGAGCCTCGACTCGATTTTTGCCAGTCAAGGTCGTTTGACCAGTCAGCAATTCCTTGACGTTTTCCTCCAGTGCTGTCGTGGCTTGGCACATGCTCACAAACGTGGAGTTATCCATCGCGACATAAAGCCCAGCAACATCCGGCTCTACAAAGACGAACACAACGTTATCACCGCGAAGATTCTGGATTTCGGTATCGCCAAGCTGTTCACGCAGGAAGAGGAAGCTCTGAAAATGACTGAAACTGGCGCAGTCATTGGCAGTCCGGCCTACATGAGTCCCGAGCAGAGCCGAGCCGAACAGATCGACCATCGCACTGATATTTACTCTCTGGGAGTCGTCATGTACCAGGCAGTCACAGGAGTTTTGCCGTTCAAGGGCAAGGATGTTTTTGAGACGCTCTACAAACATATCTACGAGCCGCCACCAACGTTCGCATCCTTGAACCTGGGCTTCCGAATTCCCGAACCGGTCGAAACTTTGATTCAGAAAACGTTGCAGAAGGATCCCGCCAACAGACATCAATCGATGGACGAATTGCAGCGGGAATTGACACGCTTGCTGGAGGCGATTAGCAACAGCGGTGCCCACACTGCGTTCGGTTATGCCTCTTCGGGCGCAGCTGGTCTCGATTTGGCAAATGCGGCAGGGACGCCATCAGCAAATTATTCAGGTACCGCTCATACCGCTGATGAACAGCAAGGAGTAAGTGATCAAAGCACTGATCCTGATGTCGAAGTAGCGGTAAATCCTGGAACATCCTCAGGTTCTGGAATGCCAGCGTATCCTGGAACATCCTCAGGTTCTGGAATGTCAGCAAACCCTGGAACATCCGCAGGTGCTGGAGGGCCAGCAAACCCTGGAACATCTTCAGGTTCTGGAATGCCAGCACATCCTGGAACATCCTCAGGTTCTGGAACACCTGCGTATCCCGGAACATCCTCAGGTTCTGGAACACCTGCGTATCCCGGAACATCTTCAGATCCCGAAATACCTGCATATCCTGGAGCCCCAACGGATCGCGGAGCACCAGCAAATGCAGGACCTCCGGCAACTCCCAAGTCGCCCACGACGGAGCTTGACCTGTTGCAAGCAGCCAAAGTAATAACCGAAAGTGATGTCGCCAAAGCCCGTGACATTACGGCTCGACATGGCGGGCAAATTTCTGCAATGCTCATTGCTGATGGCAAGTTGGATCGTTCTCTTTTGGAAGTGGCAAAGCGTTGCACGGCTTTGGTCAACGCCACCACACTGGACCTTGGTCGCGCTATCATTTTGCTTAACTACTCTCAGCGGTCGCGTTTAGATTTTGACGAGACTGTCGAAGAATTAGGATGGAAACTCAGTTAGCGTTCCACTTGTTCCGGTCTAAAGATGTCCTTAGAACCCACCAAAAGCATTGACGAACTCATGCAAGAAGCGCATGCGCACGTCGCTGGTGGGCGATTCAAAGAAGCGGAAGAAATTCTTCTAGATGTCATCAAGCGCGGTGACAAGAAAAGCAACCTTCAATGTTTCGATGCACTCTGTGCATTTGCGGAGAGTCGCGGTGACGTAGAGGAATCGATCCGATTTGCCTTGCGTACAATCGCGACCAACAAAGAACTTTATGGAGAAGAAAGCGACCAGGTGGTATCGAGCATGGTGCGCCTGGCAGAGATCTATGAAAAGGCGGGCAAAGATGAAGAAGCAAATGATTTGCTTTATCGCGCCAAGGCAATCAGCGATCGGCTCGTTTTCGATGAATCTAGCACCGAGGATGAGTCGCAAGTGGGAAGCGCCGAACAGGCAGAACAGTTTCGCTCGACTTTGAAGTACTTTGCCAAACAAGACTCCGATGCGTCTGAGCAAGATGCGACTAATGCAAAGTCTGCAGCCGACTTAGAGAAGGATCCCGACGATCAAGACTTTGTCTTCGCTGAAGACGAACCCCGAGAGCAGAAATCCGGCTGGTTGATTGACGCGATTCACAAGGCAAATGCAAAGCGCGATCAAGCAGAATCGTCACCTGACGTGTCGTCAAAACCGCGCTCCAAAACTGAGACTACAGGTCCTCACAGATTTCTGCCGGAGGAATCAAAAGAGGAGCGCAGACGGTCTGGCGGAAGCGCTGATGAACTTCATGGACAGAGTGAAAGCCGCACCAACGCCTCAGTTGTGAGAAAGGAGCACCTGAGCACTGACAGCCATATACAGAAATTGGTGCACAGCAAAGAAGAAATCGCACGAAGCCTGGATATCGTCAACATAAGTTGGTGGTTGAGAGAATTTGTCAAAAAGCGCTCCAATATAGTAGCTGTCGGCATCGGCGCGGGTGTGTTCTTTTTACTCCTCCTCGTCGCTGCGTATTTTCAACCACGTAAAGTGACACCGCTCGATGCCTATGTCTCGATGCCGCACGCGTACAAGTCTGTCAGCGGTGACACGCGCATCAACCTTGTGCGCGAAGATGCAATGCAACTGCAACAAGGCGACACTGCGATGACCATCTCCACAAGCTATCTGGTTGATTGGAGAAGCCAACTCGAAGTTCTGGTCAGATCCTTTTTTGAGAAGCATTACTGGCTGCACAAATCAGCAAGCACCAAGGGTGATATCGCAGGAAAAATTGTCGGCGATTCGTTGGTTTCGGATGATGGCACTATTTATTACACCCTTCATAATCCAGAGCTGCTTCTGGGCGACCAAATGCAAAGTGTCACTCAAGATGCGAATGCCTACTACCTTGACCACTCCCATTACCCTGCCGAATCCATGCTTCATGCGTATCAAAACATCGTCACCCGAGCGGCAGCCAGACCAAGATTGAAGCGCTCAGAGTTTCTTGCCTCCGACGCGGATGATGTGCTCAGACAAATAGATAACTGGAAAACGGAGATTGCAAATCCGAAAGAGTCAGCCAGACCAGGTGTGGTCGATTGCTTCGAGCTACTTGTCTCGTATCCGAAAGGGAAAATGGAACTGTTCGCAGTGCGTTCGTGCAAGCCTGGTCAGAAACCGCAAGTGTTAGTGTCGGCAAATGGAGAGCCCTCCGAAAACAAGTCTACGGCTCTTATTCCAGAGGGCGGTCAATTTCGACCTCGGCGCGTCTGGATCGAAACGGAAGACATCAACCCCATCGATGCGTTTTGTTTGCACCGCGCCAGTCTCTTTTTCTCACTCTTGCTTTCTATTACGGTAGCCGGGTCCTATGCTTTTTTGACTTTGCGGGGCACTCTTCGACGCCTGCGTTTCAACCTTCTGTTCATTAGTTTGCTAATGCTCGCTGTCTACGCCGCTGGAACTGTATTCACGTTTTGAGCAGACCGCATGCACATTCTCAGTGCCGACTGAAGGGGCACATATGCACTCTGCCAGAGTTGTCAAAGTACAACCAATAATGTCGCTCTTTTCTCAATTCTGCGATGTTATCAAGTGTTTCTTCTGTACCTGTAACTCTTTTACTGCGTCCCGCTTGTAGTCAAGGAGCGCATCCCAAGCCATCACAGCCAGTTTCAGGCGTTGCATTATATTTCCGTATTTCTCACGCAACTTGGTAAACTATAGGTCAGGTCGGCACACAGGGAATTTTGGATGGAAGCCTGGCAACAAGCATTTGCTCAGATGAAAGAGCAATTCATGGTCAAATCCATGCAGCGGCTCGAGCAGATTGACACCTTAATTGGTGCGCTCGATCAGATTCCTTCCGACCTCGACGTGATGCGTCAGGTAATGCGACATTTCCACTGGTTGGCTGGATCGGGCGGTACTTACGATATGCCGACGATTACAGATGTCGGTGGTTACGGCGAAAAATTCTGCGATGACATCATCAACAGCAAAGCCATCTTTCAAGATGATGATAGAAAACACTTGCGCATGCTCGTCGAGTCGGCGCGCGTTATCCTGCTTGGGCAAAACGTAGACAAACCCGAGCTTCCTCCGCTTAACGACACAATCATGACGCCCATTGAGTTGGACGTTATTTTGATCGAGGATGATGAAGAAAACAGCCGCAACCTCACCAACCTTCTGGAGCACGAGGGCTTGCTTGTTCGCGACCATCGCTCGATTTTTGCTGCTCAACGAGCCATTAGAGAAAGAATTCCGAAAGGATTGATCATTGGATTGAAAGTGATCGACAACACCGTTTTCGAAACCATTGAAAAGCTTCGAGGCATTCCAGAAGGCGAAGAAACTGTCGTGGTGCTGATCGAGAAGACTCGCGGTTCAGCCGATCGCATTCGTGCAGCATACTCAGGCGTCGACAAAATCATTGATACTCAGGTTTCCTGGCCCGACACGATCAATCACTTCAGGCGCGTTATTGATGCGAAGAGACCTGTACCATATCGTGTTTTGTCAGTCGAAGATGATCCCGATCAATCAGCCTACATTCGAGCGGTGCTTCAATCTATTGCCTGCAATGTTGAATCGATTATGGATCCCAAGCTGTTTCCCGCGACTCTTGAATCGTTCAATCCCGACTTGCTGTTGCTCGATATTATGCTTGGCGAGATGACAGGATTCGACCTGGCTAAGTATGTTCGAACGACGAAAAAATATTCAAAAGTGCCGATCATCTTTCTTTCCACTCAAACTCACATCGAGTCGAAAATCTATGCACACAAGCTTGGTGCTGAAGAATTCCTGCCCAAGCCAGTTTCAAGGGAGCGATTGGGTGCTGCGGTGGCGACCAAAGCAGAACGATCGCGAAGAAAGAAGTTGGAAAAAACCAGGGACAGTCTGACTGAGATCGCCACCTTCTCGCAGTGGGTGCAGACTCTCGCGGTCATGCCTACAAAAGATGAGCGCGGCGCCGATCGCAGGTTGGTCATGTTCATTCTCGATATCGATGATTTCAGCCGCGTCAATGAGGGATTGGGCTTTGCCGCTGGCGATATGCTTATCGTTTCACTCGCGTCGCTTTTGAAGAGCCGATTGCGCAACGCCATCATTGGCAGGCACGGTCCTGATTCGGTTGCTGTCGTAATCGAGGACTTCTCCGAAAAGGAGGCGATGCAGATGGTGAAGCTGCTGCTCGACAAATTCTCCAGCCTGGAGCATCGCTCAGAAAGCGGCGTCGGCTTTTACGCAACTTGTTGCGCGGGCATTGTTCCAATGCCACATCACAATTTCAGTGTGCAAGGTTGGATTGCGGCAACGCAAATTCTGCTTGCTAAAGCAAAAGAATTGGGACGTTCTTCCATCGCCAGCCCGACAGGAGCTAATCAGGCAGCGAACATGTGATTCGTAAGGTTGCCTTGCGGGGAAAGACCCGTTCGTTCGTTCGCGAAGTTACGGGCGCTGTTCATTGTGCGTAATGTGCGCCACTACAATGGCACCACTACATGTGCGCCACTACAATGTGCGCCACTGCATGTGCACCATGACCGGCAATAATTGGCTGCGTCAAGTCGTGCGCGACGCGGGCACCACTGCAGTTGGATCGAATCTCAGTTGCTTCCAACGTCCAGTAATAAACAATTCGTCGTCGTTTTGATTTGCAGGCTGATTCTGTCGACGTAACAGTTTTGCGTAGTTTTCCGTCAACTGAACTACTTCCGGATGGTCTTTCCCCAGCAGCCGTCTCTTAATCGAGACAGCGCTCTGATAAGCCTGCAACGCCTCTGCGAAGCGATTTTGCAGATGGTACACAGTGGCGAGATTGTGATAAACATTTCCGAGTGATTCGTGCTCAGGTCCGTACAGTGTTGTGCATAACTCGGCGGAGCGAAGCATCGACTGCTCCGATTCGGCATACTTCTGCTGTTCATGGTAGCAGCGCCCGATCTGATCCAGGGTGGATATCATTTCCTGCTCCATTCCCAGATTTTCTTTCAAGTCCAGCGAAAGTTTCAGAAGCGGTTCCGCCATATCGAATTTGTGTTGAATCAGGTAAATACTGCTCAGTCTGTCGAGAGTAACAATCAGCCTGGGGTCTGATTCTTCGAAGTTTTCTGCTTCTGTCAGAGCAGTTAGCCATATGTCTGACGCCATCTCCAGATTCTCTGCGGCGATGGCAGAGTCTCCCTTTTGATGCAACTCTTCCCAGGCCTCCAGTTCGACACCGCTGAAGGTGGCAAGATGTTTGCCTTTACTGTGTGCTCGTTTCTTTGCATTGTTGGCAGCAGAGGCAAGTTGATGTACATCATTTGCGTCTGTGGGGAACGCTGCAACTCCGATTGTGATGTTGGCTTTTGTGAAATAGCCGGAAGCTTTCAGAGTCATAAGAATACCGTCCAGGAAAAGATAGCTGGCAGCGGTGTTTCGAAAAGGCAGCAGCAGCGCAAATTCTCGTGTGTAGGCAGTCTCAAAGTTGGCCAGAATGTCAAACGGCTGCTTGTGTAAATTGAAGGAGTTGGCGACCATCTCGATAGTCTGTTCCATCAAACCAGGATGTTCACACGTGATATCGACGAGTGCCATCGAGAACGGCAATTTAGACTTTCGGTAGCGAGCTGCTTCCTTTTGCAGGAAGTAAACAAACATCGGGAAGTTGACTACGCCAGTCTCTGCATGCGACAGAGTGCGCGCCGCTTGATCTGCCAGACTGAGGTCAAGGTCAATCTGTTCGATTTCAGAGAGGCTGTCCTTGGCACCAGATATGGTGACCAACTGCAAATTGAGCAAGTTGAAAATGACCGGTGCCCACAAAGATTTTGGATAACCATCTATCAAATCTGCAACTGGAGTATTGTTGGAGATTTTCGCGTAAATCTCCCGCTGCAGCTGCAGTTCGACGGGGATTCCTTTCTTGAGTAAGTCTTCAAGATTTCCCTCATTGGCGCGAACAACACTGAGTGCACTTTGTTCTGTGAAGCCCTGCTTGTCGAGCGACTTTATGTAGTCTGTCAGGGTCGCGCCCTCAAGCAGGAAGGACTCGAGGCGGCGTTTGATAGTTACAGTCGTCGCCGGCCAGCCTGGCTGGAACCTGAATGTGCCGGTTTCCCAGGTAAGCAGTTCGAGCAAAATCTGGTCAGGCGTTAACTGCAAAGAGATGCCCGACACAGCATGCTGCGCGGTTGCGTGCACGAGCAGTCCGTCGGTGAAATACGCCTCTGCCTGAACGGTTTTGTGGTACAGATTCAACTTGCCTGTCATTTTGCACAAATTGACTGACTGGAAAACGCTGGGCAAGTCAACGTTTGAGAGATCTCCTGCCAGAGTCACCTGCCCGAAAGTCTGGTGGTCGCCGGTGGATAGAGCCTTGCTGATAGGCTCCTGGGGAAAGCTCGGCACTGTCGCCCGCGTCAAATCGTTCATGGAAGCGTTCTGAAAGATGCTTTCGCCTGAGAGCGGCTGGTCCGCGTTTCTCTGGGGTTGGGCCTCCGAGGCAATCAGGTTGTAGAGTAGCTCGAGATCGCCTGTTGTATGTCTCCAGATCGTCACCGGCGGCGCAGGGGGAGTGATTGACTTGGGATCGGCAAGGGTTTCTCGAGATAAGGTCCACTCAGGGACGCGAGGACCGGTTGAGTGCTGCGGTTTACCGATCAGCCCCTTCTGGAGGACAATCTGGCACGACAGTGTGTAAACTTCTGTTTTGCTCTGGGCGACCGGCCACGATACATCCACAGCTCGGTTTGGGTTTTTGTCGGCTTCTTTGGTCAATTGAACCAGAATGTTCTGCTCTGGAAGTCCGCTCAAGTTTGCCAATCTCGACGGTTTGTTAAACTTGAGCATCTTACCTCACGCTCTTAGACACACGCCCACGCATGTGATTTTGCTGCTCAGCGACCATCAGCTGACCTTTGTATGACTTTGTAGATCATACCCAACCAAGCAAATACCTAATAGTAAAATTGAACCTACAGATTTTTCGAGCAGGCACTACAATAAAACTGCTGTATCAGAAAGGACTTTAGATATATGACCGGTAATCCTCCGACTCGCGGTACTCTTCCTGTGCTTGTCAACCTGGCGACGAACGAACGTTATACCCTCAGTGGACCATCTGTGAGTCTCGGTAGGGCGCCTGAAAACGAGGTGGTTCTGCAGGAAGATGGGTATGCATCAGCCAATCACGCAAGAATTTTTTGGGACCAGGGTCGCTGGTGGTTGGAAGATTTGATGAGTTCTAATGGAACTACCGTGAACGATCAATTGATCACCGGCCCATGGCAGCTGGCGCCGGGCAATATCATCAAAGTTGGACGAACTAACTTCAGAATCGAATAGTCAAGCGTAACAACTCTAATCTCGTTTTGCACAGTCTTTAGAAGCTAGTTCAATTTTGTAACGAAAACAATCAGGTCTCTGTCTGCACCTGTGGCTCACCTGTTGGCGAATTGACCGGAGCAAATTTATTCCGATATCGGTAAAAATTTCGCTCGATAACCTGTCGAATTTATTCCGATATCGGTAAAAATTTCAGTCGATAACCTGTCGAAATTTATTCCGATATCGGTAAAAATCTCGCTCGATAACCTGTCAAAAATTATTCCGATTTCGGTAAAAATTTCAGTCGATAACCCGTCGAATTTATTCCGATATCGGCAAAAATCTCGCTCGACAACTATCGATTTCTCTATTTTGTGGAGGGCAATTGTGTTTCTGTGTCACCGCTCCGGGTCGGTTCAGCAGACCGTGTCACCGAGGGAAATAGTCCTGGATTCGGCGCTTGCTGAAGATTGGGATTGCCAGCTTCATAATGGATTTTTCCGTCTGTATTTGTCATGGTTGGCTTGCCATCGCTGCTCGGCGCTGCGCTTTTAACTCCGACCGGTGCGTCGTTAGCTGCGGAATTGCTATTGCCTGTGGAATCGCTCGTGACATTGTTGGATTCACTAGCGTTTTTGCCGCTATTCACAGCGCCATTGCTCGACGAATCGAGTTGTCCTCCGGAAGCTGGCACTGCTGGCGGTGCTGTTGGTTTACTGGGCATCATCGTCGCCAGAGCAAGTATACATACCAGAACGAGCACACCGGCGGCAGCAAGAAGCATAAAACTGCGTTTTCGCTGCGCTTGCACAGGACAATCGGTCGTCATAAATTTGCCATCAGCACGCTTGAACAGTTCGAATTTTTTCTTGCTTTCATGCTTGAAAATTAGTGCCTCTGCCTCCGGCATTTCCATGCCGCTCAGATCATAGACTTTAGTCTGGCACGTATCGCACGCCTTTACCCTGCCCGCTCTTCCGCCAGTTTCATTCCAGGTCCAGGCGCAGGGCGCGGCCAATTTTTTGCTGTCAACTTCGTGAAACTCCTTAACAGGAGCGTCGGACTTTTCCTGCGCAATGTATGCGGCTTTCATCTTTTCTTTTTCGTGCGACTTTACCACCTGCTCTGACAATATCGAATGATCGAGCATGGTTTTCGCAACGAAGCGCTCGGTGCCCCGTGTGCGCTTACGAGTTCTTCTCGCTGCGTCCTCAGCTGTCGGCTGGGTGTCATTCTGCGGGCTGACGACAGTCATGTCGTTCTGAGCGCTCACTACAGTCCTATCGTTCTGTTGACTAACCACGGTTTTATCGTCCCCTTGAGCGCTAACGACAGTCTTATCCTCCGCTGCAGAGGCTGCGTTAAGCGCATCAAGCGCCTTCGATAATCGGGGGAGATCGCCCGTCAATGTTTTTTTGACCTTCACAGGCACCCTTTTCTGTTCTGCTTTTAGTGCTTTAGCCATGCCTATTGCATCAAGACTATCGACATCGAGCATCGTTTTCGAAACTTTTTTGACCTGTTTGAGGGTGTCAGATTGCAGCGGCAACGAAATTTCCATCATCGTTTTCGCTACTTTTCGTTCACTGATCTGCTCCTGTTCTGCTGCCTCGGAAGCGGCAATAATTTCTTCAGCAGTCGGTCTGACCATCTCAAGCATCGTTTTGGCTACGCGTTTTTCTTTCTTCGCAACCGACTCTTCAGAAACTTCAGATCCGGCAGTTGACTGTTCGCTGAACGTCGGAATTTGACCGTCGAGCATAGTCTTCGCAACTTTTCGATCGGGCGTTTCTCCAGCGGCAGATTGTGCATCGCTGGACACTGTCTCGTTCTGATTGTCTGCTCCAGCACCTGAATCCGCTGTCACGTATCTAGCTCCGGGTTCCACTACGGCACGAACCGTTTTTGCTCACTCCTATCATACAGAAATCCTGTGAGTGTTCCATCTGATCGGGGTCATACAAGGTACGCTTGCCGATTTTGTCTCGGCTTGAAGTAAATGAAATTTTGCAGACGATTATCCACTCATATATGATGTGGGCAGGCGAATAGACATCTGGGGTATCAGATGGCAGAAAACCAGGGGGGGTTTATTCCTCCGTCCGCTGACGACAATCAAAGCGAAGAGCCGCCCGGCAACAAGCAGCGGGTAGTCAAAACTCAGCTGGAAATCAACACTGCCGAGTTGGCGGACCAAGTAGACGCGAAGAATGCGGTCTCGGGCAATGAGAGTGGCAAAGTTGCAAAGACTTTGCTCGAAACCGACGCGCCCTCCCTCGATCGCATTAAGGAACTCGCTGAACAAGCAAATCAGTCGAAATCTGAGCACAGTTCCGAATCTAATATTCATCCAGGTCCTGAGAATTTGTCTGATTCAGGTAGACACTCCAGCAACAAAACACTTCTAGAACCTGACGTAGATATAGATTCAATGACGCCGGAGGAATTTAAGGCTTACCGAAACAAGCTCGCCAGAACCATTCAAGATCCGCGTCAGGAGCCACTAGCTGAGAAAACGAATTCGATTAAGGAACTGGCTAAAACAATCCCTGAACCAGCGAAGGACAAACAGAACAAAGCAAAAACAAACAGCTCAAAAGCCGGCAGCAATGATTCTGGAACGCTTGCCGGGTCTGATAATCAGCCATGCAAATCAGAAAGTTCTTCAGAGCAAGTTGCGTCGGAAGAGGTATCACTAAAGGCTCTAGCCAAAACGATTCCTGACCCGCAAATGCGTGAGCGCAAAGCTGTAGCCGCTCGCATTGCTCGAATTCGCTCCTTTCAAAAAACGAGGCAAGGTAAAGCCGATGTTTTTTCCAGAAACGTCGGAGCCTCAAGCCTCGATGTTTTAGACACATTGAGAGAGGGCTCTGCAGGAAATGCTCCAGCAGATGAGAAGTCAAACGATACAAACTTGAAGGGTAAAAAGGGTGATCACTCCAATTCGCTGGTTGCTCCGGCTAAAGCGGTCTCGCCTGAGTCTGCGTCATCGCCGATGCCGAAAGTCAGACCTCCAGTTGTTCGCGAACAGTTAGTCGCAAAAACCAGGTTGGATCACGATATTTTGCTGCAGGCGGTGTCGGAGTCGAAAGTGCGTGAAGAAGCGCGTGTAGCGGCGATGATGGTGGAAAAGGCAAAGGAACCGCCGAAACCCCCACTTGATCAAGTCAAAGCTGATAAATCCGCCTCAAACTGCCCATTTGTCTGGGAAGAAACTAACTCGAAAGACAAATATCGATACTGTTCGAAGTGCCAGACCGCTATATACAACTTCGATGGAATGGAACGCCCCGAGGCTGAAGCGCTGATTTTCAATCGGGAAAATCGGAATAAGTTCACTCTGTACGGGCGCAAAGACGGAAAATTTATGACCGTCGATTGCCCGGTGGAAGCTCGGCGCAGGAAAAATCTGATGCTCAGTGCCGTCGCGGGGCTGGCGTTGCTTGTCGGTGCCGTGGCTGTGATGATGCTCATGCCTCCGCCCCCACCACCTGCCGAGACACCCACAGTATCAAGTAGCGATTCTGCAGCATCAGACAGCGCTACGGATGGTACCACCGCCGTACCGACAAAAGACAAAGACGGCATGATTACTTTTAGCTCTACAAGTACTCGTAAACCTTCATCTCAGCGCAAGACAGGGACCGGTACTGGTAGCGCAGGTGGTGGCGACGTTCAACGGTTTAAATTGCCGAGTGTGAATGATCGGTCAGCTCAAGCGCCAGACCCAGACGAAGATGGACGTTTCTGGAAATTCGAGTAATCTCGCAACTAAGCACTCCAGATCGAAAAACAGGGCGGGGAAAGCCCTGTTTCTCGATTTTTGCATAGGAGGGAGTTATGTGGAGGAATGGTGGTGGTGCGGAGTCCGGGCTTTAGTGCCGGAATGATGGTGGTGCGACCGTAAATTGTTTGCGATCGTTGTTTTCTCACCGGGGGTGAAGTGCCAGTCGTTCACCACTGTCGAGCTTCCGGGCTCGTAAGGTTCGGCGATTGGAGCAATTGGAGCGGGCGAAGCAGCTGTAAGCGCAGTGTGGTGGGTCCTGGCATTAGCGGCGGTTGCCTCGACTGTAGCGGCGTTCGCAGCCACCGGTGCACTTCCGGGCGAGGCATAAGCGGACGGCATGAGAATTCCGGCAACTAAGACAAAAGTGTTTACCACTTTTGTATATACTTTCGTTCGTTTCATTACTACCATCCTTCTGCTCAAAGGCTGCTGCCGTGCTGTTTTCTGTTTGTGAGGACAATTTACGCTTTGCATGTGTGCATTTTGTGAAGGCCGGACATTTCTCGTAATATCGGCTCCAGTGTTTGCATTTGTTTTAGCTGAGTTGATTTAGATGAGCTGATTTTAGCCCGCGTAGCACAGCCTTTTTTGTAGGATAAATACATGTGCGGAAGATACACAATCTCTAAAACTACTGAGGAAATTCTTGAGCGTTTTAATGTGCTCAAAGAGATTTTCGAATTGACGCCCAACTATAATGTTGCGCCATCGCATATGGTGCCGGCCGTTCTTAACAACAAAACTGAGGACGATAAATCCATCCGCGTTATGCAGATTGTAAAATGGGGACTGGTGCCATTTTGGGTGCGAGACACGCGCAGTCATAAGCCATTTATAAATACTCGGGTCGAAACTGTTCTGGAAAAACCTTCTTTTAAGAGCTCGCTGGCTAAAAAACGCTGCATCATTCCAGCGGATGGTTTTTATGAGTGGCAGACGGTTGAAGGCAAAAAGCAACCGATCAGAATTCGATTGCCCGGAGATGAACTTATGGGATTCGCCGGATTGTATGACGATTGGCATTCTGCAGACGGATCCGTAAACATCCGCACCTGCGCGATCATAACAGTCCCCTGCAATGAAATTATGGCTCCGATTCACAATCGCATGCCTGCTATCCTGTCGCCTGAAGGCGAGTCTGTCTGGTTAGATGCCGATACCAGAGATCCGAAAGTTCTGTCTCAGTACCTGGTACCTTACCAGGGTCTGATTGAGACGTATCCGGTCTCCACCCTGGTTAACTCGGTCAAAAACAATACGAAAGAATGTACTCTTGCCATGGCCAATTCATCTTGAATCGCTGCGAATTTCTGCTAAGTATAAGAACGTCCGCACCCGATTATTTTCAATTCCTTACTTCTGTCCTTACGACGTACTTCGGTACTTGTTTCCCTGCGTTTGTGCTTCCGTGATCCGTCATTTAGTAATCCGTCATTCAATAATCCGTCATTCCGGTACTTCCGTCATCCCGTCATCCCGTCATCCCGTACTTCCGCACTTACTCATCGTCGTCATCCGATTCGTCATCGTCATCTTCGGTTTCGTATTCGTCTTCATCATCCTCAGGTTCAGCCTCCGGCACTTTTGCTGAATGCGGCTTCAGCCCCTGCGGTTTTGTATCAGACTTCAGCCCACCTTTATCGGTGCGCTCTTCTTCGACCTCATTCGGGCGTTCATTGCGCTTCTGACCTGGAGTTTTTTTACTCATGGATTTTGTCGCGTCGCTCGAAGTGGCTTTCGTTGTCTGGTTTTTTAAATTGGCGCAGAGTTCAAACCGGAGTACTCAACTAGCGGCGATCACCTCTGCTGCATCAGTAGACTTTACCAAAAGATGAAAGTTCCCGGCTTAGACTTCGTCTAAAATCTGAAGCTGCGCCTTCACGCTTTCAAGTTGCGCATGGAGGTCGGCAAGCTGTTTCTCCATCGCTTCGACTTTGTCTTTCGGTGCTCTTTCTCTAAAGCCTGGTCGCTCCAGGTTTTCTTTTACCTTGTTTATTTCCTTTTCGATCGGCTGGATGCGCTGCTGCAATTTCTCTTTTGTCTTTTCGACATCGATCAAATTAGCAAGCGGAATGTAGATTGTCGCCGAGCTGACTTTTTTGTGAGCAGCCTTAGCGGGAGCTTTCAGCGAAACGCCCATGTTGAGCGGATTTATCTTGTTGCTGAGACGCTGAATATATCCGCGTCCGGCTTCAAGCCATTCCAACTCGGTAGCATTTTCAACAGAGATAATTACTTCAGCTTCGGCAGAGGCAGGCACATTGAAAGTCTGCCGCATATCACGAATCGTTCGGATCACGCGAATCAAAAAGCCCATCTTCTCTTCGGAGGCGGGATTCAAGAAGCGGTCGTCTTGATGCGGATATGGTGCGAACATGATCGACACCAGTTGCTCGAACATAACGTTCTTCGGTGTTTGACTCCAGAGTTCTTCTGTGATGAAAGGCATGATCGGATGAAGTGCTCTCATCAATCCTTCGAAGATCGTATGGAGAACCTTCTTCGTCTGTCCATCGGTAGTTTTACCTTCTGATTCCTGCGCGAGTTGAATTTTTGCTATTTCCAGATACCAATCACAGAAATAATCCCAGATAAATGTGTGCAGCTCGTCTGCCACGATCTGGAAGTCGTATGTGTTGTAGGCTTCGTTGACGACTGCAAGCATCGTGTTATATCGATGCAAAATCCAGCTGTCGGCAAGCGTCAACTTGGAAATGTCGATGCCGCTTGGCTTGAAACCTTCCAGTTGAGCGAGCACAAAGCGACCCGTATTCCAGAGCTTGTTGCTGAACTTTTTGTATTCATCAAGTCTGTCTTCGCGGAATCTTACATCTTGATCGCCTTTGATTCCCATCGATGTGAAAAGGAAGCGATTGGCATCAGCACCATACTTGGCGATCATGTCGAGGGGATCGATCGCGTTCATTTTCGATTTGGACATGCGCTTTCCATCTGGAGTTTGAACAACAGGATGGATGAGTACATGCTTAAACGGAATTGTTTTCATGAACTTGAAGCTCATGAAGATCATTCTGGAAACCCAGAGATTGATGATTTCGCGCGCCGTTGAAAGGACGGTGGTTGGATAGAACTCTTTCAGCACGCGTGTTTCGCCCGGCCAGCCTAACGTAGCAAAAGGCCAGAGCGCGGAGCTGAACCAGGTATCAAGAACGTCCGGATCTTGCTCTAATTTCTTCGAACCGCATTTGGTGCACTCAGTCGGTGGCTCTTCGTACGCGTCCTCATGACCGTTTTCGCAGGTCCAGATCGGTATTCGGTGACCCCACCACAACTGACGGCTGATGTTCCAGTCGCGTATATTGCGCATCCAATCCAGATAAGTAGTGGCATATCTTTCCGGTACGAAGACAATGCGATCGTCTTCAACAGCTTTGATTGCTGGTTCGACGAGTTCTTTCATCGAAACGTACCACTGATCAGACAGATACGGTTCGATTACCGTGTGACACCGTTCGCAGTGCCCGACGCCGTGAGTGTAATCCTGCACTTCAGCCAGTAGTTCTTGTTGACCGAGCTGCTCCACGGCTAGCTCTCTCACTTTGAAACGGTCTTTGCCTTGCAAATCGGCTGGAACGAATTCGTTTGCGCACAACTTGCCCTCGGCATCAATGACAGCCGGCTGAGGCAGTTTGTGACGTTGACCGACTTCCCAGTCGTTAGCATCGTGGGCAGGGGTGATTTTCAATGCGCCTGTACCAAAGTCACGCTCAACATACGAGTCGGCGATGACGGGAATCTCCCTGTTGGTCAGAGGCAAACGAACATTCTTGCCGACGAATTTCTTATAGCGGTCGTCTTCGGGATGAACGGCAACAGCAACGTCTCCGAACATTGTTTCTGGACGCGTCGTAGCAACGGTCAAACTTCCAGAGCCGTCGACAAGCGGATATTTGATCAAGTAAAGATGTCCGGCTTCTTCTTCGTGCTCGACTTCCAGGTCAGAAAGGCTGGTCAAGCAGCGCGGGCACCAGTTGCAAATGCGGTTGCCTCGATAGATTGCTCCATCTTTGTATAGCGTGACAAAAGCTCGATAAATCGCTTTGACGTAGTCAGGATCCATCGTGAAAGCAAGGCGATCCCAGTTGAAGCTGACTCCCAGCCGCTTGTATTGGCTGAGAATTGTGTTTCCAGATTCATTGCGCCATTCCCAGACACGCTCGATAAACTTTTCTCGACCGAGATCTCGGCGATTCTTGCCTTCCTTCTTAAGCATTCGCTCAACTACAATTTGTGTTGAGATGCCCGCATGGTCTGTTCCAGGCTGCCAGAGCACGTTATACCCCTGCATCCGCTTCAACCGAATTAAGACGTCCTGAATTGTGCCGTTCAGTGCATGCCCCATGTGTAAATTGCCCGTAATATTGGGCGGCGGCAAGGCTATTGAATACTTCGGTTTGTCAGGATTAATGTCAAGGTCGAAAACTTCGTTATCGAACCAATGTTGAGTCCATTTGGCTTCGACTTCTGCCGGGTTGTAAGCCATTTTTGAACTCTCTGGAGGTTGTTTTGTTGCTGATGGTGTAGACATGATTAAGTTCTGTCGGCTCGCTGTCGTCAGGGGCTGAGGTAGGAATTCGCGATTATAGCTGGGTTACGGGTCACGCGGCAACCCGCCAGGCGCCCGCAAGCCTCAATTATTGACATAATTCGAACCACCTTCGCCCAATAGTAAGGATGTTAGAATCAGCCATGGCTGGAGGCAGCCACACTTTCGACTTGACTACTCGCTGTGCCTCAAGCGTTTAACGGAACCGACATGATTTCCAGCAATGATTTTCGACCAGGTGTGACAATTGAATACAACAACGGCGTTTGGCAGATCGTAGAAGCCATGCACGTCAAACCGGGTAAAGGCTCAGCTTTTGTCCGCACGAAAATGAAAAATGTCGAGACTGGAGCTGTCTTGGAAAATACTTTCAGAGCCGGTGAAAAAGTGCCAAGTGCTGTCATCGAAAAGTCCGATATGCAGTACCTTTTCAAAGCTGGCGACAACTTTACAATGATGGATGTTCAGAATTATGAGCAGATCGAACTTGCTCCTAAAGAAATTGGAACTGTAGCCGAATTTTTGAAAGAAGGTCTGGAAGGCATCACAGTATTGAAGTTTCAGGACCGAGTCATTGGTGTAGAACTTCCTAATACCGTTGAACTGGAAGTGACTGAATGCGCTCCTGACGAAAGAGGTGACACCAGCTCTGGTGGCGGTAAGCCAGCCACGCTCGAAACTGGTGCCACGATCACGGTTCCATTCCACATCAAGCGTGGAGACAAGATTAAGGTTGACACAAGAAGCCGTAAATATTTGACAAGAGTATAAGGCTTACAACTAGGGGCAGCGCGGGTGAACATCGATCTGGAACAAATTCGCAATCTACTTGCGGTTGTTAGTAGCACCGACATTACTGAGTTGACTATTGAATTCGGCGACCACCGAATCACGGTCAAAAAAGGCGGTGCGGTCCATCACATCAGTGCCGATCTTCCGGCAGCGGCAATGGCAGTAGCGGCGCCTCCCAAGCAGGTGGCGCCAATCTCGTTTGAGCCAAAGCAGGAATCAGCGCCGGCACCGAGAGAAGCAGCGCCTGAGCCACCAGCCAACGCCAGCAATCTGGTGCCTGTCACTTCGCCTATGGTCGGCACGTTTTATCGAGCTGGTTCGCCAACATCGAGCCCATTTGTCAACGTTGGGGACCACATCTCGGTTGGGCAAACCGTATGCATCATCGAAGCAATGAAACTCATGAACGACATGCCGTCGGAAGTGAGCGGCAAGATCGTCAAAGTTTGCGTCGACAACGGCACCACCGTTGAGTATGGGCAACAGCTCTTCCTGGTTGATCCTAAAGGCTAAAGAGCCACACAAACTGGTGTTTGGATGATTCAAAAAGTATTGATTGCCAATCGCGGCGAAATCGCTTTGAGAGTGATTCGGGCTTGTCACGAGCTCGGAATCAGAACTGTCGCAGTTTACTCTCAAGCTGATGCAGACTCTATGCACGTACAAATGGCCGACGAGGCTTTCTGTATTGGACCTCACCAGTCTGCCCGCAGTTATTTGCATATCCCCGCTTTGATCAGCACTGCTCTTGTTACAGGCGCCGATGCCATACATCCAGGCTACGGTTTTCTTTCGGAAAACGCGCACTTCGCTCAAATTTGCGCCGATCACCGCATCAAGTTTATCGGTCCAAGCGTTCAGGCTATCAATATGATGGGCGACAAAGCATCGGCTCGCGAAACTATGCGTGCAGCCAATGTGCCTGTGGTGCCCGGCACGGAAGGATTGGTCACCAACGAAGCAGAGGCGTTCAAAATTGCCGACGAAATCGGATATCCGATCATCGTCAAGGCAACCGCAGGTGGTGGCGGTAAGGGAATGCGAGTTGCCGCCGACCAGGTGCAGCTTGGAACTGCTATCGCATCAGCTCGCAGCGAAGCTTCTGCGGCATTTGGCGACGGCGGTGTATATATCGAAAAATATCTCAAACCGATTCGTCATATCGAAATACAGGTCATGGCCGATCAACACGGCAATGTCATTCACCTCGGTGAAAGAGATTGTTCCGTGCAACGCCGTCACCAGAAATTGATTGAAGAATCCCCAAGCCCCGTCATTACCCCAGCCATGCGTAAGAAGATGGGCGACACTGCTGTTGCTGCGGCTCGTGCTATCAAGTATGAGGGCGCCGGAACATTCGAATTCATCTACGCCAACGACAAATTCTATTTCATGGAAATGAATACTCGAATTCAAGTAGAGCATCCTGTTACCGAGTCTATTACCGGCGTCGATCTCGTTAAAGAACAGATTCGCGTAGCCTCAGGGCTGCCGCTCAGTCTGAAACAGGAGGAGATTGAGTTTCGTGGACACTCCATCGAGTGCCGCATCAATGCTGAAGATCCAGACAGAAATTTCGTGCCTTCACCAGGAAAAATCGATGCCTACGTAGCTCCAGGTGGAATTGGCGTGCGTGTCGACAGTCACTGCTATCCCGGTTACGCAATACCTCCGTTTTATGACTCACTGGTTAGCAAGCTGATCGTGTGGGGACGCGACCGTCAGGAAGCTATTCAAAGAATGCTTCGGGCGCTGGATGAATATGCAATCACTGGTATCAAAACGACGATCCCATTTCATCAGAAAGTGCTCCTGCACGAAGCTTTTCAGCGCGGTGATGTGCATACTGATTTCATTGAAAAGTACATGACTCCCGCTGCTCCAGAAGCTGTTACGCCAAACGGACGTAAGTAAGCCCGGAAAGCATCAGGCTCTGTTTACTGAATTTCGACTGCGGAGATCGATATGAAAGTTGCTGTGGGACAGATGTCGGTCTCCAACGACAAAGATTCAAACCTTGCCACGATTGAAGAACTCGTCAAGCAGGCATTCGAAGCTGGCGCGAAGCTTGTATGTTTTCCCGAATGTTGTATGTATGCATCGCAAGATGAGAAACAATCTTTCGCCGATATTGCAGAGTCATTAGAAGGTCCTTTCGTCAAAGCGCTGAAACGTTTTGCTAACCTCTATAGCATTTGCATCGTCGCGGGAATCTTTGAAAGTAGCGTAGACGTAGCCCGCGTCTACAACACGGTCGTGGTTATTGATGAGAATGGACAGATCAAAGAGCCTTACAGAAAGATCCATTTGTACGACGCGTTTGGCACCAAGGAATCAGACCGAGTCATCGCCGGTGATGGCAATACATTGGTCTTCGAAGTTGGTGGATTGTCTTTTGGCGTGATGACATGTTACGACCTGCGCTTTCCAGAATTAGCTCGCCATCTGTCTTTCCAGGGTGCTCATGTGCTGCTCTTGCCTGCGGCCTGGAGACCGGGTCCGATGAAAGAGGCACATCTGGAAATTCTCGCCCGCGCCAGGGCAATCGAGAACAATACTTACATGATTGTCGCCGCTCAAGTCGGCTACAACTGCTGCGGTAACAGTATGATTGTCGACCCAATGGGTGTAATTCAAGCCAGCGTGGCTAATAATGAATGCATCATGGTGAGTGAGGTTGGTCGGCAGAGAATCGACGAAGTTCGAGAAATTTCCCCCACCCTTCAGAATCGACGCACTGATCTGTATGCTCGCTGGAAAGATACCAATCAACGCTGGTACGATGATGTTGCTAGCGAGGCTTAATTGCTGGTTAGAACTGCATGCGATCGGTTTCGAAAATTCTTCTTACGCCAGGTCTGAGTGAATCGAATTTGTCGGTTGCTTCTTGTGAGAATTGGTTACGGGTCACTTCCACCAGCTTCAGCGATTTGTTTTTGACAAGGCTTAGCAATCCTCGATCGGTAACCTTTGTGTTTTGAATATAGAGATTAATGACGCCGCTGTTCGCGACTAACTCCATTGTTCGGTCGCCTGCGTTGGTACCACGTATGTCAACGTCTTTCAGATGAGGACAGCTTTTGATAAACTCGAAATCTTTATCGTTTAGTTGCCTATCCGACTCCAGGTTCACGCTTTCCAGGTTCGACAGCTCGGCTAGATTTTTCACACCCTTCGCTGTGATGTTTTCGCACGACGGAAGTTCAAGGCTGCGAAGCCATCTCATGCCACAGATCTCTTTTAGGGCATCATCTTTGATTTTGGTGTATTCAAAGCTCAAAAAGGTAATTTGTGAAAGGTGTGCGATTGCATTTGCTACTTTGAGGTCAACTGGATTTTCCATAACGTCAAGGAATTCCAGACTTTTCAAATCTTTTAAATAAGAATACCCAACAGCAGTGATGCTGGGGTTACGCCCAACCTGCAAGTGCTTGATTTTTGAATTCTGCGCTACGATTCTCATCGCCTCATCGTCAAGATGATCTACACGCAGCGAAAGCCTTTCGAGTTTTGGCATGTTCTTTAACTCTGACAGCCCTGCTTTGGTTACTGCTGTATTGTCGAGTTGAAGTTCTCTCAACCACTTCATATGCTTTATTTCGAGCAAGCCACGGTCGGTGCAATTCGAATCGTTTAAATTTAGCATCACCACATGATAGCGAATTAGATACGCCAGACCGGGTCCTTTGATGCTTGAGCTGTCCAGACTGAACCTTGTACCTCGCGCAGGAAGTCTGCCAAATTCGTCCAGTGACCTGTCGCCATACTCCGCCATCTTCGAGAGTTGGAATCTACCTTTTAAATCATAGTTTTGGAACGCTTCTCGGATCATCTGGCGTGCGGTGTCATCACTGGAAAAACTCAGGCGACCTGCTGCTTCGGCTTCGTCCTTAATCTTTTGATGCTGTTCGGCAATTTCTTTTTGACGACTTACATTTGCGACGAGCATGAAAATATTGCAGCATATAACCGCCAGAGCAAGCGTGATTCCTGAAATAATCAGCATTTTTGCCTTTTGTGGATCGGCCTTCGCAGCTAAAGATTTTTGTGATGGATGGTCATTGGTAGTTTGTTCTAACGGTTTATCCTGATTGCATTTGACATCCAGCAGAGCATGTCGCAGCTCGGTCATAGATTGAAATCGTTTTTCAGGATTTTTTTCCAGAGTTTTCGCCACAATTTGTGATAGGTCCGGTGGGAATTCCTCTAGCGACCGCTCCTGTAGCGACGGTGCTTTCGTATTAATTTGATGAGCGATAATTTCAAGCGCTGTGTTGCCTGTGAATGGTTGTGTTCCGGTTAGAGCTTCGAACATTACACAGCCAAGCGAATAAATGTCTGTTCGGGCATCTACTTTGCCGCCATTGGCTTGCTCGGGGCTCATGTAGGCGGGGCTGCCCATAACGTCGCCAGTATCTGTCAGTCCGGGCGGAGTTGCTTCGCCATTGATAAATTTGGCGATACCAAAATCGATTAGCTTCACATACGGTGGCTCTAAACCAAATTCGCAAATCATGATGTTGCTTGGTTTTAAATCCTGGTGCAAAATGCCGCGCTCGTGCGCGTGAGAAAGCGCATCTGCCACCTGAGCGAAGAATTCCACCGCAAACGCAACTGGAATAGGACCTCGTGACTGGATGATCTGCGACATCGAAGTTCCTTCAACGTAATCTAAAACCATGTAGGGCTGACCGTTGTCTGTGAACCCGTAATGGCGAACATGGATAATGTTGGGATGCTCCAGCGCAGCCAGCGCGTCAGCTTCTTTGCGGAATCTCTTGATGTGCTTTTCGTCAAGTCTTTGAGTCTTCATCATTTTGATGGCGACCTTTTGATTTAGCACGAGATGTCTTGCTTCGTAGATTATCCCCATGCCACCGCTAGCGATGACAGAGAGGAATTCATACTGTGCTGGTAGTTTGTCCATCGTAATGTTGATATTCTCAAGTTCCGACATCAGAGTCACTCTGTGATGATGTTCAGGTCTGGTCTTTCAGATTTAAGCCTGGTGATTGCTTCCGGTGTCAGGTGGCATCGTTTCATACTCAGGGCTTTTAAAGACTTCATGTCCGGGATTCGCTGTAATCCTGCGTCGTCTATCGCCGCCCCGTCGATGCTCAGATTTTGCACGTGTCCGCGGGCGAGAGCATCCAGATCGATGTTTCGCAGTCCTGCATCGTTCAAGCTCAGAGTTTGAAGAGATTTGCTCCGTGCTAAATCACCGAACGCGTCATCACTTCCTATATGCGTGTTGTTCATTTTAAGTACGGTCAGTTTCGGCCAGTACTTTTGCATCGAGCAAGTGCGTTTGCCCACTGCATCGTCGCTCACGTCGAGCTCTTGCAGATTCGTCAGAGGTCGCAAGTCAGACATTCCTTCATCGGAAATCGATGTCTTGCGCAGATCAAGCTTCTGTAAATCTTCCATGTGACAGATGTCTTCTAGACCCCTGTCAGTGAGAGCTGATCCGGCTAGATTGAGAGATTGCAAGGGAAGATGAATAAGGTTGGCGAGTCCGGGACCGATTACCGAAGTTCCTGACAGATTCACCGCTGTGGTTTTAGTTGGCTCCGCAAACAACTCAAGCATTTTGTCAGTGACCTTTAAATTTGCCAGGTCGACTTCCGCAGAATTTAGGTTTTGCGTGATGATTTGTTTGGCTTTTGTTTGATCATCAACAACCTCCGGCGCGGCAGCCTTTTCCTTTTTAGCCGAACTTGTGATCACAAAGTAGCCAGTTCCTGCTGCCAGAAAAACGAGTACAACAAGTGCTGCAATCAGCGCTTTAAGTTCGAACTTTTTCGATTCGCCTGCCATGGAATCGTTCGGTTGGAACGCCGGCGAGGATGTTTTCCCTGTTTTTACAGCAATGAGCTGATTTTTGAGTTCAGCCATCGATTGAAATCGATTCTCAGGCTTTTTCTCAAGCGTCTTCGCCACTATTGACTCCAGCTCGCCTGGAAAATCTCTTCCTAGCGAGCCTTCCTTGAGCGAGGGCGCTTTGTCATTCAATTGTCGAAAAATAGTTTCAATGGAACTTCCGCCGACAAATGGTGGCGTACCGGTGAGCGTCTCAAACATCACGCAACCGAACGAATAGATATCTGAACGCTTATCAAGTCTCGCTCCAGATGCTTGCTCCGGGCTCATATAAAGCGGGCTTCCAAAGACTTCACCTGTTTGTGTGAGGTTCACAACGCCTGATTCAATTTCCGGGATATTGATTTTTGCGATTCCAAAATCCACGATTTTGACCAGTGGCGCGCCAGAGATTCTTGGCACCAGCATTATGTTGCTGGGCTTCAGGTCTCTGTGCAGCACTCCACGGATGTGAGCGTGTTCGAGTGCATCACAGGCTTGAATAAAAATGTCGAGCGATTCTTCAACTGATAAACCCGCTGTTTTTTGTATGGATTTTGACAGCGTGTCGCCCTCAATGAAGTCGAGCACCATATGTGGTTGCCCGGAGTCGCTCACTCCAAAATCGCGCACTCTGACAATCGAAGGATGGTCGAGTGCGGTGACTGCTTTCGCTTCCTGTTGGAAGCGGCGCACGCTGACTTCGTCCATACGGTTGTTATGCAGCATTTTTATGGCAACTGTCTGATTAAGAGCAATGTGCCGCGCTTTGTAGATGACTCCCATGCCGCCCGAGCCAATTTCAGAGATAAATTCATACTGGTTCGAAAGCTTTTGATCGACTTCGGCGTTTTGCACCAGCACAGTGCCGTCATTAGGGCAGATAGTAATATCTGTCGACAGCTTCAACCCGCAATTCGGGCAAATTCGCTTGCCAGTTTCAGTGGCGCCAGGTTTTTGAGAGGATTGCGGGGAATTGTGGTTCGAGTAGCCTTGTTCCACTGACGGTTCTCGCAAATTGTTTCGACCAGCCCAATATGCCCGCTTGTGGGCACTTCTAGCGTGTTTTGCCTGACAACGTTATGTTGAGCAATGACTCGGCTATCAACCGCGAAGTTGTTATAGAATAGACTTCTTCGCCCCTTTTTGTGGCTCCGTAGCTCAATGGTGGAGCAAGCGACTCATAATCGCCAGGTTACAGGTTCGAATCCTGTCGGAGCCATTCTTTTGTGCCAGCCTGTTTGGGTTTCGAGGTATAGATCAACTCTCGCCTGGTGCATTTATTTAGAAGCTGCTTGAGTGCTCAAATGCACTTCTGGACGCTGGGTTACGGATTTCGAGGAATTACCTAAGCCGTAAATTGGTCGACTTACGTTGTCTGTTGCTCGTGCGGAGAAGGATACACAACTCTTGCAATTGTGCAGGATAACCAACCTATCCACCAACCCGCGCAAACAAGGCTGAAAGTGGAAAATTTTTCGGGGTAGCCGAGGGCAACGAGCACCAACGCTCCGACCCAGACCAAACCACACGCCATGCTGTACTGCTTGTATGTCCCACGTTTTTTCATGGCTTTATGATCCGAAAAATTGTTGATCCTCTATCATTCTACGCCACATTGTTGCCATAGGTTCGAACAATGGACTTCTAGCCCCCAGACACGAGGAAGTCTGGGCAATAACCGCAGTGTCGAGTCCTACTTGATTTTTTCTACCGTTGCATCTGAGTCGTTTCATTTGTGAAGGTGAAATGGATCAAATGGTTGACAGGTTCGCCTTTATCGGTAAAATAGGTAAGTGCTTACGTAAATGCTTACGGAGTTCTTAAATGGATCACATCATAAGTCTTGGCAGTCTCGCTATGAGCAGCCGACTGAAGCGATTGTCGGAAAAGTTCTTCCAGGACGTGCATGAAATATACAAGATGCATAATTTCGATTTCGAGCCGAAGTGGTTTCCTGTTTTTCATTTGTTGCACACCGAAGGAAAGTGCTCGATCGGGGAGATTGCCACTAAACTCGGTATTACTCACCCAGCTGTAAATTTGACGGTAAATGAGCTTGAGAAGAAGGGTCTGGTCATCTCAGCCCAGGACAAAAAAGATGGACGCAAGCGGCTGGTCAACTTGAGCGCCAAGGGCAAAAAGTTGGCTGCAGAGCTGGAACCTTTATGGGAACGAATTCGAGCCGCAGCTGAAAATTTGATTGCTGATGCCGGTGGAAATTTTTTGAAAGAAATCGAATCGATCGAAGCAAACTTTGCATTGAAGACAGTGAAAGAGAGGATGAACGCAGTGAACAATACTCAATTAACTCGTGCCGAAATCGTTAACTACGCGCCGGAATATCGCGCCGACTTTCTCCGCTTAAATCTCGCCTGGATTGAAAAATTCTTCAAACCAGAAGCCGCAGACATGCGCATTCTCGAAAACCCGGAGTCCGAAATCATTGCTCCCGGCGGTCACGTGCTATTCGCCAGGATTGATGGAAAAATTGTTGGCACGCTGGCAATTTTAAATCTTGGCAATGGCGAGTTTGAACTGGCTAAAATGAGTGTTGACGAGGCATATCAAGGTCGCGGAATTGGTTTCGATCTGGTCAAAAGTTGTATCGAAGAAGCCAAAAGGCGTGGCGCAAAAGCTATAACCCTGGAGACAAATTCAGCTCTGAAGACAGCTATCGGCTTGTACAAGAAATGTGGATTTGTCGAGGTGCCGAAGCTTGCACACGATACCGAATATGAGCGTGCGGATTACTTTATGAGACTTGATTTGGTTGCCGCACAAGTATCGTAATCCAACCAATCCCAGGTTCGCCGATCGTATGCTCACCTTTTGGTTTCGAAATCTGGTGCTTTCAATGAACCTGTCTAAGGGCTGCAAGGTGCTGATTTATCTCTGCGAGAGAGCGTAGGGGCGCGATTTTTCCCGCACTCTTGTTGTACGTGCCCATCAGGCTTATAGACAGAGTGTCGAAACTTTCAGCGATGGCTGGATCGTAAAGCTTGTTGGCGCTGCCACTGATATTGCTGTGCAAATAGTTGTTGTGAACGTTGCGCTGCAAGACATAGTTCGTGTTGGACAATTGAGCTGCATCTTTGAGCATGCCGCTGTTTACCAGCGCTTGTATTTCGTCCACGCGTTTCGAAAGGGGCAAGTTGTACAATCTATCGATATTGAGCAAATTTTCTGGTGTGACTTTTAAGTCGCGCGGCCAGCCGGGCAGATCTTCAAATTGTTCACGAGTCGATTTGATGTGTTCGCGCGCTTGGTCCAACCATCCTTTACGAGGCTCGTCCCAGGAGTTTCGAATGCCCATCGCAATCTTGGTGAACTGTTGGCTAAGCAAGTCGTGTTTATCACCGTAAGCACCTGACCGCTCGCTGTGCCACGTTAGATTCGCTCCCGCGTGGTCGTAAGCTTCGTAAAGCGAGTCCTTGTTAATAGCTGATTCAATGACACGTAATCTTTCTGACAGTGATGCTTTCTGAATAAAAGACTCGAGCTTTTTGCTATCGATTTTGTCCCATTCATAGCCAAGCCTGTCTCTATGCCAAACCATTGCTAGCATATTTTCAGGTATCGGGTTACAGGCGCCCATGTTTTCTGCCACCGCCTTTGGTGCACCATCCAGGCAGAAATTTGTTTTAATCGCAGTTGGACCTATAATTTCTCCAGTAAATTTCACTGCTTTTGCTCCAGCTCCGCCAGACAACGAAGCAATCGCGACATTGAAAGATTCACCGCCCAGTTTGTTTTCGATGGTTGAGATTGAAGATTCATAGGTTCTGGCATCGCCGTTACGCCACAGTCCATCAAGTGATGTTTGCAGATCTCGGTCGTGACCGAGGCGCTGTCCCAAGTCCCAGGCGTAGCTCAGTGTCATTGCTCCGCCTCCGATAGCCAGAGCGCCGGCAACAACAGGAGCCTCGATCGTCGCTGCCATCCCGAAAAGAGCACCCGTTCCGGCGCCCATGAGCACTTGATTGCATGTCTCGACAGGATGATTGACGATGCGGTCCGGAATAGCCTTGATACCGCCGACGATACAACCATCCAGGACAGCAGCGGCTTGCCTCGCTCTCGCTTCTGGATGCTGGTAAGTATCCAGAAGGAACTTATTTGATGCAGACAAGAAATTTGACTCTTCGGAATGTTTTTGATTCTCGTTGGATAACGAATTTGTCGAATCTGAGTGGCTCATTTCTGTCTCTCCGCTGGCTGCTGACAGAATCGAGCGTACAAGACTTGTTGGGCGCCTTATATGTGTAATTGAACAGTTAGTCTTCCAAAAAGTTCGTTATTTCCCATATTGCTGTTCCATCTGCCGCTCCAGATCGCTTGCTGTGCTCGATGACGTTGTTCGACTCGGCACTGAAGGAACACCACCGGGAATACCTGTCATGCCTGGAGGACGCTTTATCACATCATCTTGCGACTGTGAGATTGGTCTGGATAACGACCTGTTACCGGGAAAATTGCTCATTGGTCGTGCTGCGCCGCCGCCAGGCGCTTGCCCCTGGAAAAGCCGCTGCATCAGCTGCGCCTGCATTCCACCTCCGCCGCCGGGCATTCCGCCCATGCCGCCGGGCATTCCGCCCATGCCGCCGGGCAATCCACCCATGCCGCCGGGCATTCCACCCATACCGCCTGACTCACCGCCCTCTTGTTCACCCCCCATTGCTCCGGGCATCAGAGCGCCAAATTTCTGTTTGAATTGCTGCATGAATTGTGCAGCGCCGCCACCGGTCATGCCGTTATGCGCCATGCCTGCTGCACCACCCATGGTGCCCATGGGCATCATTCCGTGACCCATCATGCCGTGACCAGCTGTTCCCATTCCCATACCCATCCCCATTCCTGGCGGACGCGTCAAGCCACCGCTCGTAAGCCCGTGCGACATCCCCATGCCTCCACCGTGCGGCATGCCCATCCCTTGCGACATCATGCCTGAGAGGTGCGGCACGCCCATTCCGCCGTGATTGATGAGTCCGCCTGCTGGCGGGCGAACGATGTTTCCTGACAGCGGACGCATACCGGTCATGCTATGCGGTGACGGCGAGTTGGCAGACATCTTTGAGTGTGCAGGAAGCGTTGGTGCCTTGCCTGATGATACTTCGTCCAGCATGTTGGACATCTGGCTCTGACTTAATGCTGGAGAATAGTGTTGGGCTGGCTTTGCACTGTGTCCCGAGTTTGTAGCTTGATGCTGTTGTTGATGCTGACTCTGATGATGCTGTGCCTGCGAAGGTGCAGCCATGAGGCAGGCACACACTCCGGCGAACAAACTCGCCAGAGCCGTTCGATTAAAGGCAGACTGTTGTTGCGCTGTCCAAACCGTAGCAGGCTGGGACGCGTTCGGGCGCTTTGTTCTCTGGTCGTAAGGCAAATTAGACCCCTGATAAGTCTTCCGTTCTTATATTCCCTCCAAGTCAAGATCGCTACTGACAAGGTTGCGATTTTTGGCTAATGCTAAAATCAGTCAGTGTCGGAAAGGTGATTCAGTGGCAAAGATTCTGCTTGTTGAGGACGATCCAAAGCTCGCTACAGTTGTTCAAGAGGCTTTAAGCGCCGAAGGGCACGTAGTCGACCACACCCTGGAAGGTGAGGACGCGCTTTACCGTCTCAAATTTTTTCATTACGACCTGGCTGTAGTCGATTGGACATTGCCTGACATCACCGGCGTCGCTGTCTGCAAAGGGTATCGCGATCACGGTGGACAGATTCCGATTTTATTTTTGACTGGAAAGACCGACACTGAAGATAAACTGCAAGCCTTTGACACGGGTGCAGATGATTATCTGACCAAGCCATTTCACTACAAAGAACTTCTTGCGCGTGTGCGAGCATTGCTGCGGCGCCCGACCGAGTTGGAAGAGAAAAAGATCAAAGTCGGCTATTTAGAATTAAACGTTGATACTTCCGTTGTTTCTAGAAATGGCGTACCCGTTGAACTCTCTCCGAGCGAACTGATTTTGCTCGAGTTGTTTATGAAAAACCCTGAGCGCATTTTCAGCTCTCAGCAGTTGCTTGACCGTGTCTTCACCACCGAGTCAGATGCTACCGATATTGCCGTCAGGCAGCGAATTCTGCGATTGCGCAACAAAATTGATGTGGAGGGTCAACCCTCGCTAATCAAGACCTTGAAAGGTCTCGGCTACAAGATGACTGAAGCGCCGCAGTAACCTGGTGCCGTTTATATCGTATCAGGAGTCGTATTAGGACTCTAAATAGGACTCGTTCCAGGACTCTAAGCAGGACTCGTACTAGGACTCTAAACAGTATTCGTACTAGGCTAAGCCCAGCCGTTGCTTCTGCGCATTGATTCGTGCCAGTAGCTGGCTCTGGTTTTGCGCTGGATACCCACTTCCAGGCAGCACCAGGTATTCAATGTTCGGTCTAGTTATACCTCCACGTGTAGGCGAGTTATTAATGCCAAGTTCCTCCGCGAGTTTCATCGATCCCTCTCCGCGTTTCTGACGCGGTCCCACATCAGCAAAAACTGCGACGGTGACTTTGCCGTTTTCTTTGTTGCGCACCAGGCACATATCCCCAAGCTTAATACCGAATTGAGAATACTGCCCGCCAGGAAGCACCATATACGGTACTTCCTCTGCGTTAATGGAGGAGCCGTCGGTGTATCTCATGCTAGTTTTCGTCTGCCCGGTTGGGTCAATCTGGCGCGCCCGTGGAGAGCCGTCAGCGTCTATGTCCATTCTGGCTCGCATGTAGACACCCTGAGGCGTGCGGATAAGCTGATTCACGCTGTTGTTAGCGGCGCGCTGAGCATCATCAATTATTTTATTGATCGAATTCTGGTTGCCACTGTCTGGCACTGTGTCGCCAAACGGGCTGCGGTGGTCGAGTTGTCGGCGATCCTCCTCTTCTCTGTACCGGTCATAGATAGAGCGATTCGGACGGATGTAAGGATTTGGGCGTCTCCCACCATAGTTGTCCGGGTTCATTCGATCGCCGCCCTGACCCTGGTCTAGATCGGCGGATTCTTGTGGTCCGTTTCTCAAATCCTGTCGACCTCCGCCCATATCTGTTTGAGCTGGCCCCATCTCCTGTCTGTATGGTGCAAAATCCGGTCTGGTAGCGCCTCGTTGACCTCCGTCGAACTGGTATAAATCAGTCATACCTCTACGGGCGGTGCCATCGAACTGATAGAGATCCGGTGTCGGTGCATCTCTACGCGCAGTGGCATCGCCACCGTAAACAGCTGCCGCTCCTTTGCCATAAAAATCTACGCTGCTGCCATTCGCTGATTTTTCTTGCTCGAAACTGCCGTCGCTTCGAGCGATTCCTCTCAACACCACACGCTCTTTGCCATCGGGAAGAGTGATAAAGAGATGCACCATCTCTCTGCTGCCGACCGACTGAGTTTCAGTTCTCATGGAATAAGTTTGACCGTCTGCTCCCTGGAAATTGAACTGAGAAACCCCGTCGTGAGATAGTTTTTGTACTGCCGCAAGTTTGTCCGTTGCTGATGTTCTTCCGTCCATGATGGCATCGATGCCACCATTGTCTGGCTGACGTGGTCGCTGTTGCTGTCGATCGTATAGCGGACGTTGCCCATCAAAATACTGACTTTGTTCATCGAATGGCGGACGCTGTCCATCGAATGGCGGACGTCTGCCGCCCATGGGCGGTTGCCGATCGACCTGCATTTCAGGCTGGTCAGCGTCACTTCCTCCACCGCCTGGCGGTCTCAAACAATAGCGGTTTTGACCGAATCTTCGTGAGCCAATAATTCCTTCCAGTGGAGCCTTAGTCCACTTACCGCTTGCCGAGCTATTTCCGTAGGCAGTGCCGCTTTCACCCATGATGCCAATGTGTGCGTTGCCACCACCGTTACGCCAACCACTACCGCGATGTCCATAAATAACATCACCTGGTCGCGCCTCGCTAATCGGGTGCTTTGTCCACCCATGTTGCATCAGTTGATCGACAAGTCCACCGACACCAGCGTGATCGGCGTACTTGAAACCAGTTCGCTGAAGGCATTTGGATACTGATGCCGCGCACCCCAGACGACCGTTGTTCACAGCATGTTTATATTGTGTCTGCGACCAGAGCCGCTCGCCGATAGCATCAAATGCGTTTTGAACAATCGATGCAGCGTGCTCGATTCCTCTTCCAATGGCTCGCATTTCGCGACCGACTGGATCATTCCTTCCGTCAAACCCGGAGTCGTATTGCCTGTCGTTGTTCCTATCGAAACGGGCATGACGTGACGTTCTCACGAACTCGGCTGCAGCCTGATCTGGTCGATAGGCGCCGCGATGCTGTCCTTCGCTGTGTTGCGCAAAATCACGATCGTAAGATGGACGAAAATCCAGTCGATGTTCATGCGCCTCATGCGACATTTTTCGCCCGGCGTGATGAGATGTCGCTGCGAACTCTGTATAGTCCGCGCCTGAATGCTGCTGTGTTCTGTCAAAGGGCATCAGTTACCTGTAACTTGCAGTGAGTGAAAGAGTGTGAGGGGCGATTAGTAAGTTCCTACGCTTATCGTATTTTTATTCCGTTACTTGATTGTTACTCGTATAAAAAAGTAGAGGACACCATCACTGGTGCCCCCTGCCCCCTTATCTAAACTTATCGACTATCGAACACTGCTCAGCGACCGCAGTTCGAACTCAAATCCAACCAACTCAAAGAAGCCACACTTTGTTGTCGCATAGTTAACTTGCATGGCTGTCTCGTCAAGTCACGGGTGGAGGGGAGAATGTCATAACCTTAGTTCTTCAAAGTGACTTCTGTGTTACGACGGAGCACTGCTGTATTCCTGTTCGTTGCTGGGTTTTTATTTATGGATTTGAATTGCTGGCTTTGCCTGAAATTCGCATCCTCAAAAGACGCTTTTCCCTATATAAGGACTGTTGGTTTGGTTTAAGGATGAAGCTTCTGGACGATTTGGTTTCATCCTTGATTGGCTCGCCCAAACATGTATCCCGATCTCTTTGAAAAATTTTAGAACCGTCACGAAGGAGTAACGATGGTTTCTTACTGTAATGACACCGAATCGAACACGCCATTTGCCAATAAAAACGCAGTGTTCCGGCCCCCGACACCCACACGGATAGTTTCTTTTAGGAGGAGTTCCTCATGACGAGAGTAAGCAATGGTGAAGCCCCAACCCAGGAAAGACAGGGCGTTGAGCGCGCTGAATCAGCCATCACCCAATCTCCAGGCAACGCCAGCCCCTTTTTAAAAGAATTGGATTCGATCACTGGTCCTAACTCCTCAGCCGGTGCCGCAACACGTGCACTCGATAAGATGGACAGAGATGGTTTCACGGGACGTGCTGAAGCCCTGGAAGCCGGCAAGATTCTTGGAGACAAGGGCTACTGGCAGCAATACTGGAACGGTTTAAGCCGCACTGATATCGAAGAGCGTGGCAAGCAGCCTGGCGTGTCAGACGGCGAAAGAGCCCTCACCCAGCGCCTGCTCAGAGATTTCAACAAGATTTCGGCGGATGGTCAGCACATTTTTAATAGCGACATCAAAGCTTTCGCTGCTCGTGAACAGCAGCACGCCGACCTGCGCAATTTCTATGGCAAAGATCCAGCGACTGGAAAGAGTCTTTACGACTCGGTTCGTGACAGCAGCGGCAATGTCTCGGGTCAAAGATTGGACGACCGTTTGAAAGAGCCCGGTTTGTCGGCGCAGGATAGAGCTTCTCTCGAAGCCGTAAGCAAGTTGAGATCGTGGGGTGGTGATGTATCGCAGGGCAATTTGCAGCGTGCCGGTGAAGCCGCTGGTCTCACTGCCCAGGAGCGCATGTACGGCACTAAACGCCCGGAGCCGATGAGCGCCGAAGCACAAGCTGGACAGGCAGCCTTGAACGATTTGACTGCTAAACCAGGTGGCGGAAGAAGCTTGCTCGACAAAATTGGTGATGGAAATGGCGGCTTGAGCCTCAGCAAAATCAATGACCTTGCAAAATATCCTGAGCGCAACAATCTGACTCCGCAGAATGTGCAGACCTTGAAATACTTGCAAGATCACGCTCCGATGTACAGCACAGGTGACGCCGTCACCTACACCGACTACTCTAAGGCTGATTTGCAAAAGTTGGCAGCTGATTCTGGAACGAATTGGGATAGATTGTCCGGAAGACCACAAACAACCAGACTCGACGATATTAGCCGCGGAAGACAGGAAGATTTTGCGCACCTGTTCGATAAACAGCTCGGCAAACCCAGTCTCTACGAGCGCATGAAGGGTCCCGATGGTGGCATCACCAATTCACGTATCGAACAGGAGTTGAAAGATCCTGCACTCAGTCCCAAAGACCGTCATACACTCGAATATATCAAGGGACTGACAAAAGACGGTTACGTTTATGGAAGAAGAGATCTTTCCGCCGCAGACCTTGTCGACCAGGCGCATCAACATAATGTCGCCGATCGCGCTCTCCAACGCGGAGGATTGGACACGACTCAACCTGTTCGTCCAGAGGTTGTCGCTCCTCGCACTACCGTAACCGGCAACGACCTTCCTGCTAATGTCCACGACGCACTGAAGGTTCGCTCTGGAGAAGGGTACTGGCACGCCGCCGAAAGATTGATTGCTGAAGCTCACAAAGGTCAGCGCTACGATGCGACTCAAGCTGAGTTGAACAGTGTTGCAAAACAGCTGAGAATGGCTAACGGCAACCGCTCTGAGCTCAAGCGCAATGAAGAGCTGGTGATCGATAACAATCTGCGCAGCAACCCTGCCCTTGCTGGTTTGTTCCGCTGACAAACTGTAAAAGACTGACGGCTATTAATTAAGAGGAGTGAATAATACCGATCGAATAAGAATAATTGACACTACTCAATCAACAAAGAGTCAACACCGCTTCCGCTCAGTGATGAGCCATACAGTGTTGACTCATTGTTTAATTGAGCAATTGCTTTGTCAGCTTCTTCAATATGACCTGCGACTAGATTTATTCTTGCAATCGCCTGCCAGATTCCATCCCGTGGCATCCGCTGTTGATCAAGCTTTTGCCCTCGTTTGTAGGTTGCAAGAGCCAGATCAAATTTCCCTTGCGATGCGTATACTTCTGCTATATCGTAAATGGTCGTGGCTTCATCAAAGTTGTCTGAGGTCAACTGCGACTGTATAGGGTTAAGCAATGCCTCTGCTTCAGCGAAATTGCCCTTCACCGCTTCTTCGAAGCCGAGGATTTCGGTAGCTACTTGAGTGGTGCGGTGTCCCTTGCCAAAAGCTTCGAGGCTGATGGTTCTAGTTTTTTTTACGCAATCAACGTAATCTGCGATTTTTGTTTGTTCTTCCGCTGTCAAATCGGTTTTGCGGGCTTCGACTATTTTCGCAATGAGTTTTGAGCGAATATTCTCATCGTTTTGTATACCCAGGCAACGCATGTATTCGATGATTTGGCCGTGTGTCGTTTTGGATGATTCAGCCAGATTCAATCTGTCGTTGAAATTTGTCGGATTCATAAACGAAGACAGGATGTAATCGAGACACTCGTATTCGTCTCGCAAAGTATAGATGTCCTGGTTGTAGTAAATAAGTTCATGAACAATTGGGATGAGCAATTGCAGCGTCTTGTAGTCATTCTTTTTTGTTGCATACACTTTGTCCAGAACCGAGGCATGTAACTGACGTGAGTCGCGCTCCTGTCGCAAATACCGTTGAAAGGAAGCCAACCCTGAGTCTGACTTCGATGACAGCAAGTCTTTAAGCCCCTGAATCAAGTCCTTATTTGACGATGTAGGGTCTTCAAAGAAGAAATCTCCCTGTTTGTTCCTCGGAGTGAACGCAGCTGTATAGTTCAAGCCGGGCGGTATTTCTTTTAATTTGTTCTCAAGACGCTGCTGTAAATGCTCCAGCGCAATCAACTGCTCTGCCCTTGTATCTGGGATTCTCTCGTAAAGCTTCAATGCCGCCTTTAAATCGTCTTCTTCTTTTTGATAGTACGCTTTCACAATTGCGCGGGTGCGCTGAACCTCCGCACGTTCAGATCTCAGGACAGGGAACTTCTCCCAAACATCACGTGTGTATTGCCTCTCTGACCTGGCGGCTTTTGCATACATATCAGCCGTCAACTTCTCTTTGAAGTTCAAATTTTTGGCGTCTTCGATCGCCTTGTGCCACATTAAACATGCAGTTTCTGGCTTTTGTGCGTAGTCCAGCAGTTCGGCCGCAGCTCTGTGCTTTTGCAAGTTATCTTCATTGCGAGTCATTTCAAAATATGCGCGACCCGCAAGTGTTGAAGCAATAACTATCCCCATGATGAGCGGAAACGATTTGTGGATGACTATTTCCTGTGCAAGTTTTGAGCGCGATTTTCTATTTGTTGCTGCGCATTCCTTATCGCTGCTATCAACTCTCTCGAGTGTGGTTTTGGTTGTGTCGACACTTTCGGTGATGGCATTATCAACGCTCGGTGCGGCGGAAGTCTCTATTCCCGGACACGGAACCGGCTCAATCACCTTGAGTTTCTCTTTGTTCGCAAACCTTAGCTGAACTTTTTTCATTTTGACCTGTGCGACTCTCTGTCTAATGCTACCAACTGCGGTATCATTGGATCTCTCAGCCAATTAACCCTCGAACACAAGTCTACAAATTCGAAGTCGAGACTATTCAAGTCGGACGAACTTGATCGTGACTTGAAATACAGATCACGTGCCTCTTTTACTTTGCCCTCCGTGGTGTAGAGCTTTAGCAAGCTGGACTCCGCATACAATCTAGGATTCGCTTCAAACCAGGCACGATAACTGCCGTACCGGACAAGTGTCTCTTTGCTTGAATTGCAGCGCTCCAATATTTCCTTGCGAAGCGACTCGGCCCTGTCAAAATTTCCTATTGACTCAAAACCGGAAGCGCATAGATCAAGTGCGCTCGTGACTTCCGAACTATTGGGACCGTAAGCTTCTTTATGAAGATCTAGTAGTTCCGCCAGAACTCTGGCAGTCTCAACTGCAACTTCTGCAGACACTGGATGCTCGCTTGCGTAGCATCGTTGGATCTGTCGTCTGACGAGCGGAGAATCCTTAATTGCCTGGCATCGCAGATAAAGCTGACACGCAGATGAGTAGTCTCTTTGCTGAAACATTTTATCTGCAAGCGCCCGGGTGAAGTCGTAATCACCGGTGCGATGACCAGCATTCGCGATAGCACTATCGATTCGCGCGTTGTAATATTTTGCACTTTCAATGCGTGACTCGCACGTGTTGCTGCTAGACCATCGCAACAACGCCGATGCAAGAGGCACCACTTCTTCGATCTTTGATGATTTAATCGTTCTCAAATACGTCTCTGGGTCGTCCACAGCAATGGACTGTGAATAACGTGCCTCACTATTGTTTTCGATGTCGGCGTAGGTTTTTGCTGCTAAAGCAACGTTGCCGACTTTTCGATAATGGTGTGCAGTTTGTAGAAGCCTCTTCGTCTCAGAATCCTGAATTGGCATATCGTAGGGGGCTAAACCTATAGGAAGCTCGTACAGCATTGATCTGCATACCATGATCTGTTGGAGCTGCGTGTATGGTTCCTTTTTGTAAAGCGCCATGGCTCGCTGCAAATTATCAATAACTTTTGGATCAGCCGCTAGCTTGGGTTGGCCGAACTCTTTCATCGACTTCGGGCGGGTACGGTCACACTTGGCCAGCTGCATGTAGAGGTCGCCGATAGCTTTAGGATGGTCACCAAGTCTGGTTGCTTCCGCGATGGCTGCACGCCAGGCGGCAACCTGTTTATCCATGTCAAAATCTACTTGTGCCAGCTGCGCCTGATCGACGTAGTGCCTGAAAGCTTTCTCCGATTGAGACCTGTCTGCTATCCATTTGGTGCCGAGAAATGTCAGGACGAAAGCTGCAATTCCTAAAGCCACAAACAACCTTTTTCTAACTACGAGAGAATCTGTCAGAACCCTATTAACGGACTTGCCATCATTTCCATTTTTGCCTTGCGCGTTCAGACCTTGATTGCCAGGAAGTTTTACATCCGGAAAGTGCGTTAGAGCGTTGGTTGAAATTGTCGGTCTGGGTGACTTATCGCCATCAGGGTCACTTTGAATGGTCTGAGGAACTGGCTCACTTGTGAGCGCCCTTGCATCTGGGTGATTTGCGTCAGATACTTCGCAGTCAATTGGAGAGCCATCCTCATTTGATTTCTCAACGAGAATTGACTTCTGCACAACTTTATCTGTTGCTTTCAAAGGAGAGGATCAAAATGCCTGGTAAGTTAACTAGTAGTCTAATGTGAGGATGTGTCGATTTAGTGACTGTGTTGTTGACTATATTGTGAGCTTTTTGACTTTAAACAAAGCGGATTTACCCTGAGTCGTGGAATTTCAGAGATATTTTTGCCTATCAGATTGCAGTTGATTCGCTGAAAAACTCATCTTCATTTCTTTGAACTTTTAGAAGTCACGGTGTCGTAACGATGTAGGTTCAGACTTCGTGTGTTGAAATCTTTTTGTCGTCCACTTTTACTAAATCAAGGGAGCCTGAGCAATTTTGCCAGGCTGGATGTTACATGGAAAAACTGAAAGTTTATCGGTTTTTGATTTTAATTTTTTGCATCACTACGGTCGCAGTTGAGTCGGCTAATTCCCTCGACAGCGGCAACCTCTGTGCATTGCGTCCGCAGGGACGCGAGATTTCCAGGACTGACGAAGGCAGCGGACAGAGGGTACCAATTTTTGATGGAGAAGATTACGACAAGTTGGAACAGCTGGCGCTCCAGGTGGAAACATCTGCATCAGGACAATTTGAGATGACTGGCGATGCGTCTACCGAATCGCTTCCGGTCGCGTATCCACAGAACAACGAATCAGACAACTCCGATGCCACTCCAGTATCAACAAGCTCTGTTGAAGGGGTGCCAATCTTCTCTGGCGCTTATAGTGCCGATTCGTCTGATTACATTCATGACCTGACAATAAACAATGCCGGACATGCTAGCGACGTCACGTCATATTCGATAAGCGGAGCAAATCATACGACCAAAGGTGCCGCCATCTCCGGCACTGGAGCGAATCATTCGACCGCTTGCGCGATGTTCGCTGGTGGAGCAAATTATGTTACTAAGGGTTCCCTGCTTCTCTGCGGAGCAGACGTCTCGACCGCGACGATGTCCGCCGGCGGAACGAGCTACTCGACCGAGGGCGCGATGTCCGCCGGCGGAACGAACCAATCGACCGCGAGCGCGGTGTCCGCCGGTGGAACGAATCCATCGACCGCGAGCGCGGTGTCCGCCGGTGGAACAAACCCATCGACCGCGAGCGCGATGTCCGCCGGTGGAACGAACCAATCGACCGAGAGCTCGGTGCCCGCCGGCGGAACGAGCTACTCGACCGAGGGCGCGAACAATTCGACCGAAGGCGATCTAGGCTCCGCTGGCAGAGCGAGCCACCCGACCGGCGGTGCGACATCGAATGCAATCGGTTTAAACTATCCGACCGACTGCGTGAGTTACTCAACGGGCTCAGCACTATACTCGACTGACGGTTCGACATTTGCCGCCGGTGGAAATTCCTGTTCCGCCATGCCTGTTAACCAGAAACCTGACAGCATGCCGGCGAGTGCGCCTGTGCGCACTGCTTTTGATGGAGCGCCGCCACGTTCCGTGTTTGTCGAGGACTCTAGAGTCCTTGCTGGCCGCAGAGAGTCGGCTCTGCAGACCAACGATTCATATTAGGGCAATCTCAAGATTCGTCACGTTGATGTAACTTGGGCGCAGTACAACATACGTACTGAGCCCGATTAATTACTACAACTTTTACCACGAAGGCTGAATGGAGATTGCCTGCAATCTTCGTCAGGATTTTATATGGCAAAAACAGAATCTACCGAAGCTCCCGCCTCTCCCAGAGCTGAAGGCGTCGACACCACGCCTGATCGATTGGCAGCATTTGTCACGCGCACAGACAGTATCGAAATGGCTGCGTCGACGACAACGGCACGCAGTGCTTCAACAGACCGTCTGGTCACAGAAGGAACCTTGCCAAAGCTCACACTCAGTGCCGATGCAATCAGCGTCGAGTCATCTGCCGTGCACGATGCCGTCAATCAACGTGGATTCTTCGGTAACAACAAGCCAGACGTCGCGGCACTTTCTCGCATCATCGGACCAATGTCTGCAGCTGATCGCAAAAATCTTGAAAATGATTACCGTCAACATTTTGGTCATGAACTGCGCGCCGACTTGAAAGAAAAGTTGAGCCCGACTGACTATGCCGCACAAGTTGCAGTGCTGGATCGCGTTGATGGGCGCAGCAACATTCAAGGTCTGGTCAATCATTCCCTTGAAATGACCAAAAATGATCCTGAAGCCGGACAGAGATTGCTCAGAGGCACTCTTGAAACGCTGAACGGACAGACACTCGCTCAGCTCGACAAGCAGTTCAAAGGTCCGGATGGCAACGGCAAAGGTTTCCTTCAGACCATCATGGACAATCCAGATGTATCTGCCGCCAACAAAGACCTTGTCCGCACAATGATGCTGGGCGCTCAGCCAAGAGAAGTCGGAGCTGGTGAAGCCGGCATCGAATTGAACGGCAAGAGATATGCCGCAGTCGGCGCTGACCGTAAGCCCGAAGACGTAGTTGCGATGGCAAATATCGCACTTAAAGCTGGTGACCTGCGCATGTTCACCGAAGCTGTTGGAGATGAATCGCCCGCCGCACGCGCCGCCCTCAAACAACTTCAGGCTGACCCTAAATTTACAGCTGCATATCAGGAAAAATTCGAAGCCGGTAAGAGCGCCAGCGAAAAACAAGTTGCCGAAGATATCCGCACCGAAGGACGCGTTTCGCTCGCAACAATCATCCAGGGAAACAGCAATGTTTGGCTTGGTCTTCTGGATAATCCCGGCAACACTGACCTCGCTCTTTCGAATGCTACAACTCGTGAGCGTAACGACTACATTCGCGGCAAAGAGTTGGTCGAGCGTGCCGCGAAAGAAGGAACCACTCCCGACAAATTAGCCACTACGCCTGAATTGAAGGCATCTCTCGCATATCAGCAAAAGATTGAAGCCGCTATGAACAAAACCCTGACCGATTCAGATGGCAACATCGATCTGGTTAGAAAGAGCGTGCTTGAAGATCAACTCATGCACGGCGGCAAGACATTGATCTCAGACCTGGCTGCTACTCAGAAATCCGGTAGCCACACTACTGATTCGATTATGTCGGCAGCAGAGCGCATGAGCAAAGCTGATTACGATCGCTTGCACGGAAACCCCGCTGAGCTGGCTAAGTATCAAACAGAACTGGCACGTTCGCTCGATGCGTATGCAACTCCAGAAGAAAAGGCAAGAATTCTTGCGATGGTGACTGACAAAGCGAATGCACCTTCTTATGAAGCTGCCAGTGGAATTAAGAGATCCGTCACTGATGTGATGAACGACACCAGACAGACTCACTGGTTCGGTCAAGATACTTTCGACAATGCTGCTGTCACCGCTCGCATCGCCACGATGTCTCCTGAAGATGCACAACGCTATAAGAGTAATACTGATGGTTTCCGCGAGAAGATCGACAAGTTCGTCACCGAGCAGTTGCCGGAAGGTTCGGCTCAACGATATCTTGCCGATTCAACCTTGCGTCAGGTTGCTGAAACCGGTAAACCACCACAGTTGACTCCAGTTCAGCAAGTTGTCAAAGACGGTCTGGACAACGCAGACGCCACCACAAGAATTCGTGATATGGAACGGGTTTTGCAAGACAAAACCGTAGTCGACCAGCTCAAGCAGGTTGAAGCTGCACGGGCTCTCGGTATCGGTGAGATGAGCAAACGCATGGAAGACCCGAAGTTTGCAGAAGCTTTCCGTCTCAGCAATGTACTGCGCGAATCAGTTCCATACCTTAATGGTCCTAATCAGTGGAACCAGGCTTTGAACGACGGACAGATCGGCGTTGGTGTCAAATACAGTGCAGGTGTGCCAATGACCGCCCTGTATGAAGACTTCGCAAAAGCACCTCAGCAGGTCCGTGACCATGCCAGTCTATCGACAGAACAGCGTCAGATTCTCGACAACGTTGTCACACAGCAAGGCAAAGCTTCTCTTGCCGATCAAATGCGCTCTTTCGTGATTGGCGATGGTGGCGATTTCAAAGACTTCAATGAAAGATTGGCAGCACTTACACCAGCCGAAAAGGAAAATCTCAAGAACGAATACAACGCGAAATATCACAGCAGCCTTGACAATGATTACCTTAGTAAAGTCGATAAGTCTCACTCAATTGAATACACAAAGCTGCTTTCTGCCAGCACCGGTGACGGTGTGCAAGACTTCGTCGATCGCCGTTTGACTGCTGATAAATCTGGCACCGCTGCAGATGCTTCCAGTTTGACGCTGGACCGTGCCGTGCAGATGAACCAGTCTCTCCTGACAGAATACTCGAACATGCGCAAGACTCTCCCTGAAGACAAGCAGCGAGTGCTCGATCAATTGTTCAGCGAAGCGAAACTGCAGCAGGTTCAATCTGAACAGGCTAAAGCAGAATTGATCTACAACGCCACTATGGCTGCTGCCATGCTCGCTTCCATTCCTGCAACAGCTGGTCTGAGTGCAGCTGCTCTAACAGCACTGATTCCTGCCGCCACCGTAGCTGGTGCTGCTTATCGAGTCGAACTGTTGAAGTCAGTTGAAGGTGGAAATTTCGATGACTCGACTCGCAACATGGTCCGGCAGTCACTTCTCGGTGGCGCCGACGCACTGCTGGCAGTCGCACCTGGCGCTCTCTTCGGCAAGGGACTCAAGGGCGCTACTGAATTGGCTCCATCAACACGCACTGAAATCGAAGCCTTCGTAACTCAACTCAGAGCAACCGGTTCGACTGGAAGAGAACTGGTAGTAGCTGGTGCAGGAAGAGAAGTTGTTGCAGGCACTGGTAGAGAACTGGTTGCAGGCACCGGTAGAGAACTGATTGCAGGCACTGGTAGAGAACTGGTTGCAGGCACCGGTAGAGAACTGGTTGCAGGCACCGGTAGAGAATTGGTTGCAGGTACTGGAAGAGAAGTTGTTGCAGGTACTGGAAGAGAACTGGTTGCAGGTACTGGTAGAGAACTGGTTGCAGGCACCGGTAGAGAACTGGTTGCAGGCACCGGCAGAGAGCTGGTTGCTGGAACTGGTAGAGAACTAATTGCTGGAACTGGTAGAGAACTGGTCGTAGGCAGTCGCGAAATTGCAACAGTCGAGGGACGCGAACTCGGAACAGTTTTGGGACGTGCCGGACGCACCGGTGGACGAACCGGTCCGACAATCATCGACGGAGAATTCACCGTCATCTCAGAAACAACCCCAGGCGCTCTCAGACCAGGGCTGCTCCGTCCAGCTCTTGGTACCATCGCTCCTGAAACCGCAGTCAGAATTGCCGCCGCCACTGCTCACGGCGACGCCGCTCTAACTGCCACAAAACCTACTGACGCTCCAGTTGTACCACCAAAAGTGGTGCCACCAGTGGCAAAAGAGTACCAGCCAAGCGAGGCTATGATTAAGGCTGCAACCGTCAGGCGAGGTGAGGGACCCTGGCAATCGGCTGAAAGAATTCTCAAAGCAGACGGCAAGCACCATTCAATTGATGAAGTTCGAGCACTTACTAAAGCAATCCAACAAGTTTACGCAGCCAATCCGAACAATCCACACATGAGCAGCTTGAAAGTCCAACACAATTTCGTCAAAGACACAGCTCAGTCCTACAATGCTTTGATTAATGCAGTGAAGGACGAGCGAGTCAAAGCTTTGCTGATCCAATTCGCAGCTAAATAGCATAGAATTGGCACTTGATTGAGGTTTATTGGATACTCGGATGCACCTGAAATACCTGACGCCGCTTCTGTCTTGTCTGGTCCTGTCAACAGCCACTGCTGCACTTGCCGACCAATCGGTTCTTTTACTGGAAAGTGCGTATCGTCTGCACTTCCATCACAAAGACGATAAAGCAATAGAGGCTATCAACAAGGCTGTGGCTCTGCACCCGAATCAACCCGCTCTTCTGGCGGCGAGGGCTGAGTTTTTCATGAGAAACAGCCGGTACGCTGATGCTGTCAAAGACTGTGATGCTGTCATCAAGTTAGATCCAAAATTTGGAGGTGCTTACAGTCGCCGCGGATTTGCTTATTGCCAGCTCGGAAAGTATGAGCAAGGCATCGCCGATCTGACGCGTTCCTTAGAGCTTGGACAGATCGACTGGAGCAACTGGGACGCTCCTTTTGACTATAAAAATCGTGCTATAGCATACAGGCACGTCGGCAAGATCAAGCTGGCTGAGAAAGACGAGCAGATGGCGCAGGTCTATCGTGCGATCGAGAGGGCGCGCGGCTATCGCTCTCGAATCGAGCTTGGCGAGGCTGTATCTATTATGAATGATGCGGTGAAGCTCAGACCCAACGACAAATACCTTCGTTATTTCCGTGGTGTTTCGACAATGAATGACGGTAATCTTGATGCCGCCATCAATGATTTTAGTTACGTCTTGAAACTGGATCCAAATTGTCTTGCGGTACTGTATTTCCGTGGCGATTGTTATTCACGTGTGCACCGTATGCAAGACGCGATTGCTGATTTCACCAAGATATTATCGAAAAATCCCTACGTTGTGGCGATGTCCGACACTGCAGAAACTGGCAGGTGCAAGGGGCGCGAACTCACCTACGATGAGATTCTCGTCTCTCCTGTTGATATTTACATTCTGCGCGCACAGCAATACAACTTGAATAAACAGTATGCAAAAGCTCTCAGTGATCTGGATAAAGCAATCGAATTGTCCCCGGCTGATGCTGGTGCTCGCAAAGAGCGAGCCAACTTATATTTGGAGATGAAAAATGTTCCCATGGCATTGAAAGATTGCAATGCCATCATCGCGCAAGAGCCAAAAGAAATTGCCTACTATGAGCTGAGATCTAAAGTTTATGAAGCCAACAAACAGCCAGACAAGGCACTGGCAGATTTGAGCAAAATAGTCGCACTCAGCAAAACAGACGCCCCATCCTATTTGCGTCGCGGCCAACTTTACGATCGGTTGGGGCAGTTTGCGAAAGCGATCTCAGATTATTCTACGGCTGCCGAGTTGAATCCCGCTGAGGACGACGCTTTCCGCCTGCGTGGTAGCAGTTATTTTAAACTCGGTCAGTACGATAAGGCCGTAGCTGATTATTCTCAGGCGATTAGCAGAGATCACGATAATTCGGACACCTATTCGCTTCGCTCTCAGGCTTACGACAAACTGGGCAAGCCCGATCTTGCTGCGCAGGATAGGCGCAGCGCCAGCGAACTTTCCAACAAAAAGCATAAACACGCTTAAGGCGGGGCGATTGGCAGCTTAAACCAGAAGACGCTTCCGGGTGTGTTCGGCTCGCTCGTCACACCGATTATGCCACCATGAGCTTCAACAATAGCCTTGCAAATCGAAAGACCGAGCCCCGACCCTTTCTTCTCGCCTTCGTCTCGTCGCCCTGCTTGTTTGAATTTTTCAAAAACAAGTGCTTGCTTGTCTGGTGGAATTCCCGGACCTTCATCGCACACGCGTACTTCTATCGCATCGCTGCCGTTTAGACCGCCTGGCACTTGCGACAATACAGTCGTAATCGTGGTGCCTTTGCTGGAGAACTTGATGGCGTTGTTTAGCAAATTGACAAGAACACGCCGAATTTTTTCCGGGTCGAGCTGTGCGCTTGAGCACTGTCCTTCAATGGTCAGGTCAAGCTTCTTGCTATTCGCTTCAGGGGTAACATAGTCGATTGCTTGCTGAACAATCTTGTCCAGGTCTGCTTGTTCGTAGTCGAGCACCATACCCAGGTGTGCCATACGCTCTGATTCAAGCAAATCATTGATAAGAATCATCAGCGATTTGATAGATGCGTTTGCTGAGCCCGCTAGCTTGGCACCGCGCTCATTCAGAGAACCTAGAATGCCGTCATCAAGCATCTCCAGGGTCATACTGATGGAAGTGAGAGGAGACCGCAAGTCGTGGCTGACCATGGCGAAAAGCTCTTGCTTGAGTCGCTCGGCTTCTTTGCGTTCAGTTATGTCGTGTGCAACGCAGAAGATACTTTTGTCTTGCTGCGACCAGCGCGCCACCCAATCCATTTCTTTATAGCTGCCGGATTTGGTTAAGATTTTGGCTTCGAATGCTGTTTGAGGATTCGCACTACTCAGCGCTTTCAGATGCTCATAAGCGTTGGACTTTTCATCTTCATGAACTATTGAACTCAAAGATGTACCCAACAATTGATCGGCTTCGTAGCCAAGTATGCGTTCTACTGCAGGGTTGATTTGAGCGATACGGAGCCCTCTGTCTAATGAACAGATAATATTGGCGGCGTTGTCGATAAGGGCTCTTTCATTCACTCGAGATTCGTGCAAATCTTCCGACATCAAATGCATGACGCCATCTAATTGCGCCAGTTCGTCATCTCCAGCCAGAGGCTCAGCCAGCGGCTTACCTAATCCAATGTTAACAGTGTTACCCATCAGAATAGCCAGGCGTTTGAAGACGGTGTTCATCAAGTTGTAACCGATGGCTAAGGAGAGGACGAAACCGATGCCGGTAAACATCTGAATCAACAATTCGATGCGCATTCTGTCTTCTTTGCGCTTTTGACGAAACATCTTTCCTTGCTCTGACATTTTTTCGGCAAGTTTATTGCCTTCGAAATTCAAAACTTCGCTGAATGTTTTCATCTGACCCATGACGCGCAGCGTGCCAAGAGATTCGCTTTCTTCGGTCATCTCCAGAACCTGTCTGAACATCGAACTGCCCTGATCTATGCGTCTGACAAATTCCTGAATATCTACCTTTTCTTCTGGATATTTTTCGGCCGACTCTGCCAGCAAATCACGATCATGCTTTAGTTTTTGGATGACTATTGTCGTATCGTGTAGCACTTTTGGTTCGTGATACATGCGCAAAATCAACATTCCGCCGCAAGCACCCATCGCATCTCGTATTGCTTCGTTGACTTGAATCAAGATTTCTTCGGCATGAGCTTCGGCTTCGATATCTTGTTCCGCTTGTTTCAGATTCACAATCAGAAGTGATACGAAAATAAGCGCGAATGCGAGTGGCACTACGACGATAAGAGCGACTTTATGGGTTAATTTGACGGTAGGCAGTCGCAATTGCGCTCGGCTCGATTATGTATGGGTGAGGACTTTTGCCATGAAAGAACCGGCGGTAACCGTTCAAATTGACACGTCCGAATTAATTTGGTCCAGTATCGACCTGAACTCGTTAAATTGTCTCATATGTATTTTGCTCCGGCGCGCAATCAATGAGTTATGAGGGTTTTTGGTGGTTGACAAGCTGCATGCTGAGGAGCAAAATCTGCTGACTGCGTGCTAACGTAAAGTTAGACTCGATGGATTTTTGTATGCGAAACTTGGTTTTTCAAATCGAGAAGATAGCACTGGCACAAATTGCAACCATGATGACCTGTTCTTTAGCATCATATGCGGTGCAAGAACCAGATAAGGAATTAGCGAAAGCCAGGACTCTTTATCAGAACGCTCAGACTGCAGAAGCAATTGCTCTCTGCACTAAGAAACTGGCTGCTGGACAAGATTTGCCTAAGTGGCACGAGATGTTGGCGCAAGCTGATGCTTTGACAAGTCCAAACTCTGATCGAGCCAGGCAGGAAATCAAAAAGGCGTTGCAGCTAGCTCCTGGCGATGAACATATAGTTGCTTCGGCTGGTCTCATCCTTGCGGATTCGAGCGCCGATGCGAATGCAATTTTTCCAAAACTACAGGCTGCCATCAAAGCTCATCCTAAAAATGGGCGTCTTCACGCTGCTCTCTCCGCACATTATGAAGTCAGCCACGACCCTGCGGCTGAGCAGGAAATCCTTACTGCGATCAATTTAGATCCGCTCGACTTTGATGTGAATAATCAAGCTGTCAGACATTATTCGAACGCCCAAAAACCAGACGAAATCGAAAAAGCCTACAGTCGTCTGATAAAAGGTAGCCCTAAAAGCGCTTTCGCCTATGTCTCTCGCGGTTCATACCGGAAGAGCAGCTATCATTTTTCGGAATCTGCACAAGACTTCCATCAAGCTGTAACTCTCAATCCAAAGTATGATTATGCGTATTCGATGCTGGCTAAGTCGTTAAAGCGCGGTACTCAACTTCCGGAAGCGATAAAAATATACGACGCCATGATTGCTAAAGAGCCGACCAGCGCCAACTTATACGGGCGGCGTGCCAGTTGCTATGCCGGCAACAATCAACCAGAAAAAGCAATTAAGGATTTTAATCAGGCGCTAAATATGATTGGAAAGAGCAGCAAATTCGTTCCGCAGACTGCACCAGATGTGATGCTGAAAGATACTCGTCTTGATTACAATAAATACTGGTTGGAGCGTGTTGAATGTCGTGAGAAATTGGGGCAGATCGACCAGGCAATCGCCGAACTAACAGTGTATGTCGTCGGTGTCAAATACCCTGATAGCGCATACGAGATCAGGCAGCGTCTTTATCGAAAGAAGGGACTTTACGATAAGGCACTGGCAGACTTGAATTATCTGATCAAGAAAGATGCATTTGTCGCTGAAAGATACTCTGACCGTGCTGATGTGCTTAAAAAACTTGGTCGCACCGCCGAGGCGAATCAAGATTTGAAGCACGCTGAAAATATCGAGGCGACAGGAAGTCCTTGATTTTCAGGCGTCTTTTCCATCGCCGTAATTAAGCGACATCTTGTTGAAATAAAGTTCAGGAAATTATCCGACGCTTTGATGAGCGCTAATTCCTGATTTAATTTTCGCTGACAGACTCTGAATGTGGTTTGATTAACCACGATGCTCCCTCATGGTCTGTCGGCGTCAATTAAAGGGAACCAATGCAATTCAAACTCAAATCAATTCTGTCGGCGCTTTTTTGTACATTTGCGTGTAATGCCGCTATGGCTGCTGAGCAAATGGTCTTCGCCGTGGATGTTATTCGGCACGGTGACAGAGCGCCCATCGACGCTATTCCGAACGCGCCGTGGACAGAGAAACTCCCTCTCGGGCATTTGTCACCGCTGGGAATGCAACAAGAATTTCAATTGGGTGAGAAGTTTCGCGAGCGTTACGTGAAGGAGTTTCACCTGCTGCCGGAGCATTACTCGTCTGAAACGATGTATGTGCGATCGAGCGACATCGACCGCACACTGATGAGCGCAGAATGCGTTTTGATGGGATTGTATCCAATCGGCACAGGTCCTACTATCGATGGAAAGTCGGCTCTTCCATCTCTCTATCAGCCCATTCCGATTCACACGAAACCACGCAATGAAGACTCTTTGCTGGTAATGGATTTCAACACAAAGTTAGCGCCCACTCTCGATCAATACGTGCACAACACTGCAGAATGGAAAAGTCGAACGGAGAAGCTGCAGCCAAAATTCAAGCGTTGGAATGAGCTGACCGGAGGAAAAATCGATACACTGCGTGGCGTTGCTGGTTTGGGTGACGCTGTTTATATTTACAGGCTGCACAATGTTCCGTTGCCGAAAGGACTGACCGATGAAGACGTCAAGGAAATAGAAAGTGAGACTGAGTGGGCTTTTGCTTCCTGCTTCAAACCGCACCAGGTTGGAGATTTGACGAGTCATGAATTGCTGAAAGTAATCGCAGATTATTTTCAGAATGCAACCGAAGGAAAGAGCAAGCTGAGATACGTACTTTTCTCAGCTCACGACACAACAATTTCCGGGCTGATGAGCATTCTTCGCGACCCTGTCGATGCGCGCCCTCCTTATTCTTCAGATTTATCGTTTGCGCTTTTCAAAGACGGTGATCAGTATAAAGTTCGTATGAGTTTCAACGGGAAACCTGTTGATGCGCCCGGATTCAAGAATGGTGAGGGCTCAATCAAAGACTTGCAAGCCATTTTGGATTCGAAAAGCTGATAGAGATGACAGCAAATGTTGTCATCAACAAGCAGCCAAGGCGTCGAAAAGAACATTGAATGGGCTGCTTTTGTTTACACCTGACACGAGATTTAGAAATGAAAAGATCACTTCAAAATGCAATCGCTCCACTGTTGTTAACCGTGATGTGTACGGCACCATTTGCGCTGGCAAATCCGCTGTTTGACGGTGCCGATCCGGACATTCTTGTGGAAGGTACCCGGTTCTGGATTTACCCGACTACTGAGGACAAATCGAAAAAAGAATTTTTTGTCTACGCCTCAGATGACTTGCACCATTGGAAACGCCAGGGTCCGATTCTCGAAGAGAAAGATGTTGCCTGGATTCCAAAGGATGGTGCGCCTCTCCATGAGTTGTGGGCACCCGGCATTTTTAAGCATAAGAATAAATATTATCTTTACTATGCTGTCGGACCACAAAATCCAACACCAAGTCGTATCGGAGTCGCAGTTTGTGATACGCCAGACGGCAAGTTCGTCGACAGTGGAAAACCGCTGATAACTGGCTCCTCTGACTTCGAGGCGATTGATCCGATGGTGTTTCGAGATCCGAAGACAGATAATATTTACCTGTATTGTGGTGGCAGCGCTGGTGCCAAATTGAAGATATTTCAACTTAATGACGATTGTGTAAGCATCAAGAAAGAAGTTACGTCAGAGACTCCGCCTCAATTTACCGAGGCTCCGTTCATGCACATCAGGAATGATATCTATTATCTGTCGTACAGTCACGGAAAGTGGAATTCAGACGAGTACAGTGTGCATTTTGCTACGTCCAAGACTCCCGTCGGTCCGTGGCACTACCAGGGACAAATCCTGCGCACCGACAAAAAGCATGCAGGTCCCGGGCATCATTCTTTTGCGAAAGATCCTACAGACGGTAAGTGGTACGTCATTTATCATCGATGGAACAATGCAGTCGAGAGTGGAAAGATGCCTGAGGTCAGGAGTGTATCCATCGATTCCGTTGAATACGATTCGAATGGATTGATGCTGCCGATTGTGATGACAGACTGAAAACGCTCGCTCGTTCAAGCTGCTGATTTTGATTGAGGTCCGGACTGCAACGGCGGTCTGATCGGCACCTTGAACCAGAACGTACTTCCGCGACCAGGAGTACTCCTGACGCCGATGCTTCCACCATGAGCTTCGACCATGGTTTTGCAGATTGCCAGACCGAGCCCACTACCCTTCTTCTCGCCTTCTGAGCCCGTGCCGACCTGACGGAATTTCTCGAAGACTGTATCGATTTTATCTTCTGGAATGCCCGCGCCTTGATCGCTCACTGCAAATTCCAGAAACTCTCCCACCTGCTTGCATGAAGCCGTAATTGTGCTTTGATTCGGCGAAAACTTTATGGCGTTATTGAGCAAGTTGACGAGAACACGATTGATTCTCTCGGTGTCGAGCGTGCATTCCACGGAGTCGCACTTTTCGGTTAAGGCAATGGCTTTGCTGCCCGCCTCTGGCTTAACTACCTCCAGTGCCCGTGATATTACTCTTGCGGAGTTGCTGTCTTCGTAATAGAGTTGAATTCCTGTGGACTCGGCTCGTTCGATGTCCAGCAAATCGTTGATCATGGCAATCAAGCTGGTGACCGACTGTTGCGCAGCGGCGGCAACTTTCATGCCTCGCTCGTTGATGCCTCCGAAGATGCCATCCACTATCATGTCTAGCGACATGCCTATCGACGTAAGTGGCGCTCTCAAGTCGTGGCTGACCATGGCTATAACTTCTTGCTTTAAGCGCTCGGACTCTTTGCGCACGGTAATATCACGCAGAATGCAAAAGATTCCCTGGCTTAATTCAGACCACTGAGCTGTAACTTCCACGTCGCGAATGCCACCAGTTTTAGTTACGAGTTGCGTTTCGAAGGAATGTTCTTTGTTTTCGTTTTTGCATTGCAGCAGGGATTCGTAAACGGATTGCCGCTGCTCGCCTACCACGTGCGATTGGAATATGCTGCCTCTAAAATCATCCTCGGCGTAGCCCAATCTCTTTTGCACCGCGGAATTGACTTCTACGACCCGGCAAGATTGGTCGAGCGAACAAATCACCTCGGCGGTATTATCTATGATGGCACGTTCGCGCACGCGAGTGACCAGCAATTCTTCGTCCATTTTGTGAATGATCTGGTCTAGCCTGGAGAGTTCGTCTCCACCCTTCAATGGCGGATTCAGTGGTTTGTTCGCCGCAATGCGCATCGTGTTGTCGAAGAGCACGCGAAATCTGCGACCGAAAGTCATGCCAAAAATCAATACTGCAAGTATTGCAACGACGAAGTTGATGGCAATACCAATCTGAATGACAAATTCGATTTTGCTTCGTATCGCTTGCGTCCGCTCTCTCACTTCATCTCTATATCTGGTCTTCTCTTCGATCACTTTCAGACCGGCGACCTGGAGACGCTTCAGAAAACTTTTGGCTTGCCCTGCCATTCTAAAGTTTTCGATTTTGAATTCATCTTCATGCGCATCGGAGGTCATGTCCTGGCACAATTTTTGTGCCTGGTCGATGATTGACACAAAGCCGGTTGTCGCGCTCTGCCCGTCGGGTGGTGCGATTCTTTTTAATTCGACGATGTGTTTGTCGACTTCTTCAAAGTCCCTCATCGCCTGGTTGTACAGCTTTGGCTGATGAAAAGCCTGCGAAGAAAAAAGGTTGCCCGCACCACTCATGGCGCCGACAAGAATTCGGTTGACGAGCACCAGCGTATCTGCGGCTTCGTCTTCTTTTTTAAGTTCTTGTTGTAAATCCTGAACTTGCTGAAACAGCACGACAAAGAAAACGCTTTCGATTACCAGGGGAATCGTGATGAACAAAAGAATCCGCTTTGATATTGGCAGGTTGAGCATGCAGGTTAGATACAGCTGGTCGGTAGCTCAAACGATACCACAGCCGTACTATCCTGGGCACTAGTAGTCAGATTTGATTGTGCGTCCACCAGACAATATGCCGCGGGCAACGAGCTGGCTGCGCGGCACCTGTGCTGCTAATCCCTGATGAGAATTTTGATTTGTTCTAGCAGTCTCAGTGATGTCTACCTCCGGTACGATGCCCTGCACGTTGCATTTGCCCGGATAACGCCACTCGAGCATGAATTCTTCGTCTGGGATAGCCTCGCGTATGTCGAGGTCTTCGACAATCCACAAGTCTGGCAGCGATTCTTCAATACTCCGCAGCATGATGCTTTCAGCTAAAGCCGAATCCAGATCATTGAAAACGTATGCATTAGCGTTCACAAGCGCTCCTGAACCATCCTGACAGAACAGGATGTGTGTCGGTCTGGTAAGTGACTTGACAATAGGCGACGAGCGTTACGCCAACGTGACAGGATATTTTGCTTGCCAGCGCTGCGGCTATTTTGCTTTGCCCGTGTCGTTTACGAGTGTTTCCTGAATGCAAGATTTCAGAGTTAAGTAAGCGTCTTTCAAGTCTTCCTCAAAGATGGCCCGACTGTTCAACGCCTTTTCAATCTTGATGGAAACTGCTTCCAGGCTTCGTTTATCTGGATTGCCGCGCAATCTGCCAAACGTCTTATCAACCTCTTGCACCTGCCTGAGAGCTTTTGTCAGATCGTGGTCCATCGTGTCGATGCCTCTAATATCCTGAAGCAAGTAAAAGCCAGTCGAACCGGCGACGCGATTGAGGTTGTAGACAAGGGTTTGCGCTCTGTCCATTTTCGAGAAGGCATCTGCCGGCGGTGCAGCGGCTGGTTTTTCTGCATGTGTCGGCACTCCCAACGCCAGGACCGCGACCGAGGAGATGGCGATGAAACCAGCTAATGTTGACAAATTTCGCATGACTTTTCCTATGGCAAGATACTCGGGCACATACTGAACAGAGTTTACAAGAAACCGCGTCACTGGAATACTTGATGGGCTACGACTGCTTAATGAAATTGCCACTGGGTTTCGGTTGTCGATGGATAAGAATGTAGTTAGGGTCACAATTTTCTCGTGCATGTGTGCGCTTTTTGTTGCCACGAACGCTGCTGTGGCGCAGGACGCCCTGCGCAGCGACGGTGATGGCGGGTCGGTATCTGTCGTGCACACGTTGACGCCGCTGGAAGGAGGTTTCGGTGCCGACACGATTGGCGCGCCGGTACCAGAAATACATTTGCAGTCTTATGCATCGGTACCTTCCGAGCAACTTCTGGCTGATGGATTGGCTTCTGTACACAATGGATATCTTGACGAAGCTATCAAACAGTTCAAAGAAGTTTTAAATCGTCAGCCTGAAAATGTGGTGGCACGCAACAACCTTGCGGTCTGTCTGAAGCGGCAAGGTCAGCTCGATCAAGCCATCATGAATTTTAGAACCGCCCTGGAATCTGAACCGTTGAAGGCGGAACTCCACAACAATCTTGCTACGGCGTTGATGGCTAAAGGTGATTTGCCTGAGGCGATGAAAAGCTTCTACTCAGCGCTTCGGCTGCGACCCGACTATCCCGAAGCGCATTATAATCTTGCTCATCTGTTGAGTGTGCAGGGCGACAACAACAGCGCAGTGACTGAGTTTGAGGAAGCTCTCAAATATAAAAGTGATAATCCCGCTTACTACCGTGATTTCGGAGATGCCCTGGCGGCGCTTGGAAGAAGCGATGATGCATTGATGGAGTACGAGGCGGCGGCGCGCCTGGGAGATCACTCCGACGAGCTAAAGCTCGATATGGTGCGCGCTTACAAACAAACCGGGAATCTAGTCAGAGCGAAGAAAATAGTTGATGAGATAGTCAATCGCAATCCAAAAAATGTTGAAGCAATAAATCAGCTCGGCGTCTTGTTGCTCAAGACACAACACTTCCCCGAAGCGCAGTTCGCGCTGAAACGCGCTCTGGAACTAGATCCGAATTTTCCTCAGGCGCGAAATAATTTAGGCATAGCTCTCTATCATCTGAACCATGTCGATGACGCTATGACGACGTGGAACGAAGCGCTGGCTCGCAAACCCAATTATCCTGAGGCTCGGTACAATCTGGGCACGGCGCTGTATCAATCGGGACGTTACCAGGACGCCCGCGAGCAGTTCACGCAATGCCTGAAGCTTTCACCCAACGACGCCTACGCTTACAACAACCTGGGTCTAGCCATGATGAAGATGGATCGGCGAGACGACGCAATCGAGCAATGGCGTAAAGCCATTGACCTGAACCCTAATCTGGCGCAGGCATTCATTAACATCGGTCGAGCATTGAGCGAGAAAAACGCCGATTCAATCAAAACCCAGTAAGTGACAAAAAGTTCAAAAAGGCTAACCGGTAGCTGATTTGCGATATTATTTGCCGTGTTCTCTGCAGGATTACGGTTATGGACAGAATCAGCGAAGGTTTCAATCTACACCAGACAATCGAGATGATTGGTCAGGCATTTCAGGCGGTCATCTGCCACGTCTTCTTCGATGCCGCCATTCACGGTCTTGCAATTGCCGTTGTCTTCGCTGTGCTCGGCGTAATACTTCTCAAAAACAGACCGAAAATCGGTAAGCCCTTTATTTCCGTCGGCAAACGCCTCTCAATTTTTTGTGCAGCATTGCTCGTTCCAGGTTTAATCTCGCTTGCTGTTCAGGGACATTTGCCATCTACTGGCGTTTTCAGCATCAATTCCATGGGTTTCATCTGTTTCTGGAGCCTCATTTGCGTGCATCTTTCTGCTGAAGAAATGAACTTTCAGTGGTTTTGATCGTCTCTACCTTTAGCCGTGGCTCCTAATTTCAAAGATATACTGGTAGCTAAGCTAAAGCGAAAGGCGAAAAGCAGGTATTGATATGAAGCGCATAATATTGACCCTCATGGCATTAGGTTTCACATTGAGTCCCGTCATGGCTCAACAGAGAGCATCTATCGGATTCCAGTCGAACCCTTATGTGGGCAATGGTCCTGGCGGCAGCAACTTGATACCCGCGTCTCCGTTCTACGGCGGCAATCCGTACGGCGGTTACAGCTATCCTTACGGCAACCCTTATGCTGGTAGTCCATACGGCTCAAACCCTCTGTACAACCCGATTGGTGGGTACGGATACAATCCCTGGCTCAACAGGCTCGGAAATCCATACGCCTACAACGGCGTGCCTATCAACTCGTTTGGCGCTCCGGTGTCGATGGGAAACGGCTTCTTCGGACTGACTACTAACGGGCGCAGTCTCAATTTCTGGAAGGCGCCTTCGGGCTACTACTATCCATGGACCTATGGCTATGGATCGAGCTATACAGCGCCTATCGTTGTAATCAATAGTGGTTCTTCATCACCGCAACCAGCTCAACCGCCGCTATCAACAATTTTTTCGGATACTTTGAAATACCTCGACGAGCAGAAAGCTGCGGGCAAGATTTCAGACGCCGATTTCACCCATTTGAAGCAGCGTTGCCTCGACCTTTTGAGCAAAGAGCGCAGTTTGCGTACTGCGGCCGGAGGCGCTCTGGATGCCTCGCAGGAAGCGAGTATCCGGGGTGACGTCGATTCACTGGGTGGCGAAATCGCTCAGCGCGTCAAGCCATAGTTCGTAATCAGAACGTCGTGAACAGTAGAGCACACCATTCTGCTCGCTTCAGATGCGGTTAACTGCACTCAGCATGCACCATATGCGGTGTTAGAGCCGCCGTTTACAGGTCGCTTAAATCAAACTTTCCAGCGAGCTGTTCGCTCAGCACTTTGCGGAGTTCGGATTGCACTGTAGTCATTGGTTTGCTGGCATCAATGGTTTTCCAGCGCTGCGGCTCTTTTTTGACCAGCTGATGATAGCCTTCCCGCACTTTATGGTGGAATTCGATGGCCTCTCGCTCGAGTCGATCGTGACCGCCAGGATGTAAGCGGGAAAGTCCTTCACTGCTTTCCAGGTCAAATAGAATTGTCAGTTCGGGTCGCAAACCACCCGTCGCCACCTGGTTCAGATCTTCGATGATTTCAAAATCGATGCCACGCGCGTATCCTTGATATGCCATTGTAGAGTCGGTGTAGCGATCGCACAAAACGAGCTTGCCTTCCTTCAAGGCGGGCATGATTACCTCGCCGACATGCTGCGCTCTGTCAGCCTGATAGAGCAAAAGCTCAGACATTGGATTGACCGGGTTTTCCGGGTTGAGAAGAATTCGACGAATTTGCCGCCCAAGCGGGGTTCCGCCCGGGTCGCGGGTGACGATATGGTCGATGCCCAGCACATCTAATTGCTTGGACAGTTGCTTGAGTTGGGTCGTTTTGCCCGCCCCTTCAGGTCCTTCGAGGGTGACGAACGTACCGGTATATGTTTCAGGCATCTTAAGTTCCGAGCGGTGTCATGCTCAGGATAAGCTATTTCGCGAGCAATTTTTCGACTCTATCGACTAATTCTTTTTTGGTTATTTTTCGATTGAAGTCGCCGGTTCGTTTGCCGTGCGCATCGACAAAAACAATGAGAGGAAATGCTGTCGCTTGATACTTGTCGACGAGTTCCTTGTTTTTCTCAGCTTCGGCGTCGATTTCTTGCATGTCGACTCTGCCTTTGTACTCTTTAGCGACTTCTTCGAAGATCGGTTTGATCACTTTGCATGGCACACAGTAGCTGGCGGAAAAATCGTAGACGATCGGCAATGAAGCTTTCTGAGCGGGCTTGTCATGGGAGTCTGTTTTTGCTTGTGGCGCACACCAGGCTGGTGCAGCTAAAGTCTGCAAGATGAAAATCGGCGCCAGTAGCGCTGCACGTGAACAAATTGATGACACTGAAATACCCTCTAAAACTGAGTCGGAGTCTATTGTACATGCTATGATCTTACGACTTTCGGACAGCATATTAATTTGATGGGAACAGCTTTTCCTTTCCGCTTTGCTTTCCGAAATCTGATTAAATCAGCCTGCCGTGCTCGTTGTGCACGGTAGTGTCAAAATCGAAAGTCTA
>DATNPY010000034.1:0-233213 GCA_036702955.1 Drouetiella sp. | reverse complement strand
CAGCTGCAAATATGGCAGTTGCATCTCAAATCCAGACTTTGAGCTTATAAATTTCATAAACAGCAGTCCCGCCTCGATCAAGATTACAAAGATACCGGCTCCAATCAATGCTGGCTTGAGGCAGTTTTTCAGGACTTTGGCTCTGTACATCTCATAGAAGAGGTAGGCTGCTCCCATCACCGTTCCCATCATGAAGCCGACCATCAGGGCGATCCCCAGCGCCGGAAGCCCCAACCAGGCAGAAATCACGGCAGAAAGCACAGCATCTCCGCCACCCATGACAGTGAATTCTTCGTCGTCGCTTTCGTCGACTGAGATCAATTCTTCGCCCGTAAAGTCGTTGGCCGCATAAAGTGTGTGATGAATGTGCACATCCGGGTCTGGGCCAGTTACGAGCAGCCCTTCTCGATCGCGATCGACGAGAATCTTCTTGTGCTTATTTTCTGGATCGTCTGGATCTCCGTGTACCTTGATGTAGATTTTGGTGCCGTAGAAAGCCAGAAAGTCGAAAAGCATGTAGCTGATGCCGACCCCGACCAGAGCGCCCTGAGCGTCGTTGCGGACTATGCCACTATATATGATGCCAAGAAGCATGGATGGGTAAGTAATTTCGTGTGGTATCAATTTCTCGCGGAAGTCTGTGATGGTGATGGCGATTAAAGTGCTGCAAAATATCCCCATGCCTATCAGGTTGCCATAGTCCATGAACGTGGTGAAGGCATCGAAGTTTGGCCCGTAGACGTGCAGGAGAACGACAAAAGTGCAGGCCGTAAAAACTTCAACCAACGGATACATCCAGTGAATCGGTGTTCGACAGTGCCGACACTTCCCGCCCAGCATTAGATATGAAACGACGGGAATCAGGTCGTAGATAGCAATGCGGTGGCTGCAATTTGGGCAACTCGATGGTGGACTGATCAGCGATTCTTCTTTGACCGAGCGCAACGCCAGTACATTTAAAAAGCTGCCCACGCACAAACCGAGCACCGCTGCCAGTGCGTCGCGACCGATGGAGCTGCTTGTGATTGGGTCGAACATATCAAGGAAACTCTCTTCGTTCTGTTACGGCTGATGCCAGCACCAACAGTAACACCACATAAGCAAAAACATAGCAGGTCAGGAGAGTAATCACTTCCTGACCTGGGCTGTGACCGTACATCAAAATCGAACGTGTCCTGGTCAACCCGGCCAGGTCTGGTAGCAGTTCGTAGACGACATTGGCGAACTGCGCAAAGGCTGGGTTTTGTGAAAGTTGCCCGAGTTGTTTGAGCGACTCGCCGAAATGACCAATCAGCCAAAGCGCCAGCGTAAAGAGAACGCTCATCACAGGGCTTGAAAAAGTCGAGAAGAAAGTAGCAAGAGCTATTACCAACAATAATTCCAGATAAACAAACATTACTGCCGACATGGTCAACTGTAAAACGGCCGGCAACGCTGTCAGTGTGTGCTCCGGCCTGATCAGCCAGATGAGCCCACTCAGGAACAGTCCCATCGCAATGACCACGGCTAGCACAGACGACGCAAGTCCCAGATATTTCCCAGCAATGAACTGCCAGCCGGTGATCGGTTTGGTGAAGATCAGGTACACCGTGCGCTTTTCCAACTCTTTATATACAAGGTTCGTGCCCGCGAAAACGGCGATGATACCGCTTATGAACGAGATCGCCGCCAGTCCGAAATCTTGCAATATTTTGACGTCTTGCCCAACTGACAGGCTTCCGAGCAAAACCGAGAGCAGCGAAATAACGAATGCAAACAGAATGAATGCGTACATGATTTTGTCGCGCATCGTTTCTCGGAACGTGTTCAGGCTTATCGCCGTGATGCTGCTCAAAGCGTTGGTTTTGCTCATGCTTCCAGTCATGCGCTCTTATCCGATTCACCAACTACGGTCAAGAAGTAATCTTCTAAGTCACGATAGTTGCCAGTTGAGGAGATGGTGCTGATTTTTTCCTCTGCCACCAGTTTGCCGTGATTGAGCACACCCACTCGGTCGCAGACTTCATTCACGTCAGGGAGCAGATGTGAATTGAAGAAGATTGTCTTCTTCCTTTCTTTTAACGACGCTAGAATTTTGCGCACATCGCGACGCCCGATCGGGTCCAGGCCAGACATCGGTTCGTCCCAGAACAACAGATCCGGGTCGTTAACAAGCGACTGGGCAATGCCGAGACGCTGCAACATTCCCTTTGAATACTTTCGCATTGGCTTGTCATAAGCCGCTTTATCCAGTGCGACAAGCTCCAACAGTTCTTTGGTGCGCGCGGCGCGTTGTTTCGCATCTAATCCAAACAAACGTCCGGCGAAATCCATAAACTCTCGCCCGGTCAGGTGCGAGTAAAAGTAAGGCTGTTCAGGGAGAAAGCCGACTCTGGCAAGCGCCTGAGGCTCGCCGGCAGTCTGCCCCAGCACTCGAGCGCTGCCTTCGGTGGGGCGCATCAGACCGAGCAAAATCTTGAGCGTGGTTGTCTTTCCAGCTCCATTAGGACCCAAAAGACCGTATGTTTCACTGGTCTCAACCGTCAGGTCGAGCCCATGAAGAACCCGCACGCGTTTACGCAAGAAACTGCTGACCACGTCCTTGCTTAGCTTGGACGCCTCAATCGCAGCCTCTGTCATGCGCCGCCTTTCTGTCCGCCTGCTTTTTTGCTCTGAGTGATGATTTTGTTCAGTTCAGCTGTAGCGGCTCGCAACCGTCTCGATACCTGCATCTGCGAAATGCCGAGGCGGCGGGCGACTTCAGTCTGGCTCAAATCTTCGTAGAAAGTCAGATGTACGACTTCCCTCAAGCCATCGCGTAACTGTTTGATTGCTTCTGAGAGCATGAAACGGTCTTCTTTTGCGTTTTGAAGGAGCTGATAGCGTCCGTCGATAAGGGTATCGATGAGCGACTGTTCGCTGCCTGCGTCGTTTGAAAGCGCCTGGTCGAGCGAAATCAAGGTGCGGCGGCGGTCGACTTCATAAGCTTCGTTGACGCGGCTGACAGGAATTTCGAGCTCATGGGCGATTTCGGTGTCGCTTGGCTCGCGTCCCAACCGGGCAGTGAGGTTCTGCACCAGTCTGTTGATGCGGAATGACAACTCTTGTAATTCGCGTGGGGCGCGGATCATAGCTGTTTTGTCACGTAAATAGTGACGAATTTCGCCTGTAATCAAATGGGTGGCGTAAGTCTGGAATTTGGCTCCAGCGTCAGGTTTGAACTGGTCGACGGCTTTGATAAGACCGATAGATCCGACTTGAATCAAATCTTCGACAGGGTCGGTCGAGCGTCGAGCCAGACCGTATGCGATGCGTTTCACCAGTGGCAGAGACGCCTGGATGATGGCATCACGCAGTGCCGGGTCGCGCGTATCGGAGTAGACAGAGAGCCAGTGATGGATCTGATCTTGTCCCTTTCCACCTTCGGGCTTGGGTCCATTAGCCGGGCCCACGGCGGCGCCTTTTGCGGGCAAGCTGTCTTTGCTTACTATCACGTTTTCGTCAACCACTGTTTTCTTATTGTAGGGGTATAGCCAGATTGTAAAACAAAAATAGCAAATAACACCAATCTTTATGCAGACACTGGTGTATTTAAGCTACCAGCTTCCAATCTGAGCGGTTTATAAGACAGTCTGTAGCTGGTTCGACTCAATGCAACTGGTTGATGACTGTAAAAATAGGCAGATACATCCCGATTACTACCGACCCGACTATGCCGCCAATGCCCACAACCATGATGGGTTCGAGCAGCGACGTTAGTGCCTCAACGGCGTTTTCGACTTCCATGTCGTAGAAATCAGCGACTTTCGAGAGCATGTCGTCGAGTTTCCCTGTCTCTTCTCCCACAGCCACCATCTGGGTGACCATGGGCGGGAACACATTTGTCTTAGACATGGGTTTGGCGATGCTGCCGCCCTGCCTGACCTCGTTGTAGACGCGGTCTACCGCTTTTTTGACGACAGCATTGCCGGCGGTGTCTTTAACGACGTCAAGCGCTGCCAGCATTGGAACCCCTGCACGGATAAGGGTTCCGAAAGTTCGACTGAAGCGAGCAACGGCGACTTTTTTGATTAGATCGCCGAAAGCGGGCAACGTCAGAAGAATTCCATCGATGTGCAGCTGACCAATTTCGGTGGCGTAGTATCTCTTCAAGAGGAAGACGCCCGCCAGCACGAGCACAACGAAGATGCCCATATAAATCGAACGCATGCACTCTGAAAGAAAAACCAGAAATTGAGTGTAGGCAGGCAATTCGCCGCCTACGTTGCGGAACAAACCCTGAAAAATCGGTAGTATAAAAGTCAACATGGCCCAGAAGACGAGTACGGCAACAGCCAGAACGACGGTTGGATAAACCATCGCCGAGCGCACTTTCGTATTCAGTTTTTGACGAGCCTCGAGGAAGTCTGCCAGTCGCTTGAGAACCTCTGCCAGGATTCCGCCTGCTTCTCCGGCTCTGACCATCGACACATAGAGTTTGTCGAATACCTTTGGATGTTTCGCCATGGCATCAGAAAGCGAGAGTCCGGCTTCAACTGATTTGCGAACTTCATCGAGCGTGTGTTTCATTTTCTTGTTCGGACATTGATCGACGATGATTGTCAATGTACGCAACATCGCCACACCAGCTGAAACCATGGCTGCAAACTGTCTGGAGAAGACAACCATGTCTTTGAGCGTCACCTGCTCGAAAAGACCGTTCGCTTTCTCCAGTAGTGCTTTGTAATCAATTCCGTCTGTCTTCTGGGAAATTTCAATCACGTCCAGACCGCGCGAGGTCAAGCGCGCACGCAAAATGGCGGAGGTCTCGGCCTGACCTAATGCCTCTTGAATGCGTCCTTGCGCGTCTCGCACTTTGTAGCTAAATTCCACCATTGCTTAGAACCTGCCACCGAAACTTCCGTAATTTTTGCTTGGCGCCGATGAACTTTTTGCTGCTGCTCCGCAAAGTCTTTCCAGATCTTCGGGGCGTGTCGTTTTTGCCATCGCCTCCGATAGGCTAATCAAGCCATTTTTGACGAGTCCTGCTAGTGATGCTTCCAGCGTTTGCATGCCAAGCGCACCACCCATTTGCATCGTCGAGTAGATTTGCGGAGTTTTCGACTCTCTGATCAAGTTTGCGATCGCTGGTGTGTTGACGAGAATCTCGGCAGCTAAAATTCTTCCCTTGGTGACGGGGTTTCCACCCGCCGATTCTTGCAGGCGAGGCAGCAGTGTTTGACTGACGATTGCCACCAGACCGTTGGATAGCATGATGCGAATCTGTTGCTGCTGGTCTGGTGGAAAGACATCGATGACGCGGTCGATGCTTTGAGCCGCCGATGATGTGTGCACAGTTCCGAAAACGAGGTGACCGGTTTCTGCTGCCGTCAGTGCCAGGTGTATGGTGTCAAGGTCGCGCATTTCACCTACTAGAATGACATCGGGGTCTTCTCGAAGGGCCGCTTTGAGAGCATTTGCGAAACTCTTAGTGTCCTGCCCTAACTCTCTCTGGCTTAGAATCGATCGTTTGTTTTGATGGATAAATTCGATCGGATCTTCAATAGTGAGAATATGCTCGGAGCGATTTTCATTGATCCAGTCGATCATCGATGCCAGCGTCGTGGACTTGCCCTGACCGGTGGCGCCGGTAATCAAGATCAGTCCGCGAGGCTTTTGCGTTATCTCTTTGACGATTGGCGGCAGGTTCAATTCGTCTAATGACGGAATTCTGCTTGCCACTACGCGCAGTGCGGCGGCATAGGTTCCTCTATCTTTATATACATTGACCCGAAAGCGTCCGATGCCGTCGAGACCAAAACTGCAATCAAGTTCGTAGGTCTGTTCAAGCTGTTTGCGCTGCTCTGATGTAATGATGGAAAAGATCAGACGCTGCACTTCGTCTTTGGTAAGTGGTGGCAAAGTCGATTTGATCAGTTTGCCTGCGACGCGAATAATCGGTGGTTGTCCGGCCTTGAGATGAAGGTCAGACGCGGCTCGGTCAAAAACGAGCTGCAGCAGTTCCTGAATTTCCAGCATTGCGCTCCATCTTTCCTAGGTGATATTGACCCGTTCGACCATGTGTCTGGGGGTCTGGCAGTACGGACAAATATGCCAGTCTCCAGCGATTTCTGCATCGCAGCCGTGGCAGCAACTTTCCTGATTTGCTTCTTCCTTCGATAAACCGCATTTCGGGCAGCTTGTCCAGCCCTCTTGCTGCATGGTGCCGCATCTGGTGCAAGACGTTTTCAGTTCATGCTGGCAAAACGGACACTTGATGAAATCATCACCGACCGGGTTTCGACATTTCGTACAGAGTGTGTTTTCGCCGGTGGTATCAGCCAGAGTGACGCGAATTACCTCTTCGGGGGTGGTGAGATTCTGTCCGACCAGCCTCATGCTGTAGTCTTTCAAAGGCACCATTCCTGATTGTTTGGCTGCAAATCTGATCATTGAGGTCGTGGAACCTTTGGCCGCCAGGTCTCTAATCTCGTCGTTCAAGCGCATTACTTCAAAAACGCCGACCCGATCTTTGTAGCCGGTGTTGTTGCAGGCATCACATCCGGTGCCATGAGCAAATATTGGCAACCCTTCTTCGTTCAAATTGAGCTGATAATATTGTGCAATCGAATCCGCAATGCGTTCACTATTTTTGTCGAGCAGACCGAGATACTCTAAAGTAGCTCGCTCCGGCACATACTGCACTTTGCACTCAGAACAAATTTTTCGCACCAGGCGCTGGGCGATAACTCCGATGGTTGCAGATGCCACCAGATATGGGTCCACTTCCATTTCAGCAAGTCTGGTGATGCAACCGGGAGCGTCGTTGGTGTGAAGTGTGGTGAAGACGAGGTGACCTGTGAGTGCCGCTTCAACTGCAATCTTCGCCGTTTCTCTGTCTCGAGTTTCTCCAACCAGCATGATGTCTGGATCTTGTCGCAAGAATGAGCGCAGGATGCGAGCGAAATCCAGACCCTTTTCGCGCAGCACTTGCACCTGTGTGATGCCGTGCATGTCGTACTCAATCGGGTCTTCGGCTGTGACAATGTTCACTTCAGGCGTATTGCGCTCTGCCAGCGCTGAATAGAGCGTCGTCGTTTTGCCTGAGCCTGTCGGACCGGTAACGAAGATGATGCCGTATGGCTTGCTGACCATATCTCGCACCAGTTCAAGCGTGCTGGGGTCTGTCACCAGGCTATCCAGACCCAGTGTGGTCGTGGTTTTATCGAGGATACGCATAACGACCTTCTCACCGTGTTTGCTCGGAATCGAGGAGACACGGAAGTCGATGTCTTTGCCTGAGAAGCGCACTCTGATGCGACCGTCTTGCGGCAAACGGCGCTCGGCAATGTCGAGGTCGGCCATGATTTTGTAACGTGAGACGAGAGCTGCCATGACAGCTTTCGGCAATTTGCGATCGACAAATAGCACGCCATCGAGGCGATAGCGCACCGTGACGTGCTTATCCTGCGGCTCGACGTGGATGTCTGAACATCTTTTCTTAATTGCTTTTGCAAGAATTTGATTGGCAAGATGCACAATAGGTGCATCTTGAGCCTGTTTTGCCAGATCTAGATCATTGATTTCGTCGTCGGCATCGAACATCACATCGAGCGTGCTCAAGTCTACTTCCGACTCAATAAACGTCTGGTCAGCCAGAGCTTCTCCGGCCTGGTGAAGCTCTTCCTGCTTGTGCGCGTAAACCGTTTCCATGAAGTGCTGGAAATCGTCTTCGGTGCAGACCATCGGCTTGATGCGAATGCCTTTGAGGCGATATTTGATATCGTCGAGGGCGATCAAGTTGTTGGGATTCACCATCGCCACGACCACTTCGGAGCCGTCTTGCGAAAATGGCACCACCTGATGCTGACGAATCAATTTTTCAGGCAGTAAATCCATCGCCGCAAAGTCTGGCTTGGTCTTCGCCAGGCTTACATAATTGCAATTGAACTGCAGTTCAAGTGCATTCTTCAGATGACTTTCGTTGGCCAGACCTAGCCGCGACAGGATCAGACTAATCGGTTCGCCAGTCTTGCGTCGTTCTTGTTGAACGAGCTTTAGCTCCTCGGCGGTGATCAGCCCATTATCTACGAGTAATTCGCCGATTTCCTTCTTGATTAGAGCCATTCTTCTGTCCCTGTTACCTGGTGCTGCCACCTTACTCAGACTTGCCCAGACGGTGCGTGTCGCTATCGCCGCTGACACTACATCAGACACCCAGTACTTCCTGCCCGTACAGGAGTTCGCTTAAACGGAACCGGCGTTTTGTGGGTTTGGATGAAAGTGGCTGCTGTACTGAATTCTAGACAATCCAGATAACTATGCTTTCGCCGTGGTCGTTTGGCACTACGGAGATCAGGCAGACAATTTCCTTCGATGCAGATTTGACCTTTATGTGTCCGTCTTGCGGCTCTTTGCGCTCGGCTAAATTGAGTCTAGCCATCATTTTGTAGCGAGCTACCAGAGCGGTTACTACTGCGTTCGGTAGTTTTCTGTCGACAAGGAGGCGACCGTTCAGACGATAGTGCACGACTGACTCGCGGGCGCCCATCGAGATGTGAATGTTGGAGCAGTGGCGCTTTATTGCGCTGCCCAGAATCTGATTGGCTAGCAGAACAATCGCCTCTTCCTGAGCGCGTCTTGCCAGGTCTAATTCGCTAATTGAGTCAGGATGCACCTCTCGGTCAGCTGCTTCAGGAAATGATGTTGGCGCCGGTCTTGCCTTCATCTCCTGAGTCGAGTACATCTCAGGCTCGTTGTAATAGGGCTTCATCGCTGCTGTCGTCGAGCCGTTGCCTTTTGCTTCTGATGCTGAAGAAGACTTCTCTTCCGTCTTCTCTGGACTTTCGGCAGTGATTGCGTTGTCTGATTTCGAACTCTCTTCAACCTTTGAACTTTGAGCAGACTTCGAACCGGAACTCTCTTCAGCCTTCAGACTCGAACTTTCTCCAGCTTTCGAACTTTCTTCCGACTTCTCAGTTGAGCCAGATTTCAAGCTTTCGTTTACCTGGGCGCCACTCTCCGACTGCTGAGACTGTGCTGTTGAGCCATTCTCTGACGTCGTGCTCTCCGCTGACGAGCCATTCCCCGACTTCTCTTCGACATGGAAAGCCTTGTTGACAAACTTGACAAACTCTTCTTCAAGGCAGACGACCGTTTTCAATTGCCGCCCCGCCAATTTGTTTTTTACTTCATCGACCGCGGCTGAGTCGCTCGGGTCGACCATGGCGATGGTGAGCCGTTCTCCCTGCTGAGAAACTGGAACCGCCAGCTGTGCTCTGATGACAGACTCAGGTAATAGCGAGATCAGTTCGTTTTCAGGTTCGCTCTTCGAAAGATTGACGTAGTTGACGCCGTACTGCAGTTCCAGCGCATTTTTTAAGCTATTTTCGGTGACCAGTCCTAGTTTCGCCAGGACAGCAGCGATTGGCTCGCCGGTCTTCACTCTCTCGGCTTCAGCTTGCTCAAGCTCTTCGGGTGTGATCTGACCATTGTCGACAAGTAAATCGCCAATAGCCTTTCGAATGGATGCCATTTAATTTCACCTTGAAAACAACAAAAGCTCTTGCCAAACCATGATGCGTCTGATAATGACCTGGTTGCTTTCAACACCGCCGTCTTAACGCCATGTGCCCGAGCGCCAGGCTTGCTAAACGCGGCAAGCCCTCACACAAGATACCAGATAGTATAGGTGGTTGCAGCAGGACGCGCTAGCGTAGAGTGGGTGCTCACATTTTGGCATCGCTCATGGTGCTTCAACTCTGACAGTGTCGTCTATCGCCTACATTCCCGTAGCCAGCTCATGTATTCGAATGAAACGATAGGCTAAAAATTTAATCCCGTTTCGACATTCCGTTTTTTCAGGACAAGGTGGCTATACCCTTTCCGTCAGACTTGACTCTTAAATCCGAGTAGTGGTGGTAGTAAGAGTGGTGGCAAATTTGTTGGAAAAGATGTTGCCGTAAACTCAACCAAAAGCATGCAACTTATTTGTGAGCTGAACGAGTCTGATAAAACTCTCCAGTGGGGGATGGGTCAACGCCGTCAGGTTAAAACAGTCAGGTTGTTGGAGTCAGGTATCGTGCGCTTCTGGCATGCCAGGTTTGCTGTGTGGTGAGCACCGAGGGCGGTCCAGCTTCCACTGACAAGTATTGATCGCGACGTCAAGTTATTTGCAGATTTCTCAATTTCCAACCCCATCCTAGTGTTTAAACCATGGTGAGGTCGAGACAGTGGGCATATGATTGGTGCGACTAATTTGGACATGAGTGATGAGCGTTGCATCGAGCGCGGATGGTTCTGAAAGTCTGGAGGCGGCTTCCCTGACGCCGACGTCGACGTATGTCGCCGACTGCAGTATCAAGCTGCGAACGACTCTTGGGCACCAGGGCTATACGTTGATAGCGATCGGTTTCATCGTGTTCGAGTTGGGTTTTCTAACTCTGTATTCGAACGACTTTTGGTTTGAGGTGAATGTCGCCTGGCTCGGCGTCCCTGTCGCGCTGCTAGCGCTTTGTGTAACGCACGTCTTTTTGACATGGGTGGAAAGTGAGTCAGGTTGCAATTTCTTCTCTCCGGTCTGGAAGCGGCGTCCTCCTTGTGTATATCGGCAGTGGTTGCGGCTCAATGACACCGATCTCGAACCTGGGTTAAGTTTCGGGCAGCGTCACGTTGTCTGGCGTGCGATCGATGAAGTTGAATTGACTTTCTGGGGCAACTTGCGAATTCTATCGCGGGCCTTGAGTGGGGCTCCCAGCACACGAGAGAAGAAATCCAAAATTGCGCTGTTCAGACCGGTTGATAGCGAGGAAATTCTCAAAGTACCTTTCGGGTTCGCCAGTGCGGCGGACCAGAAGTTACTGATTGATGCGATGCGCTGTCACAATCCTGCACTTAAGCTCAACGAGCGTTTGACAAAACGCCTATCGCAACCAGATGTGAAAGGCACCACGTATGTGCAACAGATCGGCGCAGTATTCTTGTTTCTCGTTTTAATGGATGTAGGTTTCAGCATGTTCAGCTACCTGGAGATGCTGAAGAACTACTATCTGTGCGAATTCACAGCCGTCGGTGATTCACGAATAGAGCGCAAATTAGCGCCTCATTTTTTCGAACAGGCGGAGGAAATTCGGGGGCATCCTCTTCCTTTTTCGTGGGTAAGCACCAAAATTCTGCGCGAAGGAAAAGTGGCGTCGGGCTTGTATCAAACCAGAGCTGAAGCGCTCTGGGCTCTAGGCAAAAAAGACGAGGCAATTGAGTCGATGCAGAAGTCGCTCAAGCTGTCGCCGAGTTTCCGTCTGAACTTGAAGCTGGCGCGAATGATGGCACTGAATGGTCAATCAAAAAAGGCAGAAGAGCAGCTCAAAATGGCTATGGAGGAGCATGACTCCGCTTTGCTGCCGCGACTGTATATGCTCGCGCTCAAGACCGATTCGGAGCGTCCCAATTTGTATAAAGGCTATCTTCATGATTTAGATGACGATCTATTCGGGACGGATCTGCTCTGGCCGCCCGGCAGCCACGTATTTTTGCAAGATGTGTTTTACCGCGACGATCTGACATTTATTTTCGACAAATTATTGAATACAGATACTAGCGGCATAAGAGGCAAAGAAGTGGTGCCTAAATCCGTGCGCAAGTCTGCGAAACACAAAGAAAAATGAAATTCAAAGACCTGGATGGGAGCCCCAGCCGCCAGGATGCCGCAATCGGTTGCGTTTTAGTTTCGCGAAACTTTCCTGCCGACTCTGCGTCATAGCAGACGGAGGGACGGAGCCATGGAAGAAGACGTTAGTAGAGCCATTAAGCAACTTGAAAGCATTGCCATAAAAGCTATGAAAAGCGGATATCTTGATGATGCTGCAAAAGTGATGCACATCGCTGAAGAGATTGAGAGAGTCGATAAGTCTGGCGTAAGTGCCGAAGATGCCGAGCCTGGCGACTGTTGTTCAGGCGAGCTTGCCGAGGCAGCAGAAATCGAGAGTTCTCCGGGCGAGTCCAACGGATGTGCGGACCAGTCCGCTTCTGGCGAGCTTGTCGAGTGTGCTGAATCGTTAGCTAATGGCGGTCGTGTGGGTGGATTGAGCCAGGTTGCTACTTGTGAACAGTCCGTTGATGCCGGTCAGAACGTGGTTCCACTTAACAGATTTAGAATGAAGCGCGACACAGCTATGGGTAACATCCAAGCCGAATTTCCTCGCCAGTAACGTCGCCGCCGCACTCAAAAGCACCAGAGTTTGCCATTCCTTAAGGGATTGGCTCTCTGGCGCTTATTTTTCACTGCTGACTTTCGAATTGTGTCTAGTTTGACCCTCTAGTCCGCCTTTCCGTCCAAGTGTTTTATTATGTATTGACGGAGGCCTTGTTTTGCACATTCATCTGGACCCTCTAGGCGGAATTGCCGGCGACATGTTCATCGCTGCGATGTCGAACGCCTTTCCAGAATTGAAACTGCGCATCGAGCGGGTTATTGCTGAAGCGGCCTTCTCTGGTGTGGCTATTCATTTCGAGTCGAAACACGACGGGGTGTTTGTGGGCACTCATTTTCAAGTGACCCAAATGGAAAGCGTGCCTACTAATTTACGCGAACACGAGCATTCGCATGGGCACGCTCATCCTCACGACCATGATCATCCTCACGACCATGATCATTCTCACGATCACGCTCATCCCCACGACCATGACCATACGCACGAACACGAGCATCCTCACGATTTTGAGCATTTGCACAGTAAGAGGAGTTATGCACACGGTCACGAACCTGCCCACGATTTTGCTCATTTGCAAACCTACGAGAACCGCTATGCTCAGGCAAGAGAACATGGGCATGCACACCGGTCCTATCAAGAAATCCGGGAGATTCTCGAAAAAGCCAAATTGCCTGAGGGAGTGCGTCGGCACAGTATGGGCATCTTCAAAATTATCGGCGAAGCCGAAGCCGAAGTTCACGGAGTGCCCGTTGATACCATCACCTTCCACGAAGTTGGCGGTTGGGATTCTGTAATCGATGTCATCGGTGCTGCCTGCGCGATTGACTACTTGCAAGGCGCAACTTGGTCGTGCTCCTCGCTTCCAAAAGGTGGCGGATTTATAAACAGTGCACATGGGAAACTGCCAGTGCCTCCACCGGCGGTGGCTTTAATCATGCGTGGATTTGTATTCCATGATGACGGCGTCCTGGGCGAGCGTATCACGCCCACCGGCGCTGCCATTTTGAAATATCTCAGTCCTTCCATGAAAATGCCCTCGGCATTAGAGTTGAAAGTTGTTGGTCATGGTTTCGGCACTAAGAAATTTCCTGCGCTGAGTAACGTTTTACGAGTCCTGACATTCGACTCCCTGCCGGTTGAACAGCAGCCAGTAGCCGTTCTGAACTTCGAAATAGACGATATGACGGGTGAGGAATTGTCGGTAAGTCTGGAAAAGTTACGCTCCTCTGACGGTGTGCTTGATGTCATTCAAACGTCTGTCTATGGAAAGAAAAACCGCGTCGTTATGAGCATTCAAGTACTTGCGCAAGCTGAGCGTTATGAGCAGATCATCAATCTTATTTTAAGTTCAACCACCACTCTTGGTGTGCGTCATCAAATCGTTTCGAGAACGATTCTGTCTCGCGAAATAACTCCGGTCAGTGTAGGTGACGCCCGCGTGCGAGTAAAAGTCGCTGAGAGACCGGGCGGAACTAGAACAGCGAAAGTTGATATTGATGATTTGAGCGCTGCTTCTACCAACTGCCATGACATACGCAAACTTGCCAACGCCGCCGAAAAAAATGTTCTGAAGGAATCCAATGACGAGCACAATTGAAAAATCACAACAGATAGAACAAGTTATCCGCCAACTCGATGATGTCGCAGTCGCTCTGAGTGGCGGTATCGACAGCCTTGTTTTATCTGCCATCTGCTTTTCCCTTTCTCAAAAGGCTGATTTGAAATGCACGATGTATCATGCCGTTTCCGCTGCTGTTCCGAGTCAGGCAACGGAAAGAGTTCGCGATTGTGCAAACAGGTTTGGTTGGACGTTGCGCCTCGTTGATGCTAACGAATTCGAAGATGCGAACTACCGTGAGAATCCAGTCAACCGATGTTTTTACTGCAAATCGGCTCTCTACGGCACAATTAGATCTGCCACCGATGCCGTGATTTTGTCCGGAACAAACAGAGATGATTTGCTCGAATTTCGCCCTGGTCTGAAAGCGGCTGAGAATTTTGGCGTTCGGCATCCTTTCGTTGAAGCGGGCATCGACAAGAGCACGATTCGTGAACTGGCACCGGTTTACGGCATCTCTCAATATGCTGACCTGCCCGCCGCGCCTTGCCTTGCCAGTCGCGTCGAGACGGGGATTTCAATCGAGCCTGACGAACTCAGAAGTATCAACGCCATCGAATTATTCATCTCTGCAAAATATTCTTGCAGAACTGTGAGATGCAGGTTGCGAAATGGGAAGGTAGTAATCGAGATTGATGAAAATTCCCTGCCGGAAATTTCATCGAATATCAAACAGGACGAGTCGATTGAGCAAGAAATTCGCTCTTTACTGGCGACTCGCTTCAAAAACCACCCCCTCGATGTGACCGCGTATCGCACTGGCAGCGCGTTTTTACAAGCAAGCAAATGACATTGACCGACGATTTTATGGAAGACAGAGACCGGCGCGACCGCACCGGTTTAGACGAGTGCATATTGTGTGCTCCCAAAAGTATCGATCAAATCAGCCGCATAGTCGGACAAATTTTTGAGGAAGGACGTCGCGTTCTTCTCACCAGACTGAGCCCGGAACAGCACGCCAGGCTCCCAAAAGAGACGCGGGCGGTCATTACATACGACCCTATTTCGGCCACGGCGGTTGTGGGCGAACCGATTGAGCTCAATCGCAGTTTGCTGGTGGCAATCGTATCTGGTGGCACGTCCGACTCGCCCGTGGTGGCGGAAGCGGCCAAAACTCTGGAATATTATGGTTATGTCGCTTCGTTATTTCAAGATATAGGAGTGGCGGGGCTCTGGCGCGTCGTCGACGCTGCGCCTGCCTTACAGAACTTTCCGATAATTATTGCTGTTGCTGGCATGGACGCTGCATTGCCTACTGTGCTGGCGGGGCTGGTACCATCTGCGGTTATAGCGGTGCCGACGAGCGTGGGATACGGAGTTACGGCAGGTGGGCACGCTGCTCTCAATAGTCTTTTATCCAGCTGCGTTCCCGGAATTACGGTCGTGAATATCGACAATGGTTTCGGGGCTGCAAGTGCGGCAGTCAGAATCCTTAATGCTGGAAATTTTTAGTCGAGACCAGTACGCTGCGGGTCGAAATTAGTAATCAGCGGCGCTCTGACGGGTCGATTTAGTGGGATGATTCAGCCACCAGTTCGTTTCGGTTTGTACCCGAGCTTTTCTAGTTCCGTCATTAGTTTGGCACGGTGGTCGCCCTGTATTTCGATCTGCTGATCTTTGTAGGTGCCGCCAGTTCCGCAGCTTCTCTTCAACTTCGTCGTCAGATCCTCAAACTCGTTATCGCTCAGCGGCAGTCCGGTGATGACGCTGACTTTCTTACCTCCGCGCCCCTTAGATTCCAGCCCGACTCTGACGGCAGTCTGTGCTCGCGCTTTCAATAACTGTGTTGGAGCTGGAGTTAGTGCGGAAGCACTCTCAGCGGAAGGCTGTCGTTTGCCTCCTTTCAGGATAAGGCGAACAATCAGGTTGGCAAGGTTTTTACCTATCGTCCCTGAGAAATCCTCCGGCGCTGAATATTTCCAGACTTCTGTTGGCACCGAAAGCGATGGTATCTTATTTGATGCTGATGTTGGTTCCACGATGACGATCATTGCAGCGGAGCTGCTTAACTGTTCCGCATCGTCAATTGTACCGGCTGCTGATTCCCAGGCCAGGTTTGACTTTGATGCTTGTTCGCGGAAGAGGTGCGCAGCAGCTCGACTGTCTTCTCTGTTGTTGCTGAGAAAGAGAATTTTGTCGACCATAAGCCTATACAAATACTGTTGCAGTGAAAAATTGGCTCGATATAAAATTCGCGCCAGACAATTTGCTCGTTGCCATCAGATCAAACCTAAAAGGTGGCAGCAGGTTTGTCGGAAAGTTTGTTGTCCCGAGCTGGCGCCGATTTAACGACCGCTCCCAGTTCAGGGTCCGCGACAATCGCCTCTGCGATTTTGTTGAATATTTTGGTTCCGCCGCTCGCATTGCAGTGAACGGTATCCAGATAGTCAGTCAACACAAAATCGGCATCGTCGGTGTGATCGACCCATCTGGCATTGTGCGCTTTGCACATGCTCGCGACATCGCCTCTGAATTCTGTCCAGAAGTCGTTTGGAAGGATCGTGCGATTAGCTGCCAGGCTGGGCATTCCGACTACCAGCACAGGAATGCCCAGTGCATCCATATTGGCGAGGAAGGCGTTGAAAAATGCTTTTTCTGATTTGTAGATTGGTGGTCGGCAATTTCTGAATCTGTTCAGATACTCTTTGGTGTTGTCTTCGAAAATCCAGGCTGGTATCGTAGCTGGTATCAGCCATTCATTCAGGCGAACTTCGTCTGCCGAGCCGAGCACAGCTCGCAACAGTGACTTGTGCTCAGAAGCCCTGGGTACAGCCGTCATCTGAGAAGGCGCTTCGTTCTGATAGTTTTTCGCCATCTGATCGAGCGCGTCATGAATGCGTTCTATCGGCAGATTCTCTTTCACGAAAAAGTTCATCTCGGCGAGGATATCTGGGAACGCGACATGACTCAGATCGCCCATATCCACGAATGGCGCGAAGAAAGTGAATGGTTCTGTTGAGCTGACGGAGGGAAGGGTGTTATCGATGAAATCGCGCGGGCTGACTCCGATAACTACCATTCTGGGCTTCTTATCGCCTTTGAAGAGGGCACTGGAGAACATATATGCATCAGACGCCATCGAACCGCCCATCGAGAAGTTGAAGGTGTCTACATGTTTTCCGGTACGGTCGAACAGCGCTTTCTCGAGTGTAGAACTGCTGCGGTGCAGCACGCAGTCGAGCACTTTGTTCAAGGTGTGAGCATCAGCCGAGAAGGTTGCTGAGCCCATCTGCGAGCTGCCCATCGTGGCGATATCCGGCGCGCGTCGACGTCCCAGATAGTTGCGCGTGATCCACCAGGTCCACTTTCCTTGCTGGCGAGCTTCAGAACCATTTGACTGAATGTATGCCTCGTCAATGACTCTGGCGCGGTGAGGCACTACATACGATATCGCTATGTTGACAACGATGAACAGTAAAAATGCTGATAGCGTGCGGCACGTCAAAAGCGAAGAACGGCTCTCGGACTTCTTAAGAGTATCGTACGCAGAAGAGACAGTAGCGACAGATTTTTCAGTTTCCGGCGAGGCTACTGTCGCAGCTGAAGCTGCATTCGCCGGTGTCCCCGTCGCCCTGCCAGCCGCTCCAGGCACTGTTCCACTCGTCGCAATCGCAGATCTGTTATCCGTGCTCATAACGGTTTCAACCCCGATTGATTGGGGTCGTTTTTATTGTACTCAGCTACGGCGCGATGACGTTCAAGCTCTTTGCCAGCCAGTTCCATCGCTGTCGATGTTCTGATGTTCGAACCAAGTATTTCTACAATATTGTCGAACAATTTCTTGCCACCAAATGCGTTCAAGTGAACTGAATCGTGAAAGTCAGAGCGCTCATATTTTTCGAAATTCGAAAGATCATATGCAAGAAAGTTATGGTAGAACGACCACTCGCGCAGCGCCTGGATGTAGTTCAAGTACACTTGCGGTTTGAGGATGCTTACGTTGTAGCGCGTGATCGGCATGTTAACGATCACAAGTTCGATTTTTTCGCGCCGGCAAAATTCAGCTAACTTGTTCAGGAAAATGAACTGCGTTTTGTAGATGTGTCTGTCTGGTTTCTTGTAGCGTTGAATATATTCCCTGGTGTTGTCCGCGAAGTGCGACCGTGCAGTCTCAATGTCCATCGGGGCGCTTATCATGGCGCCTGGTTTGATTTCGCCCGGCAAGTAGTTCGGCAATAATCTGGTGCGGTCCCACCAGGTAAACGGATGCTTCTTGTCTGGTGGCAGAATCGCTGCGAGCTTTTCTGTCACAAACTCATTCACTGCCATGCCGATGTCTAACGAGTATTGATAGAAATAGAGGCTCTTAGAAAGCCAGAAATCCAGCTTGGACTGTGGGCTTCTGAACAACGCACTGGAGACGTCATCGAGATTGACGATGCGTTTCAAATAGTGGAATGGTTCTGTGTCGACCGGGCTCGACAGAGTGCTGTCGATGAAATCTCTTGGTGCAACACCATAGACTACAACCTCGGGACGGTCAGCCGTGTTGACCATCGCTTTCAACGTCATGAAGGCGTCGGAAGGCATCTGCCCGGGCGCAGAGAGGTTGAATGTATTGAATTTGCCACCAAATTTAGCTTGCAGTCTGTCGTCGAGGTAAGCGGCTTTGTGGTAATTGGTAAGGTCGAGCTTTTCGTTGAGAAAGTTGGCATCCGTTCCAGCAACCGCACTCACCATCAGTGAAGACCCTAGCAGCGCGACGTTGTGCGGCTGCGGATGTCGTCTCAGGTCGTTGAGAATCCACCACGACCAACCGCGGTAAACGTAATTGTATGGATCGAAATCAATCGGAGCTGCAAAAGACATGTAGAGGTTGAGCGCAGCATAGGCGACAAAAGCTAGCACAAATACGCTCTGGTAGCCGCGTTTGTAGCGAGGACCGTTTTTGCGACGATCCACAAACGGCAGTGGTGCGTTTGCATCGATTATCGTTGGTGCTTGCTCCACCACGGGTGGTGTCATGGTTCCGGTCATTGAAGTGATCCTTTCAAGCCGGCAACAGTGGTGGAATGGTCGTCGATTTTTGTTGGTTGATTGAGCGCTGTCATCACGGCGCGATCGCTTGAGAGGCGCTCTGCCAGCAGATCAAGAAGTTTGGCGCCGCCACCTGAATGCAAGTGAACGGTGTCGCTGAAATCTTTCAACGCGAATTTACCGCTTCCTTCCATATCGATGAAAGTAGCGCCTTTGGCTTGAGCAATGACTTTGATGCTGTGTTTGTATGTGTCCCAGGCGAGGTCGCTCAGTAGAGATCTGTTGATCGGTGTGATTGGCATGGCGACGATCACCATGTGCGTTTTGCGCTCACGAGCAATGTTCAAAATATCGAGCATAAAGCGCATTTGTGTGAGGTATGTGTCCCACTTCAAGTTCTTGTAGCGCTTCTTGTATTCTGCGATGTTGTCGGAGAAGGAAGGACGATTGGCGTCTGTTGTCGGAGTAAACAAACATTCGTTGTCGCCGACTTCGAAATTGCGGTAGTCTGGCAGTACGGTGCGTCGCACGCTGAGAGGCGCTCCACCGTCGGTCGGTGGCACGATTTTGTTCAACGACGCTGCGACGAGGCGTGTGAATGAGTTGTTCAGATCGACCTTTTGCCCATATGGAAAGATCACTCTGCCCATTTCGTAATTCAATCGTTGCTGCCAGTCCGGTGAAATCAAGCTGATGCGGTCGTTGACATCGCCGAAGCGGCTCAGCCAGGCGTATGGGTCGGTGGCTGAGGGACTCGGCAACAGATTGTCGAGGAAATCTCGCGGTCCGACACCGTAGACGATGACGTCTGGACGTTTTTCGCCCTTCATCAAGAACTTCGTAATCAGGTAGGCATCTGATGGCATCTCACCTGGCAGTGCGAAATTGAACGTCTTCACAGACTCGCCTGTACGCTTCTTGAAGGCATTTTCGAAATATAGACTGCGGTGGTGGTGCGGTGCATCTACAGCGGCGTTGGTGAAGTCAGCGTCGACCCCTCCAATGGGCGCAAGCATAAGCGACGAACCGACAAGGTCGATTTGTGGTCGACCTTGCTCATTGCTGAGGAAGTCGTCAATCGCGGTCGCCGTCCACGTACGAAACGGGAAATCAGACGGACTCAATGCGCCAACTCGCGTCGAGCCCCAGATGGCGCTGACTGCGAAGAAGGCAACAATTGCCACGAAGAAGCGGCTTGTCACGAGCTTGCGCGCAGGATTTTGCTTATTAGATGTAGTCGTTTCTGCTGTTGCCAAAGGAATGCCTGAATCGTTCGACTCGCAGAGCTTGCTTGCGCAGGCCTGGACTCTACCGCCGACGTCACGTTGACCATTAGAACTGGAAGTAAATGAACTTCGGTGAACTATCTGGACTGAAGATGGTGAGCACGCACATGAGTACGACCATGACGGCAACTTGCATCGCCCATGGTGGGCTTTGATAGAACTTCTTATCGTTGAGCCAGTTGACGACCAGGTGAGAAACCATCAACGCAGGCACTATGAGAACCAACGACGGGAAGATAATCGGGTCACGGATTTGCAGAACTGCCAGTTGCGATGTGCTGAAGTGAGCGAGAGCGGCAGGCGCTTCTGCCAACTTCATCATGATCTTGCCGGCGATATTCAAATCATCAGCGCGGAACAGAACCCAGCCGAGACAGACGATGTGGAAAGTCACTACGACTGAAACGATGTGGTAGACCTTCGAGCTGAGAAGTTTCGATGCCACTCCGACTTTTTCGAGCCCTTTTGAATATTCCTTGTGCAAGATGAGCAATGCGCCTTGATATGCGCCCCATGCGAGGTAGTGCATGGCTGCTCCGTGCCACAATCCACCCAGTGCCATGGTCAGGAAGAGGTTTCTATAGTTCAGCAAAGTGCCGCCACGTGAGCCGCCCATTGGAATGTAGAGGTAGTCTCTCAACCATGTGGACAAGCTGATGTGCCAGCGGTGCCAGAACTCAGATACGTTCGCAGCCAGGTAAGGCAGGTTGAAGTTGATTGGCACTTTGTAGCCAAACAACATAGCCGAACCGCGAGCGATATCGGTGTATCCGGAGAAGTCGAAGAAGATTTGGAATGCAAATGCGTATGTGATCAACCAGAGATCTAAGGAAGAGAAATTCTCTGGATGCGCGAAGCCTGCTTGAACAACCATTGCCAGGTTGTCTGCAATCAATACTTTTTTGCCCAGACCCATAAGGATCATCTGCATGCCTTCGTCGACGTATTCCCACTTGAACTTAGCCGGGATGCTGAGCTGCGGAATAAAGTCCTGATAGCGTTTGATTGGACCTGCGATTTGTGTTGGGAAGAATGATGCGAACAAGCCAAAATCGATAAGGGATTTGACTACTGGTTTGCCTCTGTAAACTTCTACTGCGTAGTGAATGAACTCGAACACGAAAAACGAGATACCCAGCGGCAGAAGAATGTGGAGGTGCGGTTCATGCCAATTGACGCCAGCCAGAGCAAGACCGTCTTTGATCGTATCGAGACCAAAGTTGAGATATTTAAAGATAGCGAGAGTAATCAGGTTGACCGTGACTGTTGCTGCCAGCCATGGCTTTTTCTTGGTCTCTGATTTGCCGATGCGGTTGACGAGCAACCAGTTGGCGACGGTCAAGCCGAGGATAAGCAATCCATAAATCGGACGCCAGGTCATGTAGAACACATAACTCGCCACCAGGAGCAGTGGCACGCGAGCGCGATGTGGAAGCAGCCAGAACAGCAAAAATACTGTGGGCAAGAACACCAAGTACTGCAAACTGTTGAATAGCAAGTTACTTCTCCTTAGTCACCGTAGCGGTTTTTTGAGCCGTGAATTATCGGAAGGTGCCGATACAGACTATCCATAGATAAGTTATCAATGGCTCGTTGCACATCATATCGGGTGGATTTCAAGAATGTCCAGCGAACCGCGTACAGGTTTACTTAAAATGTCTATAGTTTCCTTCGCTATGATTTCTATAGAATCCGATTATGCGGAGGTTTTCGGCGCTTGACTTCTTTGATCTGAAGTCTTCTCTCATATAAGAAATCTCGATCAAATCACGTTATACATAAACGATATATGTCAAGCGGTGTGGCGAATTTGTAATATTGCTTGAAACTTTTATTCGTCGTTTTTATATGACAGTGTCACTACATATAGTGGCATCTCCGTCTTGAACCGAATCGAATCCAATCCAATACTCGCTTGCATCTGCATCTATGCGCCTGTCGAGAGCAAGCAAGTTCTTCGTAGCGTCGCTTTTTACGCAATCGAGTTTCTATGTAGCCGCGCAGTCGAGAGCAAGCGAGTTTTGACTCGATTTTATCTGAGAGACTGTACTGTCACTACCTGTGGTGCGGTGATGCAGTCTAACTACGCTTCGCCTGCCGCTCTTTCGAAGCCGTCGGAAATAAGCTGATAGCCGCCGCCGTAGACTGTCTTGATGTATTTGCGATCCGACGTTTCCAATCGAGTGCGCAAGTGTCTGATATGCACACGGATAGTATCCACATCATCATCTGGAGAATAGCCCCAGACTTCCTCCAGCAGTTTGCCCGTGGAAACGGTTTGTCCGTGATGCTGCATGAGGCAGTGCAAAATTTCGAATTCTGTCGGCGTCAATTTGACGATGCGCTCTTTGACTTTTGCTTGCAAATTTTCTGGGATTAGCGTTATTTCACCTGCGTGCAAAATTTCAGGCAGTGTCGACGACTGCGGCACTGAACCAGAACGGCGCAACAGTGCGCGAATTCGAACTTGCAATTCGGGAATTTCGAATGGTTTGACCAGATAGTCGTCAGCGCCAGAATCAAAACCAGTGACTTTGTCTTTGGTCATACCAAGCGCAGTCAGCATCAGAACAGGAATCGGGTGAGTGGTCGGATTCTGCCTCAGCCGCTGGCAGACCGTGAAGCCATCCAGGTCTGGCATCATCACGTCGAGCACGACCAGATCTGGTCGATTTTGTTGGGCGAGAGCCAGTCCTTTGATACCGTCGTTGGCTGTTGTAACCTGGTGCCCGAGCAGTTCCAGGTTGATCTTTACCAACTCGGCGATGGCTTGATCATCGTCTATTACGAGAATCCTTGACAATTTTCTCTCCGTGGCCGCAGCCCTTATGCTGAACTAACGAGTGACAATTTTACTGGAATTTTTACGCTCTTCCCTGAGCGCAATACTGTCAGTGTAACCACTTGACCAGCCTTCTTTTGCTCAATATACGAGAGTAAATCGTCAGCTGACTTTATCGGGGTGCCGTCAACACCGGTAATAATGTCAGCCAGACTGCGATCTATACTTTTAAAGACAAAATCGCCATCCCTATAAATTACCAGTTTGGGACCGCTCAATCCAGCAGTCGCGGCGGGACCTCTTGGGTCTAATCGGATAATTCTCAACCCCTTGTCGGTACGTTCTAAAAGTTCGATTCCCAGGTCTGGGCGACTGACGCCGTGGTGGGCGATCAGCTCCGGTACGATTCTTTTAGCGATGTTGATGGGAATTGCAAGACCAATTCCCGCTGAAGAGCCAGTGTTGCTGAAGATCGCTGTGGTAATGCCGATCATTTGACCTGCTGAGTTCAGCAGTGGACCTCCAGAGTTGCCGGGATTAATGGCTGCGTCGGTCTGGATGATGCCTTTGATCAATCGTCCTTTCTCTGTTCGCAAGGTGCGTCCGAGACTGGAGACGATGCCGGAAGACATGGTGCGGTCATATCCGAAAGGATTGCCGATGGCGAGCACACGCCTGCCCACTTCCAGATTGGCTGAGTCGCCAAAGGTAAGGGTCGTCAGTTTGATACTGGGCGGCACGTTGATTTTAATTACGGCCAGGTCGTTGGGGGGGTCGTCGCCAACCAGAGTCGCCGGATAGGTCGTGCCGTCATAGAGAGTGACGTGCACGTTCGTGGCGCCATTGATGACATGATTGTTGGTGAGGATATATCCATCGCTGGAAATAATCGTGCCTGAACCGAAACCTTCTTTAGGCACGAGGTTCAGGTAGACATCCTCAGCCGTGATCTGGCTGGAGATATTCACGACGGCGCGATTGGCTTCCTTGTATATGCGAATGTTTTCGCTTTCTTCCGGTGTCATGTGCACAGCTACGGCTGCATGGGCTGCTGATTCGGCTGCCCGGGCGGCGTTAACGGCGCGATTCGCTGCTGACACAGCCGTATTTGTAGCTGCGCTTTTAGCGGCGGATGCCCCGGAATTAGCTGCTTTATTGGCAGAATTAGCTGTTCTATTTCCGCCAGAAGCTGATGCCGTGGCCGGTCTGGCGGATGCCATCTTGCTCGATGCCGATTGCGCTTGCGATTGCGCCATGCCGACTAGCGCAAGCGTGACGCTGATTGCGGACGAGATTAATGATACTTGAAGAGTTGATTTTTTCATGTCAGGTCGATTCAGTAGTGCTAGATGTGGTATCAGGTATTTTAGTGGCTTCAGAAGAATCCGCTTTTTTCTTATCGGTGATTTTAGGTTCTGTTCCTTTAAGCATACGTTGAATGTTTGCTTTGTGCCTGTAGGTGACATATATGAAGCCGAAGATGCAGTACCCGATTGCAGGCAGGGGCGCACCGAAAGCGTAGAACCAGAACGGGCAGGAGCCCACTCCGAGGATGGATGCCAAAGAGATATATCCACTTAACTTAACGATCAGCATCCAGGTCAGGAAAGTGCACAACCCGCCCAGTGGGCTGAGTGCGAGCAGTGTACCCAGTCCGGTTGCAGCACTCTTTCCGCCTGTGAATTTCAAGAATATCGATCGGCTATGTCCTACAAGCGCTGCAGCTGCCACTATAGACGGTACTATGTGCGCGCAGCCGAAATTCCATTGCGATTCGAAATTATGTGTATCCAGGTAAACGGCAGTAGCGACTGGGATCCAGCCCTTGATCGTATCGAAAAAGAAAGTGAATATGCCAGCTACTGGTCCAGCCGCACGCCAGACATTGGTGGCACCGGTCGAGCCGCTTCCGAATGAGCGAATGTCAATTCCTTTGACGGTTTTGACGAGCCAGAAACCGGTCGGTATCGAACCCATCACATAGCCGCAGATTATTAACAGCAGAGCGGATATCACGAAAGCGTACTCCTCAGCGATTGTCCTTCTTGGCTCGCGTCACGATTCTAATAGGCGTTCCCTCGAAACCAAACGCTTCTCTAAGCTTTCTTTCCAGGTACGCTTCATAGTTTTTAGTCATCAGCTTGTCGTCGTTGGCAAAGAGAATAAATGTCGGCGGTGCAGTGGAAACCTGGGTCGTGTAATAGACTTTCAAGCGCTTGCCTCGTTTTGAAGATGGTGGTGGCACGAGAGCAATCGACTCGTTGACAATTTGATTCAAGAGTCCTGTGCCGATGCGCTTCTTTGTCATCGCATGAGCTTTGTCTGCAGCTTCGATGATTTTGGTGACCCGTTGCTTGTTGATTGCGCTTGTGAAAATCACTTCTGCAAAACCGATGCTGCGCAATTCCGATCTGACATTTTCAGTGTATTGCTTCATCAATTTGGACGTCTTTTCGTCGATCAAATCCCATTTGTTGACGACGATAACGCAGGCTCTGCCTGCTTCGTCGATCTTGCCGGCGATTTTCTGGTCTTGATCAGATATCTCTTGCGTTGCGTCGAGGATCAAAATTACTACGTCGGCGCGTTCAAGAGCTCGCAGAGAACGAACTACTGCGAAAGCCTCAATGCCGTAATCGACCCGCGATTTTCTGCGGATTCCAGCGGTATCGACAAGAATGTATTCTTTGCCCTGGAATTTTATTTTCGAGTCGATCGCATCGCGGGTGGTGCCAGGCACGTTTGAGACGATGCTGCGATTTGTGCCGACCAGAACGTTGACCAGCGATGATTTGCCGACGTTAGGTCTGCCGACAATGGCTAGCGAAAGCGGTCCCAGCTCTTCCTCTTCCTCAATTTCGTCGCCGTTGTGCGATACCGAATCCAGGTCGACGCTCTTGCGAGTTTCGGGTGGAAAGAAGGAGACGATAGTATCCAGCAAATCGCCGACGCCACCACTGCCACGCATGGCTGACAGTGTATGTGGGTCTCCGAGACCCAGTCCATAAAATTCCATGGCGTTAGGTTGTTCTTTTGGTTCGTCGATTTTATTTACAGCGACGATAATCGGTTTCTTGCTGCGCCTGAGGAGGTTGGCGACTTCCTCGTCTGCGCCAGATATTCCGGTCTTTCCGTCGACCATAAATACGATTACATCGGCTTCGTCAACGGCAAGCGTCACTTGATCGAAGACTTCGTTTTGAATTGATTCGGCGCTGTTTGGGATGACTCCGCCTGTATCGACAAGCAGAAATTGTCGACCAGCCCAATCTGTTTCTCGATAGATTCTGTCGCGCGTGACACCGGGGCTGTCGTCTACGATGGCGTGTCTGGCGCCGATACAACGATTGAAGAAAGTTGATTTGCCAACGTTGGGGCGACCAACGATTGCGACCACTGGTTTGGCCATGATTAGGTTTTCCTTTGCAAACCGAGGGCGGTTTGAGATGTTAGCGTGCTGCGTTGGCAGTCCTCGGAATCCACGCTCTGTCGATGACTTTACTGACACGAGCGCTGGTTCAGGCAGGTGCACTCGAATTCGTCATGCAAATGTCATGTCGACGGAACCAATCAAGCGATTTGATTCGCATCCATTATAAGCAGATTCAAGCAGCCAGCCTGTCCGCGAGGATAGAAAGAAACCTCTTGATTTCCTGCATCTTTACACTCAGTCGTCGTCTTTTTTCGGACGAGGCGGCTCGGTTTTCTGCGGCTGACCGAATTTCTTGCCCAATTTGGGGGCTTGCTGGTCTAACCACCGCACCAGTTGGTCTTTTGCAGTGTTCAAATAAACAGCCGCTTCTGTATCGCCGCCCAGGTCAGGGTGAACGCCAGGTGATGCAATCTGCTTTTTCCAGGCTTCTATTACAGATTTCTGTGTTGCTTCTTCTGGCTTGAGACCCAGAATCATGCAGGCTTTGCGGATTTCCGGCGGAATCTGTTTGACCACAAAGCTTGGCGTTGCCGCTGGCGGCTCTTGCCCGGCTTTGGCGCCGCCGATGAATTTGTTGCGGGCGCCGCCCACAGGTGCGCCTTTTCCGTCTTTCGCATCCTTGCCGTCTTCTTTGCTAGGAGCAGGAGGTGTGGTCATGCGCGGAGCGCTTGGTTCGTTAGGCATCTCAGCTGCTTGCTTGATGCGCCCTTTGATCAGCTCTCGCAGTTCATCGCCACCCATCGATGGCTCATCTGCTTTCGGCTTGGCGATGACGTCCTCAATCACCTCGATCTTGTCCAGGTCAACGTAATCATCCAGATCATCGAAGATGTCCAACGCATCGAGATCGACGATCGGCTCAGAATCGAGCAAGTTGCGCGGGTCGGATAACGCCTGCAAACGGTCGCCTGTGCGGCGGGGGTCCGGAAACTCCTGTGGTTCCGGGTGGCGCGCAGCGCCCCTGGGGGTCTGCTGTTCAGCCGGCGCCGGTGCGGTCGTCTGGGCTTGAGGTATTGCCGGCGCTGGATTGCGTGGCTGTTGGGTAGATGAGTCAGCGAAATTTGTACCGCCCAGTGCGCCCGGCTCGTTGCCAAAGCCAGGCTTGGCGTAGTCTTTCAGCGATGCGACGCTGAAGTTGTAGACAGTTTGCAAATCTTTCCAGGACAGTTCAACCAGGGGATTGTAAGCACTGCTGCTTACTGTCGGTCCCGAGCGGGCAATGTTGTAAATGCCGGCTGGGTCACGAGCTAGTTGCCCAACGGCGCCTTCTTCGGCTGCCTGAGCCGCAACACCGGCATGCTGGGGCTCTGATGGGCGTGGAGCTGCATGCTTAGCACCCGCTGCGACTGCGTCCTGGTGATATTCGCCGCCGTTCGAGCCTCCGTGTTCCGGCTCCGAGGATAATCCAAAATCGATATCTGGGAAGTTCTTCTTTTTGCGCGCTGGCTCAGGCTCTACCCTGGCGGCGGCTGGTCGCTCTGGTTCTACCGTGGCGGCAGGTTGTTCGTAGGACTTGCTGAAATCGATATCCGGGCCTGTGGACTTCGATTTGGGAGAAATTTCACGTTGCTCGCTAACCAGCGACTCGATATCGTCGAAGATATCGTGCTCGCCGGTTTCTTCAGGATTTGAAAACTGTGGTCGGGTGGGCTCGGCGTTTTCGGCGGCTTCGCCTGCTTCGCCTGCTTCTTCCTCTCCATCCTCCTCGTCTTCGTCGCCGTCTTCTTCTTCGTCTTCTTCCGCTTCAGATTCAGGACCGACTTCAGGACCAGCCCAGGAGTTTTGCTGCGCTTCCGCTTCGGGAGCAGCGGCAGCTTCGGCGTATTTCGCTTCTGATAGCGATTCGGCTGGATTGTAGTTCTCGTCAGGCTCTTGCGCCGTCAGCGAATCGCCAAAGTGGTAGTCACCAGCTATGTGGCTGTCGCTGAGAGGTTCGTACTCACCTGTCGTTTCGTCGAGCTTTCGTTTTGCAGGTCCTTTACCGCCGCTCTCTGCGCCAGTTCGAGCCGTAACGGGTACTGCCGCTTCGCTGTATACATAATTAGTTTCGCCCAGTGCCGCTGCGACCGGCGTCGGTTCAAACTCAGGAATCTGGCTTGCAGGCACACTTTCGGCAACAGGCGTCTCCATCTTGATTGCCTGGCGAGGTCCTGTAGTTTCCGCCCCAGTGCTCGCTGCAAGGCGTTTCGCCGCTTCCTCGATGCCAGCCTGAAATCCCTGGACGTAGGCGTCCTGCTTGGCTTTTGTCATCGTCTCCAGTTGTTTTTCCAGATCCCAGATCTGTTCGTTCAAAGCCTCGTTTGCTTCTTCCAATTCAGCGATTTTGGTTTGAAATTCGTCGCTGGACATATGAGTGCTGTCATCGCCGTTGCGCTCACGATAAATTAAATCCATCAGCTCAGGATCGCGATACAAGGTCGAGCGGGGCACTTGCGCTTCGCCGGAAACGGTGTAAGGGTTTACATCTGCCCCTTGCGCTTTCAAAGCGGATATCGCCGCAACAACGCGCTCTTTCTCTTGATTTTTGGTCTGTGTTCCGTCTTCTGTGGTCATCGATCGCGCGTTGTCCAAGTAAGTCTCCACATCGGCTCTTTGACCGATTGGAAAAGAGTGCCATGGAAAGTATAGCCCTCTCCATATCTTATCTGTTTCATGCCACGGATTGAATCGTTTGCACCATGTATCTATTGCTGATTTTGCTGCAAAGCAGTTCAATATTTTGCATATGGCAAAAGCGATACTTCTGATAAAAGGGCGAGTGCAGGGCGTGTTCTATCGCTACAGCACGCGTGAAAAGGCTGATGCGCTGGGGCTTAGCGGCTGGGTTCGCAACCTGTCTGACGGCTCGGTCGAGGCCTGCGCACTTGGCGACCGCGCCAGGATTGAGTCATTAATTGAGTGGTGCAGAGTTGGACCACCTCATGCAGACGTCAAATCCGTAGATGTAAATTGGGGCGGCGATACTGAGGATATCGTTGCTGAAAAGTCTGAACTATTAACGGGGAAGTTCGAAATACGTTGACCGGAAAAACCAACGGGAGAAACTTTCGCGACCTAACCGATCAGACGCGATCCTGGCCCTTCAAAAAGTTTATAAGCCTCATTAATTAGATTGCCTCCGATTCGGTGCTCGATTTCGCTTGAATGAGACGCGCGAGCTGGGCTTGCGCCAGCAGCGGGCTGGGGTTTAGGTGCTGCAGATGCTTCTGCGTTGGCTGTCGAATTCGGAAGCGGAGCGCCTGGCGCCCTACTCTCGCCTTCCTCAGATTCTGCCGGGGCTGAACGCGCTTCTTTCGGGCGAGCTGGGGAGGTTTTGGCAGTGCTCACAGGCGCAGGCGCGTTATCTGCTATGACCTTGATACGCACGTTCATGGTGCGACCAGAGGCAGCTGCGCATGCAGCTTTCAGATGCTCGATTTTCGTTTCAAGCTGTTTCTGAAAATATTCTTTGCGCACTCCGAGCACTAAATCGGTATTGTCGAGTGTGACAGGAAACGCATGAACACTGACGATGCTGAATGTCGGCAGATGCCGTTTCTGCAGGTTTTCTTTGACTTCCGACCAGAATTGATCGATGTCATCCAAGTTCGATGATGGTGCCGCCGATGGTGCCGCCGATGGTGCGGTTCGAGCCGCTGGCTGAGGCTCAAACGCTGGTTCCGTTTGCGCCGCCGCTGTAGTCTGCGCCGGGGTTGGGGCGGTGGATCCTGGTTCTACAATGTTGAGCGGTGCAGGTGGAATTCCATCATCGTCATCGTCAGATTCCAGAGGCGCTTCTGCCTCTTCCTCTTCATCATCATCCTCTTCTTCTTCAGAGGAGTTACCCGAAGTCGTTGACAACGGTGGGGCTGAAAGAGGCAGCGGCTCCTGCTTCGGAGCAGCGGACGTCTTCGGCACGATGTCGTAATCATCAGTTTCAGCGACGACGTCGCCCTGCGCTTCCAGTGCTTCGAGACTTGGCTCGACGACTGGTGGACGAATTACAGGAGTTACTGTTCGACCGGGTTGCTCCGGCTCGACGTCATCGTACGAGCTATCTCCAGGCGGCACTTCCATTGGTATTTTCGCTGCCGGTGCCGGGAATCCTGATGACTTCAATTTTTCGCCATTGCCGCCAGTGGAACTTTTGAATGCGCTGGTTGATGGCGCGCCAAACCCAGCCGCAGCCATCATCTCGTTGATTTTATTAGATACGGTGGTGGTCGGTGCAGGCGCTTTTTCTGCAACCGGAGCTGCTGATTCGGCTGACTTCGCGGGCACCGCTTTTGGTGCTGATTCGTGTCGACGTGGCGCGTCGACGGCTGCTGCATGTTGCCCGGCTCCGTGCCCTCCGCCTGCCGCTGCTGCTGCTGCTGCATGTTGCGCATCAGGCTGGGGCCGGTGTGCTGGTTCAGGCGCTGCTACGGTCTCGCGGTTGCCGTATCCCCCGCCAGATGACGGCGCACCCGCTGACGGTGCACCAATGGATGGCTGCGCTGGTCTTGCTAGTGCCGGGGCCGCCGCATGAGGAGCCGATTTGGCTGTTGCTGGTTGGGCCGGTCCGCGGGCTATGTCATCTGCCATCACGCCTTCAAGAGTTTTGACGCGTGCATCGAGGTCACGAACGAAAGTCATGTCATGTCTGTGGCAGAGAGCCAGCAAGCCCATCTCGACGCTCAAAACCGGTTGACTGGAACGTCTGCATGATTGTTCAAGCTTATCCAGATACTCGACCATCAACGCCAGTTCTGCTCGGTCGAAATTTTTTGCCTGGGCGACGATTGCTTGAAGGTAAGCCGGAGAGCCCAGGACCAGTGTGTTCAACGATTCGGAGGTGAGGCTGCCTGTTTCATTTACGTAGGAGGCTTTGGTCAAATTGAGGAAGTGTTTAGCCAGTTCCAGAACTAGAACTGCCGGCTCGCGACCTTCCATCAGCAAAGTATTGGCAGAAGATAACACTGCCTGTCCATCTCGATTTTGAACAGCCGCACTGATTTCCATCAAGACATCTTCATGCACTGCACCGAGCAAAATCAGAAGGTCGTTAACACCAACCGCCTTCTCTTTTGTCGATAGCAGGCTGGCTTGATCGAGCAATCCAAGGGCGTCTCGGAGACCTCCGCCCGATCTTCTGGCAATCAGTTCGAGCGCTTCGTCGAGAATATTTATTTCTTCAAGCGTTGAGATATGACGCAGATGAGCAACCAGATCTTTTTGATTGACGAGTTTGAACATCAAGCGCTGGCAGCGGCTGATGATCGTCGGGGGCACTTTGTGCTCTTCGGTCGTTGCCAGAATAAATACCACCATTGGTGGTGGCTCTTCAATCGTTTTAAGAAGAGCGTTAAAAGCTTCCTTTGTCAGCATGTGACATTCGTCGATAATATAGAGCTTGTAGCGACCGCCCTGAGCCACAAGCGGTGCTCGCTCGATCAGCGACCGGGCGTCATCGACACTGTTGTTCGAGGCTGCGTCGAGCTCGAATACGGACGGTGAATTCCCAGCTTTAATTTCCAGGCACGAGGCGCAGGTCAGGCAGGGAGCAGCAGTCGGACCGGCTTCGCAGTTAAGCGATTTAGCCAGGATTCGAGCAGAGGATGTTTTACCTGTGCCCCGGGGACCAGTAAAAAGATATGCGTGAGAGATGCGATTGTGGTCAATCGCGTTGGTCAAAGTCTGCGCGACAGATTTTTGACCGACCAGGTCAGAAAGAGACTGTGGTCGATACTTCAGATAAAGCGGCTGGTACGTCTGAACCACGGGCTGAGAGGCGCTCGCAAGTGGACTATTTATATGGAGATCCTAACCCATTTTGAAAGGCAATTTCAAGCCATTCCGGGGCTACAAGATTGGCTCACTTGACCGTGAAGATAAGCACGCTGACGACTTTTGGTGATGGCGAGTTGGCTGGTCTTGTTAACTCGAAGCTCACCTGGCTGATTGGATAAACATAATTCTTCGCCGCCGGGCACTCGGGCTCGTCTTGCATAAATGCAGGCTCGCCGAACTTGGCTTTTACCAGCGACACGTCGTCGTTGAGCTGCACTCCAAAATCTGGCGCTATAAAGGCGTTGTCAAAAATTCGCAGTGCTTCTACAAGTCCGTGCCGCACATAGACTTGCATGGCAGGGTCAGGCGAGTTGGCTTTATGCAGAACGTAGACCGTCCATCCGTTGATTGATTGCTGTTTGAGCTTGTTTCCTTTTATTGAAGTCAGAGCTTTGTTTGCGTCGATTGCCGAACTGCCCAGGCGCACAAGGGGAATGCCTGTAATCACATTTGGTGGCAGCAAAGCAATTTCGGTTTTTTGCTTCAAGTTGGAATTGAGGTGTGAGTTGGCTGGTCCGTCGCTGGGCACCGGTGGTGGCGCCATCAACCCCTTTTGTGCCGTCACCATGGCCGGAGCCGCAGAGGGCACGCTCGCCGACGCTACCGTTGTCGGTGCCTGGCGAAAATCGCGAATGTTTACGACTCCGTCATTGTATTGGTTGTCCCCAGCGGCTCCAATCAGTTTGCCCATAGTAGAGGAAGGCAATCTGTTGAAGTTGTTGCGGTAGTACGAGGGCGGCATCGGTGGTGACTTCGGTTCCTGCGCGACTGCATCTGCGCTGGCTCCGCCTGCACCTGCACCGGCAGACGCGACCTGGCGCGCGTCCTTAGTATTTGTGGAGTATCCGAATCCATTTTGCTGCGCCTGCTGCGCTTGCAACATCTGACCGCGTTCCCATACGCCTGGAGCCGCTTTGTTGCCGCTTTGATATGACGCCTCCGCGCGCGGCGCCTTCGCCCGAGCTTTTAGATCTTTTCCGCCTTCTGCGATGCGCTGCAAATTATCGACTTGCTGTAGTGTGCCACCAAGATTTGCTAGCGATTTTGCCAGTGGACCATTTGCGATTCGTCCAAAGGCTGCACTCTGGGCCTCTCGCTCTCGAGTTGCCGCCGCCGATTCCTTTTTAGCCACGCCTGTCGGTGCGGAAGCGAGAATGGCTCTGCGTGCTGAATTGCCTGTATAAGAGCCACTGGAGGCGTCATCTAAGGCGCTTCCTCTATCGGAACGTGATTCGTCTTGCTTGCGTTTCTTCCCTTCTTCGTTTGAATTTTTATCGGCCGATTCGCGGTCAAGCTCGCGGGGGGCGAGATAGTTGCTTGTCGGAGGTTTAATAGCCAGCAGTTGATTGGTCGGTCCCTGACTCTTCTCTTGCAGACTGCCCCCATAGGTAGGTGTCTTTGCAATCATTGGACTCTTGAGAGTGTGCATGCGCTGTGAAATGTACTCGATCAGTTTTATGCCAGACTGAGGCGACGGAATGCTGCTGTTTGCCACCTTCCGTGGTGCGGTTTTGAGCAGCATGAGTTTGCTTTCCGGTTGCGCACTGGCACTGCAGGTAATGGCAACAGAGTAAGCCGCTATGGAAAGCAGCGCGCATGTAATTGGTGTCCATTTCCTGAGTGTGTTCATGACCTAGACCTGTGCAGGCCCCCCTTTTTTCTCATCCAATTTTGATTCCCAATCATCCAGCTCGGTCTGATTGATCAACCCGCGCCGGGTGGCGACATAGCAGGCTCGGCAGCGCTGATTGAATTCACTTTCATGCGACTCGCCGCGACCGGGAATACCGAGTTTGGCGTACAGCGATTTCAATCTTGACTGCACTGCCTTTTCAGTCAAATAAAGGCGCTTGGCGATGGCGTGGTCAGTCATTCCCAGCGCGATGCAAACCAGCGCTTCGTACTCGGCGCTTGTCAAACTGGTGGCGCGATTTTGTGTACGCTGAATGACGCGGGCAATACCAGGGTGAATCCAACAGTCGCCTGACATGACAGCCCTGGCTGCTTCCACGACCTGCTCGTTGGAGGCGTTCTTGAGCACATAGCCGAAGACCCCGTTTGGCGGCACTATCTTCCACAGTTGCCTGACATACACTTCGTCTGAAAAGTTTGAAAGCATAATCACGCCCGTCTCAGGCAGCTTCTGCAAAATTGCCTCGGCTGCTTTGATGCCAGACAGGTTAGGCATTTTGATATCGAGAAAGACAAGGTTGGGCTTGATCTTGAGCGCCATGTCAACTGCTTGCTGCCCGTCGTGAGCTTCGTGGATGGGTTGGTCCGACGGAAAGTTCTGAACCAGAAGGTTCTTCAGCCACATTCTGTCTCTTTCTTCATCATCAACGATCATAATCGTCATCAAGCTTCACCCGTGGTTGGATTCTCTACGACTGGTATCTTAAGCCTCAATTCGGTTCCTGTGGAATATTTTTCAGGCTTTTTCCATTCAACCAGTGCACCCACTAATTGTGCCCTCTGGCGGACGTTCAACAAACCGTGCGCATCTTTGCGAATCGCTTTGAAATTGATACCTTTCCCATTGTCCGTCACAACGATAAAAAGGTAACCATCATTTTCACGGATATTCAGTTCGACTATTGAAGCGCCCGAATGTTTTTGAACGTTATTGAGACTTTCCTGTACGATTCGATACAGTGCAGCTTTGTAAAGTTTGACATGTTGTAGTCTGAGCGCCCGTCGCCGTCTTCAAAATTGCTCTCGATTCCAGTTTCGCGCGCGCAGATGGCTACGAGGTTCTCTATTGCCGGCTTGAAGCCCATAGTTTCCAGCACCGACGGATGCAAGTCGTTGATGACGCGGCGCATCTCCACAACGGCGTGGTCCAATTTCTCTCGCATCAAGCTTGGTACGGGATGATCTTCCAGCTCATGGGCAAGGCGATCTGCCATTCTCGCTACTGAGGAAAGCGCCGGAAGCGTCTCGTCATGAAGATCTTCAGCGATTCGCTGACGTTCTTCTTCGGCTCTCACCTGCATGGATTCCCGCGCTTGCGCCAGTTCTCTGTTGCGCTGACGCAAGTCTGTGTCCAGATAAATGAAGGTGCCCAGGCTGAAACCCAGAGTTAGTACCGCAAGTGGTGACGCTGTCGGCAAAGCCAGGTGAAAGACCTGAAAGGCGAGCTGAGCAACAACCACCAGACTCATCGAAGTGAAAAGATAGGCTGCCGTTCTCATACCCAGCGGTAGAATCGATGCCACTGCACCAAATGCGGCACCAATCAAGAGCAAGAGATGGTGCGAAATATTTTTCGGGAAGCTGTAAATCACGTCGTCATTCAGCAAGGTGGAGATGGCGTCGGCGTGCAGATTTATGTCAGGTACCGACTCCTGGAAAGGACTTTTCTTCTTAACGTCGTTGTGGCGCTGCGTAAATGTCGAACCAATAATGACGATGCGGTCGCGAAATTGAGCGGGATCGAAATCAGGTTGCACGGTGTCTCTCAACGAAATCGTTGGATAATCGATGCGACGATAGCTCATATATAAAGGTTGGTCAGAAGGCACGGAGAAATACTGGCTGGGTGGACCGACGCCCTTCACCCGCCTGTAGTAGTCAATCACAGCCTCTGTCAGCGACGGCACAGGCGCCAACCCTTCGGCTGTAAAGCCTTCGGGATTATTGTCGATGCCGCGATAATTGATGGGCAGGCGGCAGACCAGTCCATTTTGCTCGTGTATCAGTTCGTCGTATCCGTATGACGCCGCGTGCGAAAGGAAATCGGCTGCCGGTAGCTCGGTGCTTCCTTCGAGGCTGCCAAACAGCGCTACTATAACGTTTCGATATTTTTTTATGGTAGCGATCAGTTCGGGGTTCGTGGCACCACGCAGATCGAGATCAAGCACGACCATGGTAGGTTGTCCGCTTTCGATTACTTTGAGCGCCTCTGCGAGCTTCTCTTGCGACGCGCTGTCGTTGAATCGCGCAATGCCCAGGTCGAACTGCGAGAGGTCATCGAAGTTTACAAGACATATATCTTGTGACTTCTTTTGTTTCGGAAAAATTGCTGTGATCTTGTCGGCCACTTTATACCGCCACTCGAGCATGCTCAGTTCCATCGATTCGAGAATCGGCGACTCTGCGAGAAGCAGTGTCGCCAGGCAGCCAGCCATAGCGCCCCAGAACAAGCGTTGGAAAAGGAGTCCATCGCGTCCGTGTACTTTTAGTCCGGCGGGAAGCAGGCGTTTAACGGGCGCCAGCGATAGCCTCATGGTTTTCCTCGGAACATCTCTCTGCTCCAAGAGTAGTCTAGCTTAGGTTTTTCGGCAAATGGCTGGGGTAAACCCCGAAGATGGCGCTGTGTTCTCCCTGCTCTAGCTTCAGGTGGAGCGGAAAGGACTCGCGATTTGGCTTATTCAGCTGGGATTTTACATCGGTAGTGGAACATTTTGGCGCCGGATTGCGCCGTCATGCTGGTTATGGTTCATGGCAGCGGCTAAACCTCACAAGGCTGATACCAGATAGCCAGGGCACTAAGGGAGGAAATGTGATGTTCAGATCGTTTTGCGTGGGAGCCCTTATGGGCTTTGTTTTCGGGTCATCGAAGAAGGGTCATGAAGTACGTGAAACTATCGATGGAATGCTGACTGAACTGACTTCAAGCGATGCCATGAAGGCGCTTGACGGTAAGAAGAATGAACTGTCTGAGATCGCTTGCGACACATTGACAAAAATCACCAGCAAGTTTTCGGATCAGGAAGAAGACGCTGAGCGGAATGGCTCTGACTCGAAGCGAAATGGCGCGGAGTCGAAGGAAAAGAACGGGGATTTGAGAAAAAGCGCGAACAAAGCGAAGGGCGCCGGGGACAGCAAAGATGACGAGGGGCGGAGTGCTAAAAATGCTGACAAGAGCGAGGCAAGAACCGCTGAGAATGCTGAGTCAGCGAAAGATAAGGCGAGCGAGTCTGAGGAACAGAGTTTTGAACCACAGGAAAATTCTGGTGAAGATATAGTGGATGTAACTGCCACTCCGGCGGCGCTAGATGCTGACAAGGCTCAGGAGCTTGCAGATAAATTGGGTGCCAAGCCAAGTACCCCTGAAGACGAGAACCTGGCTGCGTTCTCGCACCACGAGGACGATCTCAAGTCAGCTTAGGCTGTCAGTACCTCTTTCTGAAAATCATTTTGACGCTGGCGGAAACACTTGTGCTTCCCCAGCGTCGAAGTATGCATGTACTAAAAATGAGGACGTCCCACTATGCTTTCCCAACTTAGCAGTCCGAAGAAATTCTTGTTGGCCACTGTTTTGACTTCTCAGTTGGCTGCTGGTGCGATACTGCCGGTGATGGCAGACACTTCAGTGCGTGTGGCAGGGGCACCGGCTTTTAGTGTTCCTTTGGGAGTGGGCGGACAGACAGCGACTCAGCGCGCTGCAACGATGCAGAAAAATGTAGATAACGCACTCGTAGCGGCTACCGATAAGTCTCCCAATTCGGTTAAAGTTACTTATGTAAACGGTCAGCCTGTGCTGACTCTGGGCGGATTTTATATCGCCTCACCAGACTCAGCAAGTGCGAAGAAGCAAGGTCTGACGACAGTTGCTCTCGCCAATAAGTGGGCGGCTGGCTTGAAGTCATCGCTGAAAAGTTCTGCATCGGTCAATAATTACATCGCCAATTTAACAGGCGGCGATAAACCAAGTGTTGGAGAATCGGGGACAACGACTACTTCTTCCGGGTCTTATCCTTATTATAAACAGGGTCATATAGCTTACATTCCCGCTGGCATGATGATGCCTGTGACTGTGAATACCGCATTATCGAGCGGCACTTCCCGAGTGGGCGACAAGGTTGAAGCCAGCCTTGCTCAAGCAATCAATCTCGGAAACAGCGAGATTCCTGCCGGCTCTTTGCTGATCGGACAGGTAACATCTTCGGTGCCTGGTGCAAGAATGTCGCATTCCGGTAACCTTGGATTGAAATTCACCAAATTGCGCACTCCAGATGGAGTTGAAACACCGATTACCGCACATATCGTCGGAGATCTCGGCAAGTTTCATCTCGCTTCCGGCGCTCAGAGCGATGTTTTCAGAGGTGAGACGACCAAGCAAAAAATTGAAAAGGCTGCCATTCATGGAGCGATCGGCGCAGGATCTGGCGCTGTCATCGGCACCGTTATTGGTGCCATCGCCGGCGGCGGCAGAGGCGCTGGACGAGGTGCGATTGCGGGACTTGGCTTCGGCACCGGTATTGGAGTAGCTGAAAGTCTGCTCTTGCGAAAAGGTGACAATGTCAACCTGGGTTCAGGTGAGGCTGTTAATTTGCAACTCGACGCTCCTGCAAGCGTTGCAATCAGCTCCTCCTCAATGTAAAGGTTTCGGTTCCCCAACCGAATATGAGCACTGGTTTCTGCGGAAACGAGTGCTCATTTCTTTTCACTGGTGCAAAAGAAGAGCAATTAAAAAGGTGATTTGTCCTTGAAGTCAACTTCTGGAAAGTGCATCAAAAGGAGATTTTGCAATTCTGTGTTGCTGAGCAGCACAAACTTTTTGCCACCTGTGAGTTCGAATACGATTGTTTTGTCATAGGTGGGCACCAGATTGGTGAAGTAAGGTTCGTGTTTGATGTAGACCGATTTCACTTCTGACTTTGGAATCTGGATAGCTCTGGCAAACGGGTTCGCTTCCATATTCAAATGAACGAATTGTTTAGACAAACCTAAATCCACACATTTATCCCAACAGAAATTTTCGATTTTAAGCGTTTGGAATTTGAGACCATGCACCAATTCACCTGGATTTGAAGACGCTGGAAACCTCTTCTCGAGATCTCGCCAACCAGACATATCGGTCAAACCGGCGATCACGCCTATTATTGAAACCGCAATGATTCCGACTGGTATAAGAAGCGCCGTTAAATCTACTGGTGAGCTCATAGCTGTTTTTCGAGATTCTTATGTGTGAGTTGGGAACAAACATCCGCCACATTGTGTCAGTAACTCAGAACGAATTGATGAAAAACGCACAAACTAAAGATGCCTCGGGTTCCTTCCACACTTCCCCGGGGCATTTTTATTGGGGAACTTTTAGCGGTCGGCTGGCATCTTAAGCTGACACCAGATGGAGATTACGTATGCTTACGCCAGAAAACAACACCGGTTTCACAAATGATGAATTGGCGATGAACGCCGTCAGCGCGCAGCGAGCCAGTCACACCCGTCCTGGTGATTATCTCTGCCAGAAGTGCCAGACCCAGTTTAAAGTGGAAAGTGCCGATACCAAGCACGTCGTTTGCCCAAACTGCAAGAATGACGAAGATGAGAGTCTAACGCCGTTCTACACCGAGGAAGATCCCAAGCGCGACGAAATGCTTGGCAAGAAAGAATTCACTGCTGGCGATTGATGCCCCACTACAATTCCTGCAGCGCCCCAATGCGCAACCGCAAGCGCACCAGCCTGTTCGGATTGCTCTAGGGTATACCCCAGAGTTTTTCGTATGTTTTGACGGCAGTATGTTCGAACCTTCAGCAGTAACCTATCAGTAGGCAAACCGAACTCGTCTCGGATAGTAATCGCGCTCAAACTTTCTCCCGCTGTTACTACTAAAAATGAGACTCTGTCTGTCATTTAATGGACAGACGATTCCTCCCCTGACTGGCACTTCTGAAGAGGGCGAAATATGAAACGATTGGCTCTGGCATCAGCCCTGTCGCTGGCCGCCACGATTCTTCTTAGCCCGATGTCACAAGCATCGGGATTTATTGTTATTGACTCAGCTGTGTCGGGTGGCGCTCTGCTCATGCCGATGGTGGCCGTTCCGGCGCCGGTTCCACCCGTTCATCCGATTCACCCGATACATCCAGTGCATCCTGGACATCCGGTCACTCCGCCTATTCCAACCCCAGGTCCACGACCGATTCTCAAAGGCGGAGTGTCGTTTGGTTTGCACATGCAATCTGAGCAAATCAAAGTTGATATCACCGACCAGGTCGCCAAAACTTACATCACTCAAACTTTCTCGAACGATACTGATCGAAATCTGGCTGGCACATACCTGTTTCCGTTGCCTGAAGACACGACGTTCAGTTCGTTCTCACTGCACATTGACGGAAAGCCCGTAGAAGGAAAAATATTGGAAGCGCAGGAAGCGCGCACTCAATACGAACAAATTGTTCGCAGCATGGTCGATCCTGGATTGCTGGAATATGCTGACTACAAGACCGTTCGCGCTCGTATCTTCCCGATTCCGGCTCATGGCACGAAGAAAGTCGAACTGGAATACACGCAGATTTTGCACGCTGAAAATGGAATGTTGAAATATCGTTTTCCGCTCAAGGCTGAAGGCGAAAGCTCACCAATCGATGAAGTCAAGATCGACGCGAAGTTGAACAGCAAGCAAGGTCTGCGCACGATCTGGTCTCCGACGCACACGATTACATCGAATCGCTCCGACAACACGCAAGCGAAAGTGACGATGTTGGAGCACAACTCAATTCCTGATAAAGACTTCTTGCTCTATTACAGTGTCTCCAGTAAAGACCTTGCGGCCAACTTGCTCACTCATAAAAACGAGGGCGAAGATGGCTACTTCTTGCTGACTCTCACGCCCCCCGTGCAGAGCAAGGAAGTGATTGGCAAAGACATTGTGTTGGTGGCAGACACTTCTGGATCTATGCAAGGCGATAAGATTGTCCAGACGAAGAAGGCTCTGAAATACATTGTGGATGCGCTTTCACCTGTCGACAAATTCAGCATCGTTCAGTTTGCCACTGATGTTGAATCGTTCAAACCGCAGGTTGTTGCAGCAACGCCGGAAAATAAGAAAGCTGCTGCTGCCTTTATCGATGACCTCGAAGCGCGCGGTGGCACTAACATCAGCGACGCGATGCATACCGGTCTGACGATGCTCAATCAGGTCAGCGAACGCCCTGCATACTGCGTGCTAATGACTGATGGTGAGCCGACTGTAGGCGAAACAAATGTTTCGACACTGCTTAAATCAATCGCTCCCAAGCGTGACACTAGAATATTTGATTTTGGTGTTGGTTATGACGTCAATACGAAGCTGTTGAATAAGCTGGCGGAAGAGCACCACGGTACTGCGCAATATGTCGAGCCTTCTGAAAATCTTGAAACAGCTCTCTCGGGCTTCTATCAAAAAATTAAGAGCCCAGTATTGAGCAACGTTTCAATCGCCTACAACGGGATCACCGTCAAAGACGTCTATCCTCGCGAAGTGAAGGATATCTTCGCTGGCTCGCAAGTTCTTTTGCTCGGCAAGTATAAAAATGGTGCCAAAGCAACTGTAAACTTAACCGGCAAAGTCAACGGTGTAGCGAAAGCGTATTCCTTCCCGCTGAATTTTGAAAACAACGCAGCGGACCACACTTATCTGCCAAGGCTGTGGGCGATGAGGCGTATCGGTCATCTGACTGAAGTGGCGCAGGATAACGGTGACAGCAAAGAAGTTGTCGACGAGATCGTTGCTCTGTCCAAAAAATATGGAATTATCTCCAACTACACATCATTTCTTGTTACTGACCCCAGCGAAGGTCACGGTACCGCTATCAATCGACCAATGCCGATGCGCCGTGACGACATGAGAATGCGTGTTTCTTCGAGAAACGGGTTCGGCATGGTTGCAGGTGGTGGCGGAAGTGGTGGAGTCCTTCGTGGTTCAACTGACATGGCGATGAGCGTTCCAGTGCGCGGCGCTTTCCAGCATCAGCTTGCATCAGCGCATTCATCCAACGAGGCTCGCATGATGGCAGCTCCACCACCACCAGCGTCGTTGCCGCAAATGAGCATGGGTAAAGGGCTGCACTTCGCTGGCGACAAGCAGTACAGTGCCGACGCTCGCGTAGCTCAAATCATCGATGACCGTCCGATAGTTCGCGGTTACCGCGAGGCTCCTGCTAGCGTTGTTTTCGAGAAAAAGAAAGGCGCCCCTGTTGCAGAGAGTGGTAAGAGCGCGGTCGTTTATTCCAAAACTCTGAATCAATTGAAGAATACAGATGTTGTGGCGATGGCTAAAGATGAGGAATCGTCGAGTGCGATCAAGTCAATCGAAGACAAGACGTTCTACTTGAAAAACGGTGCCTGGGTTGATTCGACGTACGCCGAAGGCTCTTCGCCGAAGGCTCTGACAATTCAATTCGGAAGCAAGGAGTACTTCGACCTCATTCACAGCACTCCAGGTATCTCCAAATATCTGGCAATCGGAAGAGAGGTAACGCTCGTGTTCAAAGGTCACTCGTATCGCGTAGTCAGCCCGCCTGCCGCGTAAGCCAGGTCGGAAGGAATCTGTAAGTTGGACAAAGCAACAAAACCGTCGGGAAACCGGCGGTTTTTGTATGAGCAATTTATTGACTCGCTGCTCCCGGCCCGGAATTTTTGCGGATGCGAGCTTTCACTGTCGGTACAACGGACTTGACGGCAGAAGCAGTCAGGGTGCGCTTTTCGATTTCCAACTGCTTATGCTCTTCTTGCAGTTGAGCAAATTCAACGGCGAGTTCCTGCTCTTTTAAATTCAATTCGTGCTGCTTTCTCACATCTTTGTCGACGTTTGCACTGTTAGCTAGAGCTGCATTTAGTCTGGCTTCCGTTTTCATCAATTCGATCTGTGAATCGACCAATTTCTTGACGGAGCTTTTCAGCCGCCCTGCTGCGGATTCAGAGTTAGACATCGCCTCTTCCATTGACACACAGACATGTGGCGGCGGCAAATCTTCGATATGGAATTCCTTGCAATGCAGCAAGTACGAGTTTTTGTTTTTTTCGTATGCAGCCTTGCTTGCCGCGCATTCTCCGTATTGCTGACGCACATTCGCATTATGCTCGCGATACGCAGCGACGTGACTGGCAAATTGATTCAAATCAGTTTGATACATGTGTTTAGCCTGCGCCAGTTGAGCGCCTCTCAGCGGCTTGATTTTAGGCGCGGGGGTGGGTTGGAATTTTTTTGCGGCACCGTTCAGGCGATTGGTTTGCGCTGTGACAGCCTCATTTTGAGCTATAAGATATTCGACTCGATTCGTGAATTCATTGCAGCGTTTTGTAATTTCTATGGCGCTTCGCGAGCGAGCTTCCAGAGCTGAGGGCGTTGAATTCTTTGCCGTCAGCGGTGCAATACTACACAAGCACATAAACATGCACGCAGTCATTTTTAGCAACTTAGATCTATTGTGCATGTACGAGCCTCGTTAGTGATTTTGGGCAGAACTTTGTCCGGCGCGGGTTTTGTCACCTCTGGACAACACATCTTATGAGTTTTGATGTGCAGTATACATAATTCGCACCGATTAATTATGCGTTGGATGCACCGATTTATTCGTTGGATGCGCCGATCTGCTGAGCGTTGAGTGCACCGACTTGTTGTGGGCCCGATGAATTGGTGGGTTGTGCGCTGAGTGCAACGATTGCACAATGGCTTTCAGCTCCATCGGTCTTTCTCGGGGAATGTAGTAGGGCGCATTCAAGTAAGTTTCATTGCCGTAATATCTCGTCGTCAATGTGGTGCCCCAGGCTCGAAGGTTCGCGTCTCCAGGCATTTTTTTGACAGCGAGGATGTGCTTCAAATTATTTGCAGATTCGACTGTGTGTGCGGCTCGAAGTGCACCTTCGATGCGTGCATTGTTCGACTCAATCCTGGAGTCAATCATATACAGATCTGGACGGTATCCGATCCGCGAATTTGCTATTTGATTGGCTTGAGTCTGGTGTCGGTTGCTGATTTCTGCCGATTGCTTGTCGATGTTGCTCATCGCCACGTCCAGCACCTGTTTCGAATCAACTGGAGGATGTTTGCGCATTGCCTCATCGCCGGCGAGCACGACCAGGCATGCTTTGGCGTAGCGTCCATAAGTTCCGAATGGGTCGAGCATGAATGATGTTCTGAATGCATCAATTGCAGCTTGTCTGAGATTGAGTTGCATCTTCGTTATTGCTAAGTAGGAAAAGCACCTGGACATTCCGGGAGCCATTGCGCAGCATTCTTCGAAATCGTCTTCAGCACTGGTGTAGCGGTGACTGTTGTAGCTGTCGATACCTCGATTCATGATATCGATCAAGCCGGTTGGCTTTCGTGCTGGCGCTACCTGTGGTGGCGCATCAGAAGCTTGCTCGGCAAAAGTCGGAAAATCGTATTTTTTTGGTTCTGTTGCTTTGCCATTTGAGGCTGCTTCAGTCCTGATTTCGATTTCTCTCGGTGCAAGCGCTTTTCTCAACTTCTTAAATCGCACTGAAAGATCTCCGGTGATTTGTTTGCCGAATACAAAATGCTCGAGACGGCAAACTCTCTCTTCGGTCGTATCCCCCGCATAGCTGTGTGAGAACGCGTCGCGCTCAATTTGCTCTAGTTGCGCTGTAGTTGGTTCAGTCGACGTCAACCCGTCGACAGCTGCCTTGCTGATAGAGAATTGACTAGATTGAGATTGAGATTGAGATTGAGATTGAGATTGAGATTGAGATTGAGATTGAGATTGAGATTGAGATTGAGATTGAGATTGAGATTGAGGTTGAGATTCGGATTGCGGTTGAAATTGAGTTTGCGATCGAGGTTGAGTTTGGGATTGAGGTTGAAGTTGACTAGATTGAGTTTGAGACGACTCAGGAACCGCAGAGCCGGTGCTGTATTCGGCGCAGGCCGACGATGCAGTGACAACAAGTGCCAGGAATAAGGAAAAAATTTTCAGTCGCACTCTACAGGAAACCGCGTCTTACAACAGCCGCTGCCATTTTGTCGAAAAGTTTGATGCCACCTTTTTCGTTGGGATGAATATCATCCTGGAAATCGGAGTATTCATATCCTGTTCCGACATTGCAGTAGGGAATATTATACGTTTTGCAGTCACCTGCGATCTCGGTTTTAATTCTGGATTCAGTCTCACTGTCGATAATTCCCGCCCAACCACCACGCTTTGGTACTTCCGCAATTACCAGTGGAATCGAATGATCGTGACAGTAACGCAATAATTCTCGATATGACTCGATTTGCCCTTCAACGAAAGCGGCTTGCTTTGGGGCATCAGTCAATGTTTGTTCGAGTTTCTGTTTGATTTCCTCGTCGGAGCCCGGAACGTACTTTATGGGCGCGTTGTTTGTCAGGTAAGTCTGAGCCGACGCAATCAGTCTCCGCGGCTCTCGTAAAACGCTTGCCACGGCTCCTTCTCGGAGATCGCTAAGCATCGCTTCGTCAATGTTCTTTTGAGCGTTAGCGCTAAGCAACTTTGCCGCGGGATTATTCTGCGCATTCATTCTGAAAAACGATTGTACAAAATCTCGCACGCTCAGCCCGCAGACAATCAGCTTTGGTTTATGCCCCGAGGCTTGCAGGGCTTTTACTTCGGCTAAGTAGTCAGAAACATTCGAGCCTGCCACAGCGAGATTCAACACAGATACTGATCTGTGGAGGCGCTCACTTAATTGCCGCTGCAATTCGGGCGCACTGTCGCAACGTATCAGTCGTTTCTTCAGCTCTGCATCAGCTTCTCGTCCGACAAGTGAGTGGCCTTGTCGTTGCTCTTCGCAGTAGACCGCTGGCACTAGAAATACCGATGATCCCAACAGAAGGCAATCCGGGTCGTTTTTGTTTCGCAAGAAGTCATCGATTTTCTGGACCGAGTCGCGACAGGCAAGCGGTAGGCTGTGGAATGTTGAGCGCTGCTTCCACTGATAAAAGCACCCGGTCACCGTAATGAACGCGGCCAGGAATATGCATGCGGCAGTGATACCACTGCTCGCGGCAGAGAGATTCTTCGAGGCAGCGTTACCGCCGCTCGTGTCAGAGAGACTTTTCGACGCCTTTCTGCCGCTCGCTTTTGAGTTTTTTGGGATGATCGGATCATGTGAGACCCAGTTCGCATCAGCTAGCTCAGCCGTCGCGACTGAGTCAGGGCGGCACGCAACACGATTTCCGGGTTCTTGAGAGGCTGTCAGGGTAAGGGTTTCGCGCGAAACTAACCTGACTAGATTACATGCGATTGTTTTCGCTTACATTCGCGAGTTTTAATAGCCTGTTTCACCCTGATTTTGCAGTAGTTCGTATATCTGGTTGAGGTTGTCTTCGGTGGCCGGCTGGCGTCCCCAACTGCCTTCATAAGTCTCGAACTGACCGTTATGAGGAACTGCGTGCTCGATGAATATCAACCACTGGCTTCCGACTGCAGGCATTTCCTTCTCGCTGAAGGTCCAACCTGGAGGTGTCGGTGGATTTGTGTGGTCGTGGAACTCGTACTTGATGGGGAGTCGCTTGTTGAGCGGGGGGCCCTTGAGAATTTTGACTATTCTGTAATCAGCTTGCAGCGGCTGATTGAAGCGCACGTCCGGATTTTTTTTGTATCCCAAATATTCTGCAATCAGCACACATTCTGAATGAACGGCGTTTTTATAGCTTTGTTTGTAGTTTGTTTTGTCCACGACTTCGTCTTTCTTGGTCACCCAACTCGCTGGATAACCGCCCAGAGACCTTTTCACCTTGTTTGTTTTGTTCTCGGTCGTGGATGTAGTGGTGGTAGAAGCCGTCGGAGCCGCAGTACTGGCTTGCGTTGCAGTCGTAGAAGATGTGCCGGTCGTGGTTGAGGTCGACGTGGAGCTCGTTGTAGCCGATGTTGCCGCTGCCGGTGCGCTCGCTGGTGCGGCGCTGGCAGGAGTTGTGCCCGTTGTCGAGGTCGTCTGCGTCGTTGTTGTCGTTCCGGAAGGCGCGGTAGTAGTAGTGGTCGATGTTGTGCTGACTGCGGGGGTACTGGACTCGGCTGCCCCTGCCGCAGCCATAGACGGCGACATCACTCCAAAGCTGCACGCAATGATGAGCAGCCCTTTTCCAAAGTATTTACGAACCATTAGAACTCCTTCCAAATCTGGGGCAGTTACAAGTTAAATACCACGTGCTCGATTATATATGCGTTTTCCAGCGATTCGCTTGAGATCGAACTTGATGCACCGAGCCTGTCGGTATTTTGGCGTTGCATCTGGCTGGCTCGGTGTTACAGTAAGAAAGAAGGAGCATGGTCGAATGCACTTCGATTCGAGTGACTGATACGACCGGGTAAAGAGTGCGATGAAAAAATACTTGCCAGCGTCGGTTGTATTGCTTGGATGTCTTTTTGTCGGCGTAGCAGTGATGCTAAAAAACGGTATGGCAGATGCAGATGTCGCAATTACGAACATTACAAGCATGTTTATGCTCGTCGCCGGATCGATTTGTATCGTCGGCGGCATCGTCACGCATTTTCTTCGCCATGAGGAAGACGTCTGGTAGTCAGTTTGTCGGAAGCCAGTGGTCGAGCAATCCGCGAAGCTTGTCGAGAAGCACCGGCTTTTCGGTGAAATCATCCATACCGGCGGAAATGCATTCGTCGCGCTCGCCCTGCCCTGTGATAGCAATTATTACGGCGCGTTGTCTCTTGTTTTCCTGCTCGTAATTTCGAATCTTTTTCGTTGCCTCTAGACCATCAAGTCGCGGCATTGCAAGGTCCATAAGCAGGAGTGGATAGTGGTGGCTTTGGTACTGTTCAAAAGCATCCAAACCATCTTCTGCGGCTTCACATGTTCGCCCCAGTTTTTTGAGCTGAGCCTTAATCAGGAAGCGGATTTCCGGATGGTCGTCAACAATCAGAATTTTCGGTGATTCCATGGAAGTAGCCTCCCTATGGGCGTCTTGCTTAGTCTACAACGAAAAACTCATTATTTTCAACTTTTTTAAATAGTTAAACGAACTGCCGTACAACTGCTTGATACCACATGTGGTACTGCGCATGACAAATCTATCCTTTTCAATCTCTGGACCTCCTTATTTGAAAGACTTCTTTCGTGCTTTCGCTACAAGATTCTCGGAGAAAAACTTTCATCAAATGTTCATCGAACGTTCACTAATGGTTCATACAAACACTCACCACTGCTACAAAAACGCTTCACAATCTCCTTAATTATCGGCTGCACATACTCTGGCCAAACTCAGGTCCAGAAACAGTGACTGCATCCGCTTAGAACTTTCGTAACCAGTTCGTTAACCGGCCGTAAACTCTTTTCAACAGTGGTTTTGGTCGCAAAGGTTCACAGGTGCCCATAAACGCCTTTTCTGAATGCAAAAAGCTTGAATTTATTAAGCTACTGCCAGATTCTGGTTGATATCATGGATCTCAATCAACTCTTATATAGGGAACCCCGGCAGTCTATGTACACACTAGAAAAGCCGCCCACGTCGTTTCTTGATGCAATTCTGAGTCCGGCAGAACTAAAAAGCTTGTCCGTTGATCAGTTGCAATCATTGGCTGAAGAAATTCGCCGGGAAGTAATCAATAATCTTTCCAAGACTGGTGGGCATTTAGCATCGAACCTGGGCATCGTTGAAATCACCCTTGGTCTGCACCGAATCTTCCAAACACCGCAAGACACGATACTTTGGGACGTCGGGCATCAATGCTACGTACATAAGATGCTGACCGGACGTCGTCACCAGTTCAAAAGCCTTCGGCAGTACAAAGGATTGAGCGGTTTTGTAAATCCTCTTGAAAGCGAGCACGATGCTTTCGTTGCTGGTCATAGTTCCACATCGATTTCTCTTGCAGTCGGCATGGCGATCGCGCGCGATCACTTGAAACAAAATCACAAAGTCATCGCCGTTATCGGTGATGGCGGATTGACCGGTGGAATGGCGCTTGAGGCGATCAATCACCTCGGGCATATTCAACGGAATGTCTTGATAATTTTGAACGACAATGAAATGTCGATCAGTGCGAATGTTGGTGGCTTCTCTCAGTACATGAAGCGCATCAAAGAGACGTTCTTCTATCAGGACATCAAAGAAAAATTGGATCAGATTGAAGGGCGTCTCGATAGAGCGCAATTAACGCCGGCGGTCTGGGAAATGATCATGTCTGTGAAGAAACAGGCGAAAGAACGTTTTGACACGCCGGGAATCGTTTTCGAGAAGCTTGGAGTTAATTATTCCGGACCGATCGATGGACATAACGTAGGGGCAGTAATAGATGCATTGAACAAAGTGAAAGATCTGAACAGTCCTCAAATCATTCACATCATTACGCAAAAAGGCAAAGGATACGAACCCGCTGAAAAGGATTCGATCAAATTTCACGGTGTTGCCGCTTTCAGTCTGGAGCCATCTCTAAGCGAGAAAATCGAGCCGGCGCAACCTGCTAAACCGAAAGCCAAAACTTATTCGGATGTATTTGCGCAAGCGCTTATCGAGATTGCCGAGCAAGAACCAAATATGGTGGCAATCACCCCTGCTACTGCTGAAGGCAGTGGGCTTGTCAAATTTGGAACTGTGTTCCCCGATCGTTTCTTTGACGTCGCAATCTGCGAACAGCATGCGGTAACGATGGCTGGTGGCATGGCGAAAGCGGGATTGAAGCCTGTTGTTTCGATTTACTCGACCTTCCTGCAACGGGCTGTCGATCAAGTTATTCACGACGTAGCGATCATGAATTTGCCGGTCGTGTTTGGTATCGATCGCGGCGGATTGGTTGAAGATGGCGAGACACATCAAGGTGTATTCGACATTGCTTACATGCGCAGCATTCCGAATTTGAAAGTGCTGGCTCCGCGAAATACTCGCGAGTTGCGCAATATGGTCTATACAGCCGTCAAGGAGGCTGCAGGACCTGTGGCGATTCGCTTCCCTCGTGACAAAGCCGTCGAGCCTGAAGAGGCTGGTGCGTTCGAGTTGATCGATCTCAACAAGTGGGAAGTGTTGCATACCGGTGCAAACAAAGACATCGTGTTGCTGGCATTTGGAGCCATGGTAGAAACTGCGAAGACAGCGCTACCGTTGTTGCAAGCGGCTAATATAGATGCCACCATAATCAGTGCTCGCTCTGCCAAGCCTCTCGACGTAGAACTTTTGAAGTCGCTCGTCACAGATCCGCAGAACAAAATCTTCACCCTTGAAGAAGGTTGCATGGCTGGTGGCTTCGGTGCTGCCGTTCTGGAGTGGGCCGCTCGAGAGCGTGCAAGCGCTCCGAAAGCGAAACAAGCCGAAATCGCACTGATTGCTCTTGAAGATAAGTTCGTTGAGCATGGCGCTCGTAGCGTGCTTCTCGATGATAATGGATTGAGCCCTGCAAAAGTGGCGCAATTCGTCATCGACTTCATCAAAGAATAAGAATGCCGCTAATCAGGGTTCTGAGCCTGACTTCGGGCTGGTATGTGGCACCCATCTACCGTCTTGCGTGAGCACTTCGTGTGGATCAAATTTCGCTTTGTATTCCATCGATCCGCAGTTCTGTACGTAATAACCCAGATAAACGTAAGGCTTTTGATCCAATTTCGCTTGTTCGATCATTGAGAGGACAATCCATGTTCCTGGCGATAGAGAGCGGTAATCAGGATCATAGTAAAAGTAAACTCCCGAATAGCCGAGAGGCAGCGGGTCTATGTAGCTTATGCCAATAAGTTTGCCGTTTCGATAGTATTGCCACTCCTGCATCTGAAACGGGTTTTTGATCATCGAGCTAATTGTCTGAGCCGGAGAATTTTCTCTCTTTGGCCAACCTTTTGTTTCCGTGTGATGTTCGTGGTGCCGAATGTACAGGTCGATTTTTTCTTTGGTAATCGATGGATTGACTATGCGCAATTCGGTGTCCTGATTGGCTTTGGTGACGCGCCGTTGGTTTCGATTTGGTTTGAATTCATTGACGAGCACGCGCAAAGATTCGCACGCCGTGCAACCATGGCACTGCGGTCTAAATAGTGCTGAGCCGAACTTTCTCCAGCCCTGATTGATTTTTTGTTCGTATTCTTTTGCCGACAGCATCGCTACGATTTCGTACTCTAGCTGCCAGTTTCTGTCTGCCAGATACTGGCATTGGCTGGGTGGAGTTTTGAATCGGTATACTGATAGCACGGTCCCTGGCCTGGTATTATATTTGGTGCTTAAACTTCCCGACGACCTTCAAGAGCTTTCGATAAAGTCGAATCATCCGCATATTCGAGATCTGCTCCAACCGGCAATCCGAAGGCTATTCGCGTAATCTTTGCGCCCAGCGGCTTCAATAAATGATTTAGATAGAGTACTGTCGCGTCACCCTCGATGGTCGGATTGATCGCCAGAATCACTTCCTCTGCGTTATCGTCGTGAACTCGATTGACCAGTTCGCGAATGCTCAAATGCTCCGGTCCTTTTCCTTCTAACGGGGATATCAAGCCGGTTAGCACGTGGTAGCTGCCCTTGTACTCGCGCGTGCGCTCCAGGGCGATGACGTCGCGTGCCTCTGCCACTACACAGATTTTCGTGCGATCTCGCTTATCGTTCACGCAAATTTCGCAAGGGTCATTTGAGGACAGATGAAAACAACGGCTGCAGTTTTTGACTTTGTCCTTGGCGTCGGTTATCGCGAAGGCAAGAGTCTGCACCGAGTCGTAATTCATATTGAGCACGTAGAATGCCATGCGCTGAGCCGACTTCGGCCCAACACCCGGAAATTTTTGAAATTCTTCAATCAGCTTTGCAAGCGGTGGTGTGAAAAACATCCGAGTCCAGTCAATCGATAAACCTGTTTATAGTTTAACTAAAAAACGGGTCTAGTCGCGTCTTTGCCGCGATTTAACGAGATTCAGAAAGTGCGACCGACTTTAGAAACCGAGACCTGGAGGCATTTTAATGTTGCCAAGGGCGGGTTTCATTTTTTGTTCGCCTAATTGTTGCGCCTTCAGGCAGGCGTCTTTCACGGCCATCAAAACGAGGTCTTCCAGTGTTCCAACATCGTTCGGATCGACAGCTTCTGGTTTGATTTTGACGCTTTTGAACTCCATAGACCCGCTGCACTTCACTGTCACAGCTCCGCCGCCGGATGAACCTTCGACTGTCGCACTGGCGAGTTCTTGTTGAACCTTCAACATTCCCTGCTGCGCTTTCGCCATTTCCTGCATCATTTTGTTCAAATCGGGCTGCATGTCTTCACTCCAACCGGTAACGCCACATTATCGCACCAGCGCTGCACTAGCGATGAGTTCGGCTCAGTAACAGTAAATGTTTCTTAAGGAGGGCTTATCATCTGCTGGAAGCCAACCTCGCCTTCACTTTATACTGTGCTTTCAGATGCGTCCAACTGGCTCAGTTGGCGAGAAGGAGTCCTGTCCCCCGACAAGGAAGTGTAAGCATGCAAGATTTTGATACGACAACAGATGAAGACACAGCCGCGCACGAGAGCGAAGAGTGCCATGAAAGCAATCGCGAGAAGTTTCGGGCTTTCGCCAAGGGCGCTTTGAAGAAATTCGTGCTGTTCCTCTCATTCGGACCAGGAGTATTGGGCTTTCTATGGCTGCTTGGACGAATCTTAAAACGCTAGGTCTTGTTGACCCTCTACGCGCTTTAGAGAAAAGGAATCCCAGCTACTTCAGCCGATATACCGGTCTCGACGACGAATTCGGTTTCAAGCTGGAAACTTTTGCGCGCTGGGAGCCTATCTTTCGCTTCTGCTACGAGGATTATTTCAAGGTAGATTGTCGCGGAATTGAGAACATTCCCGAAAGCGGTCGGGCCATTCTTGTCGGGAATCATTCAGGATTGTTGCCGCTTGACGGCGCCATGATTACGATGGCGATGTGCAATGCTCACAACTCGCCTCGTCGGGTGCGATATCTCGTAACCGATTGGTTTTTCACCCTGCCACGAGTGGGAGAGTGGATTTCCGAGACTGGGCAGGTTCGAGCTACTCTCGAGAACGCTCAGAAGTTGCTTGAACGCGATGAGTTGGTTGGTGTTTACCCTGAAGGCTTGCGAGGCGTTGGTAAGGCTTTTCCAGAGCGTTATCGTCTTCTGGATTTCCACCCCGGTTTTGTTCAACTGGCGATATCGACTCAAACTCCGATCATACCGGTTGCCACTGTCGGTGGTGACGAGATTTTTCCTAATTTCGTGAACGTAAAGTCGATCGGAAGACTTTTGAAAATGCCGTTCTTTCCGATTACTCCGACTTTCCCGTGGATGCCTTTTCCGCACATGTTCATTCCATTGCCAGTGCACTGGTTGATCAATGTGCATAAGCCAATTGATCTGGGCTATCCACCAGAAAAGGCAAATGACAGAAAGTTGGTGCTGAAGATTGCCAGGGAAATTCAATACGACATACAGCGTGACCTGAACAAACTTTTGCGCGAGCGCAAGTCTTTGTTCACAGGCTGGGATCCAGACGAAACTTAGACACAAGCGAGCAGACGGAGCGAAAGCAGCAAGTGCCGGAATTTGTCCATACTTATCGCAACTATATAAAGAATACTCGTCACTGTGACAATCACTTCGGGTTCGATCTGCGTCGTTTAGCTGGAGTCGAGCCTTTCCTGCATTTCTTGTATAAGGAATGGTGGCGCGTGCAATTCACCGGGCTTGATTTGCTCCCGAAAGATGGACCGGCGCTGATAGTCGGCAATTCAAACGGCTTGATTCCCTGGCCGGCTTTCATGCTGTTATACGCGTTGATGAGCCAGAACAGTCCCCGCCGATTGACGGTGGTCGCCGATATGGATTGGATCGAAGACGTCCGTGTTCATTCGTTTTTAGTGCAGGTCGGCTTTGTACCCTGGTCTTCGACCAACCTGAAGTATCTCTTTTCGAAAGGCGAGCTGGTGGCAGCGTTTCCTGAAGGATTACCGGCGACCGGAAAACCGTTTTCTGAACGCTATCGTGTGCGCGAGTTCGACTGGTCGCGCCTGTTACCTGCTTTTGAAGCTGGTGTCGACATCTATCCGATGGCAACGATTGGCTGCGATGAGGCATTGCCGACGTTGTTCAACGCCGAACATTTGTCTAAGTTGCTCAGTCTTCCGTCTTTTCCAGTCACACCATTTTTTCCGTGGTTTCCTTTCCCAGCCAATCTGGGTTCGTTGCCAGTGAAGTGGAAGATGACAGTGCTCAAACCCACAGCCTGGGACGACACGCGCGGCGACCGCGATGTGCTCGTGGACACAGCCAGGCATCATACCCGCTACATCGAAGGGCAAATTCAGGCAGAGCTGAATCGCATGTTACGGGCGCGCATCAAGACGTTCATCTAGCCTGAAAACGTCATTCTTTTTATCCTGGAGAAGAGTGGGACTCAGTCACCAGTTATCCCGGGCTAGATTTTTTCACCTGTGCTCAGGCGGAGCGCAGGTGATTGATTTCCTCGAGAATGCGCTGCATCGTGTGCTGGGCTCGGAAGGCGACGTATGGGTTTTCGTCTTCACATAGCACCCTCAACACGGCTACCGGTATAGTGTAGCTCTCGGCCAGGCGATGTCTTACGTCTGGGTTTTCGTCTTTGGCCAATCTCCAGATTGTCTTGATTGACAGTGTCGGATTTTCAGCGACTGATGCCCGCACTTGAGGGTGGTTGTGAGTCGACAACTTCGCCAGCGTGGTGACGTGCGTGCGTGGATTCTCGGCTATTCGCTCAAGCAGAATCGGCGACTGGTCGCGAGCTAGATGTTCGAGCACGGGTGGCGGAGTGTTGGGATTAATCGCCAGGAGCCATCTAATTCGGGCCGCCTCTTCTTGTACAGCCTTCTTCGCTTCTCGTTCGCCTGACTTCGGCGCGGGTTTTTCTGTTACGCTGTTAAACAACAAAACTTTCAATGCCTCCCTAATGTGCTGTTCGGGGCTATCCCAACGGAAACAGTAGGCGAATGATAGGTCGTAATCCTGCTCTTCTGTTTCAGTCATTACCGGCTTCAGCGCTTTGTCGGATCATCCAACAGGTGCTGCCTCGAGATATTTGCCTAGAACTGCGATGAGCCTTTGCCAGGTCTATAACAATTATTACCGAAATGTAATACCAAATCAGTTAGGAACGCCTATATATCCGTATAGGTAATTCCCGTTTGCTCGCCCCTGTGCTGTTTTTGTTCTTATAGGGTTTCGCCTGAAAGAGGATTATCGGCATTTCGTCTGGCTCTTCATTTTGATGGAATCGATAGCCGACTCGAGTCGCCCACCAACAGAGCATCTAAGAGAACCGCTACAAGATTATGGTCTTCCCTAGCACCACCAGCGCTTGTTTTCGGCTATGTTAGTAAAAGGCGACAAATCGACTGACGGCGTCCCAGTTACCAAAGTTTTTACGAGCTGAAAAGATATGAATAAAGACTCTGATGGCGAGCCGATTTCTCCGATTCCTAACAAACTACAGTGGGCACTTGTGCACAATCCAGAAACATCTGGTGAAGTGCTGCATGAGCTTTGCGATGTCCTGCCAAACTACCTGCTGGAGCGCGTGGCAGAGCATCGCAATACCGAATCGCGCACACTGGTGAGGCTGGCGATGCATCTCGATTCAGATGTACGATGTGCCGTCTCCGAAAATCCGCGCACCCCAATCGATGTTTTGCGTTTCTTACTTCAGGACGAATCGCCTGATGTGCGGTACAGCATGGCTGAAAATCACAATCTGCCTGACGAATTGCTCGAGCGCTTGTGCGACGACGAGAATCCATACGTGTCTTCGCGTGCGCGCAAGACCATCGTTCGACTGCAAACAAACAAATGCATCGAAGGTCAATTTCAGTACGGTGAGATCTACGAACAGCGTTTCTTAGAGGGGCTGTGACCGCTCGGGAAAGGCGCCAAATTCGAATACATCCCAGTCGACGCCAAACTTCTTCTCAGAATGTTTTGACACTAAATGTGGGGCGGACTGGATAATGCCGAGAATCGTGTCGAGATCTCCAAATGACGCGAAACCCATTAAAACGCGTCCGTTTGGATGTTCCAGATAGCGGTCATATTCGTTCAAAAATCGTTCGTAGACTTTAGACAGAGGACCGGTGAGGTCAATCCATACGGCACCGAGAATCGGCAGGTTGGCGACGATTAAATCGTACCGCCGGGTGAGACCGTCGAATAAATTTGCTCGTTTTACTTCAATGATATTTTGAAGACCCAAACGTTCGACATTTTCTGTAGTATTTGCGACTGCGTTGGGATCGATATCCACTGCTGTTACTCGCGACGCCCCGTTCATCGCCGCGTATACCGCCAGGATGCCGCACCCGGTTCCAATATCCAGCACTGACTTGCCTTCGAGGTCAGGCAAGCACTTCAGCAAAACGAGAGAAGAGTTCGTCATTTCCGGGTCGGGTGAGAAGACGTCTTTGTTGACGCGAACTGTCACACCGCCGATGCTCAAATCTTTTGATTCCCTGGTGCGATTTTCGCCAATCCACCAGTTTATGTACTGTATTTCGTTCATAGTTTCCCTTCGGTCAAACTTATTATCGCAAAGACTGCATCAAACCGCCTGAAATCAACATCTACTGTGACAACCTGGATCAGTTTGTATCTTCATTGTTTAGATGCTATTTTGTGGAGATTTTTGCGAGTCCAATGGTAATTCCGGCAAACCTTCACCTGGTCGTAACGCTCTCAGTATTTGTTCTCACGCTTGTTCTGGTGCTTACCAAACCCCGCGGAATGGATGAGTCATGGGCGACAGTGCTGGGCGGGTCTTTGATGTTGCTGCTCGGGCTCGAAAATGTCGGTCAGGCGGTGCAAACTATCTCTGATGGCTCGAGTGTTCTGATTTTCTTGCTGGCTCTCTGCCTTTTTTCCGGTCTTCTGGACAAAGCGGGATTTTTTGAGTGGGCAGCGCTGCACACAACTAGAATGTCGCACGGCAGCGGTAGAAGACTCTATCTCAATGTCTTCCTCCTGGGCGGAGCGACGACAGCGCTGCTCTCACTCGACACTACGGCAATAATCTTGACGCCTGTAGTGCTCTCCTTTGTGCGACATCTCAATTTGAAAGCAACTTCTTTTCTTGTAGCTTGTGTGTTTGTGTCGAATACCGGATCGCTGCTCTTGCCGATAAGCAACCTGACCAATTTGCTCTTCCAGAGTGCTTTTCACTACGATTTTGCGCGCTTCACAGTTTTGATGATTATTCCTCAAATTTTGGCGCTGCTGACAAACTACTTGTTGCTGTCATTTGTTTTTCGCAAACATCTGCCCGAACACTTCGATGTCGCCGACCTGCCTGAACCCCAATCTGCCATTAAAGACATTGTTTATTTCCGCTCCTCTCTGGCTGTTTTCATACTTGTGTTGATTGGTTATTTCGCAGGTTCCATATTTCACATACAACCTTACGTTATTGCATCGTTGGGTTGCGTGCTGCTCGGTGTTGTTGGATTGCTGAGAAAACAACTCGATGCATCGATCATCATCAAAGACATTCCCTGGTCGCTGTTCCCCTTCGTTGCCGGACTCTTCGTCGTCATACGAGGAGTGGAAAATCTGGGACTTTCCGAATTTGCCGCAGCGCAGTTGAACATCCTCGGCAATAGCCCCTTCACGCAAATTGTTGTCACCGCATTCGGTGCCGGTTTTGGTAGCAACGTGATCAACAACATTCCTATGGCTTTGCTGGCAATATCCGTATTGGGGCACTCGCATGCGTCTACAGCCGCGCAGTACGGCGCGTTGCTCGGCTGCAACCTGGGCCCAAATCTAACCGTGGCCGGTTCTCTTGCCACAATGCTGGTGATTTCTACAGCCAGAAAAAAGGGGGAAGATTTAAGCGCTCTGGAGTTTTTCAAAATCGGGTTGATAATCACGCCTGTATTACTTCTAGTTTCATCCGTCGGACTGTGGATTTCGCTTTCGATCTTTCCTTAAGGACACTCGCAAATTTCAGGATCGTCGTATATTTGAGTGAGAGCGCGAATTGCCTAGTCAAGCGAAAGTGGAAAAGAGAAACTTTCGAATGCTTGCCTCGTCTCGATAAAGGTCCCAGATGGAAGTAATAAGATGATTAGAGCTTTGTTTAATGGATTGGCTGGAGCCTGTGTGCTCACCGTAGCTCATGAATTGGTTCGGAAAACGAAGCCGGACGCGCCACGGCTAGACATTTTGGGCATGCGTGGTGTCTCCAAGGTGATGTCTATGTTTGGATACGAACCGCCCAGCGGCGCAACGCTCAGGAAATACGCGCTTGTGACGGATATCGTGTCAAACACACTCATGTATAGCGGCGTCGGTGGCAGACCTGGCATGAGCACCTGGCTGAAAGGAATTAACGTCGGGTTCATGGCTGGTGTCGGCGCTGTGACTGTGCCCGATAAGGTAGGTCTGGGCAAAGATACTGCTCTCTTGACTAGGCGAAATACCCGAACTGCCGTAACAACAGTTGGGCTCTACGTGCTCGGTGGTCTCGCTGCTGCTGCCGTGGCGCAGATCGGTCGTAAGAAGTAATAAACTAATTTGCGAAATCTTCACTGACAAATACTGTCTGTCTCCAGAGATTTATAATCTGTTGCGGCGACCTCCGCGCCGATGACTACAGACGTCCTTCAAGGAAGCGCAATGCGTCAGGCGAGTTCAGTTCTTTTGCTTCTAATTTGCATATTCGTCACTATCTCGGCTGCATTAGCTGAGGTGACTGAGGGTGGCACTGGACTGGCTTACGGTGACGAGCATGCTTACTTTCTAACTGCGCCTCCCGGTTGGATGCTGGACACTGCAAGTGGTGCGGGACAAAACATTTACGCGGCTTTTTATCCAAAAGGCTCTTCCTGGGCTGATGGTGCTGTTGTAATGTACAGCAACGCCAATTTGCTTAAGAACAGAACTGCTGAGCAGGCAATTCAGGATGACTACAAGCAGCTCGCTGAAAAAAGCGCGAAATTGCAGATGGAAGACGGCGGCACACTTACCACGAAAGACGCTAAAACAGCGATCGTCAAATATTTTAAGGGCGACAAATGGGGCAACGTTGAGGCTGTCGGGTACGTCGTGGACCACAGCATCATTGCCAATATAGTTATGACTGCGCGCAGCAAAGCGGATTTTGATGCGGCGCTGCCCGCGTTTCGACAACTGGTTGGGTCATACAGATTTGTTACGGATAAACCAAATGTTGCTGATTTACGCGTGCTTGTGAGAGAAGAGCATCAGAAAGAAATGCAAGAGAAGGCGAAAGCTAAACAAGCAAAACCTGTTGAAGTCAGGGGCAGTGACAAGTCCAGCAATGCAGACGTAGCGAACGTCACTGACAAAGCTAAAGACATGAACAAAGCTAAAGACAGCAACAAAGTTAAGGACAGCGACAAAGTTAAAGACAGCGATGTAGATAGCGACAACGACAAAGTCAAAAGTACCGACAAAATTGAGGGTGCCGATAAAACTGACGTCGGCCAGAAGGCCAATAAATGAAGCGACACAACTATTCAACAGGGTCAAAGTGGGAGCCGATAGTCGGTTACTCCAGAGCTGTGCGGGTCGGCAGTACCATTCACGTCGCGGGGACAACAGCTACAGATTCTGACGGACAGATTGTGGGTGTTGGCGATCCCTACAAACAAACAATTCAAATCCTGAAGAATATCGAGTCTGCCCTCACCGCTCTTGGTGGCACCGTTTCAGATGTCGTGCGAACGAGAATTTATGTTGTCGACATCTCCAGGTGGGAAGAAGTGGGAAAAGCTCATGGAGAATTTTTTCGCGAGATTCGTCCGGTAACTTCCATGGTTGAGGTTTCCAAACTTATTTCTCCTGATATTCTGGTTGAAATCGAAGCAGAGGCAATTACAAATGGCGCAGAAATCTCGTCGTCGTGAATCACTCGCTCCTTTGAGCACCGCCGAAAATCTGGTTAGTGCGAAATTGCGCGCACACATATTAATGCTTGCCGGCATGATTGGAGCGCGCAGCCTGACCAGCAATCCCGCTGGGCTCGAGAAGGCTGCTCAGTATATTGAGCAGTGTCTCTCAGAGTTCAACTATGCGCGCAGCCAGCAAGACTTTATGGCAAACATTTACAAACCAGTAGGTGTCACCACTGAAGGTGTCACCGCTGTGCAAAATAAGGTCTGCACGCGCAACATCATTGCAGAATTGAAAGGTACAAAACTTCCGCAGGAAATCATCCTGCTGGGCGCACACTACGACTCGGTTTATGACTGCCCGGCGGCCAACGACAATGGTAGCGGAGTCGCTGCTTTGCTGGAGTTGGCGCGGCTTCTTTCTAAGTTCGAATCAGACCGCACAATTCGATTCGTAGCCTTCACTAACGAAGAACCGCCCTTCTTCGGTACCGAAGATTGGGGTGCGCAGCAGTATGCAAATGTTTGCCACGAACGTGCTGAGAAAGTTATAGCCATGTTCTCGTTAGAAACGATGGGGTATTACTCGGATGTGTCCGGCAGTCAGTCTTTCCCGCACGACGTTTTCGGACTGGTCTATCCCAAGCAAGGTGATTTCATTGCGTTCGTTTCGAACATGAAGTCGCGACGCCTTCTAAATAGAGTTACCAAATTATTTAGAAATGCAACACCATTCCCATGTGAAAAGATTGCTGTGCCCGAATCGATTCGGGGCGTGGCAGACTCGGATCACGCAGCGTTCTGGAAGTATGACTATCCTGCGCTTATGATCACGGACACGGCATATTATCGATACCCGCACTATCACACCAGAGAAGATACGCCGGAAAAAATCGATTATGACAGCCTTGCGCGAGTGGTCTTTGGACTGGCTGAGGTCATGAAGAAGCTCAGTAATGGCTGATTTGCGGAAGGTTGATTAACGGTGGTAAGTCAGTTATAGCTAATTTGAGTAAAGCTAACCCGACTGAGGCTAACCCGCAGTGTTGACGAATCATCAGGTTCAAAATTTACAGGAAACTTCATTACGAGGCAACAACGAGGCAACATGACTAACACTATTGAAACGATTTCTCTGGCTGAAGCGCGAGCTGTTATCGATATCTGTGAACGAAAGGCGCTCGACATCAAACAGCCGATGAACATTGCGGTTGTTGATGCCGGTGGCAATCTGGTGGCGCACATCCGCATGGACAATGCCTGGGTGGGAAGCATTGATATATCGATAAACAAAGCTTTCACTGCTCGTTGTTTCGATATCTCGACTGAAGCACTGGGCGGTGAATCGCAACCTGGCAAGCAATTCTACGGAATCCACAATTCAAACCACGGACGAATCATGCTTTTCGCAGGCGGCGTGCCATTGCTTAAGAACGGCAAAGTCGTTGGTGCGCTTGGCGTAAGCGGCGGCTCCGGTGAACAAGATACAGCGGTCGCTAACGCGGGCAAGAAGTTTTTCGAAGCATAGACGAATACAGTGCTCGGCTGATTAAGGACTGGTTAGTGCCCGGCTGCTAATGAGCCGGCAGTCTTCGGTGCTTTATCTTCAACGCGTGTGACCAGCGCTGCTGCTATCAACAGCGATACACCACCCATCATGACGACATAAAGCGGATTGTCGTGGAAGACGTGTTTGACCAGCGGCTGGAAACAAATCGACGCAATGATTTCTGGTATGACGATAAAGAAGTTGAAGACGCCCATATAGACGCCTGTTCTGTCGGCTGGGATGGCGCCTGCCAGGATCGCATAAGGCATTGAGAGAATCGAAGCCCAGGCGATGCCCACACCAATCATAGAAAACTGAAGAGTGGTAGGGTCATGAATAAAATAGACGGAGATGAGACTCAGACCTCCCAGAACAAGTGAAACACCGTGCAAAAGCTTGCGGCTTGTCAGCGCGGCGAGTTTTGGAAAGATGAAGGCAACTATAAAGCAAACTATTGAATAGATTGCGAAACACCAGCCCGCCCACTCGGTGCCTTTGTCAAACAACTCTGACTTCGCGTCTGGCGCGTTGAACACGTGATATGCAGTGGTCAAACCGAAGAACATCCACATGCAAAATAAGCCGAGCCAGGTGAAAATTTGAACAAATGCGAGCTGTTTCATCGTCGCCGGCATTTCCTTAACCGCTTGTGGGATTTCTTGAACGACTTCCTTCACCAGTCCTCCGAAACCGGGATTCTCAGCCCGTTTGCGGTTGAATTCTTCCAGGTCTTCGGGTGGATATTCTGATGATGAAAAAATCGTCCAGAGAACGCACAGCAGAAACATTGCTGCGCCTATTCGAAATGAAAGCACCACTGTTAGTGGTACGCCATTTGCTGCCAGACCCTTCATGCCAAAGTTGCTGAAGATAAGTGGCAGCGCGTTTGCAAGCGTTGCACCTATGCCGATGAAGAAGCTTTGCATGATGAACCCGGTGGTGCTCTGGTCACTGTTTAGCTTGTCCGACACGAAAGCGCGAAAGGGTTCCATGCTGATGTTAATGCTGGCGTCGAGAATCCACAGCAGCGATGCCGCCGCCCAGAGAGCTGGGGAATCCGGCATCAAAAAAAGTGCAATGCTGGCAAGAATGGCACCTACGAGGAAGTATGGTTTACGGCGACCGAGCTTGTTCCAGGTTCGGTCACTCATCGCGCCAATCAAGGGCTGCACCAGCAGTCCGGTTATCGGTCCTGCCAGCCACAAAATAGGAATGCTGTCCGGTGATGCGCCGAGCTTGGTGTAGATCGCGCTCATGTTGGCAAGCTGCAATCCCCATCCGAACTGAATGCCCAAGAATCCGAAATTCATATTCCAGATTTGCCAGAAACTCAGGCGTGGTTTATTCATTAGATGCTAATTCATTTCCAACGAGACTGGATTTTTGGGAGCAGGGAAAGCTGCGTCGATCTTCTTCATGTCGTCTTCTGTAAGTGTGACTTTATCCGCCCCTGCATTTTCGCTAACATGCTCTTCTTTCGCCGCTTTTGGAATGGTGAAGACGTTCTTGTCTCTCACGGTAAATGCAAGAAGAATTTGCCTGATAGTTGTTCCATGCTTGTCTGCAATTTCTTGCAGAACGTCACCACCCTCGGTGCCGGCAGGGGGAAGACGCTTTTCACCAAATGGGGTGTACGCGACGATGGCAATTCTCTTTGCTGCGCACAGTGGCATCAACTGCCTTTCAGGACCGCGGGTAAACAGGTTATAGAGAATCTGGTTGCATGCGATTGGGTGTCTGGCGATTCCAAGCGCTTCTTCCATATCGTATACATCGAAATTGCTCACGCCCATCGATCGAATCTTTCCATCATCGATTAGCTTTTCCATTCCTTTTATTGTGTCTTTGAGCGGAATGGAGCCTCTCCAGTGAAGGAGGTAGCAGTCAAGATAATCAGTGCCAAGTCTTTTCAAAGATTGTTCGCATGCCTCGATAGTGCCGTGGAAAGTGGCGTTAGAAGGCATTACTTTACTGACGATAAACAACTTTTCTCGAGGAATATTTCTGATTGCCTGCCCAACAACGTCTTCTGACTTGTACATCTCAGCCGTATCGATGTGCGTCATTCCCAGCTCGAACCCGTGACGAAGAGCTTTTACGGCTCCGTCGAATTCGTTTTTATCGGTAGGGAATTTCCAGGTACCTTGCCCAATAATCGGTACCATTTCGCCTGTTTGACCGAAGGTTTTAGTTTGCATATTTCTCGCTCTAAGTGGCTTGTCGATTGCTTATCATATGTAACCCATTTCATCAGTAAATTCCAGACCTTGACCGCAACAGGCGCATTTCAGCTGTTGGTTGCTTGGCATTAGGTTTTGGAACTTTGTCGGCACCTCCTCGGTCATTTATCGAGACAAGAGGAGAGGATTTAACCATGATATACACGCTGATTTCGCTACTAGTTCTTTTCTGGCTTGTGGGTCTTTTTGCTCACGTAGGTGGTTCGTTTATCCACGGTTTGCTCGTACTGGCACTCGTGATCTTCGTTTTTGACCTGGTCACTGGTCGTCGCACAAGTGTTTAGCGCCTCTGCGTGACGCTGGCGCCTGCCCACATCGTTACGCAAGCACAACCGATTTGCCCAGAAAGTTAGCGTTTGGCACTGACAATGTCCAGATGACATATCCACCGTTCAGAAGACTCTGGTTATGTTTGCGGAAGACGTGAGTGCCATTCGCGTTTCGCTTTTCATTTGGGTCATGCAGCTCGGTTCGCACACCGAATATGGTACTAGTCCAATTCCACGAGGTATTCCATATCGTCTAATCTGACAATATCGCCCTGCGCAAGTTTTCTGCCTCGACGTGTCTCCACCTCATTGTTGACCGTGACTCGACCGCCTTGAATCAACTGTTTAGCTTCGCCACCTGACCCGACAGCGTTGACAAACTTTAGAAATTGATCGAGTCTGATTGGCTCTTTAATACTTTTATCCATTGTGGTTCACCGGTGAAGAATGTCCGCGCCGTGAGGCTGGACTCGGAGAAGATTACATCTGATCGGTTAGAATGGGCGCATGATAGACCCAATAGCCCACATTTATCAAGATTTCGGCAATACCGCGCCATATTACAAGTTGGTCGATGAATTCTACGCAAGAGTCGAGCAAGACAAGTTGCTGCGACCCATGTACCCTGATGATCTGAGCGATGCTAAGAGACATCTGGCATTGTTTCTGATCCAACGTACCGGCGGAGCTACTACTTACAGCAATGAACGTGGGCACCCACGCATGCGCGCCAGGCATCTGCCGTTTCGCATCGGTATGGCAGAGCGGGATGCATGGATGCATAACATGACCGAAGCGCTCAACTCGGTGCCGGAATTTGCGCCGCATAAAGAGGCAATGATGACCTTCTTTAGCGACTTCGCCACTTTCATGATTAATCAGTAGAATTTATTTGTTCGACTTGAGTTGTTGCTTTGCTTGTGCCGCTAGTGCCCTGCTTGTGCCACTAAGTGTGGTGTGACCTAGGTCAGCTTTTCGTCCATACGATAGACACGCAGCGTTGTGCTGGTGCAGCGCACGCATTCCTCACCTTCGATCTGTTGCCCGCACGATTCGCAAACATCGTATCGCTTTCTGTCGCTTGTCGGCTTGATCGGCTGAGGTCTCGTTGGTGAAATAGGCTGTGCGACCTGCTGAGGTTGCTGCTGAGTTTGCTGCACCTGTGGATATCCTGACGACGTAGATTGGGCTAACTGACTGTGTGTCCCAACGCCAACTGGCTGGTGTCCTTGCCCTGGAACTCCCTGCCCCTGAACTCCCTGTGGTGGTTTAACCTGTGACTGGGCCTGCGCCAGTGCGCTGTGCTGCCCTGAAGCCGCAGCCGCGTTGCGCGCTGCATTTGTCTGTTCCAACAGCATTGCATTACTGAGTGCGGTCTGCGTGTTCGGATGGTCTTGACCGTATTGCTGGACATAGACTTCATAAACTCGTCGGCAAAGTTGCTCAGCGTCTGCAAACTTCCCTTGTAAATAGTAAAGCTCGGCGATTGTATTCAACGTTCTGGCAAGCTCTAGCTGGCTAGAACCCAGTACTTTAGTCTTCAAGCGCCAGGAACGGCTCAAAAACCGTTCAGCCAGCGCATACTTTTGCTGTTTCAGGAGAACGTGACTGAGCCAATCGATTGAAAAGCAGTAACGGGGGTCTTTCTCGCCGAATTCTTCCGCGATCAAGACCGCCATAGCCCACATCGCCTCTGCGTACGGGTAGTTCAAAGAACCGGTAGCCCGTTCTCCCAGGGTCTTATAGGTTTGCCAGGACTCTTCCATTGGTTCCAAAATAGTCACTTCAATCAGTATACGACCAGAAATTGCGAAGACCTGGGGACTTCGAACTGCCAGTTATATCGAATTTTCCTCGATGCTGAAAGGTAAAAACACAAAAATTGGACACTTGGGCTTGTTGTAGGGCTGATGGGCACAATTTATATATTCCCAGGAACTCGATTTTTAGTGCATCCACAACTCAAAATTGCCTGGCTTTTGGACTTCAACTTGCCTGAGCTCTAAATTTCGGACTCTGTCAAGGTTCTGCTGCTCGTTTGTTTTTATACGCGAGTCTGAAATCAACTCTTGTTGGCAAGTGCGAATGCTGAGGACTGAGGAGGATGCAAAAAAATTACGAGACACTTTATTCTGGCAGTCTGGATTGGAATTTTGGCCAGCTGATTCGCACCGATTTGCACTTGAATCGCATTAGGCTGCATTCTACTTTTTGCGCCTGTGTTCCGTAAACTGCTGGTACCGAATGAGACACCAGTCTGCACTAAATTTGCTGAGGTCAGAAGGTGCTGTGGCTGCCTGCTATTCAAGCTCTACAATTGATTGTTGCCTTGAACGGACAAGCACCACCGATGATCGGTGATGCCGCCGGTACCCTAACTTGTTTTGTGACTTTTATTTTTTGTCACTAAGCTTTTGTGCATACAGCTTCCTTTCTGCAACGGAAATTTCGTCGAGGTGATAATCGACTGTTCCGATTTTTGCAAAATCGCGAACAATTGAGCCCGTTAATTCCTTGGTGAGCGGATTGGGAGTGCCTTTCTCAATGCTTGCCATTTGAGATAGCGTCACCGGTTTGTCGTGAAAATTTGCGTCCAGAAATCCCATTGAAAGTTTTGGTATCAAACCTTTTGCGTTTAACTTCTCGTCGATGTTTTTCCATGTCGCTGTTTCTTCTTCCGGTGTTTCCCGCTTCGCTCTGTCGAACATCACTGAAGACAAATATGTATAGGCTTCTGTCGGCGATGTTGCTGCGTATTTTTCAACGTTTTTCACGACGTTGTCTGCAAATTTCTCCGGGCTTGCCTGTAGTTGTCTGTCTTTAAATGCTGACACCTCCTGGGCGTCAATTTTGCCGTCATCTTTTTGCAGTCTAGAGGCTATATCAAATTGTTTGGACATTTCGGCGGCAAAGCCGGAATAGAAGGGATCGAGCGCGTTTTTTGCAATTGAATCAAACTGACTTTTTGTGAAAGAAATATCGCCACTTTTTGAGCATTCCTGGCTCAAATCAGCTAACCATGCCGCTGCCAGCTTTGGAAGAGTGCCGTTTTCTTCCAGCTTTTGCGACAGCGCACTCCATGTTTGTCGTTTTTCTTCCAGCGGCATGGTGGCAAATTCAGCATGCAACTCGGTTTTCATCATTGTATAGGCGCTGTCAAGCTGACCTTTCGAAACTTGCTCAGTCACCTTTTGCGCGAGGTCATCCACTTGAGACGGGTGAATTTTATCGAAGTGTCCCATGATTTCTGCTCCTTAGATCCCCGTAGAATCGGCAACTGCCATGACCTCTCGTGCGGGTGCGAGGTCTATAGCAGAAGTATGGTGGGCTTAGATAACAACCAGTTAACAGGCAATCATGTCGAACTCTGTTTGGCGTCAACATTCAGGGCTCGGGTAAACGCTAAGCGCGCAAGTAATGCTAGCGCGCCCCAGACAGGCACGAAAGAGTTACAAGTGAGCCGTGCGCGTCCTTCTGGGCGTTAACCGTTACCGGAAGACCTAAGCGACCCGCGATCTGGACGCGAACAAATACCGGGTTAACACTATTACCGGCAAGGGCGCTACAGGAGTCAGATAAATAATTTACCGATTAACGTAACTGTGCGGGGTGGCGCACAGGTCCGGTACGTGTTCCGATCAGCTCCAGGATTATATTGGTCGACTCGAATGGGTTAATGGGGCGCAATGATGCGGGTTAGTCTAATTTTGAACGAGGTATTGTCAGCTCGGTCAGCCGTCGGTATGTGAGGGCTGCCGGATTTTAACGTTTTATACGTTAGCTACAGCCAGGTCGTCTTTTCGTGTTCTCAGGCAGGCACTACAATAGACCGGTCTATATCCCTTCGGCTGGAAGGGCACTCTGGTTTTGCTTCCACAATCAGCACAGGCGACTTCTGCTGTTGTAGTCACGTCTTTTCCGCTGCGTTGAACGCGAACCAGGATTCGGCAATTGGGGCAGCGTTTCGGCTCATTTGTCAGACCTTTCGCTCTGAAGAATTCTTGCTCACCACCGGTGAAAACAAAGGCGGAGTTGCAGTGACAGCAATTGAGGATTTTATCGATGTTGGACATAAGTAATACCCGAAGAAACAAAGAGCGACTTTATTGTTGATCAATAGTGCCTTTGGTGATTGCTATATCTTTATAGTGATCGCCTATACATTTCCAAATGTCATACGCCTGACTGCAGCTTTTTGAACAATAGACTTTTGCATCTGAGTCTCGAATGCCTTGTTTTCAGGGCTTTAGCGGTTAGCGTGAAGTGAAAGTGAAGTGTTGTTCGGCATTGACCAGCACCGTATCAAGTGCGGATTTCTTCTACACTAGAGATCCTGCTAAATGCCCTCGAACCGCCTGTGATCTCGCTTGGCGCTGATGTCAAAGACTTGCAAATTTCGCCCGGAATGCTGAGTCCGCTCGCGTAGCCACGTACATTAGACACAAAATTTCAAACTGGAATACGCTTCACTGCGGTGCCAGGCGCTTCCTCTGCCCTCTCCATCTAAATTTAGAATGATTCAATTTTGGATTTGCGTTGCTGCCAGACACAACCGCGCGGTTCGAATTCAAGCTTTCGCGAGACTTCTAAAGCCCGATCTGCGCCGAGAAAGCGTTGTACCAACCAGACTCCGAGGTCGAGACTGCTTGTGATACCACCGGCAGTGATAATGTCGCCATCATCGACCACTCTCGCTTGTATCACGTTGACTTGCTCTTGCCGTAGTTCATCGAACAAAGCTGAATTTGTTGTGGCGGGGCGGCCTGTAAGAAGTCCGGCTCTGGCAAGTAGCATCGCCCCTGCACAGACCGAAGCGATAGTGCAATGTGCTTCGCTGAATTGCTGCAGCGCTTTCAGGATCGTACCCTTCTCCGCTTCAGCCCAAGCCCCCGCCTTTGCACGGGTTATCCATCCACCTCCCGGAACGATGAGAAGATCAGGCATGTTCTTCGCATCAAGTTCTCCGTCGGGCATGACGCGGGTACCATAGAAGGCTGTTACGTACTGCTTTGGCTCCAGGCTAACCAGCCTGACTTCCAGGCCGGCTATGCGCAGTGGTTCAAATACTCCAAAGACATCCATCTCCTCGAAGCCGTCGAAAATGAGAATTTGGCATTGCATGAGATCGTTTGCGGTGGGGCTGTTAGTGTGCGCACAGCTGGACGACATTCGATAGGGAGATGTCTATTATAGATTGCTCCGTGGAGTTTGCCCAGCTCAACCAGTGCTTGAAGATTAGGGTTGACCCTAAGTCACTTTTGGCTTGCTGCCTACCTCTCACTCGGGCCATTCGTGAGAGAATCGAATTGGCGTTGATTAAGTAAAACCCAGAGGAGACGATGTTTTTGCAACGTCCCTGGCAATGTGAGCAAGCATCGGCTGTCGTTTTACCGCCGAGATTGCAGTCACTGTTAACAATGAAACAGTTGTGGGCGGAATACTCTGCCCTGCTGGTGCGCACCAAGATCGGTCACCAGGACGAGCCTGCGTCCGGGAGAAATGTATCGGTTGGCGAACAAACTCCCGCCTCATACAAAGACGTCAAAACTGCCGCCGCAGTTCGAGCCCACGATATCAGTGCCCGCTGGACCGCTGAAGCTCGCGCCATTCAATTCGAGTTCGAATTCAAAGCCGTTGAAAATGAGCGTCGTCGAGTCGCAAAAGAATTGCATGATGAGAGTCTGCCGGTGCTGGCGCGTCTGATCCGGTCGGTGCAGTCTGTTGCGTCACCGAACCACCAATCACTGGTAGATGAGGTTTACCGTTCCATCGCCGCGTTTCGAGACTTGCTTGGAGAGTTGCATCCAGTTGATCTGGAAGAACTTGGTCTGGTTTCTGCGCTCGATAATATCTGTAAGCGCTGCGTTCGTTTGTGCGGACGTTTCGTCTTGTTCATTGAACAGACAGAGAGCTGCCATCTTTCCGAACTTCAACAGCTCTGTCTGTATCGTGCCATTCAAGCTCTCTTACGCATGTTTGCTGAATCACAAAACGACATGCTCATGATCAAATATGAGCGTATCTCCAATCAAAGTGTGATTACCGTTCGCTGCGCTGACAAACTCGTGTCATCTGCTGAATGGATAACCTCAGACCGATCCGATTTTGACGCTTTCGAAGCCTGGTGCTCGCTTGCGGGCGCGAAGGTGTTGCTTGGTTCGAGAGGAACACAAGATCAATTTCCCAATGACCTGGTAATTTCAGTGGCAGAAGAGGCACCGGAGATGATGCCACAAAACATCGTTGATTTAGATGACTTGTCGCAGGCAAGATTAAACGAGCTGGACGTCATACTTACTCATGCCCGCGATGAGTGGGCCCGCCTGATTAACAGAGATAGAGCGCTTTTCGAGAGTCTGGCCGTTGCCGCAGAACGAAAGAAAATATCTGAAGACATCGATCGATTTATTGTTCCGAGGCTGGAGCAAATTATCACTCTGGCTGATCGGCTGAATGACGCTGAGATGACCCTCGATGTTCATCAGCGTATGCGTGTCATCGTTTCTGGTGTCGCCGCTGTGATGGCTGATCTACACCCTCGGCTGCTGGCGGAAGCAGGGTTGCTTGCTTCGATTCAGGCGCTTGTAGATAGGTTTCGAAGAGCTAGTTTAATTGAGACAAAGTTGCATGCGCAGCTGCTGTCTGAGCAAATTTTCATTTCACAAGAAGCAAAATTCGCAATGTACCGCGTTACGCAGGAGGCGCTGACTAATATTGAGAAACATTCAGGTGCCACGCACGCGATAGTCGTTGTAACGCAGAATGTCGACAGACTATCTGTTTCTATCGAAGACAACGGCAGAGGCATTCAGGGAACACGAAATACGCTGTCACGTGGGCTGAAAAATATCAGAGAGCGCGCCGCTGGTATTGGTGCCGAAGTAAGCTGGGAAAGTGCATTGTCTTTTGGAAGCGGCACGCTAGTAACCATTTCTCTTCACTGGCCTCCACAGTAATCTTTTAGGGTCCAACCCAGGTAAATATTGACCGGCACCACATAACGTCATCTGCAGCTGAATGAAATAATTTTTGTAGTCAGTCGAAGAGCAAGATTTTTTTTGACGAAGAATTTTTGAGCTGCTGATTTTGTCTTACCTAATACAAACCGCGCTCCGGCTATGCGGGAGGACGGTCGACGTTGAGCTGCGGAGCGAGGACCACGCTATGGCGATGATAAATCTGTTTACCCGGGAAATTAACTGCAAGATTGTCTACTATGGCACCGGACTCGGTGGCAAAACGGCAAACCTGAAATATATATACAGTCAATTGGCACCGCAGACGCGAGGCGATTTTATAAGCCTGGCAACTGAAACAGAGCGAACTCTCTTCTTTGACTACTTTGGCCTGGATTTAGGCACTGTTCAAGGTTTCAGAACTCAGTTCTCGATGTATACAGTTCCCGGACAGGTCGAATATAACGCCAGTCGAAAGCTCATTTTGAATGGTGCCGACGGAATTATCTTCGTTGCTGATTCTGACATCGTAAGACGTCAGGAAAATATCGATGCTTTGCAAAATATGAGAGAAAATCTCGCCAGTTACGGGCTGTCTCTGGAATCAGTTCCGTACGTGTTGCAGTACAACAAGCGGGATTTGACGAGCGCAATGAGCCTCGAGATGATGGAAAACGATCTGAATCCGAACGGCAAAGTTGTTTCATTCGAAGCAATTGCGTCAAGTGGTCCCGGTGTTTTCACCACTCTCAGGCAAATCAGTAAGCAGATTCTAAACAGGTTACAATAAGTATGCAGAAACATTTTGCGGGCAAATCGGAGCTTTTGCGGTTGGGAATTGTCATAGCTGACGATCAAGATCGAGAACGTCTGTGGCTGAGGGAGCTGCTCAGCAAAAATCTCGAAACGCTCTCCCCGTTTTATGAAGCTGGAGACGGTCAGCGCGCTCTGGAACTGGTTCGCGAGCATCGCCCGCCGATTGTGTTTCTGGATATCGAGATGCCAATCTTGTCGGGTATCAAGTCAGCGGAACAGATCCTCAAGGAGATGCCGCAGACCGGAGTGATCATTCTTTCAAATCACTCTGATGAGATTTTTGTTCGTAAGTTGTGGAAACTTGTTCCGCCAGATGGTGCATTTGGCTATGTTTTGAAGGATTCGACTGATCAACAAGTAATAGACGCTACTAAAGCAGTATTAAGCGGCGATTGTTGGATTCATCCACGCATTCAGCGAATCATTCGACGCACCGAGAGCGGTGCCACCGGCCTGACCGAGGCTGAATTTGAAGTGCTGATTTGTATCGCCCTGGGGTTTACAGACAGGGCTACTGCTAAGCGCCTGTACATCACCGAGAAGGCAGTCCAGGCGCGGCTGAAGTGTCTCTACACTAAATTCGGAATTTCCAGCAAGGGGTCTTCAGATGAGGATGAATATAATCATCGCTGTCGGGCTCTGAATGTTGCTTTTCGTCGGGGCCTGATTAATCGTGCCGAGCTCACTGACTGGGAGGACCAGGGCTGGTGATTTGCAGAACCCCAGCAAAGTGCGCGAAGACCAGGGACTATACCTTATATGAACATTGGCACGACAGCAAAGAAAATAGAGGCGCAATCACCGTGTGACTGCGCCTCTGTTTTGAGGCTTTGGGTTAATACGCTCAGTTCAGTTCTACCATGCCTATAAGATCGACTGACCGTGCGGATTTTTCAGGGTCTATTTTGCAGAAAGTTTCTGACAGTTTCCAACACACTTGCGACATTCGTTTGCACAAGCTTGCATCGTATTGTCGGTGTTGAATTTGTCCATCGACTTCGCGCATTCGTTGCAAGCTTGCACCGTCAGTTCACAAGATTTTGGCTGCATGCCAACTGAACCTCGATTGAGAAAGTCAGCAGTCATTTTGCAGGCTGTGATGCAATCCTTCAATGAGTTAGTGACGCTCGCTTCGGCGTACTTTCCCTTCTTAGATGTACAATAGTCGAGTGTTTTCTGACAGACTGACGCGCAGGAAGTGCAATTTCCTTTTGCAATCTCGCCAGTCGTCTGTGCCACGGCCGGCTGCAAGCTGTAGCCTGACGAGCACATCAAAAAGCCTATCAATATCAGTAATTGCTTCATCTGAGACCCTCCTGGGGGAACACACGTTGTTCGACGGAGTCGGAAACGTTCAGTTCCTGGTTCTTCTATTGTTGACTTGAATCATGTTTTACTGATGGCTTACTGCTGTGCCAGAAAAAATGAATGCCTGCTGTTTAGCTTTGCGCAACACCCCAGCTTCTGAGCGTGTCGAGTTCTTCCTGCTTCGACGTAACTTTCTTGAATTTCGCGGGTTTTCCGTGGACAACCTTCTGACATTCTGGCCACGTTTCGTGGCGCGTCACAATACCATTTAAGTAGCTAATGTAATAGGCTCCAGCGGATGACTTTCTTTGTCCGTTTTTGTTCGCACCACTGCCGGTGCCAGAGCTTTTGGGTTCGGGCAAAGGTTGTTCTTCCGGAAGTTCAGTCAAATCAACAAAGTATCCATCGACTGGTCCAATATAAAGCTGTTCCCGTTTACCTTTCGAAAACGCCACGGCAATTTGATCGCACCGTTCATTTCCGGGATTACCGTCGTGCCCCCGCACCCACTTCCAGGAAATGCGCGATGGCTCAAGGCTACTCACCACCTGCGACAGTTCTTCCCAGAGGTCTCTGTTCGCTACATCATCGCCGGTTGAATTTTTCCAGCCCCGATACTTCCAACCTTTCACCCACTTTGTGATGCCATTGATCAGATATGCAGAATCGGTATAAATGGTGATGTCGTGCTTTTCTTCCAACTTGAGCATGCTAAGAGCGCGAAATGCCGCTGCCATCTCCATGCGGTTGTTAGTAGTTTTGGGGTTGCCACCACCCAGCTCGTGAACCGTTCCGTCAGCGAGCAGAACGATGGTGCCCCATCCTCCGGGACCGGGATTTCCAGAACATGCGCCATCCGAGAAGATGAGTATTTTGTTGTGTTTCGATTCCATGTTGATTCCTGCAATGCGCGCGTTCCATTTTAGTGAGTATTGACTGGATTTTATGGTGATTGCCCTCTTTAAAAGTTTATTCGCTAGCGTTTCGCCGCTGTTAAAGTTTCTATGATTGCCTTGTCTGGCGAAGCCGGGATGGTAGTCAAGTTGGCGGATGTGCTGATTCAAGCGACATGACTTTGATGCACGCAGCTCCAGAATTTTTGCGCGGTGTTCAGACTCCGCGAACTTTGATGCTCCTTTATCATCGAATCGATATAGCAGGGTCTGACCCGCAATTGCTCTCCGTCTCCCTGAGGCACTTCGAAGAACACCTGCAGGTGTTGCAGAAATATCGCTCAATGAGATGCTCTGACCTTGTTTCAAGTGATAGCAGACAGAATTTCGTGACAAACTCGTTCGTCATAACCTTTGACGACGGTTATGCGGACAACTTGATAAATGCAGAGCCTGTTTTGAGGAAATATCGAACGCCAGCGACAGTCTTCATAAGCACGGGAATGGTGCAGCGGCGGAAGGAGTTCTGGTGGGATGCGCTGACTCGCATCATATTTGGTTCTCAACATTTGCCCGATCAACTCGAGCTGAAGTTAGACAAAGTGCGGCAGTGGTCATTGTCTGATGTGAAATCACCCAATGTAAAAGTGTCCGACGCAAAAGCAGCCGATGTAAAAGTATCGGATGCGAATTTATCGGATGCGAAGGTGACCTTTTCGCAAACAGGCGCATCAAATCCTCATGCTGCGTGGAGCCTGCTAAGTGAAGTTGATCCAACGGTACGGCACTCTCTGTACCGCGAAATCAGTCAATTTCTTCGCGGTGCATCTGAGTCGGAACGCGAGCGCGCCTTGAGCGAGTTGAGCAAATGGGCGCGGCAGGGGGAAGACGATGCCTCTCATTGCAGTTCTCTGACTGAAGAGCAAGTCATTGAGTTGGCGCATTCCGACCTAATAGAGATAGGATCGCACAGCGTCAACCATCCGGTATTGTCTGCGTTGACTGCGGCTGAGCAACGTTCGGAGTTGTTATCGAGTAAGAATTATCTTGAAGATCTGCTTGGACGCCAGATTCTAGGGTTCGCCTATCCCTATGGAACTCGAACTGACTATACTCCTGAAACTGTCTCAATCGCGAAAGAGGTCTGCTATAGATATGCTTGCTCTAACATCGCAGAGGTAGTCTGGCCGGGCACCGATCGTTTTCAAGCTCCTCGCCTATTGGTGCGGGATTGCGATGGTGATTATTTCGAAGACTGGATTTCTCAGTGGTATGGCGAAAGTTAAGGCGAAGCTTCAATCCGAAGCTTTAATCCGATTCTTTTGCCGAATCTATAGCCGGCTCTTTTAGCGAACCTTGCAGCCGAAATTAGCGTGCAGTTTTACGTTGTGCCGCAATCGATGCTGCGTAGTCTACGAAGCTCGGTTCATCTTTGAGCGAAAGCAGCAGTCTGCATAAGTCGTATGGCGCTCTGAAGGAATTGTAATACTCGGTGCGTTCATTTTGAACGTATGGAGTGAGAGCTTCTTTTATCCCGCTCAGCGTGGAAACTGCAGACTGTACGCTCAACTCTCGCTGAACCAATTGCTCGCACAAGGTGTGCAAATCTCTGTCTAACAATGTCAATTTTCTGTAGGTTTCGAGCGGCGTAAACAAACCTTCCAGTTCTAAATCGATTAGAAGGTTCTTCATCTCGACGACACTGACAACGGGTTTTCGGGGCATCGCCGAAATCTCTTGCTGAGCCTTTTTGAATAATGCGAAACAGTTTTCCCACGAATAAAATTTCATCGCTTCTATGCCTTTTCCGCGCATGTGCGCTGCTAAATCAGGAGCAGAGAAAAACTCTTTTAGCTTTTCGAACATGTCCTGCGAATTATTCTTTTCGACAAACAATATGTTTTCTCTATCGCGGGCAAATTCTACTGTGCCATCATTATTGGTGGCAATGACCGGCACACCTTCATTCATACATTCCAGGGTTGGCATCCCTGTACCCTCGTGCCAGGAGCAGCATAAGTGCACATGACAGGACGCGTAGATTTCCGGTACTTGATTTAACTCCGGTCTACAATGAAATTCAATCGGGAAAGTATATTTGTCGAAGATGTTCCTGCTTATTGTGGGCTGCGTCATCAAAACAAGCTTCACTTCCAGCTCTCGAGAGAGCTTTTCAATTGCATCAAAGCCGGCAGTCATGCCTTTCCATGGCGAGAGATAGCTTCCCACCATCAAAATTCTTTTAGGAGTCCGAGAAAATGGAACGGCTGGGCGGGCATGAAAGTGCGGCTCGATTCCGTGTGGAACGTAATAAGAATCAACGCCGATGCGCTCCTTCAACAAGTTTCGAACCCCTTCTGATACTGCCATTATCGATATGGGAAGCTTGAGAATGCTGGTTATTGATTGCTTGTCTGTCATCGCCTGGTCGAAAGTTTTGCCGTAGTGAAAACTTTCGTATGCCATGCACAGCAGCACCGGTTGAGCGTTCCCGACGTAGGGCAAAAACATGGGAATGAGAAATGCATTGGAGAAAAAGACAAAGTCGAATTGATGATCACTCGTTTCTTCAATCGATGGCTGCTCGACAATTTGTAATCGCTCCCACCCATCAAATTGTCTGCGCTTGTCATAGACGAAGCAGTGCACTTCCTGCCCATCTTCAATCAAAAGCTGCATCCATTTCCTGAAGACTTTATTTCCACCACTGATATCATTGCTTGCCATACAAAATAGAGAGCGCATCAGCTTTACAGTTGCCCCTATCGAGACGATTCGGCGGGAATCGGTGAAGTGTCAGCGGCGTCATAGCGAACGAGTATTTCGTTATCAATCAACTCTTGCACCAGATCATCTACGTCTGCAGTGATTGTGGATTGAGCGACATCGTATCGTTTGGAAATTTCTTTGATGGTTTGTGCTCGGTCCGCGTGCTTTGTCAGCATCTCGAAAATTAAGGCGCTCGTATCTTCTAAAAGGAGACGCGTGTCGTTGGCAAAGTTGACGCAAATAACAGAATCACCATCGGCAGACCAGAAAACCATCTCCTGTGATAAAGACAAATTGAAGATGTCTGACCAGCGGAAAGTCATTCTAAATTTTTGATCGACACTGAATTTGTGCAGCGGTCGCTTTCGTGGTTGAAGAGATTTGGACGCTAATCCCAGTCTGTAACAGACATCCAGGAGAAACTTAGCACCACGCAGTTTCTTCGTCTGCGGTCTCGCCTTCATTCCGTATACATGCGCTAGCTCCGCGGCCCCAGCGCCGTAGTTGTAATACTTGCGCAGGAACGATGTAGCGCCAGCCTGGTCGTAGTGAGTGACGCGAGCGTTGGCAGCGTAGTCGAGCTGATAGCCTTTGAGCACAACTTTCCATGATAAATCAGTATCTTCACATCGAAAAAGCTGTTCGTTGAACCCGCCCACTTCCTCCAGCGCTTTTCTCGTATACGCACAGTTTCCTGTAGGAATCCAGGGGAGAGGCGAATTGAGCCCACATATCGTATTGAGCCTGAGCTTCTCCGGGGAGGAAAAGATCGAATGTTTGGCAAACATGTCCGTCCCGGGGCGCTCGGAAATATTCTCAACGCTTCCCATGACTGCGCCCAGATCTTCTCGATTGCTAAAGGCGGCAGTGAGGGATTCTGCCCAATATGTTGTCGGCACCGAATGCGCATCCAGAAATGCCACCAGGGCATTTTCACCACACTTGATACCAGTGTTGCGCGCTTTACCAAGATTCCCGGCGCATTGCACGACCTGAGCCCCGTGGCTTCTGGCAATTGCAACCGTGTCATCAGAAGAGCCGTTGTCGACAACAAACGTCTTGATTTGTTCGGCGTAATTGCGCTGATTGCGAATAGCCGAGAGAACGGCTCCTAAATGCCGCTGTTCGTTTTTTGCAACTATGACGACGTCGAGCATTGTCTTGCCACCGCGAATTACATTTAGTATCGCATTCAAGCCCGATTTGACTCGAATTCTTTACGACATTAAAAGGTTCGCCAGTGCTTCGATGTCGCTTCTCAACTGGTCGCGAAACTCGTCATATTCATGCGGCTTTACCGTGTCATATGGCTCCAGTTCCGTTTCGCTGTTAATGGTAATGCCCGTTAAATTTATGCGAGCCAATATCGCGTTGCTTCTTTCCCGAGCTGTCGACGCCAATTGAACGGCGTCGTTGTTTTCACTTGTCAAACCTTTCTCAATCCAGCTATGCAGCGTGAACCAGTATTTGAAGTCCGTTATGCCGTCTCGCAGTGCTTCCCATTGCAGAGTTGGAATCACGCCTGCTTTCGCTGGATATGTAGTCATGTGGTCTTTAAAAGGTCGCTTGATTCCGCCTTCGTGAAAGTCCGGCTCCCATTCGTCAAAATCATTGAAAGGTGAGTTTGGATAGGTCGGCATATGTTGGTAGCAATAGGGCGAAATTCCGGCGGCACCGCTCTTCCACAAATATGCGCCTGCTAGCACTCGGTTCAAACTGGGCTTTTCCATGTAGCACTGCCAGTAGTAAAACAGTTTGCTTGAATTTGAATTGCTAACTTGATCGGTGAATTGGAAGAACTCTCGATTGCGATTCAGGTACAGCGCGTAGATATCGGGGCCATGTGCAATGTCCTTATCGTCTTGGAATCTCTTGATAAACGTGTGATTCAGCAACGAGACCAGCGTAAGCGCGTTTGGCACAGCCTCTGCGCGCGTATAATTAATCTGATGGTATTGAATCAGCTGCTGCGGATTTTCGTTTCCTGGAAATTCCAGATGCATGTCTAATTCATCGCTCAGATAAATTATTGGCTGCGCTTTTTGAAAGCGCAATTTGCTCAGCTCAGGAAATGGCGGAGTCAACACAATGCGGGCGAAGCCAATCTCCTCCGCAATCTCGATGGCTGTTTGAGCGAACTTCGTATCAGTTTCAGTTAGTGAAACGCAGTTGAAGCCATGGTCATAAATATCTTGCAACTGCAAGCGGAAGTCTGATTCGTTCAAGAGATGCTGCGGATACTGCGGATCGAGGCGCCCCTTGAACCAGATAAAGAAGTTCTGGGGAGGTTGTAAAAGTTTGAAAGCCCCAATCTCTATCCGGACTGGAATGGTCAGCTGAATCTCTGAGTTCGACTGACAAATTATTTGAAAGGTGTCCTGACCAGGCACCATTTTCTGCGGAATTTTGACGCGGGCAAAAAATGACTTTGACCGATTCGGCTCCAGGGTCGTTCGCACATTCTCATGAGTTGGGATTTCTGGCGCTTGATAGAAATAGCGAGGATTAAGTATCTCCTTCCAACTTCTTATCTCTTTTCTGTACGAATCTGTCAAATTGATCCGATCGTCTTTGAGAAGTAGTTCTTCCACTTCCATTGGCGCGGCCTGGTAAACGCCGACTCCAGCAGCCTGCCATTTTTTGACAACGAATAGTTCAATGCCTGGATTTGCACGAGAAGACTGAACGCCTTGATATGCATGAGAAGGCTCAACGCTCATGCATAGTTCATCGATGCGAACATCACTTTGCAGTTCAAATTTGAGGGAAATAGTTTCGCCTGCGGTGCCTCTCGCCAGCAACGATTGCATTGGGTTCTCAGTTGCTTGGCCGGGATGGATCAATTGCAGCATGGTTGGGTTCCAAATTGCTTTCATTCGTGGGGCAGGTTTGATTTTCGCCCACTAAATTGTTATGGTGTCGCTCAAGGCGCTGATTTTGCCAGAGTGGCAAAAATTATTGTAATCGCAGGGATCAATGGTATCGGAAAATCTGACAAAGTTGAGAAACGAAATTCGTCTCATCATGTGCCTGGGCCGAAAGCAAGTCAGTTCGGCCGCGCTGGCGGATGCCGAGCGCCTCATAAAAGCCGGCATCGATTGGGACTATTTGCTGGCGGCTGTCGTTTTTCATGGAGTTTTTCCGACTTTCTTTAAGCACTTGAAGACGCATTTTGCAGCATCCGTGCCGCCCAAATGTTTCCGCATGATGACAGGGCACAACGACAAAATTCGCTTTCTCAACCTTGCTCTTGTGGGAACGTTCCTGCAGTATCATTCAGCGTTGCAGAAAAACGGCATCGAATCTGTGATTTTCAAAGGACCAGCGCTTGCTCTCAGCCTTTACGATGACCTGTTGATGCGAGAATTCAGCGATGTCGACATATTGGTTTCTCAGGCGAACGCGAAAGCTGCGCAGGCTCTTTTGCTAGAACTTGGCTATCAGCCGTCGCCTGAGCGTGACCCGCCATTGTCGCGCCAGTTTCTGCAGTCGGATGTGTTTTTCGAGCTCGAATGCGAGCACACTTTTACGAAAGAGAAGCCCACGGGCGTGATCGACTTGCACTGGCAGTTGCAGCCGCATCACATATTGCCAATCGACTATGAGGCGGTGCTGGAAAATGTTGAAAGTATTGCAATTGAGGGAAAACAGATGCAGACGATCTCGCCTGAACTCTCTTTTATCGTTCTTTCAGCGCATGCCTCTAAGCACGTATGGAAGCGTTTCTTGTGGATATTTGACATTGCCGAAATGCTGGATCAACAGGGCAAACTCAATTTGGACTGGAAAATTGTCGAAAAGCTTTCTGACCGCGCTCATGTGACACCAATGGTAGTGCTGGCTTGTTACCTTGCAGATCAGGTTTTTGATTGTGAAATGCCCGCATTTGCCAGAGCCGGTCTGACTCCATTGCTCAAAAGAATGGCGCAGGAAGTTCTGGATAAAATGGAAATTTTGTCTGAGTCTGATGCAGGCATTCGCTTTATGGGATGGAAATTCTGTTCGCAGATGCGTTCGTCGTTCTCGTCTAAAGTTCATTATCTGACGACCGAAATTTTTCATCCGACTGTGGCGGATTACGTGCGATTGCCTCTGCCGTTGTTCATGTATAAAACGTATTATCTGCTTCATCCCGCCTGGCTCGTGTCAGACGCCGCTATGCGCCGACTTGGAGCAAAGAATTCTGAACAAGCAGCTTCACCCTGAGTGCCTTAAAGTGTTTAGCAATAGCAATCAGTGCTAACTGAATTTCAATAAATTCTGCCATTCTTTTGGATCTTCAATGGTGGTCAGGAGCTGGCAGAAGTCATAACGCGCCTTGAATTCTTTGTAGTAGTTTGTGGAGGGGTTTTGCAGGTGCTCCTGAAGATGCTGGCGAATAGTCGCAAGCGTCTTCTTCGACTCCACCTCCTGGATATCGCCGGCTTTGATTGCGGCGCAGAGCGCCTGCAACTCGCCCGATATCCATCTCAGTTTGCTGTCTACTTCTTGAGGTGTGTAATAGCCGTCATTTTCCAGATCTTTCAGGAGTGTTTGCAGTTGCGCTGGCGATTGCGCAGGCGACGGGGATGACATCGTACTTGCTGCAGACGAACTTTTAATTTGCTCCAGGGCTGTAAAAAAGCTTGTCATCGTTCGCTGCCAATCGTATCGCTCTGCTGTCGCCCTGCCGTTTTTTACTAAGCGTTGACGCAGGTCCAGATCTGTAAGCGCCCTGCGCAACTGGTGCGCAAGTTCGTCCGGCGAATGCGGGCGCGCTAATAGTATGTTTTCGTTGCTTCTTGCGAACTCCTGCACTCCCAGGTTTTGAGTTGCCACCACAGGAATTCCGACCGAAAATGCTTCCAGGCACGGAAGTCCGAAACCCTCATACCAGGAGGCACAGCAGTAGGCGTGACAACTTGCATAGATCGCCGCAAGCTCACTCTGAGGTGGATCGCAGTGAAATTCGACCGGAAACTGGTTGCTCTTGAACTGATTCTTACCGGCATTTTGTTGAGTGAGCAACACGAGTTCAACTGGCACTTCTTTAGATAAAATGTCTAGAGCATCTGCTAGATCCAGGATGCCCTTGAACCTGGTTCTGAAGTTTCCGACCGCCAGAATTCGTTTGGGCGTTTGATTTATGTCGGCCGTTTCGCTGCTGGGAAACTGCGACCTCTCGATTGCGACGGGTACCAGATATGAGGCGCGTCCCACTTGTTCCTCGAGAAGCTTTTGAATCGACTCCGATGTTGAAATAATTGGAACATCAAGTTTTAGAATGTTCTCTATGGATTTTTTCGGCACAAAGAGTTCGGCGATAGTTTCGCCATAGCAATAACTTTCGAAACCCTGACTGATGAGAATTACTTTGCTGCGCGGAATGTATTGCAGGAGCATTGGTAACAAACTGGCGTTGGGTGCGAAAACGAAATCGTACTTTTCAAAATTTTCAGCGTTCGGTTCGACGACTTTGCAATGCGTGTCAAACCAATCAGGTGCAACACTTCTGTCAAGAAAACATAAGCTGCTATCGAAGTTGGCTTGCAGCGAGCGATTTGCAAGCTCCAGCAAGATTCTGTTGCCGCCGCTGACCTTGTTGTTCAGCAAGCAAAAAAGCATTTTCGATCCTGCAATGTTGCTCACGATGCTGCTACCATGATGCTTCCACTATGTTTCCACTATGTTGCTCACGATCCTGCTCCAATGTAACTGACGATGCCGTTCCACTGTGGCTGACGATGCGCTGCTTACCTGTCATTTTGGCTCTGCCCGAAATATTTTAGCCTGATGATGTTATTTTCTTCGAGCATCTTTTCCTGATTGCTCCATACTATACTGTCGTCTCTCCGGAGCATCAGACCGAGTGGTTCTGCGAGGTGTACGAAGTTAGTTTGTTCAGCCATTCTCAACCAGAACTCCCAATCTCCAGAAACGACAAATTTCGGATCGAAGTAACCAAATTTATCGTGCACACTCCGTCTCCACATGGGGAACGGTCCGCAGTAGCAATGCAATAACAGTTTGTTGTGTGAATACTCTGGCTGGTAAACGCGGCGGCGCCCGGGCTTGTATTCTAGTTTGACACAATCGAGAATTTCGCTTTCGTCCGTGGTTTCCCAGGCGTCCGAATAGGCAAGAACAGCTTCTGGGGTCTCATCAAGCTTAAGCGTCATCTTTTCGTAGGCATTGTCCAGCAGTCTGTCATCAGTGTTTGCATTCGAGATATAAACTCCCTGCGCCATACCAACGCCTCTGTTCCAGGCTGCATATAAAGTTTCGCGCTCGGTTCGCAAATATTTTAGTTGTGGTGCGAAACTCCCTCTGTCAGAGATGTTCTCTCTTATCTCATTCAGAATTTCTGCTTCACGTTGTGCAGAACCGCTGTCGATGACTATTATCTCCAGGGCATCTGCGATCGTTTGATTGCACAGGTTTTCAATGCGAGAGCGAAAGAATTTCTCTGCATTGTAGGTTGAGACGATGGCAGAGATTCTGATTTTTGTCATCGCCTGAATTAGGTTCCGGTTTTGCTGATCGCTGACAAAATTGACGGAATTTGAGTGCGGTGTGCATCGCTGTATTTCAGCTCGAACGCACGCGCTCCCGCGAGCAGTTCGCCAAGTGTCTGGAAAAGTATATTGTTTTTGTCGCGGAAGAAATTTGGGTCAGTCTCAGCAACGAGTTCTTTCCGAAAAAGCGGCATGAATTCGCGGATTAAGTTGGCAGATGCAAGCCCTTTATCAATCGGCGTAAGAGCCAGGTCTTCGAATGAGCCGCGATTGAGTTGTACAAAGTCGGTGATCTTGCGAGCCTCGCTCGTGACTCGATTTGAACCGAGCTTGCGCCGATCAAGAAAATATTTCCCAGACACATCTCTTTGGTGAGAAACGCATTCGTGTAATTCTGGAAAAAGTTTCAGTGTGTTTTCTGTGACGCTCAGCTGATCTCGACCGGACAGAACGTATGCACCATCACTGCTTAAAAACGCAATCGGACTATCATCGGAGATAATTTTGAATCCGTGCCTCATCATCTCGAGCGCAATTGTGCTTTTGCCCATAGCTTTGTCGCCTGCAAAAAAGATTGTTTGATCTCCTGTTGTGACAACTGAGCCATGCAGCATGATGTAGCCATTCAGAGGCAGAACGAGTCGGCGCAAAATATCGCGAACTACAACGTAAATGAAGCTCTCTTCAGATTTGAGAAATTGTCCGCCCAGATTACCTCTGACGGTGCGCGCATTGACGTCGATTTCGATCTCGTGGGCAAGATCACCTTCGGCTCTTGATGTGAATATCCCGTCTGCGAAGTGGCAGTGAGCGTCTGCTATCAGGCAAAATTTTGTGAATAGTCCATCTGCTCTTGCCGGCAAATCGATGCGATGCGGCGAATCCAGATCTTCCAACGTGATCGTGTATTCAGCAGTATTTCCGTTGCCTTGCTCGTAGTAAGAAGCCAGCCAGTCGTAAAAGCGCTTGTTGTGTGTCAGAAAATCGACGCGCAGACTTTCCAGAGCGATAGAATGACGCGCTAGCGTCACACTCTTAGTCGACACCATAAGCGGTCACGTAGTCGATTTGCGAGAACTTTCGTAGAGTCGGTTTTGTATAAGGCTTTTTTGAGGCGCTATCCTGAGATCCGCAAGAGCTTTTTTCTGCGCAAGCGCCTTTCTCGTGGACCTGATCGGTAATTGGGTTTCCTAGTGCGTCGACTGCTTCAGCAACTTTTGTTTGTTCCGTCATTTCCGTTACTCCACGATTTTTTCGTTTTTCAATTCGGTCAGCAGGGACTCGACATCTGCCTTCGCTGATGACAAGTCAATCGCGTATCGATCTGCGATGGTTGCTGCCACTTCGTCGATCGACTTTCCTTCATTTAGAAGACACCAGGCTTCAGTGGCAGTGCCGTTCATCGAGAAGTAGTATCCGTTCGAGGTGTTGAGAATGAGCGCCTCATCGTCTACAACGCGCCAGATGATTTCGTCTGTTTTTGTAATCATGTTCCGAATTTGAGATTGATGATGCAGTCAGAAGGTGCACGCCGTCGCGCATCGTCGACGACTTATTGCAGCTTCGCCTGTCTTGATAACATATCGCCGCCATCGGCGTGTTAGTCAGAATTTATGGGGCTGTGCCGCTGAGGCGCTCGGGACAAGCCTTTGACCGCGGTGAGTTTGCTAAAATCCCGCAATGCTCGTTGTGCTGCCTATCTTCTGCTGGCCAGTGCTCTGGCTCATTCGAGAATCTCGTCTCAATTGCTGGCGTCAGGCTTTCGTGGAAGCGTCCATTATCTGGGCGCTGATAGCCTGTGTTGTCACGGAAGTTCTAAGTTTCTTTACTTCGTTAACAAAGGCGAATCTGGCAATCGCCTGGTCGTTGGCTTTGAGTGTGTGCATCGCAACTGCGGTGCGTGGCAAGATTTCTGTCAAATTTCCATCACTGCACTTCACTCCTGCCTTGTGCGCCATGATGGCTATTGTGGCAGCTCTCGCGGTGCTTTCCGTCTACTGTCCGCCGAACAATTACGACTCTCTAACCTACCACCTAAGCCGTATCGAGCACTGGATCAATAACCAGAGCGTCGCTCACTTTCCTATTCACGTTTTGCGTCAGCTGACCATGAATCCCGGCGCAGAGTATTTGATAATGCAATTGCGCCTTTTGTCGGGTGCTGACTATCTAAGCAATGCCGTTCAATGGTTCTCAATGGTGGGATGTCTGATTGGCACCAGTTTGTTGGCGAAGCAGTTGGGTGCGCATGACCGGGGACAAATTCTCGCTTCCGCGCTTTGCCTGACAATTCCTATCGGAATATTGGAGAGCACAAGCACGCAAACTGATTATGTAGCCGCGTTCTGGTTCGTTTGTTTTCTTCTGAATTTGAAGCCGTTCTCAAAAAGAGCAGTATGGAGCGGTTTATCGCTGGGATTGTTTGCCTTGACCAAGCAAACAGCATACTTTTACGCGTTGCCGTTTCTTCTAATAGGCGCAATCTCTGATTTCAAACAGAGTGGGTTTAAAGCTCTAAAACCGTTATCGATCGTGGCTGCACTTACGATTCTGTTGTGTGCTCCATTTTTCACCAGAAATTTTGTCTCATTCGGCACACCATTTGTAAACAAATGCGTATACGAAGACGGATACCGAGCCAATAATGATGCCTGTGAGCCCAAATATTTCTTTTCAAACGTAATGCGAAATTTCGCCGCTGAGATGTTCACTCCCGTTCCTTTCTGCAACAATTTGCTTGTGCATTCAATCGAAAAAATTCACGAGTTGTTCCACTGGGATGCGAGTGACCCGAAAAGCACATTCGATGGCATCACTTTTACGGCTATGCATCCTGGTTTTCAGTTGCAGGAAGACATTGCGGGCAATCCGCTGCATACGGTTTTGTTTGCGGTAGCAATTGGAATATTGATTCTCAATAAACAGATCGACCAGAGGCGCACACTTTTGCTTTACACAGCGGCTCTTGCTGTGGGCTTTCTTTTGTTCAGTGCTGTTTTGAAGTGGCAACCCTGGCACTCGCGCCTTCTGTTGCCGCTATACGTTGTCGAATCGGCACTGGCTGCTTGTGCTTTGAGCCGCATTCCAGAGCGGCTAAGTTCAGTACTGATTGCCATCCTGCTGATTTATTCTGCGCCATACGTTTTGTTGAATCCGAATAAATTTGTCCTGGGTGACGAAAACATATTTGTCACATCGCGCGATGAAAATTACTTTCGAGGCGTACCAAACTTCTATAACTCCTACAGAACTGCGGTGGATTTTCTGCGCCAGCAGCATGCCGCTCTGATTGGAGTTGTCGCAAATGACACTAGCTGGTGTGAATATCCGCTCTGGGTTCTTCTCACTCGAAACTTTACTCAACCTGGAAGCATAGAGGGTTTGAGCGCACCAGAGTGGCAAGCTTACAATCGCAAAACGCCAGACGCTTTGATCAGTTATGACAGGAAACCACCAGAAACGATTTCATTGCCGGCCAAAACCTTCCGCAAGTGTTTGTCTTGCGATTCACCTGGTGATCGCGTCTACTATCATTTTTTCGGGCATTCTGTCGGACATTCATACGGTCATTTGACCATGGCGATCTATCTGCCCGAGCCGTCTGCTGGGTTGTCACAGGCGTTAGGGAGCCGCTGAAATGAACCTGCTTCTTTTATTGCTTGTACTGATTTGTGTTCTGCTTTGTGGTTTGCAAACATTTGGCGCAGCACAAAAGCTCGGGACCCCCCCGTTTCTTTCGGCATTGCTCTGGAGCAGTTTCATCATTTTTGCCGGCTCACTTCTTTGCGGTGCAGTTGGTCATTATGCTCCCTTGCCAGTGACAATCAGCGTCGTATGCCTGTCTGCTCTTTCAATATTTGGGATTTGGAAATTTACGCGCGTTTTGCCACGCTTTCCGGTTTTACAATTTAATTTCGCTTTGATTCACAAGGGACCATGGAGTTCCATTACGGCGCTGCTCTCGCTGGTGTCGCTGCTGCTTCTCTACCCATATGTGCAATGTTTTTGGAAGCTTTCTCAACTGCTATTCACCCCGACTGCCGAACTCGGTTGGGATGCGGTTAGCTATCATCTACCGGCTTTGATTGAGTTCGTTCAAGCGCATTCTTTCTGGACTTTTGAGGGACCTTATCAAAGTTATTCTTTTGGATTCGAGCTAATCTACGGCTTGTCGATTCTCTTTTGTCATTCTCACTGGAGCGTTATCATCGGTCATGGATTGAGCATAGTGCTCCTCTTGCTCTCAACATCTTACGTTGTGAAGCAACTGCTCGACACTCTGGAAGCGTGCGGGCTCGAGCGACAGAATCGGGTCATGGTGCACCTTCTGGTTCAGGGCATCTGGGCTGGTATAGTTTTTCGTACCAGTCTCGATGGAGTAGGCAATAACGATGTTTTCGAAGCGGCGATGTTGCTTTCAGCTTTTGGTTATTTTATGGATTTCTTCCAACGCGGACGAACAGAGCCTGCTTTGCGATACTTTTTGATATGCCTGGGCACGATGTCGTTCACGCTGGCGCTGGCAACGAAACCGCCAGCTCTGTTGTTCACGCCTTTGTTTCTAGTTATGGCGGTAACGGAGAAATCAGAAAATCGTCTGGGTTTGAAACTCAATATCATGGCTGCATTGAAGGCAGTCCCGTTGCTGGCTATGGTTGTTGCAGTCGGTGCGTTTTTTCTCTGGCACAACATACCTAAATTTGGCGGCATTTGTGATCCAGCGCTCGCTTGTGGTTTCAGAGATACCTTGTTGCATCATCTGCGTGACCCGCGGTTGTTCGTTCCCACTCCTGGTTCGGTATTGTTTTTTGCGTCCGGTTTATTATCTTTGCCATTGTTCCTGTATCTCTGGAAATTGGCAACTGGAGGGCGTGACGCTCCGAGCGCCGCCCCGTTGATTTGGGTATCGCTTCTGTATCTGACTGGTGCTGCTGCTTTCTCGTACACACCATTTGGAGTGACGCCTGACTACGATTCGAATGTGCTCACCAGGTTGTTTTTTCAAGACCGGAAAGCGATGGTAATGTACATGGCTGCTGCGTTCGCAATCGCGCTGTCTGTTGATGTCCTCTGCGCCAAACTAGCAAAAAAGTCTGATCAGTCGCAGCAGGGAAATTTGGATTCGCGCCCATTTCATCTGGTCATTGGCTCGCCGGTCACAGCCGCTTCGTTGATTTGTATGCTGGCATGTGTTCCGGCTCTCAATTGGTGGTGGCATCGCGATTGGCCGGTAGGTCTGAGCGGCTATGAAACAGTAAAAGGTTTGCCTCATACAGATGTTTACCGATGGGTGCAAAATTTTAATTCCGGCAAGCGCATCTACGCTTCGGGACTTCGGCCGTACGGACTGTTCGGGCGCGATTATGACAATCATTTGTTTTACGACCTGCACTCTCACATTTTGAAGACCGAGAAGCAGAGTCGTCTTCTGACTGTGCTCGATCAATTTCATCCCGAAATAGTTTTGATATCGGTTGATCCTCACGCTTATACCGGCGGCCCTCAAAAACCTGATCTGGTTGATTGGATGAAGCACCAGCCTTGCTTCACGTCGGTCTATGAAGATGAGACAGTAAGCGGCTTTCGCGTCAATGACGGCTGGCGCGAAGCGTTGCAAAATTACAAGCCGGAAGCCGAACCACTGCGAATGCACAGCTGATGTTATTTAATTCTGCAGACTTTCTGATATTTCTTATTGTTGTCTTTGCGTTGTACTACTCGTTGCTCAAAGATCACCAGGTTCTGCTTCTGATTGTTTCGAGTTTTGTTTTCTATGCATGGGGGCAGCCTGCATGGCTGATTCTACTGTTTTCTTCCATTGGGATAAATTCATTCGCCAGCTGGCAAATATTGAAGAATGATGACCCGAAATTTCGACTGAGCTGCTCGATCGTGTCTATTGCGTTGAACGTCATCTTGCTGGCGTGTTTCAAATACGCCGCATTGGGGGTGACCATAGCGAGTAATTTCGCTCCCATGCCTGCCGCTGTTCTGTCATTCGCGCTGCTGTCATTGCCTGTCGGTATTAGCTTTTACACTTTTGAGGGAATCAGTCTGATCGTCGATTCTTTCAAGAAGAAAACAAACGCCGGGGAGACATCGATCAATGCTTCTTTGGAAATGGTGAAACCACCCACCATATCAGCCGACAATCACGTTCGCAGCACCGCCGACAATCACGTTCGCAACACGGCATTATTCTTCTCATTCTTCCCACACCTGGCTGCTGGTCCAATTGTTCGCCCGCAGCAGTTCTATCCACAAATTGGGGTTAAACGATTTGGTGACATTGATTGGAAGGGCTCGATCGAAAATCTAATTACTGGCTATTTTTTCAAAACGGTCATAGCGGATAACCTTGCTTCGCAAACCAGCCCGTTCTTGTCACACTTCGCGTCCCTGAGCGGTAAAGACGTGATTGCAGGGTGGCTGGGTTTTTCGGCTCGAATTTTTTCAGATTTCGCTGGCTACTCGTTAATTGCGATTGGTTTAGCTGCGATGTTTGGCTACAAGTTGCCCACCAATTTCAACTTTCCCTATCGTTCGCAATCGCTTTCGGAGTTCTGGACTCGATGGCACATTTCCCTATCGACCTGGATTCGCGATTACCTGTATATTCCGCTTGGTGGCAATCGGAAAGGCACGCTGAGAACCTACTTGAACTTGATGTTGGTCATGCTTCTTGGTGGACTCTGGCACGGAGGAAAGGTCGGGCTTGCAGTCTGGGGGCTCTATCATGGCGCCGGGCTGTGCATCGAGCGGGCTCTCGGTCTAAGCCATAACTCAAGCAAATCGAGCGCTGTCATTGCCTTTCGTGTTCTGACAGTGTTTTTGTTTTTTGCGGCTGGATTGATTCTTTTCGAGCTGCCTCTGCATATGGTGCGTGAGTGTCTGGTAAGTATTGTTACTCATTGGAAATTTGCGTCAGATGCGCAACATACTTTTCTAGTGTGTTTGTTTGTTCTGCCAGTGTTCATCTGGCATGCGGTGGATTTGTGGGCTCAAAAACACCCAGAGGTTTCGGCGAGAAAGAGACTTTTAAAAGAGCTGGTTCTAGCTACCATGCTGTTTATGGTCATTACTGATTCCGGCGACAGTCGTGAATTCTTCTACTTTCAATTCTGATGAAAATCGTTATATACACAGCATTGATATTTGTCGTTTACCAGCTGCTGCTCTGGATAAGCGGGGCTGCGCCTGGACAGGGCCGTGACAACTTCGAGCAGAATTGCATCACGGCGGAAAATTATCGATATTTGAAGAAGGCACCGGAGGTTCTGATTATCGGCTCTTCCAAGACAAATTTTCTCGACTACCACGTCTTGAAAGACAACGTTTTTCACACTGGCTTCGGTGGACAGAGTTGTTTGATTGGGCTTGAGATACTGAGCAAAAGCAAGGTTTTGCCCAGGCTGATTTGTGTTGAAGTCGGTGACACGTTGCAATGGCCAGTTGAACCGCGCTACGTCGAAGTAGCCTCAAGCCCATTTGAAATAGGCGATGTGCTTTCATGCCTGCAGCATCGCTATCAACCCTGCGCATTGCTGCTGGGCCTTTACCTGCAGATGTTTCCGCGTCAACTTCCTCCTGAGGATTTCCGGCGTTATTTGATAGAAATTCAGCAGCTGGAACTGTCTGGGGAATTGGACCAGCGTCGTCGGCAGAAGGTTCTGGATGGTTGTGTGCAAGCTAGGGCTTTGATGGAGGAATTGAGAAAACGTGGCGCGAAAATTGTCATGATTGATCCGCCGGTTGAAGATTCAATTGCTAAGAGTCGTTACGTTTCTGCTGTTGTTAGGGTAGTGCGAGAATATTTCGCAAAAACTGACTTTCAGCTTTTGACACCGCCTCCGTATGATTGGCAAACGCGAGACGGTACCCATTTGAAGCCAGAGTCCGGTACCCACTATTCGATCTGGTTGCAGCAAAACATTCAAATGTTGCTCTAGGGCACGGTTTTGTGTAAGAATCAGAAGGCTTAGCCTACTGACTTCGGGCATATCATGGTCGCTACGCAAACTAGCAGCAATCTCGACGTCCAGGTGGATGCAGTGAAATCTGCTGGTTACGCGGTCTTGCCAGCAGTCTTAACCGCCGACCAAATTAAGCGGGCCCGAGCCATTCTGCTCGAAATCTTTGCTCAAGAAAAAAAGCGGGGGTCGCGAGAAAATTGGGAGAATCCTCAATACCAGATTTCGCTGTGTTTGCCCGCAAAGCACAAGTTTTTTCGTGAGCTATGCGCGACCTGGCAAATTCTAGAATTTGCCCGATTGTTGCTGGGTGAAGATTGTGTCGTAACTTCGATGAACGGCTTTACCACGAAGCCGAATGGCGTGAGACAGCCTCTCCATCTGGACTTTTTTGGCGATCGAAAAATGTTGACTTCTTTGCTCTTTATTCTGTGTCTCGATGATTTCACCGCCGAAAATGGTGGGACGCGCGTTGTGCCCTATAGTCAGCGTAAGCATGGTCGCGAAAAGAGCTTTGAATTTTTAGAAGATCAGGCTGTGACTATCGAAGCGCCGGCCGGAAGCATTCTTGTGTACGATGCCGATCTGGTTCACAGTGCTGGTTTCAATCAGTCGACTGATTTTCGTTTATGCCTGCACATCGTTTATTCGCTGGCATGGATAAAACCGCAGTGGGATATAGCGCTCAGTATGCCGAAAGGTCTCAGGGATCGTTTGACGAAGTCGGAGCGAGCTTTGTTTGGCATCGACAATCATCCATTCGTGCTCGATTCATATACTGGACGACCGATCGATTTTGCAAAATCGGGGCGACTTGTTCACTATGTCAAACAACTGCGATCTAAGTTGACGTCTGGGCTTTAGTTGCGCGAGCCGCAATCAGAACTTGATAGTCGCTATCATGAAAGTTCAAATCGCTTATTTGCATCTCTTGAGCCGGCACGCCTGACAAGAACGTTTTGGCGGATTGGAGATTGCCGTAGGTTTCCAGCTTCAGCAGTTGTTCTGGAAAGACTTCTAACAGCAGCGTTTTGAGGGACAGGTCGGTGAAACGCCAGTAATCACCCCAGCGGTCCATGTCGAACCGACTGATCTGGCTGATACCATTTACGGTGCAAAGAAGAGTGCCACCAGGCTTAAGGGCCTTAAAACAATTTTGAATCGCCGCTTTTGCATTGTAGATAAATGGCAAAGTTTGAGTCAGAATTATGCAATCGAAAGCTCCGACCGGTACGCCTTCGCCGTTTTCCAGATTTCCTACTAGCGTTGCACTTTGCACTGGTTTGATGTGCAAAATGTCGCTCTGAGTGACACGCTCTTTGCCGAATCGTTTTGTGTAATTATCGTCGGCAATTTCAAGGACTCGACCCCGAATATCCTCTCGATAACGGCTTATAAATTGATCCACGTAATAGCGGTCGATGGGCTGTCCTTCGCTGAAACCGAAATCTCTGCTTCTCGGTACTAGCTCCTTCGCTTTGTTCGAATCAATGGGTTCGTCGGTGCAGTCGATGCCCCGAACCTTCTCACACAGAGGTCCGGCGCTGTCGACTTCAACGACTTCGAAAAAGGGTCCTTCTTGTTCCATCGTCACCGTTTTGTCAGGCAACTGAAGCACATGAACGACTTTCTCCGCCAATTTATAGGTGATTCCGAGTGGGCGCCCACGATTTGTTCTCGCTACAAAGAATGTGTTTTGCTCAGGATTCACTGGCAATCCTGAATCTACTTCTCTATTGTCAAAGCACTCCTCAATCTCTGCTTTTGTCACACCATGAACGGATGTAAGCTTCTCGCGGAGCTCATTAGAAAGGGTTATCTTCATTCGAATCCGCAGAACCTCAGTCTTTGCAGCATTGCTCTTCGAAAAATGTTCTCAAGCAGATGCCGTTTGAATGACTCGGATTATCTCAAAATGAGGCGAATCTTGCTATTGCTAGTTTCCTAAAGAATCAGATGGTGACGCTGACGATGATGGGTCGGGCGACGGCGATGTATCCATTGGAGTGGTGGCAGTCTGTTGTGGTGCTGCTAATCCAGCCGCATTTGCTTGTGCTAATGATTGCCCTTCGGCTGCTGCTGCTTGTGCTGCTGCTGCTGCTTCTGCCCTTGCGCGTGCTATCGCTGCATTGTTTTGTGCAATAGCTTGAGCGGTTGCTTGCGAAGTAGTGAAATTTCCACTACCGGTCTGACGCACCTGGGCAAGCAGCGCTGGTGTTTCATCCTGGAAGCCGCCCAGCAAATGACCGGACTGTCCTGAGAAAAAATCCACATAGGATTCGCCTGGTGCCATGTATCCAAGCACGTTTCCATTAGCGTCTTTTACCTGCAACCAGCCCTTGCTGATTTTATATGGCAAGTTGGCAGGCGCGGAGCGTCGGACATGAGGATTGTTGTTCTGGGGATTGCCGTTCTGGTCTTCGGTTGTTCCAAGCCCGCCGAGTCTGGGATTGCCGTTGTTTGCCCCGGACTGGCTCCACTCGGCACCGAGAAATTCGTCGCGACCCCATGCTGATGGCATGTAGCTGCCATGTCCGGTCGTCAGCCCTTTGTCTCTGATGTCGTAGATGCCGCTGTTGATGCGATTCTCGTATTCGAAATAGAAATAAGGTGGTGGTCCTTCGTGTCCTTCATCTCCGTAGATGTTTTCTGCGTTTCCGGCAGCCTGTCTGACGAAGCTGTCCATCTGAGTAGGGGGCAGTCCGTTGCGTTTTTGCGCCCACGCCGGAGCGCAGATCAGTGCAGAGGTAGAGATAAACAACGCCAGCGAGAGAATCGTTTTCATCGTGGTAATTCCAATTTGGTATGGGCAAACGGAGTATAGGCAAACGGAGTAAGCGCCAACGGAGTAAGCGCAACACTTTGTGCTGCGTTATTTTTAACCAGTGCGCTTCTGAGCCACGCTATCGGTGGTGAAGAGCTGTTCTTCAGCCACTTGAGGGAGCGGCCAGACGGTTTATAAGTTTGGGCACTCTCACACTAATGGAAGATAGGTCGCGTGTATAGTAGGCAAATTACAAAATTGGATTAAATTGCAAAAAAAACACCCGAACCGAAGTCCGGGTGTCAGTGCCGCTTATCATTACAGCGTGCTCAGTGCCGATGTTCGAGCCGCTCTCCGATTCGTCAGGCTGGTTGCAGTACATTCAGCGCTGGAACTGCGTTTCCGTCAAGCGCAATTTGCAATTGATCGAGCGAGAATTGCAAACCTGAGTAGAAATCACCGAAGTGTCCATACTTAGCGCTGGCTTCGTCAAAGCGCATTTCGTAAATCAGTTTTTTGAAGACCATCGGATCGTCGGCGTACAAGTCGACGCCCCACTCAAAGTTGTCGAAGCCGATGGAGCCAGAGATTACCTGCGTTACCTGTCCATGATATGTGCGACCGATTTTTCCGTGATCGAGCATCAATTTGGCGCGCTCGCCGAACGGCAGCATGTACCAGTTCACGTCTTCGCCGCGCTTCTTGTCCATCGGGTAGAAGCAGACGAATCGGCGCTGAGGAATGCGCGCCCACAAGCGACCGGCGTTGTGTGGAACGTGCTGCTGAGCCTGAACCATCGTGTCGAACTCAGCGATCCACTCTGGAGTATTTGGTTTCAGACCCTTTTCGGCCAGGGTGGCATGAATTTTTCCGGTGGCGTCGTAAAGTCCCAGTTCCAGAACCGATACGTATGAAGTCGCAGGGGTGAGGAACTCGGACAGCTTCAGCTTGTCTACCACAGTTTGCGCATGAGCGAGACCTTCAAAGTCTTTGCTGTAGTGCGTCAGCATCAAATCAGCCTTATGGCCAACCATCTGGGCGAGGCTGACGTCTGTGTCTTGCCCGTTCTTGAGCGGTTCGAGCGCTGCAGTCGCCTGGCGAACGATTTCGCTTCGCTCGTTCTGCGGTAACTCATCCCAAGCCAGGCGGTCGAATGCGAACATTCGGTGAAGAATCCACCAGCCTTCTAGAGATTCGGGAACGTCGGGATGGCGCATAAATGTGCTCCTTGAAACTGTAATAACTGCATCTATAAAGGGTAAAGCACCAGGTTGCGGAGAGGCTTAGATACTAAGCAAGTCTTTGCAATCTGGTACGCCAGTCGGGCTTTGGAGGGTTCGCTTCCGCAGACTCAGGATCAGTTCTGTTCCATCCTGGTCACGCCAGGTCCTCCGTGGTGTGACTACAAACTCCTCCCGTCCTGGTCTGAGGACGCATGTGTTCTACTCGGTATACAGGCGCATCAACTTCTGTCGTTGACTAGTCCTGGTCTGGCACTGCATGCGGTGCCAAATATTGCATGTAAAATTTGTGCCTGGCATTTCGTATTTTCACCACTGACACGATGCGATTCTTTCATTACCCTTGCATTCGTGCTGCCCTGCACGATTTCCTGCCCCCTCTAATTGCGTGGGTACGTTTCTATTAAGCCGCCCCTGGACGACACTAGCGAAAAACACAAAATTTCTGATCGCGATCAGAAAGCAGACCTGGATTTTTCGAAAATCATGGACAAGGCGGGTACTAACTTACTTCCTACCAGATCAGATTCGGTGCAGGCGACACAGAATCTGGTCGATAAGAAAATTCTGGCGCCACTCACAATAGTGAAAGAGAAGGATTCAAATCAAGGAAATCCTCTACGCAATAAGTTGAAAAAGAAAAAGCGATTGCTGCAGGAACTTTCGAAATTCGATGATGAACTCCTGTCGATGATTCCAGCTGATAAGTTGTCCACGCTCTTAGAGAACAAAATGGAGCAGGGTGACAGTGAAGCTGTTGCAACATCGCTGCGCGTCGAGTTGAAACAACTCATTGCTGATGAAATGAAGAATGGCTCGACGCAGAAAGAGATTGCGAAGACCATTGTTAGTAGCCACGCCGCAGTTTCATCTGTCACACCTGCACCGGTACAACCTGTCAAAAGTGCATTTTCGTCATGAGCGATTGTGCTCCCTGAAGCATGACATTATCAAGATTGTTGTTCTCGCGCACCGTACCAGCAGTGTTGACACCTGTGATATAGGTCGCATCACTGCCCTGAACACCAATCGTACCGTTGGTCGCTCCTTGTAATGACGGAGCGGCAATTCCTTTCGCTACAAGCGTGTCAATGTCTTCCCTGCGTAAACTTTCGTCTGTAGATTTCGCCACATAGGATTTGCCACCAACCGTGATCAGTGTAGCCGCCTGACCCTTAGTGTCAGCAATCTCCTGATAGTAGGCGAGTTGCTCGAAATTTCCGTTTGTTCGTTGCGAGATTTGTTTGAAGATCGGAATGCCAGCCTCGCCATAACCTTGCAAACCATCGCAGGCTATCGTGTTGATGTGAATATTCCTCGTCGCAGCTAGGTCAATTTCGGTTTTTAAATCTTCAATGCTAGCTCCTGCGTGAGGAGGGGCATCACCTATCAGGAAGAGAAGCTTTGCCGTCTGTTTATTTTCGCTCCAGTCTAAGTTGGTGATTGCGGCGTGGAGCCCACGCTCAACAGCTTCGGGTCCATCACCACCGCCCTCAGCCATCAGGTCGGAAATTGACCTCACCACTCCGTTGATGTCAGCCGAGAATGGAAATTCTTTAGTAACATAGTTATCTCCGATGTCGCGGTATGCCACCAGGCCTACTCTGACAATAGGACGAGATTTACTCTGAGCAATCATGGTTACGAGTGATTTCACTTTGGCTTTTACTGTATCAATTTCGCCTTGCATTGATGATGTTGTATCGATGCAAAAAGCGATATCAAGGTTCGGGCGCTTTCCGTTTTTGATTTTGATAGACGGAGCGATGAGTTTGGCGTAGGTCGTGTCACCTGATTTCGCTGGTGGGGTTGCGAAAACAGGGGTGCCTGCGTCTGTAGCGTTTGCTGTTTCAGTTGTCACTGTTTTGCCGTCATCAATGGCAATCGCCGCTGCTGCTGTAGACTTTGATGATTTGACACGTTCTGGGTCTGTCGATCTCCCTGCAACTGTCGACGATGTCTCGGAATCGGCCGTCGATGTCCCGGCTGTGGACGTTGTGTCGGGGGCGGATGTTTTCAACGAGGCTATTTTGTCTGCATCGTTAAAAGCATGAAACATGCTTACCTCTGAATTAATTCCGGAAGTAATCAGATAAGTTGAACAAGTCCCCAGTCCAAGCATCAGTAAGAGTAATTTTGGCGCGCGCATAGCTTTGACCTCGAAATTGCATGGGTATGAACGGCATCATTCACGGTGCCGTGTTTGAACAAATGAAATCGGCAGTGAGAACTCCCGAAATCTAGATCTTGACTTAGTAAGTGTTTCGAACGACCAGATAAAGTTCTGGCAAGCCTTAATTTATCGAATTTTGTCAGGTCGGAATACAGGATTTACCCTGACAAACCAGTCCTTCAAGATTGAGTTTTAAGCAAGAGACCAGGACATGTCAGTCAAATGGTTGCCCTGTTGCTTGCCCTGCGTTTTCCAATTCCGAATCAGCGATTGGGAGATCCGCGTCCGATAATCGCAACCCACTTTTGGTGCGTTTTTAATACCGAAACTGGTGCCTTTGCATATATAATTTACTCAGGTTGCACACAAGCAATATTGCTGATTCGTTCCTTGCTCGTCCGATAATCTGGCACCACGCTGTACGCGATGGATATATCTTGTCGTCGATATCTGTATACGACCTGGCGCATTGCGATATCAAATGTGGTGACAATTAAAAGTTAAATGAATCACTGGTAACCAGACGTAGAGCGCTTTTAGTGCTATTGTTATGTAACGTCTCAAGTATTTTGGGGAGATATCGACGTGTCTGAAAATAGTTTTGAACAAGTGCCTTTCGGTGGCGTTGAGTTCGCAGAAAATCCTGAGCCTCGTTGTCCATGCTTGTTGCTGCTCGACACGTCCGGGTCTATGACGGGCGATAAGCTCATTCAGCTCAATCAGGCGTTGCAGTTGTTCCGCGCTGAATTGAACGAAGACAGTTTGGCTGCAAAACGAGTCGAAATCGCGATTGTCTCCTACGGTCCTCAGGTGCGTGTGCACAATGAGTTCACCTCCGTTGCAGATTTCCATCCGCTTGCTCTCAAGGCTGACGGCTTGACCCCAATGGGCGCTGCCATTGAGCGCGGCATCGAACTGCTACGAGAAAGAAAAGAGCTGTACAAATCAAACGGTATTGCTTATTACAGACCGTGGATTTTTCTCATCACAGATGGTGCTCCTTCCGACAGCTGGGGACGAGCAGCAGAAATGATTCGCTCTGGCGAAGACAAAAAGGAGTTCATGTTCTATGCCGCCGGTGTTGAACCCGCGAATATGGACATACTTGCCAAGTTGTCGGTGCGCACACCCCTGATGCTGAAAGGGCTGGCGTTCAAAGATTTGTTCGCCTGGCTCTCAACTTCACTGAGTTCAGTATCGAGATCGAATCCCGGTGAAGCAGTTCCACTGGCGAATCCTGTTGCACCAAATGGCTGGGCGGTAGTTGTTTAATTGATGAATGAATAGCTGGACATGGGCAGCTGCATCTTGCCGTGGAACGTCACACGTTGCACGAAACACTCGACGACAAGACGCGTTTAGTTGCTCATACGGAGCCAATGGCGGAAAAGCTCTCATCGCCGTTGTCTCAGATGGTGCCGGTAGTGCCCAGATGGGTGGCGAAGGCGCTTCGCTCATTTGTCGAACGCTGGTTACACAAGCTCGTCAGTTCGATTTCTCGCAATCAGAACTTCCCACTGACGATGATATTTGGAATTGGATTTATGCTGCGCGCGATCGAATTGCTCAAGCCGCTCAACTTCGCTGCCTCCGTCCGCGCGATTTCGCAGCCACTGTTATTTTGATGATATCCACAGGTGATCACACACTGGTTGCACACATTGGCGACGGCAGTGCGGTTGCGCATTGTGGCGAGACAAATGAGTGGACAGCGTTAAGCTGGCCAAGCCAGGGTCAATATGCCTCGTCAACTTTTTTCCTGACCGACGATCCTGAGCCCAAGCTGAATATATCCAGGCTGAATACACCAGTCACTGCGCTCGCGGTTTTTTCCGATGGGGTCGAGAGAATTGCGCTGGATATGGCGGCGCAAAAACCGTTCAAACCGTTTTTCGATGGAATGATTCGCCCGGTCATCTCGACGGCGGCTGAAGGTTTCGACCTGAAACTCTCGCAGCAACTCTCTACCTATTTGAACAGCGATGCTGTCAATGCGCGCACTGACGATGACAAGACTTTGATATTGGCGGTGCACCGCCAATGACATCATTAGTCGTCGATGGAGTAAATGTTCGACTCGGCAAGCGCCTCGGGCGCGGTGGCGAGGGCGAAGTTTTCGCGCTGGAAAACGACGATCGAGCACTGAAAGTTTATACGTCGACTGATATTCAACAGCGTGAAGCGAAAATCTTATCAATCGTCAATCGAAAAATTGCCCAACAGTCCAGTTGGGTGGCATTTCCTCTAGCAATCGCACGGCATAGCGACGGACGCTTCGCAGGTTTTGTGATGAAGCGGGTTAACGGGCACAAGCCGCTTTTCGAGCTATATTCGCCTGGCGCCAGAAAGAAGCACTTTCCAAAAGCTGATTTCAGATTTTTGATTCGCACCGCCGCTAATGTCAGCCGCGCGGTGGCCTCGGTGCATCGAACTGGTTGCGTTATCGGTGACATCAATCACTCTGGAATTTTGATTTCTGATGAAGCGAAAGTCGCGTTGATAGATGCTGACAGTTTCCAGATTATCGATGGCGCCAATAAGTTCCTCTGCCGCGTTGGTGTGCCCGAGTACACCCCTCCTGAGCTGCAGGGCAAGAAGCTGAGCGGAATAATTCGCACCGCCAATCATGACGCGTTCGGTCTCGCGGTCGTAATATTCCAGCTGCTCTTCATGGGCAGACATCCGTTCGTCGGAGCGTTCGCAAAAGGCGATATGCCGATGGAACGCGCCATCTTCGAACATCGCTTTGTCTATTCGCAAGTTCGAGACGTAGGCATGACCCGACCGCCGGGAGCTGCATCGCTCGCCGATTTCCCTCGTGAGGTAGGCGACGCTTTCGAGCGAGCTTTCAGCCCGAATGTTGATCGCCGTCCAACGGCTGAAGACTGGATCAACATTCTTGTTCGGCTCGAAACTGAAGTCACTCAGTGCGATGCCGATAATTTGCACTGGTATCCGCAGGCTGCAGCCGAATGTCCGTGGTGCCGGATGGAGAACAAGCTCGGTATCTTGCTCTTCCTGCCGACTTTCATAAATCGCGGATTGCCATCGATCGATCCCGGTGCGGCGTCGTTCAGTTTGGGATTAGCCTGGTCTGCAATCGAACGAGTCGTTCTGCCGCATCCGTCGCAGCTCCATGCAACCGTGCCGGTGGTCAAATATGTAGCCAGCGCAGAAGCGAAAAAAGCAAAAATGCAGATCTATAAGTCGAAGGCGATTGGAATCTGCTGTCTTGTTCTTGCAGCTGTAATCGGCTTTGCGCTGCCGAAAATGTGGTTCCTCTGGGGCGCGGTCATTCTGTTCGCTCTGAAGAAACTGCTCTTTAATAAAATCGGATCCGAGAAGTATTTCATCGACAAGTATTTCCATTCGAAAGAACAATTCGAAAAAGCGATTGAAGCATGGCGCACCAGAGCTGGTATCACCCAGGCTCTTGCCGTCAAGGCGTCTCTAGCTGACGCGAAGAAGCAGTTGGAAAATCTCGAACGCGAAAAGCATTTAAAGATTTCGCTCTATCAAAATAAGCGGCATGGAATGCAGCTTGTGAAGTATTTAGAAAGCCAGGAAATAAGAAAGGCGAAAATTCGCCACGTCGGTCTGGCTCGTCAGACTGCTCTGGCATCGTATGGTATAGAAACAGCGCTGGACATCACTGAAGAGAAAGTTTTGGAAGTTCCAGGCTTTGGTGCAAACAACTCGGTGCCATTGCTCGAATGGCGCGCCAGTCTCGAAAAGTCGTTCGTGTACGATCAGAAGCCGAACGATATGGACAAGCAGGAACTGCAAAAGATTCAGGTTGAGATAGATCAGAAGGGAAGTGAATTCCGCAAAACTCTAACGTCTGGTCCGTCGGATCTGACGCAAGCAGTTTACGCCATCAATGCCAGGGAAAAGAAGGAAGATCCAGTCGTAGCGCATGCTTATGCGGAGTTCTTCAGAGATAAAGAAGACCTCAACTATCTGGGCATTCAAATTCCGAGGAGCCGTCCAAAAGATACGGACTACCTGAATTTCAATTCGCCGAAAAATGCGGCGATTGTCTCGGGCACTACAGGTGGTGCGGCATCCTCTCTCTCTGCTAATCAAAGTGGTCAGAGTCCACCAGAGATTCGAAAGGGGGCAATGCTTCCGCCTGCTCGCAGTGCAGCCAGGTCGGCTGCTGTCGCGCCATCTTCAAATGCTTCCGTGCCGCAAAGTCGCTACGGCGCTCAAGTCAATTCTGTGTCGGGTTCTGGGTCTGGTTCTACCAGCGTTGCCGACCCGCACCAGCCGCCTTCGAACATCGTGCCTCGTGCTCTGCCGAAGGGCAAGGCTAACATGCCGTTTGCGCCGGTATCTTGCCCGAAGTGTGGTCAGGGCATGGTCAAACGCGTTGCGCGGGGAGGCAAGTATGACGGCAAAGTCTTCTACGGATGTTCAACTTATCCGGATTGCAACGGTGTTAGAAATGCATAGTCAATGCGTCATTCGAACAAAGCTATTTGTATAAATTAGTCGAGGAGCTATGAGTCAGAAAATTACAGTTTACGAAAAGCCTACGTGTTCTAAGTGTCGTGAAGTCGATAAAATTCTGCGCGAGAGCGGCTCGGATTACGAGAAAATCAACTATTACGTTGAACCGCTGAAAGAGGAAAAGTTGCGCGAGCTGCTGAAGAAGATGAAGATGTCCGCGCGTCAACTTCTGCGCACAACCGAGGCTGCGTACAAAGATTTGCAGCTTGGTAAGCGAGAAGTAGATGAAGACGAACTGATTAAGTTGATGGTCAAGCATCCCGATTTGATCCAGCGACCTATCGTGGAGAGAGGTGCTAAAGCCGTTCTCGGGAGGCCCGTCGAAAATATTCGCGAAATCTTGGGCTAGGTTTTTTGACCGCCGGAGCTAACCTCAATGTCATCGCCTGAGTCAACATAATCATCAATGTCAGCATCAATGTCATCGTCAAAATCAATATCATTGTTGTAACCTCACTGCTCGAGTAAGTTTCGCTGCATTTTGACGAATTTCCCATCTTTTCTGTAAGGCAAAAGAGCGTTTAAAACGTCTCTGGTAGTGTCTTCTGTTGGATCTGGTTCGCCAATGAAGCTCCAACCGAAATCTGGTTTGTGCGTAATATAGTTGCGTGGATTTTGCCCCAAGCCATCCCACGCATGTTGCCCTTTATGTCGAATGATCTCAGTGACATGGGTTCCCGGGCAGAAAAACTCAGTTTTCTTGTCTTTGCCGTTATCCGTCACAATCGGCATGCCGCAGCCATCGGCTTGCGCCCAGTTGCTTTTCTGAGAGAGCGGTTCCGACTGTTGTACTTTTGGCATCGTAATAGTCGTGAAGCCTTTCAACAGTCCGCCATCGAACCATCCATGCCCTCCGCGCAGTGGAAGCATATTGTCGTCGTCGCCTAGAACGGCTACAAATGCCGTTTTGTCTCCATATTTTGGTTTCAAATCAGATGCAAGACGAGTGCCGTGCACGCTGCCCACTCCTGCAAAGGTACCTGGCATACTTTCGGCGATAAATTGCGCAGCACTGCCGCCTTCCGAAAAACCAACGATGTACCTGGCTGCATTATCCGTGTTTAGTTCTCTGGACACCACATTGCTCACCTGTTTAATGTAGTTCAGATCATCGTATCCGGTAGTCCTCTCAGTAAGTGACCCGTGGGCCAGATTCCAGCTGTTCGCTTTTGAGTAACCTAATGAGCCAGGGAATGGCTTTGGCAGTGCTTCCGTGTACACGACCGCAAATCCGCGCTGATCTGCTGCCCGGTTCATACCAGTTTCGTGTCTCATCTGGTCAATGCTCCCGCCCATTCCCGGCATCATCATAACTACGGGAATTGGCTTAGTGCCGTCATAATTCGGTGGAACATGGACCGAAAAATGTCGTATATTTCCGTCAATCGTCGTCGTATAAAAATTGTCACCGGCACTAACGTGTGGGTGGTTCTGCCCTGTAATCAATGGATTTTGCTCAATGTGCGGCTGCTGGCTGAACACAGTTTGAGTTCTGTTGGTCTGAGCACCCAGGATGCCGTAGACCGATTCGAAAAGCCCCTGCGGGCCCGCTCTCAGCGTCTGTTTATCGCCTGCTATAAAGTTTTCCAAAGTAGGTTAAACCCTTTCGCGCGCTTTAGATCTACCGCGAGCATCCTAACCTGGCGATGTGTCGAAAACGTGTCGAGCGTATGACGCGGCATCCCTGCTCTATCTCCAGTCGGCGGTCTCGACAGTTCCATACGAATTTCACACTTCGAGATGTAGAATTAAATTGTGTCGTTGAGTGTGATTCTCTGACACAGCGTCGCAGAAAATGTGCAATGTGGTAGCGCGTATGCAACAAATTTTTCTTGGCATCATCGTATCCCTGGTGGTATTAGCAATGTTCGGACTGCCCGTAGTTTCAGACCAAACCCCGCCTCCCCATGCAGGCACAATTATCATTGGCGCCGGCTGATTCTGGGGTGTGGAAGATGCGTTAAGCAGACTCCTCGGCGTAACCGGCACCGTAGTTGGTTACACTGGAGGGCTGGCGCAGAATCCAACTTACGAGCAGGTCTGCTCGGGTGGAACAGGTCACGCTGAAACAGTGAAGGTAACTTTCGATTTGTCGAAAGTCTCCTATAAACAAATAGTCAAAGAGTATCTCGCGTCTGGATTGGTTGGATCGATACCGTCAGGACAGTATCGATCGGGCATTTTTTATGAAAAGGAATCCGAGATTCCTCAGGTAAAAGAAGCTGTTGCCGAGTACGAGAAGGAAACAGGAAAGAAAATAGCCGTCCGCATCGAGCCTGCCAACACATTTTGGAAAGCAGAGGAATATCACCAGAAATATTACGTCAAGCATAGCCTGGGATTGTGTCGCGTACTGAAATAGCTGGTTGCAAAAGACCTTTAGACCGAAGCCGCGAAGTTTCGCCTACGGATAAAGTCTGTGAGCCTGAGTGCTGATTGGCAAGCCTTTCATCGCCGTTTACTCAGGCGCTCCGATTAAGCAGCCACTCAGCCTCAGTTACTTTCCCGTTAGAAACGCTCCATATGAATTTTTCGACCAGGGAGCGATTCGCAAGACTTTGGGGGAACTTTGGTTCTTTCATATTTGCACCCAGAAATTTCAAACTGCAAGATTATTGACGAACAGTGTTGCCATTAGAGGGACGCCTTTTCCATCACAACAATGATCTAAGAACTTACTTTGATCCAGACAGGCGCATGGTCGCTTGTTTTTTCCCAGCCGCGCACTTCGCGATCAACAGAGCCTTCATTCAAACTTGATGACAGCGCTGGGTTTAGCAAAATGTGATCGATCCTGATTCCTGAATTTCGAGCAAAAGCATTGCGAAAGTAATCCCAGAAGGTAAATACTTTTTCGTCCGGATAAAGTTTGCGAATGGAGTCAGTCCAACCCTGTGAAAGCAGCCTCTGATACGCTTCTTTCGTTTCTGGAAAAAATAGGGCATCCTTTACCCAGCGCTCAGGTTTCAAGGCATCAAGGTCCGACGGTATCACGTTGTAATCGCCAAGCATAACCGTCGGCTGTTGAGATTTAACGAGAGACTCACCCCGCGTGATCAGCCGTTCCATCCACTTCAGTTTGTAGTCAAACTTTGGTCCGGGTGCCGGGTTTCCGTTAGGCAGATAGAGGCAGCAGACGAGTATGCCTTCCACGAGAGCTTCTATGTAACGGCTTTGCTCGTCCGTTGGATCACCGGGAAGCCCTCGTCCAGATTCTTCCAGTTTGAATTTACTTTTCGCCAGAACTGCGACACCGTTCCAACTTTTTTGACCATGCCAGACTGCGTTGTACCCGGCTGCATTTATTGCAAGAAGCGGAAACTTTTCATCAGGCGCTTTCAGCTCTTGTAGCACTGCCACGTCAGGAGCTGATTCTTCCAGCCAGCGCAGCAAAACTGGCAGTCTGGCACTGATCCCGTTAACATTGTACGTTGCAATTTTCATTACTGGTAATGGTTCCAAAGTGGTGGGCTGGCGAAGTGCCCCAATTATATTGGATTCCAGGAGAACTGAACCTGGAGTAATACTGCAAAAAAGGTGCTGTTACTTCGGCAACTTGGCGACACAGGCTTCAAGGCGCGCCTTTATTTCTTCGCTTTGAGTCAAATCGTAGTGCAAGTGGTAACAATTCGCTGCGTATGCGTACTGTCCCTCTTTTTCTGCATTCTCACCAAAGTATTGAAATAACTCAATCCACAGTGGATCTACCGGAATGATTTTGAGATTCTGCTTTTCGAGAATTCCTTTCCAACTCTCAGGATTTTGCACGAGCTTTGTCATATCTTCCATCGACCGTTTGCTGGTTTGTTGAATGTATGTCAGCTCGTTGTTGACCATAGGATGGTCTTGCCACATTGCGCTTGTGGCATAGCAGCATATTGCGGTATCCCAATCTTGCTTGCTGCTGAAATACCAGCCGAGGTTGCGGAAGTAATGTGCGACATCGCCACGTCGATAAAAGTGCTCCGAATTGGATGTCATTGATTTATGCAAGTCCTGCAATTTATCTTGCATTTTGAACACTTCGCCTTGCTCGAAAATCAAGTCTGCAGCGAATGGACATCGTCTGATACCAGTCTCCAGTATTCGTAACGCTCTGTCTAGTTCCTTTTTTTCGACTGCTACAAACGCTGCCAATTGGTATGACGTCTTGAATGGAATGCCCACATCCACGACACGTTTTTCCGGCTTCATTTTGACGTTGTAGTACGCCTCTTCGATTGGATTTTCAAATTCGAGATACGTTGTTACGCCATCATCTCTCATAAGATCGGGGCTATAGCCATCGAGAATATCGTTCTCAGCCATTAGCTTTTCTGCGCCTGCGATATCTTTCGCTTTCACTAAGTTCAATACATCGACGAGCGTTTGTTTGTTTCTGGCCTTATCCGCGTTAAATGCTTCTTCGAAACCTTTGCGCTCTTCTTCAGAAAGGCGCGTTGCCATGTGACGACCGATATGTCGCTGAATCTCCAGTTGATTTGGTTCTTCTTTGTACTTGTCGGAGCACTCGCGTAGATACTGCCGGTCTCTGGTATCATCTCCGGTGAGCCCCGCATCGATTTCCGCAATAATTTGCTGCAGCTGCTTCTGCACAATCTATCCTCCGCACTGTTCGGTCTATCATATTACAACTGGACTGCAGTTGCCACGCCTTGAGAGAAGCTCGTGTGGGCGAGAGCGATTAGATTTTAAGATCTGAATCAATCATGCGCAGCAAATCGCGCAAGTGATGGTCCATAAGTTCTGTCACTCCCTCAATTTCGGCGATCATGTTGATCTGGTCACTCAGATCGTTTATCGACATGCGTAATCCGGGCACTCCGCTGACAGCGTCAAGCTTTGCAGACTCTCGTGGAGAGCCGTGCGATTCAAGGTAGTGGCGACTGATCCAGCGTTCCTCCAGCACCTGAAGTCTGGTCTTTGATGGAAAGTCTAAAGACCGTCCGTGCAGAAATCTCCAGACGCTCTCAGGGTAGCTCGTGCGGAAATCGGTCGGGCGCCCGAACAATTCTGCCAACAATGTCGGAGAGCCATTGCCCGTAGTTTTTCCACCCGCATTTTGTTTCAATGCATACATCGACATGCTGGTTGAAACTACGCCGGACATCATCTGATTCAGGTTGCCAGAAAGAGGATTCGCGCTTTTGGGAAAACCTAATATCGAACCGACTGTATTCAAGGTTCCAGACATAATGAAGTTTCCGGCGTTATTTATTTCAACGTTTCGGTCTCGCTTCGATATCAGAGTTTCTCTCAAAAGCGAGAGGCGAAACTCCTCGCGATCTGCTTCAGCTTTTACGCTTTCGGCATCAAAATAGCTTTCAAGAATCGATTCTTGAATTTTTTGTCTGAGCACCATTCGATGCTGATCGGAGTTGTTCTTGTTGCCGTACAAATCCTGCAACATCGGCAGAATCTCAAGTTGTTCCGCCATCTCGCGAGTACTGTCGTCTAGCGATTCCAGTTTCATCGGAGTAAAAAGTTCGCGCCTGGGACGACTGACTAGATTGCTTCTAGTTTCAGGTGCGAGTGGCACTTCTGGCGACGCAGGATGCGACGAACAGAAAGTTGCGAGAATTTGTATGCTCGTAACGAGCAATAGACGTGCTTGAGAGAAGACGAAAGCTTCTTTTCGCCCTCTCCCATTATGTTCTTGATTACCTGCTCGGCAAGGCATACGGGTCTTTCGCTGAAACGCCCAACCGTTTCAGTTTGACATATATTGGGTGGGGTGAGCAGCGTCCTTGGTAACCGTTAATGTTCACTGTCACGCGCAATCCCGAGATAATAGACACATTGCCGGGCTGCATCTGCGTTGTTCAAGGCGTGATTTTTTCGTTTTACCTCATACAGCATTTCTGTGCGTTTTGGAATATCGTGCGTCGGCTCTGTTGTGCAGATCCAGTAGTCCATTGGGCTGGGGATGAGCCGAACTGTGCCGTGAATGTTGCCTACGAGTAATAGGCACTGACTGTCTCTGCGCTCATCATCGTCTTTTGAAAAGTTCTGAATTGAATCTACTTCAGCGTCGCTCAGATTGAGGGCTTCTTTCAGCAACCCTAAATCGCTGGCGTCTTGCCGCAAAATTAGCTTCATGTGTGCGTTTTTCAAGACTGAATCGGCGACCGAGGCCTGACCAAGAAAATCCTTCAGTTGCTGGGCTATGCACACGAACATCATGCCTGTATGTCGTGATTGCCTTGACAGTTCGTCAAGTAACAAGGCACCCGTTTTTGTGCGCATCCAGGTTATCGATTGATCAATGACAGTCGCAAACCTCACGTATCTACTTCTGTAATCAACTGCCTTACGGCGAATGAATTCACTCACGAGTGTTTGCGCGATCCGCTCCAATCGCGGTTCATTTATTTCCCGTGTGTCGAAAACTAAAAGTAATTTTTCGCAGTCGAAGCTAGTCAGCCCGTCCAAGAAGCTTCCGTATGTGCCGCGTTTCGTATACGCCGATATGCTTCGCGCAAGTCTACGTAGCATCTCGCGCTTTGAAGGTTCGTTTTCATCACTTGCTGCTCGCGCGGTCAGCTCGAACAGATCGCTCATAGTGGGCACTTTGCCGTCTGTTGCGGAGAGTTTGTAAGCTTCGCGAATCAGCTCATCGAGCGTTGATTTTTCCTGTAAACTGAGCTCTTCGTGCTCATTTGGGGCAAGCATCAAATCGAACAAATGCAGCAGAGAGCTGATCTTTTCTGCCGATGGTTTTCCGAGCTTGTCGCCAGAGCCGATGTCGAAGGGATTGAGAGTCATGCCGGTCGCTGAGCCGAGATCGATGTACGCGGTCAGCTCCTCTCCTAACAAATCTGTCATGAATCTATAGCCACTATTTTTATCGATAGTTTTATCGATGGTGACAAATCGTATGCCATGTGGCAAGAGTCGAAGCATTAACATCGACATGGCAAATGACTTTCCAGCACCGGCACTGCCAACGATTAGCATGTTATTTGCTTCTTTGCCGGCTCCTCTGAAGAATGGATTCAACAACACGGGCTGTCTTGATGCCAGCGCAAATCCGAATGGAGTTCCATTTGGAGTTCCGCATGTGGCCGTGAAAAACGGCCAGAATGTAGCGAGGGTTGGAGACATGACGCGATGAACCGCACCGAATTTGTTGACTGCGACGCATAGTGTCGATTGCCAGGCGCTGAGTTGGAACAGTTGCGCTCTATCCAGGGTGGCGCCGCGGTTGCTAAAGATGCGGCGAATTTCGTCAGTTTGTTGTGCAAGCTGCTCTGCATTTTCCGCATTCGTTGATATGTACAAACTTATATCGAATGATTTTTCGGAGCTATGCGCATTTTCACTCGGCGGGTTTTTGAGATTCTTTGATACCAAATCACCGACCGCGTGACCTGGCTTTTGAACACTCTGCTGACTCGAGCTTGGAGTGAATTGGGCGCCGTTGCAGGGATGAATAAACATAGACAGTGTGAATTGAACCGACACTGTCAGCAGGTCAAGCAACCAACCCATCCAGGCGACGTTCGGTACGTGCTTCAAGCTTTGAGTATTGATGTAACGTCCGTCGAGCCAGATGTATTCATCATCGATTTTGAGACCCGATGCTGATAGCGATGCGGCTTCTGATCTACCTTCTACCGCTGGTGGTGCCTCTGATTCTCTCTGAACTAGAGCTGGGTTCAGCTGAGAATAAATCAGGTCTCGCACTTCCTTTTTCGTCATGATCGCTGGGCGCAAACTTGATGAACGAAGCTGCTCAATTGCAGTTCTCGTCAATCGATCGAGCGCCTGAAAATTTGCCTTTTCGAGTTGTTCAGGACTCTTCGAAATTTTATTTTTCTTAAGTGTTGCAGTGTGCGCAGATGGTTGGTGCGTAATTACGACATAGAAATCCCTTTGCGGAACTAAATGCACGTCTTGCATGCGGCGAAACCACTTGTCTGTGTAGTCTGCGAACCATGTCAGGTAATCGTTTTCAGACTTCACTTTTGGTTGGAAGCGCGACAAAAATTCGTCGACTGGAAGAGCGCGCGAACGAACTATTATTTGAACATCTGATTCGCACGAATTTGCGAAATTAGCAAATGATCTGGCGAGATTTTCTCTGCCGCTTGCATCGAACAGCAGAGCGTTCACTCCTTCGCATTTGATGTACTGGCGGAGCGAGCCGTCATTCAGAATGACCACGCCCTCCGAATCATCTTTGCCAGGTATTGATTTAATGAAGGTGACTTCTTGCAGATTGACTCTTCCGCTTTGATCGGGACGAACCTTTGTTCGTTGGCGGGAGATACTACTGCCGATTAAAATTCCTGGCAATGGAGATCTGCAATTGCGGCAACGCGTGGCGCTTTTGCGAATAGATTCAGCGCAGAACGGGCAAGCGATGAATTGTTCTGATGATAGTCCGCAATTGCAAAAGCGGCAAACTAGAGCCTTCGGTTGGATCAGTTCCGCGCAATTTGGGCACTCGATTCTATGATCAGCTTCAGTTGCTTTGTTTTTCGTACCAGTCGATTCTTTGAGATTGCCGGTTTTGTTTCTGTCGGATTTGCTTGTGCTGCCGGATTTACTTGTGTTGCCGGATTTACTTGTGCTGCCGGATTTACTTGTGTTGCTGGACTTCCTGGATTTGTCTTCCAATCTCGCTGTGCGTTTTGCAGTCATGGATTACCCTCGGGACGATAAACTTCCAACCAGTTGTTTTTCGAGGTCTATTAAGAGTGAAACGGTATTTACGTCGCCGTCGTGAATCCAATATTTTATTCCAGCAGGAACTAACCACAATGGTATTTACCCTGAAACGTGTTAGGAACACGTTTAGTCCCTGGAATACTTCTGGATGTACTCAATCCGGATTGACACGTTGAATTCAATCCCTGGTAGTTTTACCAATGTACTTAGCTCGCGGACGAATCACTCCGCCGTATGATCGCTGCTCAATCGCGTGAGCGATCCAGCCTGCCGTGCGGCTGACTGCAAAAAGCGTCGAGCCGGAACCTGAAGGCAGCGTTAGTGCGTAAGTAATTGCGGCCAGTCCTATATCGAGATTTGGCTTCATGCCATTTTGCTGTTCAACACATTCAACAATTTCGAGCAACCGATTCAGATTTGCATTTTTTTTTGTCACCGATTGCGCTGCATCGAGCAGAAACTGAGCACGGGGATCGCCGTGCTCATAGAGTTCGGTGCCGAAACCAGGAATCGTCTCTCGGTCGCGCAAGTAATCTTTGAGCCATGCATTTGTGCTTTTGAATTTCATTGAGTTGCTGACGATGTTCTCCGCTCTGCGGCTGGCAAGACCGTGCAGGCTGCCACTAAATGTTCCAACCGCGCTCAGCAGAGTCGAGTAAAGTGTCGCGTCGCAAGATGCTGCGATTCGTGCTGCGAGCGCGGAGGCGTTCAGTTCGTGGTCTGCGCAGAGAACCAGGGCTGCGTTTACCACGGCAGCTTTTTCTCGTGAGCGAGTTGCGCGCAGTGATGAAAGAAGCGTCTGAGCTATCGGAAATTGCGCATCGGAAATATAGCCGTCGCCGTTTTCGCTAAAACCCGGAGTCAGAGCCATAGTCACAATTAGTCGCCGCGCTGTTGCGAACAGATCATCGCCCTGAAGCTTTCTAGTGGAAGGGTCCAAAATTTCCACTGAAGCGATTAATGCTTTGACCATGTCTAAAAAATCTGCTTCGTCGACTGCCAGTTTTTTCAAGTATTTCGGCACAGGCAGCGGCACTATATTTTGCCAGTCTTTTTGAGTCGCATTTGTTTCCCAGAGCAACTCCGCAACTTCTTCGAACTGGTTTCCCTGCTGCGCCAGTTCGATTGCGTTTTGTCCGCGATATCGATGCCCATCATTGCGAATTTCGGTAATCGCTGATTTGATCACCGGTCCCATCCATGTCGGACTATCCGGTTCTTTTGCGTTTTTGAAGCCACGAGACGATTGTCGCAACTTGATCAAATCCGCAAGGCGATACGAACGTTCCCGTCCGCTTTCAGCCGGAATGCTCTCGATCATTCCTCTGCTCGCGTAAGCGTAGAGCGTAGCTGGCTTCACACCCAGGAATTCGGCGGCTTGTGCTCCGCTGAAATATTTTTCTTCTTCGTCTGACACTTCGATCTGTCTTGATTAGCGCGGAATGGGACCCGTGTAGCGAGATGCAGGACGAATCAATCGACCATGCAAGCGCTGTTCCGCAATGTGAGCGAGCCATCCAGCCACGCGTCCAGCTGCAAACATCGAGCTGAAGAGGTGGTCAGGAATGTGGATTGTATCCAGGAGAACAGCTGTATAGAACTCAACGTTCGCCTTTAGCGGGTGATCAGGATGTTTTTCAGCCAGGATTCTTTCTGCCTGTGATTCGACGGCGCGAGCGAGAGCCAATCGACTGGCCGGAATTCCAGATGCCTCCAATTTGCGAATCGCCTTTTCAAAAATCGCAGCGCGTGGGTCGCGCACTTTATAGATGCGGTGCCCCATTCCCATGATGCGCTTTCCAGAATCGAGAGAATCGCGAATCCATTTTTCTGCATTTTCCGGTGTGCCGATTTCGCTTAGCATTACCAGAACTGGCCCCGGCGCTCCACCATGCAACGGTCCCTTCAAGGCGCCGATGGCGGCTACAACTGCGCTGATATTATCTGATTCAGTCGATGCCACCACGCGAGCTGTGAACGTCGAGGCGTTAAGGGCATGGTCGGAAATTGTCGTCCAGTAGATGTCGAGCGCATCGCTGTCGTTTTTCGAAGGCTCTTGGCCATTCAGCAAACGCAGGAAATCTGCAGAATGACTCAATTTGGGGTCGGGACTCATGAGCTCGAGTCCACGGTGAACTCGCGACCAGTTCGCTGCAAAAACCGCTTGAGCTGCGGTGATGCGAGCGTATTCGGCCCAGTCGATCTGTGTTGCGCTAGACATCAAGCTGGTAGCGCTTCGCAGCGCGTCCATCGGATGTTCTTGCTGTAGAACAAAAGGATTTTTCTTAAGCAGTTCAAACGCTTCCATTCGGCCCTCGCCGAATCTGGATTTGAGCGCCGCTTCTGATGTTGGCTCTGTACCACCGGTTGTCCACAGTAAAGAGCAGGTCTGCTCAAAAGTTGAATTGAAAGCCAGTTCTTCAGAGTCATGCCCGCAGATGATGAGCTGTCCTCTGGCTCCGTCTACTTCCGAGATCTTCGTTTCCGCGACGACAATGCCGTCTAAACCGTTACTGATTACCGCTGAATTGCCCATGCCGGCCTCGCTTCCTGCGTATGTTGAGAAGTCATGAGACTGTATGATCCGTAGCCCCTGATTGGCAATCAATATATCAAGTATGGGTATTGGCTATGCTGTTGCAAAGTCTATTTATAGATTAAATTACCGATGTCTTGATTTTGTTAAATCAATATATCAACCCGTCTAACTCCTGAGAATCTCAACTCTCCCGAGCATCTTAACTTTAGTTCGTTTGGAACCAACGGTTGTTCACCGCTCGCAATCGATCGCATGCACTTCCTTAAAAGTGCTTTTATCTTTCTATTGTCTGCCAGTGCCCGTCTGCATCGATGTTGCTGCGAGTGATTTCTCCGTCAGGTGAGCGCCATTCAGAATAGACTTCTTTTCCGGTTTTCTTGTCGTAAATCCACTCGCGTGTGCCTTTGTCTCCGTGGTCACCATACTGTTTTTCTCTGGAAACTTTGATGCCGTTCGAATCGTATGTAATTGTTTCGTGAGTTTTGTCAGCATTGTCTATTTTTTCTTGTTGCAGCTTGCCGGTAGATGAATCGTAAGCTCGGTGAATGGAACCTTTTGAACTGGTTTCATCGGCAAATTTCTCTTTACCGGTGTTGGCATCATATTCTTCATGCAGGTTGCCGCCTGAGGACGACTTGGAGTCGTGAGAGACTTTGTTTCCAGTTTTCGCATCGTAAGACCAGTTGTCATCGCTGGTGGTTACTGTCACTTTCGATCCGAAAATTTCAGTAGTGGAGCTGTACCAACGCGTCAGGTGCCCGCTAGCATCATGCTCAATCATCTCCACGCTTGCGCTCGCATCGTAAGATGTCGACGACTTGTATTCGTTTACTTCGACCCTGACACTACCTTTGTCTTTGTCTAATTGCACGTGCTTTGCCCATTCAGTCGAGCCCGATTTTCCTGACGTATCGACCGATTTGAGGTCGCCTGAATCGTAAAATTCGATTTTAGGAAGTGATGGGTCAGATTGATGCTTCGTGTCCCAATCGATTTGTTTGGCTATCGCCAATCTGTCTGCTGCATTCAGACTGTGCAGCTCTCTTGCCAGAACGTCGGGCACGTAGCCATTCTTCGCGTGATCTTCGAATTCCTTCGCCGCTGCGACTATATCTCTGCCCATTGCCAATCTCCCTGTTTCGCCACACATTTCAGCTAAATCGTGACAGCACTTTAGCCGGGAGTTGTATCAATGTTGTTTATGCCTGCGCAGTGCCACCCCCTGGCTCTCCTCGGTATAGTTCTTCAGAGAGCCATTTCGGCGAATTTTAAGCTCTCAAAGGAAACGGTCGAGAGATTTGAGCACTCTGAAATTCACACAAGCACGAGAACTCGCGAACATAATTTCAGGCTGCCGATTTCGGAAAGAGCACAAATTTGGTGCATGCATCTTTTTTCTCAGCAAACATTTTGTAAGCGTTTGGTGCATCTTCCAGGCTCATTTCGTGCGAAATAACAAAGCGTGGATCGATTTCATCCTTAATGATTCGCTCCAGCAGAGGCTGCATGTAACGTTGCATGTGCGTTTGACCCATCTTAAATGTGAGTCCCTTTCCGAAGGCGACACCGAGTGGGAATCGATCGACGAAACCTAGATAAACTCCTGGAATCGACACCGTGCCACCATTTCTGCACAATTTTATAATTTCGCGTAAAGCGTGCGTGCGGTCGAATTCCACTTTTATAGCCTGCATGACGTTGTCAAAGATGGCATCCATGCTGTGTCCGTGCGCTTCGAGACCGACTGCGTCGATGCAGGCGTGCGGACCACGGCACTTGGTCAGTTGAACTATACGTTCCTCTACGTTTTCTGCCTCATAATCAATTGTTATTGCACCACTCTTTGCCGCTAAATCCAGACGTTCTGGGAATCTATCAATAGCAATCACTTCGCCTGCGCCAAGCATAAAGGCACTCTTGATCGCAAACTGTCCGACTGGTCCGCAGCCCCAGACGGCGACAGTGTCACCAGGTTGAATAGAACAGTTTTCGGCGGCCATGTATCCGGTTGGGAAGATGTCGGAAAGAAAGAGCGCATGCTTTTCGCTGATACCTTCAGGCAACACAAGTGCGCCAACGTCAACGAACGGAACGCGTACGTACTCCGCTTGACCGCCAGCGTAACCGCCATACAGATGAGAGTATCCAAACAGACCAGCTGTTGGGTATGTGGTGAGTTTTGTGAGCTTATCGGCATCAGGGTTTGTGCGTTCGCAAAGAGAAAATTTCCCTGCTATGCAAGCTGGACAATCACCACAGGCTATGACGAATGGAATTACCACCCTGTCTCCCTTTTTGACCCGCTTCACGTCTTTGCCTACTTCGACAACGACTCCAGCAAACTCATGGCCAAGGATGTCACCCTTTTCCATCATGGGCGCGTAACCATCATAGATGTGCAGGTCAGAGCCGCAGATTGCAGTGCAAGTTATCTCGACGATAGCGTCGGTTGGAGCGACGATGATCGGGTCTGGGTGTGTATCTACTTTTACATTTTTCGTGCTGTGCCAGGTCAATGCTCTCATTGGTGTTTCCTCATAAGGGTGGCTGATTTCTCTGATGTTTCGTTGTGGGAAATGAAGAAACCAAAATGCAGCAAAAGTTCCATACTGGGCAAAAGTTCCATACTGAACAGATTCGCTGGAAAAATTGTCTGACTGGGAACCGGTGGAGTTGGTTTTACGCCTATACCTCAGCAAGTGATGTTAATAGCTGAACGGAGAACGTCATGATTGAAGATACGATTGATGATCTGAACAAACTTCTCGAGTTTGAGATTGGAGCGCGAGACACTTATGCGCAAAACATGAGCACCACGACGGAGAAGTCCTTCAGTAAGGTACTCGAGGATAATCGTAAAAGTCACAGCGACCGAGTAACTTCGCTTGAGGATGCAATCAAAAAACTGGAAGGAAAAGCTGTCACTTCCGCGAAAATCTGGGGCACGTTCGGCAAGGTGCTGGGCGGCGCAACCGCCGCTATGGGTGACCAGGCTACCATCGACATACTCGCAAAAGGCGAATCCACTCTACTCGATGAGTATCAGGCAATGATTGAAAAACGCGGGAATAGCGCAATTTTGAGTAAGCTGATGGAGAAACAAGAGGAATCTAAACGGCGAATAACTGAGCTGAAAAAATCTGCTTAGCTCCAGCAATTTTTTTGCGCTTCATCTGAATCAATGCTTGAATTTATTCGCGGATAATCCTGTCCACAATTAGTCCAATGAATTTATCTTCGCCTTGAAACCACCAACCAACGTGAAGTGTGCATTCTTTGCAAATGCCCATCGTCCATGCGTATCCAGGAAACCATGTTGCGACCTTTGTGGGAACGCCAACACTGTTTACTCCACTTGCATCGCTGTAGCACACGATGTTGAAGACCAGCCCGAACGGGTTCGTAAATGTATGTTCGTGCGGCTGAAGAGCCAGTGATGGTTTGGTTATTTCGTGCTCGCATCCTTTGCATCGAATCGTTTTTTCGGGCTCGATTGCTTCGTCTTCGTCGTTGGCAACATCAAACGCACTAATCTTACTTGCGTCGTCCATTTTTCTCAGTTCTTAGCGTTCAACTTTCGGCAGGGAAATTATCTCTGCTGTTTCTATCGTGCCATTATCTATCTGGAGCAAACCCATAGTCAACTGTGGCTGCGTTCTACGATCTGTTGCAGAACCAGGATTGAATAGCAATAGATTTCCCTCCATCGTGTTTACCGGAATATGAGAGTGTCCAAAAACTACGACGTCGGCTGCGGGGAAGCGTTTTCGCATGCGTTTGGCTCGTTGCTTTTTGTCTCCGCTGTCATGAACCATAGCGAAACGAATCTTCTCCAGTTCAAACTCCAACGTTTCTGGAAGATTCTCCAGATCGGTGTCGTTGTTTCCTCGCACCGCATATAGTGGCGCTAAGTTCGCTAGCTGCGCCAGGAATGCATCTGTCAGGACGTCACCGGCGTGGAGAATGGCGTCAGCTGTCTCCAGAATGTTCCAGGCTGAATCTGGCAGCGTTTTAGCACGTTTTGGTATGTGAGTGTCTGCAAGTACGGCGATTCGCATTTTTGTCAGGCAGTGTTGAGAAAGTCGCTATTGATGCGGAATTATTTTTTAGAAGGCTTCCTTGCCAGCAACTGTGGCAAACTGAATGACCTCACCTTAATCGGATTCCGATCTAAATTGCGTTCTTCCCAGGCAATTGTCAAATTGTCACCGTCGATGGCGACAGCGGGAGCCAATTGAACCGATGAGTTGTGTCGAAATTTCTTCGAACGGGATAGTTCTGATGTACCGTTTGCCATTGCCTTGACTCGAATTCGAGGTAGGTCTGTACCAAGTGCACGATCCGGCCAAACCACCGCGATACGGTTTAATTTATCGGCAGTCATCTCAGCGGAACTGGCTATCGAGCCTGTGCTTGTAATGTGCGTAGGCGGCTGAACAGGCGTGTAGTTCTTTAGAGTTATGCACCACACATCAGCGGCGCCTTCAATTTTTGATCTGTCAAGCCAGTTGATAAACACATTCCCGTCGGCACCACATGCGATGACTGGATGATATGAATATTTCAAAGATCGACTGACATTAATAGCGGGTTGCCAGCCATTGGCATTGCGATAAGAATACAGAATCTGTGGTCTGTCTATCGATGAGGCATTCTCCTCTTTCCAGGCCGCATGCAGCGTGCCGTCGGTGCTTATGGCGAGGGTTGGTTCGGAAGAATCGCTTTTAGTATTGCTGATATTTTCCAGATGATGTTCGTCGGTCCACGTCTTACCGCCGTCAGTTGAATTCGTGTAATAAATATCGCGCGTTGCAAGGTCAGCAGCCGGAGTTTCGACGAAGAGGACATGGATCTTGCCATCAGTACCTATGGCAAGCTCTGGATCACGCGATGCTCCAGGGGTATGGCTTATGTTGATTGGTCGACTCCACGAAGTTCCGTCATCGGTTGAACGGCTGAAAAAGATGTCTGGATTATTTTCACCATATGCGGTGTCAGTCCAAACGACGTCGATTGCACCACTTTTTTCAAAGGCGATTCTCGGTCTTGTGGAAACAGCCAGTGTTTGCGACACGTGAATTCTTCCTGACCAGGTTTTGCCTTCATCATCGCTGAATGAGCAGTAGACGTCGGAGAGTCCGTTTTCCTCGTTCAGCCCTTCGAAAACCACGCATAACCTTCCAGTCGTGCTTGACGCGATCGAGGGAGTGTGTCCCGTGCCAAGGATTTTTGTCTTCGCTGACGCCGATGCGTCTGGTAAGAAGGCGGCTGCGATTATCCCAATTGTTAAAGCCGCTGACATCCATGCTGCTCGTTTCATCTGTGACTCCGTGTCTGGTCTGGGGTTTTTCCGCTAATGTAATCCATAAAATTGTCTCACAATTTTTGAACTATAGGATGAGTTCAGATGACGCATGTGCGCTGCTTCACCAATTACCGCTGTCGCCCTGTGCTCGGTCATCAGATAGTGATGGCGGGAGCCCTTATAATTTTAATTGCGATGAAGAAGCGTTTAGCTAAGCAGGTCGTTTAATTCCTGGGCGTTTTTGACAGCAAACGCTTGCGCATCATTATTGAAGTATGCAAACACAGTAGTGGTTTTTTCCAACCATTTAGATATTTTTGCTGCTTCGACATGCAACTGCCTGGATGTATATTTTGACGCGTACAGGGTTTGTCGACCGTGATATCTGATATATGTGAAACTTGCAGTGATAATTTCCTTTCTGACAAAGTCTGGTGAATCGACGATGCAGAGCGCGCAATTAAACTCTTCGAGTAGTTTAATGATGTCCTTTTCGAACCAGCTCTCGTCTCGAAATTCGAATGCCAGCATTGGCGTCGCTTTGTCAGCAAACGCAATGTTCAAAAATTCGCTCAATCGTTCAGTATTTTTTTTCCAGTTGGCTGGGAATTGAAGCAAAATCGGACCCAACTTATCTTTCAAAGCCGAGGACGTTCCTGCTATGCGATGCCAGGGATCATCAGCATCTTTCAGCTTTTTCATATGCGTCAGGTAGCGACTAGCTTTAACTGAGAAAAGAAAGTCAGGGTTCACTTCTGACGCCCATTTTTCATAAGTCTCCACAGATGGCAGCTTGTAGAACGAATTGTTGATTTCGGTTGTACAAAAATGCCGGGCGTAAAACGGCAGATGTTCCTTTGGGGCGATATCAGTTGGATAAAAGCGTTTTGACCAGTGCTTGTACTCCCAACCGGACGTTCCAATCCAGGCGCGCGCGCTTTTGCTCATCGCTAATTCTTCCGTTCCGTGGTGGCTTCGTGAAATTTACCAGACAGATTAAAGTTGCAGGTATCTCCCGGATTTATGTGACTGGTCTGGTACATGATAGTCTACAATAATTATGTTGATCGTACTTGAAGTGAGGAAATCAAATGAGAGACGACAGGTGTGGCAACTGGTTAGTTCGCTTTGATGCAGAACAACTCGAGTTTGCTAATTTTACGGCTGCAGTAACTTATGCCGATTCTCTCGCTCTCAGACGAACCCTGGTGAAGCGTATATCACCTGATCAGCAACTTATAGAGTTGTCTGAAGATAAACGAAAAATGAGTTATGTAGATTACTTTGCTCCTGGGGGAGAGGCTTGAGTGCCTGAATCTCAGCAGTAGGAAGTAACTTGATATAAGAGACATGTTCTCAGCAAGAAAGTATTTGATGTTGAAGACATCTGAATCTCAGCAGGAATTTTTTGCGCTGGCTTAAACACCTGTCAGTCTGCCGGATATGGCTCTTCTTCTCAGGGCTGGAACGAAGTGATGTGCACCTCGTCTCAAAGACGTCTTTCACTGGTATCCGATGAGAAGTGTGCAATGAAAAAGCTGAAGCATAGACCTGTTTTAATTGTAATTATGGTGGCTACAAGTAGTCTGAGTGCGGCTGCCGATGCACAAACCAGTGCAGGCACAATGCCCGGAGTCGGAAGTGGAAGCTCTGCAATTGGTGGCTCGCCCACTGGTATCAACAGTGCCACTACCCAGTCTCCGACATCGACGTTTCAACTTCAAAACGGTGTGCGCAGCTCCGCTCTGAATGCGGGTACTCAAGTTCAGCCTATCAGCCAACCATCTACGCTAATCCAGAATCATGCGCCCGTGATTCAGCATAGTTCGTTTGGTGTGCCTACAAGCGTCACGGACCTATCTCGGCAATCTCTAACCCCTAACGCATTGTCGACGCCAAATCCAGTCATGCCTGCTCAGGTCAATCGCTCCGTGATTTCACCGCTCTCTAAACCGATGGTGCCGACTTATCAGAAATCGCAAACTCTGCAGCAAATGCAACCTCAATTCTATGGTTCACATTAGCTTCTAATTCGATCCAATTCGAACTGATTATCCCGATCACTCTGCACACAGGGATGATTTATTTAGAACGGAGCAGTCCTTTTGTGAGTTGCTCGCGATTTCCGGTTCGGGCAGTTCTTGATTAACTGGACTCTGCTCCAGTTCGACTCCCGCCAGTAGCAATTTCATTTTTAACTCTGGAATAGCCTGCTTCGCAGCCACCTCTCCAGCGACCATGGCGCGGTTGCCGTCTGCGACTTTTCTGGAGAGCAGCGAAATACCCGTAACATCGGGTTGTATCGACAGATTTGCTTGCGCCTTCTGCGCTTCATCGATTTTTGCAAGCATCAACGAAACAACACGCGAACCGATGTTACCCATGCTGCCGCGAAACGTTTTTGCTGTTTTTACCTTGATTTTTTCATCTACGTCTACTGCGATTACAAAGTCGGCACCAAGCTGCTTTGCTTGTTCAACAGGAAGGTTGCACGTGATTCCACCGTCAACCAGAACTGAATTGTTTATGGCGACAGGACCTCTGACCCACGGTACAGCCACAGTAGCCTGCAGTGCCTTTGCCAGGTCGCCCCTGGTCAGCACCAACGTTTTGCCTGTGACAAGGTCAGTGGTGACAGCACCGAAGCGAGGACGAAAGTTACTAATTTCTCGACATTCCTCGGGAATATGTTTTTCGATGCAACGGGTTAAGCTGTTACTGCTGTAAAGTCCTTCTGGTTTGCGTAAGAACAGCAAACCAGTGTTGATCTTAAGGGCTTGCACCAGGAGTGGTGCATCAAAAAAGTTTGAAATAAATCCCGGTACCAGAGCTTTTTCCAACTTTTCAGTTGAGACGCCCGAGCAGTAAAGTCCACCGATGATTGCACCCATGCTGGTGCCTATGATCATATCGATTGGAATTTTTTCCTGTTCGAGCACTCTGATAACGCCGACATGAGCCGCTCCCCTTAATCCTCCGCCGCCCAATACAAGTGCTATGCGGGGGCGAGATTTCGTGAACTGATCGATCAAATATTCTTCGGACGATATGGGCTTTATGGAAATTTCCTGAGCGAAGGCTGGCGAAGTGTAGAGCAAGCTCAGCAGGCTCGTCATAATGATGGTCAAAAATTTAGTGTGGTTTAGCATTACTTTGCCTCCAGTTCGATCGTCGGGCGGCTGTTTTTGCCGCGCTTTGAACGGTCAAGACAATCAATTTCTGGTAATTTCTACAGGTCGGTTTAACGAATACTTTTCTGTTTGCAAACAGACCAGTACTTGTTCGGCTTGTTTTTGCGTGACGTATTCTGTGGTCTGCTTTTTGGATTTAAGCACCACAAGTAGAACAACTGCCATGCTGATTAACAGAACCGGCAGAAGAATCGGTTTAAGAAGTTCCGACAAATAGAATGATGTTCCTACTTGCACGAATGTGAGCGCTGGTTTGAAAACAGCTTTCTGCCCGAGCGTGAGATTTTTCACGTCGAACTTTTCGTATTTTCTTTCGCAGTTCATATGACACCTGAATACTTTTCCGAGTTGCTCTTCCTTCCGTTCGAGCACTCAAATATAATGAACCGATTCAGTTTAGGAGTCAAGCTTTGATGACAAGATTCTGGAAAATATTCAGCTTTCATTTAAATGGTCAATAAAGTGAGCCTGGAAGCGCTTTATGGCTCTAATTCAGCAATACGAGAGGCAGAATAGTTGTCGAGTGTGAGCTGATTTTCTCTTAATTTCGAGCTTGCTGGTCGGGATATACTTCCTTTATAATGAATGAGTTCATTCGTTTTACTCTGAGTTTTGCCTGACGGGAGCGGTATGGCTAGAACCCTGGACGAGACTAAAAGAGCCGCAATTCTGGCGGCAGCTAGAGCCACTTTTTGTCGCGATGGCTATGAAACGGCGAAAATGTCAGACATTGCCGCCGAGGCTGGAGTAGCATCAGGAACACTATATCTCTACTTCAAATCGAAGGAAGCGCTGGCTAGCGCGATCGGCGAGGACTTTTTCAAACGTTTAAGCGAGCAATTCGGCGAAGTAGTAAAAAACTTCCGCGGACCAGAAAGTGTTGAGATGCTTTTTGACTGGGCGATGCAGGTCGCAACGCAGGAACGTGATGTCCTGGCACTCCCAGACCAGAATGCACCCGCAGCCGAGGTGCCGGAAAGTCGCATGCTGCTGCTGAATCAGTTGACCGAGGCGCTCGCAGATTTGATGGCTCAAGGTCTGGTGCGAAGATACAATGATCCCCAGACGCTGGCCGAATTTGTTCTTCTGACAATCAAATGGGTGGTGAAAGGGCAATGTCACAATCATCGAGTCGATGAGGTCAAGGCGACGGCGATTGTAGTTTTGCAGCATGCACTTTTTGATGATTTGACTCTGGCTGCCAACAGGCTTATACAGGCGAATCAAGCTAAGAAGTAGCCGAAGTCTTGCTGTGCCTTGCTTTCGCTCAGTTCCAGCAGATCGCTGTCGCTCGAACTTGGAATTAATGAATTGATTCAGGCACAGTTGACCCAGGGTTGCGACTCTGGGTGGTAGCGTATGTGGTGCCCTCTAGCCTCCTGAGCCTTTCGAGTTTCTCGCATAGCCTGATTCCTGGCGAACAATGTTTAGAATTTGACCGGGGTTGCAAGCGACTCCGCTCAAATTGATGTTCAGCTTCTGATAGCCGAGAAACGTGTTCGCTCGAGCGGCCCGCTTGTGCCCGGTTGACAGGCGCTCTAGATATTTATGTTCGTCAGAAAGGTCGAGTTGAATGAAATGTTCGCGCTGAATTCGGGTGAGTGACGCGTCTTGTATGTCAGCCCATTCGATCAATCCAACTTTCAAGGTTCGATCATGAATCCCAAGAGCGTCAATGATGATTCGCGGTTTGTTGTCTAGCATTTGCCGTATTGCTACGACGATGCCCAAACCGAAGAAAACTATAGATGACCATCCCGTGATCAAAGCACTCTGAGAATGATCTGACGTGACAATCGTGATGCCGCAGATGACAAAGAGCGCGCATATAAATAGTAACCGGGCGTACTTGCCTTTTGAGTTGTATAGAACGAGAGTTTCGTCGTCTTGCATCCCGGCTTTTCCAAACTGCTTAGAAATTATATAACCAGATTGTGTTTGCTCGTAGTAAGCAGTTTGCGAATCCTCTTAAAGCTGGGAGGAGATTTATTACTCCGCACCTCGTCTTTTGTTTCTCGACATCGCTGCTAAAATGAGCGAATGAAACAGTATAAACTTGTTGGTCCCATAACAGTTTTATATGTGACATTACAGTTGGTGTCAGATGTTACAGCTGGCAAGCTCATTCCAATCTTTGGATATCCAGTTTCGGTAACTGCCATCTACTTTCCACTCACTTACATATTCGCCGATGTTTTGACTGAAGTATATGGCTATGCTGTCGGTCGCAGTGTACTGTGGACAGTGCTATTGTGTTCGGCGTTGGCAGCCGGACTTTATCAGTTTGCTGCGTGGCTGGCGCCAGCAGCTGGTTTTACAGGGAACGCCGCCTATGTTCAAATTTTGAGTCAGGTGCCGCGCATCGTGCTGGGTAGTTGGGTCGCTGTATTTTTCGGCGAGATACTCAATGATTTTGTCCTGGCGAAGATGAAAGTTTTGACAGACGGAAAATATCTCTGGCTGCGATTAGTCGGTTCGACGGTAGCTGGCCAGTTGATGAAAATGAAGACTTCTTCGACAGAACAACCGACTTCAATCCTTTTTCACTGAAGCATTAAAGGCAGCTCTAATCGCCATTCGACGGCGAGATCCTCGTCTATATCCTCGTTAAACGGCTTGAGCTAGTTGATAATATTTAGCCGATTCGTCTACCGCCTGCTGTGTGCCACCAAGCTCTAACGCTGTCGCTACGAGACTTTTGGTCGCGACACCATATTGCCCATTCAAGCGGTCTTGCACTGCTACTTCCGACTGAACCCGGCCGCGCACTCCATCAAGCCTTGCCATCGACTGATTGATTAGTCCAAGCTGACTGACGAGGGCAGGATTGATTGCTAACAGGCTTTCTATCTGCGCTGCGGATGCCGACAGAGTTACCATTCCGGACTCGATTTGTCCAAGTGTGTTGGGGGTTGCGTCGAGGTTGTTCGCCAGCGAGGTCGCGTCTGCGCAGACCGCATCTGCTGTGCAAACGGCGTTGTTGGTGTCAGAAACTACTTGAGCTGAGACTTCGTTACGCTCCTCAGCCCCGGAACCCGATTCTGAGCCTGAGCCGCCAGCGAAGTAGCTCGGTCCGCCTTCATCGAAGCTTGTCCAGCCGCTCAAATCCATGTCGGCGTTGAAGATACTTCCATCAGCGCCGAAGTTGGTACCGTCCCAGGTGCACATGTCACCCGCACCATTGATGTTGGCTATGTCTGCTCCGCTTGCGTCGGTGATTCTGGATGATCCGTCACCATTGTTGATTACGATATTGGAGCCGTCAGTACCTTTTACTGTGGTTGTCGGGTTTGTTTGGTCAACGTTTGTTGTCACTGAACCTGATTGAATCTGTTTGCTATCGGGGCCGGTCTTCAAGATCACAGTGCCATTATTGGTGGTGGCTTCAACTCCAGTGCCGGTGTTCGTCGTCGTCAGGCTGTCGGCGATGGCGCGACCTGTACCGAGGTCAATCTGCCCGCCATTGTCGGTAGTTCCATAAATGCGACCGAAGCGAGAGTCGAGTCGACCGTCTTTCATGCCACTGATAGTCACAGAACCGTCGCTGTTCAACATTTCATGGCCGTCGATCTGGAGGCTTCCTTTAGATTGTTTGATATGGTCTCCGCCACTGATTACTTTGGCTTCCTGTCCAGGAGTGTACTCAACTACGGTGTCGCCGCGCTTGATTGTTACAGTCGGAGAATCGGCTTTTCGCGTAATTTCAGTGCCGTCTTGTTGCAGAACAACGGTGTCGCCTTTCTCGTTTTTGATGATCATGTTGCCGTTCTGAGGCTGCCCAGTGCGTTGCTGGTACTCTTTGATCTGGTCGACTGTCGCGGCGACATCTCCACGAACCTGAAATGCGACGTTGTTTCCATCAAGTTGTCGACGAACCGCGTCTTTTCCGTTGTATTGCGCAATTTCCTGCTGGTTATGTTGAATAATTGTGCGGCCTGTTCGGGCGTCGATGTCGACCTGGAAGCCTTCCTTAAATGTAATCGTGTTTCTGTCGCCGTTCTGCACCAGAGTGGTGCCGTCACCATCGACATATTCGTTTCGATTTGCTCCTTTGGTCCGCTCAAAACGATGTTCTTTGCCGTCTTTGTCTTTCCAGACGATTGAATCTTTATCTTTGCTTGCCGTCGCATCATAGTGCGTTCCGTTCAGGTCACCCTGGTCGGAAATCGCTCCGTTCTTCTCCTGAATGATTCGAGACCGATCTCCGTGCGCGAGTTCCTTATCACCGGGAGCCAATGGCTTGTCTCCTTGTGCTGCTGCCAGGCGAAGACTTTCGGGACGGTCGTGGCGAGCATGGTCGAATCCTGGAATCGGATCGAAGGTCAGATCTTGATTGCCCGCGCCCACTTCTCTTGCGGCTCGGGCTGCGCCAGCGCGCGGTCCGTACATTTCTTTGATTACATCGCCGAATGGAGCTTTTTCCGGCTCCGCTCCCACCCGCGTCTTATCGTCAACTTTATCGGCGCCTGCCTGCGGACCGGCGAGATTAGCTTCAAGGCTTAAACGTGTGCGTGTTTGGTCGGAACTTCCATTGTCTGAAGCTATCGCCTTCTTCTCAGGCGCGGCTGTTTGAGGTTTAGCGACTTCAGCTTCGGTAGCCATACGATACTCGTGATCTTGGGGGTCTCTGCCAATGGCGGCGATTATTCACCACGCGGCTGCACGGAAGACTTTGCCTTCCGTATCTTCAAAATTTGTTGGTAAGTGAGGAAATCGACCGACAGCCGCGGGAAAGTTTAGCTGTTTTTTCAGGATATGCCGGGGGCGTTACACGAACGTGACTGGCATAAGCGATCGATTTTGGGGTGGAATCTCCGTGGACTGGGTCGATTTTGGAATCATCCGACTTTTTTATAACCAAGACATTACCAGGCGCCGCGACCCGAAGCGTGGCGGGGGTGGGTCGCATCACCCCGTCAGCGCCACGCATCAACCCGGTACCGCCACGCATCACCCCGTCAGCGCCACGCATCACTTCGGTCCCGCCACGCATCATCCGGTCCCGCCACGCATCACTTCGGTCCCGCCACGCAGCGGCTAGCTGCCCCTGCACTAGCTGCGGGTCGCCTGCCATCTGGACCAGGATTTACCTGGCTTTCTTCTTTTTCCTGGGGTTGGTTTGGGAGGGCATGGCTTGCCTCATCCCTTCTACCCACAGATGTTTGTCGAGGTTGATGATTTTTCCTTCGTCGTCAAAAGCGAGACCCTCAGTCTCTAACAAATGCTGTTGAAGACCCGGGGGAATGTCAGCAAGTTTCAGAGTGCTCATGCCGCCCGATGCGTTGACGACGCGCTGCCATGGAACTGACTCCATGTCGAAATCTGCTTCGTTAGCACGCTTCTTGCTTCCCAGAGCTTTCAGTGCCCAGCCGACTCCTTGCGCGCTCATTCGACCGCCAATCATGTGAGAGATGACACCATACGTTAGAACTTTTCCTTTCGGAATTTTTCGCACGATCCGGTAAATTTCGTCGTAAACGTGTGCCATAAATGTCTATTCTAAATTACGAGCCATCACCGATTGACGAAATCGACTGAACCGACCATTTCGTACTGTCCATATTCACTTGTTTTGTTGGCAAAAATATTCATGCGATAAGTTCCCTTTCCGGGCAACTGGCTGACTAGCTGTGAAAGTTTGTCATTAGTAACCTGGCGTTGGTTTGCTAGTTGTCTTCCGTTTTGCTCGAGTCCAGTCATAAGCCAAACATTGTCCGGATTGTTGACGACGACAGTGGCAGCACCACCCGTTTCGTTTTGGGCCCTCGTTGGCGAGACCAACTTAAGATTATCCGCAACAAAACCTGGTGTCAGCACTGGCTGTCTTAGAAAATCGCCTTGCGTCAGCGGATGTGCCAAAAGTTGCCACGTGGTTTCTTCTGGAAAGTGGTCTACCAGCATCACTGCAGGTGGTGGCATAAGATATGCTGTTTTGTATGCTCTGGTAAAGCCCTGTTCTCTGGAGACATAACCGGCATCCCAGCAAGCATCGATGAGATACCAGTTTCCGTTTACGCGTGCAGCATTCCAGGCGTGACCGCCGCCTGCGAGTTTGTCGCTCGAATTGGGGTCTCGAGCATTACCGAGTACCACGATTATTTTTTCACCACAAGCTGCAGCTAACGCCGAGAGCAAATTTGCATAGCCGGCGCAAACGCCTTTCCTTTTGCGGAACACATCTTCTGCATCCTGGCTCGGATAAGTGTTGGAGAAAAATGCCACGGTGTCATAGGCGATGCGGTCTGCAACGTAGTCATGGAGAGCTTTTATGCGCAGGGCTGGATCTTTCTCTTGTGCAGCTAAATATTTGGCGACAGATTTTATGCTGGTCTCTACTGAAGCCGGCATATTTGCAACGGCGGGATGAATATGAGGATCTTTCCATGGCCATTTGTTCTTGTTGTTGATTTCGTATCGGTTATTTATTTGAGTTGCGTGGTTTTCTGATAATTCATCATGTCCGTTGGTTTGATTTCCGTCGTCATCAGACGTGCTTGCCATTGTGTCCTGGTCGGATTGGCGAGAGTCGTCATGCCCATTGTCATCAGTGCTTTTCTCGCCTGAATCGGATGCGTGACCAAACCTGTCTGCGATAGCGGTTTTGTCAACTTGATCTGATGCACCATTCGACTTACTTGATGCTTGTTCCTTCCTGGTTTGATTTGCCAGCTGCTCTGTAGCTTTCTCTGCCTGTTTGCGTGCGGCGCTGTCAATGTAGTCGCGGTAAGGATTTTTCTTTGAGTAGCGATAGAGCCATTCAAGCCCATTGGCAGCGGCGAACAGGTCTCGGCGTATTTCGTTGGCGCGTCCGTCTTTCTTCCCGTCTAGCATCCAATCGCCGCGCGTCGATAGCGCGACGAAAGCAGTTTGGGGATAGAAGTAGAGCAGTGCGACGATAAAAGTCAGACCTACTGCAAATGTTTTCAAGCTGAGTCGGTCGAGAGGGGTGAACCACGCCTTTTTATTCGGGTCGCGGTAAGCCCAGGCGTTGAACTCCCAGATGCCGGGGATAAGTGGGAACAGAAGCGCTCCAACCGCCCAGGCTACCCATGCAGGTCCGCCCAGGTAAGCGGCGAGGGATGATGCCACCCAGAATCCAAGGATCGGCGTGGCGTAGAAAAGGACTGCCAGAACGGCTCGCAGCATAAACGAAATAATTGAGCCGAACATGGAAAAGCGCTCGTAGTTAGTGTCTTTCAGCTACTTGAGATTCCTGAGATCCAGTCTAGCGGGACCGGTGTAGACATGCATATTCAGACGCCATTTCTTAAGGTGCAACGGCGAGAAACTCAATCAGTGCCAGCGTGCTTGAAAGCCTGACGAGTCAAGCTTTGCCCGAACTTTTCCAGGTCGCAAAGCGCCTCTTCTAATGTAATACGGATTGACTTGGTATATGCTTCACGCGGGTTAACGATAGCGTACCCGATAGGTTTCAGGTGGTGATGGCGATCTTCGCCTCAACATTTTTACTGGCAGGAAAATAAAATGACAACACTAACCGTATGGAAATTTGATACCGTTGACGGTGCTGATAAAGCACTGGCAAAACTTATGGAATTGCAGAAGGAACTCCTGGTGCAAGTCGTTGACGCCGCCGTCGTGACATGGGCACCAGGTCACAAGAAACCATCGACTCGTCAGCTTGTACCGACCACTGCGCTTGGCGCTCTTGACGGAGCTTTCTGGGGAATGCTGTTTGGATTTCTGTTCTTCATGCCGCTGGTGGGCGCCGCTGTCGGCTCCTTAATTGGCGGGTTGTCTGGACATTTCGCTGATTATGGAATTGACGATGACTTCATCAATAAAGTGCGTGCCGAAGTTACCGAAGGCAAGTCTGCGTTGTTCCTGATGACTGGCAAGGTCACTGAAGATAAGGTTGCTGAGGCCTTCAAGGGCATGGAAAAGGGCGAATTGATCAAATCTAGCTTGACACACGAGCAAGAGAAGAAATTGCGCGAAGACTTTTGTGCTGCTCCTTCCAAAGAGACTGCTTCGGTCTAAATCACTGCTCCCAACAGGAATTGCTCGATAAACCACCAGGAACGGGAAAGCGCGTAAGTGCTTTCCCGTTTTTCTTGCTTTCGAGATAAGCGTTAACGGCAGCTGACCGCTTACGTCGTGCTGAGCTCGTATCACGGGAAATGCTGGTTGTTTTACGTTCCATAACTTTGGCCCGGTTTGGGAACCGAATCGCCTGCTTTCTCGACATCGCACATGGCAAAATTGAGGGATCTTCCGATGAACACGAGCACTGATATTGAAGTTAAGGCGCTGCAAGAGCGTGCCGAAATGCTCCTGGATGCTGGATTTTTGGACGAGGCAGCGTTCGTTATTCAAGCCATTGAGGAGCTTAAGCGGACGCCTCTGGAGTTGTACAAGTACAAGCAGGCGCCTGATAGAGATGTGGCGTAGCGACGGAAAGGTCACTGACCGCATGAGTCGCACAGCGCTCGACGCAGTCGCACGCTATACCGACCAGACGCACGGTTAATGAGATGTGCCTTTCAACAGATTGATGCTTACTGTCGCGAGTTCTGAATTAGGAAATTTGCAGAAGTGCGGGGTTTCTGGAAACAATCCAGCATCAGCCGCTATCTGATTGAAGACATCCACTTCGACAATATATTGATCCGAGTAACCGTGTGTTGCATCATAGGCGGTGGCAGAAGTCAATCCAAGATTGGCCGCAGCGAGCTGTGGTCGAATCGTGTGCAGCTCAATTACGAGCAAACCGAAGCGGCGCACATACGGCTCCCAGCGTTTGAAATGTTCCAGCAAGCTAGCTTCGACGTCGTTGTTGCTGAGACGTTTTCCACGAAACGCGTAAGCACCCGTTGAAAGACTTGTGCGTCCTGCCAGTGCGTTCGCAGGTTGTTCCCATGGGCGATTGTGGTCGAGAAATGTACGCACGTTCAGCAAATCTTCGAGAGCTATCCCGTAGTTGTCGTTAAGGTCACGTGCGAGCAAGTCTGGTCGACCGATATTTCCCCACGTCACTTTTGCCCAGATATCAGCTTTGGTGAGATTGGCGCGGGTTACGCGCAACGCCACTTCGTTGAAATCCGCACCAACCAGAAAGAGCGGATAATCTTCCAGCATTTCACCCCGTAATGTTCGCTGGGAGATGACTTCAAAAATATGCTGCAGAAATGCGCCGTTGCCGCAACCCATGTCGACGATTCCTTTTGGTTGTTCGTCCAGCGGCTTGTTGAAAAGGTCAATGATTATTTCGTCGACCTTCTTGAAATAACTCATGTGCGCGCCTCCGCTTCCCCACACGTTCATTTCGCGGTCTACGTGCAACTCGGGCAATTCCGGTTTGGTATTTGTCAGAATTTCCGGGTTGCCGAAAAGTAGTTCATCGAGATTGCGGAAAGTCGGTATGTACGACACCGTTACACCATACGCACTGGCTCTGCGAGCGAAAAACAATCCTTTTTCTGTGAATCGATATGTCTGACCTCTCTTTTCGAACCAGCCGAGGAAGGTAAAGAAGTCGAGAATTTTTTCGAAGCTCTCGGCATCTTCATGAAATTCCTCCGCCTTGAACGATGCTTCCATAAAGTATTTGTGGAACATTCCACCCATGCCCAGTGAAACAATGGTTGGTCCAATGGCAATGCCTTCAATGTGAGTCAAAATCTGTGATTGAATGGCTTTGATTTCGGCATCGCCGGATATTTCGATGCCAAAATTGTCTCGGTACTTTTTAAAAATGCCTTCTAAAACCGAAAAGGGAGCTCGTTCGAATTTGCGCCTGTGAAATTGACCCGATAGCCGCAGCAAGGTAACCACATCTTTGTATAACCGGCAGTGGTCGAATGCGACTGCACTTCTTGAATTCGTTTTGTACCTGGCTCGGTTGTTGCTGTTGTCTACTTCGGCGTCGAGCCAACCTTGAGAAGCAATTATTCGCAGGGCGACGTTGAGGTAGCCTTCATTAGCTTTGAATGTTGAAGCCAGGTCCGTGACATCTGCCGTTTTGTGTGCCAGCAAATAATCGAGAATTCCCTTTTCCAGCAGCGTGTATGCGGTCGGAGCAGTCGCAATGCCGTCGAGGTGGCGAAAAATTGTGGCTCTAAGAGCCGCTTTATCCTGTTTAGTTAATGACATGAGGAAAGTCTTGGTGAGCCCTTTTAGTAGCGAATAATTGATTAAAGGGTAACATGTTCCTCTATCAACTCACGTCAAGGCGGTCTCTCTGTCTTTTCGCTACTCTATTCTTCGATAAGCTTAAAATCTGATGGTACACCAAACAGTGAAGGTACTGGATTATTGCCTTGATAGCTGATTAGATGTTCGGTTCGTGTGTGCCCTTCCAGATCTTTGTATTCATAGGAAACTGGCATGTGGTGCTGCTGCGATATCCATACTTCTTCTGTATTTCCGTATCGGTTTACAAAGTACCAGCCCTGACAATTGTCAGTGCCAATCATTCTCTTTCCCAGCGATTTTGCTTTAAAAGTGGCTGCCTGACTGTTATCTAAAAGAGGAATGTGCCTCTTTTTTAAATTTGCAAAGTGTGAAAAGGATTTTTGGCTTTCGAGCAAAACGTCAGTTGTCTGATTTTTTAAATCGAGAATAACAGCGCAGTCACCAATCATCGGCATCTGACACTCAATTCTTTCCCGTCCCTGTCCATCGTAATAGACCGTTTCTTTTTGCGAATCTTCAGAGTCGATTTTGAAATCGTACAGGGCAACAAAAGGAACTTTCGAAAGCGAATTGATGAATGGTTCAGGTGAAGCATCGCTTTCGCCACAGCCACTCAAAGTTGGTACGGTAATAAAAGCAGTCAGTACCATCGTCCAGTATTTGGGCTTGCATTGGTTCAAAAAATCAGTCAGCCTCTTCACTTGTGGTCTCCTCATTAGAATTAGAGTGTTATTTCGATGCCTGTGGTTGATCAACTACACTGCCTGCGGCTCCAGTTACCAGCCGAATTTGGTTTTATTTTGTATTTTTGAGTTAATTTAGACCCTGTCTGGATCTTCTGGTGTTTTGTTTCGCTTAAGTGCGTGCTTCAACGTCACACGATCAGTCTAAACTTCGTCGGTAACAGCCAGGTAAAATGCACCGTTAAAGCTAGCCTGGTAAAACTTTGATTACTGGTCGAGGAGTGCAGATTTCCGCTTGTGAGCGCCATCTGATCTAGCGGGAGTTGCTGAAATACTAACTAATTACTAACATAGTCATTGGTAACTTGTGAGAACTCAAACTAAGTTCAGTCAACTTCCTACCTGCAATTCCGAACGCCCTGAAAATTTGAAAAGCAATCAACTGCGGTCAAGCCATAATTCAGCCAATCTAAGGTCTGGCTGAGGGAGCAATCATGTGATTGAACCGTTAATTAGTAATTTGCGCGATTACACTGTAAGCAAATCGGCTGCGCACTAAATATGGTGCAAGTTGTGGTATGCCGAAGTCCCGATTTAAGGAACTATTCATTATTTTGGTATTGCAGGGAACAGAAAAAACACAATTGAAAGGGAAGATGACTCTTACAGGCGAGCACTTAGCAAACCAATATTCGGAGTAATAAAGCTATGTATGGTAGAAGTCACGCACAGGTAGCCGAAGACGTTCACTACAGCATCGGGGACTCGGGTGTCAAAATTATTTTTGGAGGCATCATTCTGATCGGCGTAGTCGCATTCATCGCATACATCATGGATAATCAAGACATCTCGAACAGTGCTGCGTGGCCGACTACGAGCGGCAAGTTGGTTCAAATTTACGACCAGGGTGCCAGCATGCCCGTTGTCGGCAAGTTCATCCCGATCGTCACTCCATATGCCAAGTATACCTACACCGTCAATGGTAGAGAGTTTACCGGAGAAAAACATGGGGGACCGTGTTTAAGTTTCATCCGAGCGCTCACTTTCAAGCGTCCAGAAATGGAACAACTGAGTGACGCCGAATTGATGAAAAAATTCGAGTTCAAAAGGAACGCTGCCGGTCAAATTGATAGTTCGGAGCTAGACAAAGAAATATCGACTTCCTTATCTGAAGGCACGGCATTTGGGTCGAAGTACAAGCCGATTAGAGTGCGCTACGACAAGAACCAGATGGACAAATCAGTTCTTGATCCGGATGTTCTGCAGACAGACAAGAGTCAGTTGTACACCAGTATCGCGTTAGTTTTGCTGGGCGGACTGCTGCTCGGCGGCACCTACCTGAATGGATATATGGCTCAGTCTGCAAGCGAAGATCCGATGCTTTCCCTCGAGAGTGCACTGGCTGCGCAGAAGAATAATCGATACGGCAGCAGACGGTAACCAGGAAGCCAAATAATTTGGCGAAACAGTGCCTCGAAAGTTCGCTTAGTGAGGAAGCGAATGTCTGGAAGCGAGCAGCATACTGGTCGGAACGAAATTTGTGTGGTTCCGTCATGAGCCAATTGAGTCAGGTTGTTGCTGAGATTAAAGCATTCCGAGCTAAAATGACCGCATAATCTGCATTACGGTTACTTCAGCAGGCACTATGTCAAAGAAATTGTTCATCGTCGACTATCACACGCATCTTCTGACGAATAAAGCAAATGCGAAATTGATATGTCCCGAAGACCAGGAGTCTGCGTTCTTCAGATACATAGTGCCTGTGCTCGAACCGGTTGCGCATTTGAGTGAACCGGCACACGATCAGTTTTTGCGCTACCTCGCGATGAATTACAACAACGCCCTTGGACGCCAGATGTTTCGTACATTTGGTCAGATCTTTCTGATGGAAGCGTTGCGCTTATTCAAAAAGTATGGACTGAAAGAGTTGATCCGCAGCATGGATAAGCAGGGCATAGATCACGCTGTTGTTTATTCTCTCGAACCGCTCACGAAAACGCAGGAAATACTCGATCTGACGAAGTCGCATCGAGATCGCATCTCTATCTTCGCTTCAGTTCATATGGAAAATCCAGATCGGCTTGGATACATTGCTCCCTTTGTCGAGTCTGGGGCTGTTCAGGGGATCAAAATTCATCCGCAAGTTGGTGGCTATTCCAATGCCAATATTTTTCCCGCAACAAAAGATGTGATCGCGCTTGCAAGCGATAAGGGAATTCCGGTGTCTTTTCACACGGGACACATTCCAGTCGAAGCGTTGACCGGTATTGGCGGCAACGTTGATGTTAGGTCTCTCGAGCCTATAATCCGGGCGTTTCCGAAGTGTAATATTGTTTTGAATCACGTCGGGTGGGAATCCTGGCGCGAGGTTCTGCAACTGGCTTTGAAATATCCCAATTTGATGGTCGAAACGTCATGGCAACCCGCGCATGTCGTGCGTCGTGCTGTTAAAACAATTGGTGCTGAGCGGGTCATATTTGGTTCGGATTTCCCGATGTTCCAGCAGTGGCAAGCGCTTAAGGAAGTTCGGCGAGCCCTTCATCCCGACGATTTTGAAAAGGTTGCTTCATTGAATGCAATTAGGTTATTGCGATTATCGCAGCCTCAACAATCGACCTCTGCCTAGCGGTTCGCGATAATGCTTTTCGCTTCATTAATGCGGTGCAGAGCCGAGAACCGTTGCGCAATGATTGTTTGCCGGTTCAAAGGGATGCGGTGCATCGCCATATTTGAGCCGTTTATTCAGGGCGCGAACTTTTAGCAGGAAAAGTAGGATAATAAGCCCGAACTCTCTATATATGTTCTATCTTTTGGTGCTTGAGGATTTATTGTGCCATTTCAAGTAAAAATTCCTATTTGGCTGCTTGTGATTTTGCTTGTCTTTGGGGCAACCGCAGGATCGCCTGGTTTAGCCAGGGCAAGCAAGGTCAAAACTAACTACGTGAGCATTCCTGTCAATTACGTTACCGACCGCGAACTGACCGGCGAGACGTTTGGACCCAGGCGGCGGTACGCAACCGATTGTCAGCACCACATGTACTATGGAACAGCTTATGTTGAAGTGCCTAACGTCGATCACAAGAATGACCCGGCATTGTTCAAGTCGCTCGGCTGGAAAATCTCGGATGAGCGTCCTGCGAAGATCTCGCCGAAAGAGCGTATCGACCCAACTGATCCGGCTGCATCAAAGAGAGTGTTCATGGAGCGCCTGAAGGCAGCCTTGGATCAGGCTGGCGATCCAACTTTGTGCTTATACGTGCACGGTGCAGCTGATGGCTTCGAAGACTGCACGCAGGATGCAGCACAGATGGCATATGCTTTGCAGAAACCAATCGTGCTGTATTCGTGGCCGTCAGATCCGCGCATGCGTGGCTACTTTGTTGACAGCACCGATGTCGAATGGTCGCAAGGTCATTTCGATCAATTCCTGACTGACTTAATGGCACTGCAGGCGGTGCATCCATTGGAAGTGGTATCTATTTCTCACAGTATGGGAAATCGCCTCGTCATACGTTCATTGCCTGTGGTTTACGGCAAAGGACTGATTAAAGATTGGGAGCTGGTCTCGCCTGATATGGACGCCGACACCTGTCGCCATTACGTTCTGGGACGGGAACAGCTGAATGCGAAACTGCGCATTTACGTTTCTAACCGCGACAAAGCGTTGCCTCTGGCGAGCTTGCTAACGGGCGGGTACTACCGACTCGGCGAAGCCGCGAATCCTACCTATTCGGCCAATGCTAAAAATGTCAACTCGAAATTATTCGAGCGCATAGACTTCACAGATCTGGATACAGGATTCGAAGGCCATAAGATTCCGTTTCAATTAATATCGAATATGGTGTCGACAGATAAGCCCGGTGTAGATCTCGAGCTGGTCGGTGAAAGCTCCGTGCGCGGCAATCGCATTGCTCGTTTTGCTGGACGAAAGGGAAAGTACGATTCGACTTCGACCGAAGCTAGTTTCAGCAAGAAAGTTGTTAGGACCACGACCAAATAACGATTGATACTATCGCCAACTTGTTTGACGTGAAAATGTCCGAGAGTTCCGGTTGAGCAAATCGACCGCACCAGGATTGAAAAGTAGAATCATCACACCCACTAAAATCAAGTCAACGACTGGTAGAGCGACGAAAGGCAGATAAGCAGCGTTGGAAATTTCAACGTCAACAAAAGACTGGGATGGCGCGTTCTTGTTGTAATAGACTAAAACCGATTTGCCGGTTGCAAATCGATTGGCGAGTTCTGCGCTATGACTTTCGTCAAACATCGTGTTTGTCAAAAGCTGCCCAGCAGTCAGAAAAGCTTTCTGCTGGCCGGAATACGATGAACCATTGACCTTGTAGTCGTAGTCAACGATAACGTGCCACCCGCTACTTCTATGTCGAGAACCAAACTCCTCCTTCCGATCGACGTTTTTAACGACACCGGTTACAGTCGGCCATCCTTGAGCCTCTTTCACTGAGCTGACCAAATTGAATTGTTCTGACACCGCTTGAGGAGTTAAAATCAGGAACATTGCCAGGACAGCTGCAAATGCAACTCTCGTGATCGTCATCTGATTCATCTTTTTTATTGCTCCTCTGTCGTCGAACCGTTTGGTGGAATTGATTTCTTCAGCGTTATACCCAGGCGCAGGTAAACCAGGTGTGTGAAATCCGGCGCAACTGTTACGAAAAGACGAAGTTTTACGACTTGCTTGTTAGCGATTTTGTTCTGGCTGACCGTCTGGTAAATCATTTTGTCCGGCTTTGATTTCCATGGCTTGAAGATTTTGGCGACATTTTAGCCACACTTTATTCCTACGATTAGTTTGTCGAGCAATGTTGACCTGCTCGACCGCACATAAACCGACTGCCAGATATCTGCATATTCCGTTGAGGCTAACCAAATGGCCTTTTCGGCGCGTGGTTCTGGAAGATTTTAAGGTGAGGAACCAAGATGGGGCAAACTGCAAGTCGCGACGCTTATGAAGTGCAAAAGCCTGAGAGCTTTTCGAACAACCAGCAATTCACCGACAACTTGCGCGTTGAAGTGTTTGCGCCAATCGGACCTCCTCCTTCGGGTTTCTCAGCGTTGCCTGAGCGGCAAGCCGTTAAGGACCAGATTGGAGACGACAAGCTTCAAAGTCGTCCTAACCAACCGATCAATGTCTATGACCAGGTACTGGCTATAGCGGCTCGTGAAACAAATCGTCAACCTGCAAACGAAAACGAACTATTTGAACAAGCTATTAAAATGATGCGGTCTGAGGGGATGACGCCTTCGACTAAAGCGCACTTCGAAAACGCTATAAGGTCCGCAGATTCACTCTTCAATCCTCAGGACGAACAGCTAACCTATCAGCTAATACGTGAGCTGCAGACTGGTCGAAAAACAGACGGCTCTGTTCTGTCTGTTCAAGAGCGAGCACAAAAGCACATAGACGTTCAACAAGAAATTGCCAGGGCCGTAAGCGGTTTGCAGTATCGAATGGTTTATGGCTCGTTACTTAACGAGAGTAAGCAATATGCCAGTGCTGAAAGAATTTTCAAAGAAAATATTTCCATAGCAGACCGCCTTCCTCTCCAGGCTTTTCAGGCGGAACTAACGCAGTTAAACAAAGACGCGCAGAATCCTCAATTCGATCGCAACCGTCAATCACAGTTTTTCAAGATGATGCAGAACATACAGGGGTCTGGCGTTTCTCGCGACGATGGTTTGCTTTATTTGCCTGTCACGGCGCGAAAACAGGCGGCTCTATTCTACGTTGCTGGTGCGCAGGAGCCCAATACAGGCTTAGTTAAGTCGATAGAAGCTTCGCAGATGATCGACCAGGCGAAGGCAAAGGAACAAGAGCTGTACGGTGTGACCGCTGATAAACTGAAACTTTTTGACCCCACTCTTGCCAATATGGCCCAGGCAATCGTGCCTTTGTTGCCCGAGAATTTGAGGAAAGAAAAGCAAGAAGCAGATACATTTTGGAGTAACGCTATCGTTGATGGTGGAACGGCTGCTGGGGTGATGACTCTAGCCGCGGTGACAGCTGCTGTGCTCACTAAGAATCCTAAAGTTGCTGGTTTGCTCGTCGAAGGCGGCAAGCTCTCGGCAGTTGGTTATGGTGTCATCGGTGCAGGCGCGCTTGGCTCCGAGGTTCTAGCACGTCACGCTGCCCACAAATTTGTGACCGGAGATGACGAAAGCTGGACCACAAGCACCATACATGGTACCGCCGCGCTGGGCTCGGTGGCAGCAATGATTGGTACGCGTGCTAAGGTCGGTGAATTTTTGTACAAAGGCGCAACTGCCGAAGCCATAGCACCGCAATTGGTGCGCGGCTATGGACTCAGCGAAGGCGCTACGGTTAGCGAATTTGTCACCGCTCTGGGCAAATCAACGAGAATTCCTGAATCAATATCGGCGCTCGCAAAGGGTGAATCGGCGAGCAAACCGTTCATCGATGCTGCCACAGGTTCGATCAATGCCGAAGTCGCTCAGGCTTTAAATGGCTATTACTCCAATGCTCAACTGGCTAATATGGCTGGCGGGCTTATGGCAGACGCCACAAGCATTGGCAAGTGGTACACTCCCAGCGGTGCTTATGCGCGAGCGAAAGGCGCATTTTCACCGCTCGATTTTGGGCTGGAAAATAATCAATTAGCTGGTTCGGTTGCGTTCAGGTCATTGGCCGGCAGCTATTCAACGGCGTTTGCTGGTATTGGAACTTATAAATCGATCACGTCGTTGGATGTGGGAATTGATCCGAAAACCGGCAAACCAATGAGTTATACTGATTCGTTTTTCCGTTCGCATTATCGCAGCATTACCGACAACACTGCGACTGAAGCCTTGTGGCTTGGTGCTATGCCCGCAATGGCGGATGGTGTGCTTGCGCAGGGTGCGTATGCGGAAGCTGCTGGGGCCCTGGGTGCCGTTAAGGCACCATTCAGAGTTAGTGTATTAGAATCAATGGGCGCGAAGGGAGTCGCAAGTGCGGACCTTATCAAAACGGGGTTGCAAGCTAGCGATCTGGCGATTGTATCGACCATCTACAATATCTCAAACGTGTCAAAAGTTATCAGCGGAGCCTCTAAATCAAGTTCTATCGGTCAAAAGTTAGAAGCAACGAGTCGACCCATTAGTGATGAGGCCGATGCGCCTTCTTTTCACTCGCACTAGAAACTATTTATCGTGCTTACGCTTGCGGGCCGCATAGATAAATGTCGTGATACAAAATAATTAGTTTCCTCCTTCTGCCATTGATTCCAGGTCTTGGCAGAAGTGCTTGTAGTCTTCTCGGCTAATCAAGCCGCTCCCGACCGTGTCAGCATAACCCTGGACACTCTTATATCCATAGTTTTTCAGCTACAAGTGTACGAAGCGTGCTGCTAAGTCGCTCAAAGTTGAACGAGGACACAGTCGACTTGGCGTGATTCGGTTTTCCCATAATTTGGATGCAACACTTTAGCCACAAATTTTTTCTAGACTAATTTTGTCGAGGCAAAGGGATCACCTCACACCCTCAATCCTTGAATCGATCGCCAAACTGCTCAAACATCTCATCATCACACCGTTGGCTACCGGGCTAGCCGTCTCGGCGTGTTTAGAACAGGAAGTTGAAAATGTCTCAATTTGTCTCCCATCAAGTTGCTGTCTTCATGGCTGCGCTCGCCTCGGCTGCTCAGAAAGAAATCCAATCAAAAGCCGAATATTCCGAAGTTGAAGCTAATCCGCAACTTGATTTCGCTCCTCAAGGCGAAGCTGATCAGCGAGACATGAGCGTTTCCTTTTCCGTTAGAAACTTTCCCGGGTTCGGACTGATGTCTGTAGATGAATTGATCGGTGAATTGGATTTAGCAAAGCTGAATTTCAATATCCATCAGTCAAATGAGTCGGCGGCGGACTTGTCTTCGATACGCGACTTTGGACGGCTGACGTCACAGATTGCGCATTCGCAATCGTGCCAAAAGCTAAATGAGCAGATTCAATCGTCACTAAGTGAACGCTCTGTATCCATGCCGGATTTTCGGCACGCAGTTGATGACATATTTGTAGTCAATCCTGAACCGTGGCAAAACAATTAACTGGAAACAGTGAGGAGCCGTAATGGCACAAAACGCAACTCTCGAAAATTACAACGAGCGAGATAAGAATTTTTCCCCGAATCGCGAAAATCTCACAGACAATTTGCGTGCTGAAGCCTACGCGCCAAGGGACCAGGTTGCATCAGGTGTCAAACCAACGAAGCAAGTTTTCGACGCACTGTTTACTAATTTGGAGAACGCATCAAGCATCGCCAGAGCTCGTGGTCCAGAGTTTGCTCTAAATCATTACGTCGCAGCTATCAAAATTGCTGACCAGATCGATCAGCAAGCTGTAAAAGCGGAGCGGCTGTCGATTGCGAATACGCTGAAGACCGCGGAATTGAATCAAGAACAGCGCCGAGAGCTCAATCAACGAGACGCAGATCTGCACACCCTCGAGCGAGCGCCAGGCTTTGCACGAGCCAATCTTGCTTTGTTGATGATCCGGAGCGGTCAGCAATTTCAAGGAACTCGTCTTCTCATTGATGCGCAAGAGAAAGATCGGGAGATGGCTTCTGATCCCAATTTCATCAGACACTTAAATCAAGCCATCGATGCTATACCGGCTGTTTCAAGACCCGATGGACAGGTTGCTAAGTTCACGCCCTCGCAGCCGAATGATCGTTTGCAAGCAAACACTTCTCCAGAGTTGCAATCGCCGAACGCCCGTTTGCAAGCAAACACTTCTCCCGAGTTGCAAACGCCGAATGCTCGATTGCAGGCAAATACTTCTCCAGAGCTGCAAACGCCGAACGCTCGATTGCAGGCAAACACTTCTCCAGAGGTGCAAACCATAGGAGATCCAGCCCGAGACGTTAGATATCAACGAACGTCCAATCAAACGATCGGCGCTGCTGAGCACTTGCAGCTGATAGCTGGCAAATTCAAATCTGATATACAAAATGGCATTACCGCCGCAGCTTCGTTTGAAAGCTTGAAGCCTGCTTTTGCCGCAAATATCAACGCAGCTGATGCTGAATTTCTATCGGCGTTTAAAAAGGTGCAAGATCTCGAAAAAACTGCGGGCGCTGGAGCACCGATGACTCCGCAAATTCAAGCATCTTTGCAGAATCTTGAGTCGGCTACAGCGTTGCGCTTCATGTCGCGCTTCTGCATGGCAGCTTGCGCCGATCAAGCTGGTGATCCGGCACTTGCTCAACGAAAGTTAGTTGAGGCATTTTCTGCCGTTCCTCCGGATTTTCAAAACAAGCTCTTAAGCGAAAAGGAAATTCGAGACGTAGCAACGAAGTTGGGCATGCGTCCGGAAAATTTTCCTGTCGCACCGGACCCACTTTTTCAAAAAATATTGCAGAGCAGTGAGGTTGCGAACATCGCAAGTCGTCCTGATGCTGAAGTTCGAAGTGCTAATGGTCAGCCTGAGAATGACACGGTGTTGTTTCAACAAGCCATGGCATCGATGAAGTCTGAAGGAATGACTGCGGCAACCAAATCGAAATTTGAAAGCGCAATAAAAGCGGCCGATGCGCTTTTCAGTCCCCAGGAACAGCAGCTTACCGTGCAGCTAATGAGAGAGTTGCAGACAGGTCAAAAAGCTGACGGATCGGCATTGACTGTTCCCGAGCGTGTTCAAAAGCACCTTGAAGTTCAGCAAGAATTTGCAAGAGCTGTAAGCGGTATGCAATATCGCATGGCTTACGGCTCTTTACTGAACCAGAACAAGCAATACGCAAGCGCCGAAAAAGTCTTCAAAGAGAATATTGCGATAGCAGACCATTTGCCATTGCAGGTGTTTCAAGCTGAATTGACGCAACTCGGAAAAGACGCTCAGAATCCTCAAATAGACCGCAAGCTTCAGACTCATTTCTTCAATATGATGCAGAACATTCAAGGTTCAGGCACGTCCAGAGATGACGGCTTGCTTTACTTGCCAATCACCGCTCGCAAACAGGCTGCCTTGTTCTATGTGGCTGGTGCTCAGCAAGCCGGCACAGGTTTGGTCAAGTCGATTGAAGCATCCGAAATGATTGATTTGGCGAAGGCTAAAGAGAAGGAGCTGTATGGTGTCACGCCTGACAAACTGAAGGCTTTTGATCCGACTCTCGCAAATATGGCACAAGGAATTATTCCTTTGTTGCCTGAAAACCTGAGGAAACAAAAGCAGGAAGCAGATACTTTTTGGAGTAACGCGGTAATTGATGGTGGCACTGCTGCCGGCGTGCTCACGCTGGCTGCCCTGACCGCTGCTGTTCTCACCAAAAATCCTAAAATCGCTGGATTGCTTGTGGAAGGAGGCAAGCTCTCGACTGTGGGTTATGGTGTCATTGGTACAGGGGCTCTTGGAACAGAGATACTGGCTCGTCACACGGCACACAAACTTGTGACAGGTCAGGATGAAAGCTGGTCTACAAGCGCGATTCATGGCACTGCGGCGCTCGGCTCCGTGGCAGCGATGGTCGGCACGCGTTCAAAGGTCAGCAGCCTGTTGTACAGGGGAGCAACTGCGGAAGCTGTGACACCGCAATTGGTGAAAGGATATGGACTCAGCGAAAGCGCGACTGTCAGCGAATTCGTAGGCGCTATGAGTAAAACGACAACGCTTCCTGAATCAATTGCTGCTCTGGCAAAAGGTGAACTGGCCAGCAAGCCCTTAATCGATGCGGCAACGGGAACTATGAATGCTGAAGTCGCCCAGGCTCTAAATGGATATTACTCCAATGCTCAACTTGCCAACATGGCTGGCGCTGTTTTAAAAGAAGGCTCAGGCAATCTTGGTAAATGGTATTCACCGTCGGGCGCATTTGCTCGAGCTAGAGGAACATTTTCACCACTGGATTTCGGTCTTGAAAATAGAAATTTAGCCGGTGCTCTTTCATCCAGAGCATTTGCAAGTGGCTATTCGACTGCTTTCGCCGGTATCGGCACATATAATTCGATTAACTCCCTGGACGTTGGTATCGATCCGAGAACAGGCAGAGCTATGAGTTACGTTGATTCGTTTGTTCGAGCCAACTATCGCTCTGCTACCGATAACACGGCAACTGACGCTCTCTATCTTGGCATTCTTCCGGCGATGAAGGACGGTGTGCTGGCTCGTGGTGTTTATGCGGAAGGCGCTGGAACACTGGGCAAAGGTTGGGGATATTTGAAAGCACCATTTAAGGTGAGCGCACTCGGAACGATGGGTGCAGAGGGAGCAGCTAGTGCTGATTACTTGCGGACTGGCTTGCAGGCTAGCACCTTAGCGGTTGGATCGACTGCATATAATACCACTAACCTGTCTAGACTATTTAACGGCTTAACCGAGTCGAGGGCACTTGGTCATAAACTTGATGCTATGGCAACTCCGATTTATGACGAGCTTGCGCCTAATAGCGCTCCGTTGGACGCAGATGCTAGCAGACCAGATGCAAATAATTCAGATGCGTCTCGAACCAATCGGCAACCAGTGCAGGAGCAGCCGGTGCAACCATACAACCAGCAACGGGTTCAGCCTGCTGGGGGTCCATTGACGCAGGGTACGCCAGGACTTGGACTTGATTGATTCCAGCTCGGCATAGCTCTCTTTTCGAATCGGTCTGATTCTCTCGATCGCGCAAATTAAACATAGATGAATTTGCCAGGCACATCGCTTTGTAGTAAATGTTCTTATGGACATTTCCAATCCGCTTGTGGAGCATTGATGGCAAAGGCAATTCAAAAAACATGCACGATGAAGACCAGAGCAAAGTTTGCTGCAGTGACGGTGGGAACCACACTGGCGTTTTTGCTTACTGCATCGGGGAGCAAGGCTGAAACAATCGCAAGCGCGATTCCGCTCAGGTATGTATCAGACCATATACTGGTCATTCCTGTCACTGTTGGTGGCAAAGAAACATCATTTGTACTGGACACTGGAGCTGGGGTAAACGTTATTTCGCAGGCTCTCGCAGATAAACTAGCGTGCAAAGCAGTCGGAAAGGTCACAGGCAAGAGAATGTCAGGACAAGCGATGACAATGAATCTCGTGAACGTTTCAGCTCTCCAGGTTGGGTCATCCGTGCAAAAGAATTTGCCGATGGCAACCTGGAAATTAGGTGATGTTTTTGGTGCAGCCCCCGAAATGGCTCAAGTCGAGGGATTGGTTTCACTTGAGTTTTTTAGAAAGATTCCATTTACGATTGACTATAGTCAGAAGACGGTATTTATCGAGACCGATGAAAGTTTGAAAAAGCGATTGAGTGAAGGCGTTTCGATTCCTGTTCAAGTCACGCATAAGCGCGCTCAAACCAGCATTTCGTTACTGCTCTGGTTCTCAAACGGCAGTCACGCCAGAGTCGAAGTTGATACCGGAAGTGGTGCACTAATTCTGGATGAGCGATATATGGGCGAACTGGGTGTGTTGAAGTCGAGTCCTGACGTCAAAACTGTGGAGGGAATCGACGAGACTGGCCACTCGTACGTTCGCTATTTTACGAAACTTCCATGTGATGCCTTTCTTGCGCAATCCAGGCTCTTTACTCAAATCAAGCCGAAAGTGCAGTTCCAGAAAATTATTTATGATGGTTTGGTCGGCGATGGATTCTTAGGCAACTTCACTGCGACGTATGATCTGGCGCATAATCGAATGATTTTTGCCCGGTATTAAATGGTGCAGCTTTGAAACTGACTTGCAGGCGTGTCCTGTATAGTCTGCGTTTCGGATATTCCGACTATGCTTTTCGTATTAAGTGCTGAAAACACTAATGACTGGTCCATTTCCTGTTGTTTTTTGCGGCGCAAATGCATAATGTGTAAATTGATGGCATCAATTGACGAGCTATCGTTCTTAACCTCGAGGTTCTGCTCGCATGATGAAGCGCACAGCCAATCGTTTGGGATTTGCCAACGTAGTTGCATCATTGTCGCTTGCTGTGTCTGCCGCCACTGAAACAGTGACAGCGGATAATTTTGTCGACGTAAGGCTGAAGAAGAATATGTGCATTAATGTTGGGTTGCGCCCACCGCTGCGTAATCAAACTAGCGAGCAATTTTTACTTTCCATCGACGGTAAAGATGTATCTAAAAATTCCTTTGCGGAAGTGCAAAAGATGCTTGCTGGACCATCCGGTACGCAAGTGGAAGTAGAGATTGGCTATCCAAGCGGGGATACCGAGAAGTTCAAGATCACTCGTTCAGTTTCTTCTACTCGCCCGGCACGTTCTGTGGATCCGTTTCAAGAACTGAGCAATCGCCTCTTGCAACAGCGGCAATATTTCAATTCGGCAAATCTGGTTGAGAACAGCTCCTATAATTCGGACCTTGTCACCAGGGTCAACTGCATTCAAGCGGTCGAGCACAACCGCGAAACCGGCAGGCGCGATGTTGGGACATTAATGAACTGCTTCCTCGTGAGTGTCTCTAGCGGTGATTTAAAAGCAGTAGATCAGTATTTAGTTAGTGCCCTCGATCTAATGAAATCGGGAACGGACAGTTCGAATTTGAACTACCGCGAGAAAGCAGTTATCGAAGATTTGATACTTCTGAATAGAAATGAGGACGCCGAGTCTATTTGTAAATACTTATTGCATCCGGATGCAAATCATTCTGGTCGGCTGCCTCAACCAATTACTGTGCTGACTTCTTATTCGCTAATTCCGACGAAGTCTGCAAAAGATGCCTGTAAGCAGCTTGCTGAGCAAATTTTTTCTGGACAGACTAAGCAGGTCACTTCCTTTGGTGAGGATAGTTATTGGCTGGCTCAATATCTGGAGTCCATTCAGGAGGACAATAAAGCGCTCGAGTTGTATTCAACCGCGATTGAAAAGCTCCGCAATCCATCATACCCTCCGAATTTTTATGGTACGCAGCAAATTGCATTCGGACTGTATTCAAGGGCAAGACTGGAGGCAAAAGTCGGCAAGCGCGATGCGGCAGAGAAGGATCTGGAGGCGATTAAAACCACCTATCGGGTTCTTACCGCAAAACAACAATCGTTGATAAGTAAAATTCCGGAGCTTTTTCCTAACTTCGTTGATGCCGAAAACGCACTTTCGGCGTTGAAAAAGTCTGGTGCGATTTCACCGCCACCAGCAGTTACGAGTTATATGAATCAAGATCCATTCATTGAGAGTGGCTCCTTACCGGCTTTTAAACAAACGTTGCAAAACGCGAAACTATGCCATTCGATGATTACTGCCAACAAAAAAGCAGAAGCCGATTCCGCGGTCAAGAAACTCCTGGTGGCGTACAACGACAGCGATCCACCAAGAGCATATTCAGTTCGACAAAATTTATTTTCAACGATTTTGCACATGGCGCGACTTTGTTCGGATCACGGTTGGTACGATGAATCCAACCGCATCTTAAGTTCGCTCGAATCCGCGGCAAAGAATAAGATCCAAGCTGTTCCCCCTGATGATATCGGTTGGTCGATGATCAGTGCGGAGAAGATTTACAACGCCGCCGCCATGTCTGGAGGCAAGGATCCCGGTGAGTCATTGTGGCTGGCTATTAATCCGGGGATAAGAGCGCCAAATGGACTTTCACTGGCTGACAGATTGAGCGTGCTCGCCAAAATTTATTGTCTTGCGGAGGAGCAGAAGCGAGCAAAGCTCTTCATAGATCACGCCATTAAGGATATTGATACCGCAAACGGTGTTTATGGGACTAATGCGGCAGCTAAGCAGGCTGTGATTTATATGAACGCAGCTTTTATTTACGCCAGGCAATCGGATTTTCGCAACGCAGAAAATTTTTCCAAGCTTGCCTTTAGTTCGTCGAAGCGTTTAACCAACGATTTGGCTCTTGCGCTGTCAGATGCCGCGGATGCACTGAGCAGCCAGGGAAAAGTTGAAGCGGCGATAAGCATTATTGAACAGGCTTCAAAAATGGAAAATGCTTCCGGTCCTCGAATGTATGAATCTAATTTTGCAAGAAAGCTTGCTGAACTTTATGCAAAAAACGGACAGGTTGCAAAGGCTGTTCCGGTCATTGCAAATAGTCTTGGAGTTAATGGGAAGATATCTTCTTCTCAAGACTACGCTCTCGCTGCTCAACTCAGCGAGCAGTCTAAAGACTTCGCAGCGGCGGCAAAGTTCTACTACGAAGCGGGCAAACTATATGGGACTGGATTGACCAATGACCAGCGGGAATCAATGTTGCGTAAGTCGATCGACTGCGCTAGCAAAGTCAACAATTTCGATAAGTATGTTCTGGCAAAAACATATCGGGAACTTTCAAACGTTATGTCGAGTAAGGGCACTTCGGTTGCACTGCCGCTGCTCGAAAAATCGGCTTCGCTCATGCCAGATAGCGCTCAAGAAAAGCCAGAAGTCTTGTCGAGTCTTTCTTATCTTCGCGCAGATTCAAAACGTGCTGTTCAGCAAACGGGTATCAGCAAGGCTGGTTTGACAGATGAATTAAATGCCGCTGATTATGAGCTTAGAAAAGTTCCAGCACAGCAGGCTGCCGAATTAGCTTCCAAAAATGGCCTTGCGAATGCGGGTGATTTTTGGCTGCGACTGGCTCGGTTAGAGGTGCAGGCAAAGCATATCGACGAAGCCGTTGCAGCGACTCGTAAAGCGATTGCATCTTACCGTGTTGCCAATGTTAAATCGCACATGTTTTCTCAACTTATTGATGCAGACATACCGCTATCGCTCGCGAAAATTGGTGCGCCTGATAAAGCTGAGACCATTTTGCGCGAAGCCCAAAAGCAGGTGGATACGGCTGCCGGGAATGGTAGTCTCCAGTCACAGGTTCAACTGTGCCATCATTTTGTATATCTGTATTCGCAAAAACTTTATTCGCAAGCTGATGCTGTTTTAGATAAGTTGCTGAATACGAATTTGAATCAGGGTCATTACGCACCTCCGAATCATAATCATTTTGCATGTCGTTTTGGAGGACCTTATCCTGTCGAGTCGACGAAAGAAGTACTCGATAAACTGCTCGATGTCATTTCGTCAGGGACTGCTGGGACAGATACTTTGCACGAAGTTCATGCGCTCAACAAGATTCTTGATGCGGAAAAGAGACAGTTTGGGAGCGACGATTACCGGGTTGCATCCGTGTTCTTGAAGATCGCCCGTGTTTATTCATCCGCTAACCAGAATGATGAAGCGTACAAGAACTTTATGGCGGCTTTGAATATCATGCATCGATACGAGAGTTTGACGTATGTCATGCTCAATCTCGGAAGCGAATTTCCCGGTGTAATGCAGAAATTAAATAAGCAATCTGAATTGGAGAAGCTCGAAGCACAGAAGATCGAGGAGCAAAAGACAAAAAGTTTTCGACCTTCTAGTGGATCTCGATAACTGAACGATTGCGTTTCTTGTCGAACCAGGAATTGCCAGATTGAGTGCTGGCGGTTTTGATATATACTTATCGCGTCTCTCGTGCGGAGGAAAATTAATGTCGTTGAGCTACTACAATACTCTGGGACGTTCAGGTCTGAAAGTCAGTCCATTTTGTTTAGGAACGATGACTTTCGGCGAGGACTGGGGGTGGGGAAGTTCTGAAGACACAGCACGGCAAATTTTTCAAGCCTATGTTAAGGCTGGCGGAAATTTTATTGATACCGCTGATGGTTACACAAATGGGTCGAGCGAGACCCTCGTTGGAAAGTTTATAAAAGCAGATAAGCTACGTGATAACGTCGTGTTAGCTACAAAATACACATTCTGTGGACAGCCTGGCAATCCAAATGCAGGCGGAAATGGCGTCAAAAATATGCATCGCGCGCTTGATGGATCATTGAAGCGCTTGAGCACTGATTATATTGATCTGTACTGGATGCATGCCTGGGATCGCGTCACTCCGGCTGAAGAAGTCCTGCATGCAATGAACGATCTGATTCGCTCCGGAAAGATTCTATATTTCGGATTGTCAGATGTGCCATCCTGGTACGCCGCGAAGATGCAGACTCTTGCGCAAGCACATGGACTGCATGCTCCGATTGCCATGCAGTTGGAATATTCTCTTGTTGAACGCAGCATCGAGTACGAATTTATCGAGATGTCGAATCAATGTGGCATGGGAATTTGCCCGTGGAGCCCGCTTGGAAGCGGTTTGCTAAGCGGGAAGTATAAGAGGGAAGACCTTGGAAAAGACGGGCGTCTGGCGACTATTCAAGGTTCTCTAAACGACAGTTTCGCCAAGTTATTCACTGATCGAAATTGGAACATTGTTGATGCGTTGAATAATGTGGCAAAGAAGGAAGGCAAAAAGCCGGCTCAAGTCGCTCTAAATTGGGTGGCTTCGCAACCAGGAATCACATCCACAATTATCGGTGCTACGAAGTTGCCGCAGCTAGAAGACAATCTCGCTTCGCTGGACTTTACGCTGTCGGACGAATCGAAGGGTCAACTTGAAGAAGTCTCTCAACCCTCCGCGCTTCATCCGTATGTTTTCTTCGGCAAACAGATGCAATCTATGATCAATGGTGGCACTGAAATTCGAGGATGGTCGTCGCAGAAGCATTGACGTGCGTATCTGGCGTTGTCCTGTGTATACCTGGTGTTGCCCTGCGTATGCCTGGTGTTGACTTGAAGGAGCATGATTCTTGGCTAAAGTAACTGTATATTCCGGCCCAAATTGTCCTTATTGCATGAAGGCAAAGGCGTTATTGCAAAAGAAGAATGTTATGTTCGAGGAGTTCAACGTTAAGGAAGATCAGGCACGGCTGTCTGAAATGCTCGAGCGATCGGGTGGTGCCAGAACTATCCCGCAAATATTTATCGGTAGTGTGCATGTCGGCGGATGCGATGATTTGTATGCGTTGAATGCTGCCGGAAAGCTTGATGTAATGTTGGCTGAATAGTCTAAGAGGAGCGGTTTCTGACGCGGAATACGGTTATTAGCGCCGGATGAGGTTACTAGCGCCGAATAGTGTTTAAGATTTCTGTTTCACGTTCCCTGCTTATGCCAGCTTTCAGAGTGCAATCAGCTTTTTCCCGATGCCACCAATCAAGTGTATCCGCGATAGTCTCGCGCAGCGCACGAAAAGTCAGTCCCGACTTTATCGCTTTGCTATTATCTCGAAGCGCCATTCCACTTGTTTCGGAATTCGCGGGGATCCAAAACGGCATGTCGGACCATGGCTCCACTTTCAGCTGAAGAAGCTTTTGGTCTGAAACCCATACGAACTCGGCATCGGAGCCCGCTGCGTTTTTACAGTCGTTCAAAAGTTTGGACATAGTCAATTTATAGTCCGGTCCAATCGCGTTGAATATTCCTCTGGCTTTGGACTCGCACAGCAAAATTGTCCACTCACCAAGGTCGCGCCCATCAATAAATTGAACCGGATAATCTGGCGCACCTGGTGCCAGCACAGAACCACCTGCTTGCACGCGAACCGCCCAGTAAGTGAATCGGTCTGTCGGATCGTGTGGTCCGACAACCACACCCGGTCGAATAATCAAAGCTCGTTCCGCGAAGATGTTTTGAACAACGCCTTCGCAACCGCTTTTCATTTCGCCGTAGGTTTCGTCACTCCATTCGAGTGAGTCTGGATTTTTTGGAATCAGCGTTTCATTGTCTTCGCGAATCCCTGGTTTGCTCTTATCTTTGTATACAGAACCAGTCGATATGAAAACATATGAGTCGCAGTTAGATTTGAGCTCTTCACATGATTTACTGACCGCGCGGGGTACGTAAGCACTGGTGTCGATAATCACGTCCCAATGTCGGTTCGCCAGCTTATCCAGCGACTCGAAGCGATCTCCTGTGATCTTTTCCACATCATTGAAAAGCGTTGCTTCAGTGCGTCCTCTATTGAACAAACTGACTTCGTGTCCACGACGCAGTGCCGCTTCTACGATGTGTCGACCCACAAAAATGGTGCCACCAATAACTAAAATTTTCACCTTTGCTACAATCCTGATTCCTGGTCTTCGGCGTTGCTCCCATTCACATAATTGCTTTGCGATTTGCCTGAGCGAGTCACCGTCCGTAGTTAAACCTTCTTCCTAAACTATATCTGCTTAACAACTGGCGGTTCGTATTGTAAATTTTGATTGTAGGAGCAGGCCGCATCGGTGTGGGCTGGCAGTCAGAGTTTGCTCTAGTTGATAAGCGAGTTGGAAGCGCCGTGTAATCGGTAGCACGCTGTGTAATTCCACATTGCACAACGTGATTACCGTGCGTAGAGTAAAAGCATCATGGTCCTTTGAAGCGACGACGATGCTAAAAAGATTGCGAAAAATTCTCTTATGTTTTTCTATTCTTCTTGTTGCCGCAGTGCTAATTCCTCAAATGTCCGCGTCTTCCGATGCGCTTAAGCGTCTGGATAAACTGATTGCGGCTACACCAACTAGCGAGTACTATTTCCAACGGTCTTTCTTGTTGAGTGAAACCGGTAAGCATGCACTTGCAATCGAGGACTTGCAGCACGCTCTTGAGCGCAGTCCTGGCAACCATAAATTCTTGATGGCGAAAGCATTTGAGTTGAATCGACTGGGACTTTTTGCAGAGTCCGAGAAAGCTTGTAGAGAAGCTGATTCAGCTAGACGATCAGATTTGGCAGTGGAATGGACGCAGGTAGTTTTACAGTCGTGCAACCGCCACAAAGTCAGATTGCGCAGATGAATTAAACCGCCACAAGCGTTCATTTCTTCACAATGGCATCCCATGCTTTTAGAAATTTTGTTTTATTCTGACCTTTTGCCATGTCGTAAGCGGTCTGCCCGAGAGCATCTTTCGCCGTAGGATCCGCGCCTGCTTTGAGCAGAAGGAATTGCTCGAATGGTAAAAGCACAAGTGTCATATAGTTGTTACATGGAGATTTCTGCCGCAACGTAAACGCCTATTTACTGGAAATTGTTGGCAAAAGTTCTTCCGTGGCGTGTTTCAGAATTTCTTCAAAACGTTGTTGAATTTGGATAGCGTCCTGCTCTCGATGCATTTTTCGAAGAAGTTCTGCATAACCTTCCAGCGTCAGCATCATTAGTACACTGTTTTCCAGTCCAACTTCCTTGCTCAGTGCGAGACTTTTTTTGTACATAGTTTCTGATTCCTCGAATCGATCTCTTATCATTGCGTATTCGCCGAGGAGTTCGAATTCGTCAAATGCTTCCAATTTGTTGTCTCTTCCGTATTTTTCATATCGCGTCGTGGCTTCTTTATAATACTCATCAGCCTTCTCCATGCGATTTTGTCTCGCGGCTACAATTGCGGCCTGGGCAAAAACGCTCGCACTGGTTGTCTTCAAGTTCTCTGCGCCCATGCAGCTCAATGCCTTTTCAATTTGTGCTCGTGCGCCTGCTAAATTGCCCATTTTGTAAAGTGCGCTGGCATAACCAAAGCGAAAAACTGCTGCTCTTCCCTCAGCCAGCTCATTTAGCTTTTCATGACCTTCGAGACCTGGTGCAGGTATTAGACACTTTTCGATGCTTTCTTTGTGGTACTGCTCGGCAACGGAATATTGACCACCGCACCTATAAATTTCTGCTATGCGCCAGATTGAGTCTGGATGCGAGAAATCATTTGTCTTTCGATAAATTACTTCGACTCTTTTTGCACCCTCTAAAGCTTCTCGCAATTTCCCCTGCACCATCAAACTTTTGGTATGCAGAGTCAATACCGCAGCCAGTGGTTTACTCTCTTTCCCAAATTTTTGTTCGAAAAAGGAAACAAGGTCGCTTGTGACTTGCTCTGCCTCTTTGAATCGGCAGTCTGCAAGCAAAACGGCTTGATAAGTAAGAGCAGGAAGAGAGAAGCTGGATTTGCCGGTCCATGAGAGAAATAGTGTCGATGTCCAATAGAGCTGAAAAGCCGCCTTGCTGAAAAATCTAGCTATGTTCATTTGACCTTGCATTTGAGCACCCATACTAACCAGCGAAAATAGTATCGATACTACTAGCGGTGTCAAAAGAATCCAGCCGGATAAAATAATCACCCAGATCAACTTGCCAATTACGTCGCAGTCGCTCCAGAAGTGAGCGATGACAGCTCCGCATGCCAGCCAGACAAGAAAAAGTGACAAAGTGACGAAAGGCGTAATCGCCGCGTTTACCAGGCTTTCAGCTGCAGAAGTTTGCTTTTCCTGTTCCATAGTTTACCGGGGTCATCTACCCTGGTTCGTTTATATTTGAGTCGCATTCATGCATCGTGTTGCCATTTTATTCTACTGCCAATTTTGACCCCTGAACTTTTTTGGGAGTTTTTCAAGCCAGGTCTTTGTCCATTTTTTATCGAGAGATTGGCGGCTGTTGTTTATTATTCTTCTTCAGCGGCAGTGTTTACGTTACCTACTTCTTCCTTTAATTTTTCGACTTTCGCAGCTAGTCGATTGAAGCTTTCACTATTAACCATCCCAGGCGCTTTTGAGTTTTAAGAAGTTCGGCCAAGCTGCCTATCAGAGCATTTTGGGTTAGACCCGGAACTTCGATTACGTCCCCGGAATTCCGTCCTTGGCCGGAGCAGGTCCGACAAAGCTCCAGTGATGAAGGTCATTTTTAATTGGCCCCCGAGAATCGCCTTGTCGCCAGCCATGGGCGTGCAGCGTCGCGTTGACAAAAGGGTCGTCGTAAATCTGCGTCTTAGCATTGGGATCTGGGTCGTCGTTAAAGTCGATCGCGATGCCAAATCCATGATTTGATTTTCCGACTTTCGCATGTATTCCTGATGCGCGCCATGCGATCGACTCTTCTTGCGCAAGTGTTCTGCCGGCTCCGTTCAGCGGATCCGCGTGTAACACCTTTCCTTTCTTCGCGAGAATTTTGTTGACTTTGACGAATGCCCGCGCCGCTGCACCAGATTCCCAATATGGAACATTCTGTATAAAGGTGCAGCCGTTCACATTGCCATTTTTGTCGTGGGTCGAAACTGTGATGTTGCCTGATTCGCCAATGTATAAAGGATCAATTACTTTTGTTTTTATTTTCTCGTAGAGTGCGCGGTCATGGTTTTTGACAGAATCCAGGGCTCTGGGTTGGTGCGATGGCTGAGGAATGATATCGACCAGCTGTTTCGTGCAGGGATCGATAATCTTGCCCGGATCTGCTGATGCTGGTGCTGCAATTTCAGCGGTCATGTATTCGCAACAAGCGATAGCTATTGTGGCTCGAGCAGTGAGTAAACTTAGTTTCTGAATGTTGGAAATCGCCATTTTGTGTCAGACCTTGATATATATCTTCTTCCAATCGAGAATTTTGCAGATAATCCAACACACAAGCATAGCGGTTACGCCGAAAAGCAGGGAGCCAGGTTCACCCGGACAAACTGATTGTACGCGCTCGGTGAGGTAGCGATAGACATTCATATCGCTTGAAACATACGTGTGAAGCATAGCTATGATAAATAGATCGCTCAGGACATAGATAAACAAGGTGTTTTTACCGAAGACTGTAAAAAATTCCGTCCACTTTTCCCAGTGCAAGCGATCGATCACGGCAATCATTGCCGCCAGAATCACCAGATCAATTCCTACTGTTTGCAGGACATAGGAGCTTGTCCAGAGCTTTTTGTTGATTGGAAACACGATGTTCCAGATCTGAGCCAGTGCCACCAACGCGATACCTGCGCCCGTGATTTTGCCCAGCGCCCCCGGTGTCTGTGCATGTTTCTGAATGAAACATCCGGTGTAATATCCGGCAAGCACGTTCACCACAGCTGGTATCGTGCTTAGAATTCCTTCTGGGTCGAAGGGAATTCCTTCACCTTTGTACATGTGCCCCGGTCCGAGCACGAACAGGTCCAGCGGTAGGACGGCGTTTCCTTGCAAGCTATACTGATCGCCAGGTGCACCGAAGCAGTACAGAATTGCCCAGTAAGCGAGCAGAAATATAATCGATAGCGCGATCACGACTTTGCGCGGTAGGTAGTGAATCATTAATGACGCGCCGCAGTAGCACAGAGCGATGCGTTGCAATACGCCAGGAATACGAGTGTGGTCCAGGGTCTTGTTGAATGGCAACCAGAGCAGTATGAAGCCGATGAAAAATATGATGGCAGTGCGCTTGAGAGTTTTGAGCAGGACGGCGCGATTTCCCTTTGCTTCGTATTTGCTCAGCGTGAAACTGAGCGCATTGCCGACTGCAAATAAAAAGGATGGAAAAACAAGATCGGTCGGAGTGAAGCCGTGCCACTTCGCGTGATCCAGCGCCGGATAGATTAATTTCGAGGTGCCGGGTGTGTTGACAATAATCATGAAGCAAACGGTCATGCCTCTGAATACATCCAGCGGAAGGAATCGCTTCGTTGTCACTGTCGTTGTCACTGTCGTTGTCTGCACTGTCACAGTACTTGGCTCGATTGACCCGGATAATTGTGTCATCTTTGAAAGTCCTGGCGCGGAATTGCGGCGCTCAAAAGAGTCGATTGCCGGTGATGAATGTGCCGTCATCGCGTCGGAAGAACCGCATGCAAACGCGTTCGCCGCGCTTAACTCTGAGTAGCGCTTCGAGCACTTCCTGATCGGAAAGGAGAAGCGTATTTATTACTTCCAGGTCGCACTTACTGCACAGCTTTGAACGGTCATCTCCGCTCATAGACTCCCAGTCTACTGAGCAAGGCGACTTGACCCTGGCGGCGCACATTAACTCTTCAAGTTCTTGCAATCGTCATTCTCAGAAGTGCACACAACTGCCGAATAGCTCGAACGCGTTATCCCTCGATTGCTGGATTACAATCTCTCGAACTGCGACTATGATACTTACATGAGGCAGATGTGCCAAATGAAACAACCAACATAGCGCAAGTGATTTAAACTCTCGTAGCTGAATCCAAAGTGCAAGAATGAAATAAAAACCGGACGCCGACAGGCGTCCTTTTTTCTGCTTCAAAAGTCATGCGATAATTGGCGAAATTTGATTTGCCGGCGACGGTAAACAGCGTTGTCAGTTATATATTGATCAATCGAGGCAGGGAATTTATGTCAATCCGCAGACTGCTGGGCATCCACCTTGTTAGTGCGCTTGTCACGGCAGCTTCTTGTATACCGGTAGAAGCTGAGGACAGGGGTGCTGCTCCATTAATTGCCAGAGCTGCCGATGCTGTTTCTGGTTACAACCTGCCGCCGAAAAGCATTCTGGATGTCATGCTGGCGCCAGCACCGCCCCAGCCAAAAGTGAGTCCGACCAATGATTCAGTTCTCTTAGTGTCGTGGCAAGATTATCCGGCGATGGCTCGTGTGGCTACTCCGTTCTTGCGTCTTGCCGGTGTGCGCGTCGAGCCAAAGAACCATAGCAAACACGACAGTCCTGGCGGTTACGGTATTACGCCATCTGCCAGTAGTTTCGATGTCGTGCGCACCGCAGATGGTGCAACAGTTCATGTTGCTTTGCCCAAAGGCGGATGCCCTGAAAATCCCGTGTGGGCAGCTGATGGAAAACAGTTCGCGTTTGTGAATGCTGCCGCTGATTCCGTTGAACTGTGGGTTGTCGATGCCCAGACCGGTGCTGCCCACCAGATTCCGGGCGTCAGAGTAAACCCGATGCTCGATAACGAGTTTCAGTGGATGCCAGATCAGAAAACCTTGCTGGTAAAGCTGGTACCAGACGGTCTCGGGGCGCCGCCGCCGGAATCTGAAGCTCCAATTGGACCAAGTATTCAGGAGTCAAAGGGGGAGAAAGGGCAGAGCAGTACTTACGAAACTCGCGATACTCTGCGCAATAAACACGACGAAGACCTTTTTGATTATTATGGAGCCTCGCAGTTAGCGCTGATCGATACTGTGACGGGAAAGATCACTAAAATCGGGAAGCCTGGAATATTTGAAACAGTCGATGCTGCACCAGACGGCAAACATATTCTGGTTTATGCAATCCACAAGCCTTATTCATACATAACCACTTACGATCGCTTTCCGCATGAAGTAGAGGTATGGGACGTCACCAATCCTGACCAGGTCTCCAAAAAGACCATTGCCTCGCTGCCGCTCGCTGATCGCGTTCCAATTCATGGTGTTCCAACTGGACCGCGTGAATTCTCGTGGCGAGCCACAGATCCAGCCACTCTTGTCTGGGCCGAGGCTCTGGATGGCGGTGATTGGAACGCCAAAGTACCTGAGCGCGATAAAGTTATGTTGTTAAAGGCACCATTCGATTCTGCCCCGACCGAGATAGCGCGAATGGAGCAGCGTTATGACGGACTAGACTGGGGCGAACAGCCGAATTTTGCGCTCTTGCACGAGCACGATCAGAACAGACATTGGAAGCGTACGTTCATTGTTGACGTGGAAAATGCGCAAGGGAAGCCGCGTTTGCTGTGGGATATTTCCGCTGATGAGAAATACAAGAATCCCGGAAATCCAGTGCACCGTCGTCTTGCCAACGGATCTTTTGTGATTCGTCAGAAAGGTGATTCGATCTATTTATCAGGAACCGGTGCATCCGTCGATGGCGATAGACCATTTCTCGATTGTCTCGATACAAAAACGCTAAAATCTCAGCGACTATTTCGCAGTGACAAGACGTCGCTCGAGCGTTTTCTGGCTTTCACAAACGAAGATGGAAAAACGTTTTTGACGTGGCATGAATCTCCTACTGATCCGCCAAACGTGTTTGTTCGCACGCTGGGAAATCCAGTCGATACGCCTGCGGGAGAAGCAACAGTTGCTTCGACCAGCGTCGCGCTGACTCATCTTCCTGACCCGGCGCCCGAAGTACGCGCGATCAAGAAGCGTCTGGTGAAATACAAACGCGCCGACGGACTCGACCTTTCCTTCACGCTGTACACACCGCCTGGTTACAAGGAGGGAACGCGGGTTCCGACGATACTGTATGCGTATCCGCTCGATTACGCAGATGCCTCGGTCGCCGGTCAAGTCACAGGCTCGCAGGCAACTTTCACGCGACTTCGCAACTACAAACTTTTGTTGCTCGCTGGTTATGCGATTATCGACAATGCCGCATTTCCTATCGTTGGCGATCCGAAGAAAGCCTACGATACATATCTGGACCAGCTCGTCGCAGACGCAAAAGCTGCTGTCGATGAGGCTGTTCGCATTGGAGTTGCCGACCCTAACCGAATTGGAGTAACAGGACACAGTCATGGTGCTTTGATGACCGTAAATCTGGTGGCGCACTCTGATTTGTTCAGGGCTGGTGTTGCTACTAGTGGTTCCTATAACAAAACGCTTACAGCCTTTGGTTTTCAGAACGAGCGGCGATCGGTATGGGATGCGCCTGATGTGTATCTGAAGGTGTCTCCATTTTTCGTTGCGCATAAGTTGAAGACTCCGTTGCTCATCGTGCATGGTGCGGAAGATGCGAATCCTGGCACTACTCCTCTGCAGGCGACCATGTTGTACGAAGCTGTTCGTGGCAATGGTGGCACGGTGCGTCTGGTTATGTTGCCGCACGAGCCTCACTGGTATACCGCGTTGGAGTCCAATGAGCAGCTGGTTTATGACATGCTTACCTGGTTTGACAAGTATGTGAAGAACGCACCGGCTCGCACCACATCTAGTGCGGCAGCATCAAACTAGTGCTTCGGTTCGAAAATTGGATTCGACGCGAGCTAGCCCTGCTCTGATTTCGTGCTGATAAAACAATGTCATTAACGAGGGCGTAAAGCCTTGGGTGTTGCCGTGGTGAGAACAGTTGCTGAAGTGTATTTCCTGGAATTTGCATTCCTGACGGTTTGCGTAAAATCTAGAAATAGTTGCTTGAGGAAACTAATGAAGCTCGCGTATTGGTTTTCGCGCATTGTCGGAATTTATTACATGTTCGGTTTGATATTTGCAATCTTCGTATTTGGTGGAACTGAAATTCGTATTAAGGGAACCGTTGTAGTTTTGAGTGCATGTGTTCCACTCTGTTTTCCCGAATTAATAGATAGATGCCGGCTCACTAGTAGCAGATTCGATGTGGTGCCAGTTTTGTTTTAGTTTATGACAGGAGTAATTTGGACTGTCGCCGATAGGGCGTCTTCACTTTTTGATGGTTAATACGATGCGGATGTTATCCGGTCATTAATGTCGCCGTTGCAGTCGGTTTATGTTGGATTAAGCTCAGCAGTTCGGGGATTTTTTGATCGCATCAGAAAAATGGTTGGGATGTAGATCATAAGTTACCCAAAATGTGATTCAATAGCGATTCCCTGAGGAATCGGCAGATTGTTATTGTCAGAGCAACAGACCGCGAGCTGGCGACAACGAGTTGCAGCGTTAAATCAATTTCCTGAATTGGTTGTATCACAACTGACTCGCATCACCTGTTCGGTACTCGTAGTTGTTCTCTTTGCCAACCCGGCGTTTGCACTGGCAATGGGCCAGGCGTCTGATCAACCGGTCGGCATGTCGGCTGCGGCCGCTGAGGCCAGTCGCATACTTGGCGTCAGTGGAGATATTGAGCTAATCAGAGACTTACACGCTCAACTGAAGCAGGTTGACAGCGAATCTGTTCGCACTGAGTTGCTTGCTCATAAATGCAAGGTTTTGCGCAAAATACTGGTTGGCTACCTGGAGGTTCGACAGACGTCGGATCAAATCGACGTGGACCTTGGCTATACCTACGACGCCATTGCGAAAGGCTCGCGCAGACGCGACCGCCTAGTGCAGATGTGCAACGTCGCAAACTTCACTCAATTTGGAGTGCAGTTTTCGCTTGCCGCGGCCTACCGTTTACACGGCGATGGTTTCATGTCCAACCTTTTGACGTGCACTTCAGGTGGTGCGACTCTGGCAATATCCTCGCTCGGATTATTAGCTGGGAAAGCTGGCAAATCTAGAGAGAAGCATCCACCCAACATGCTGGCAGATTTCTTCGAACTCAATCCACCGATGCAATATCAGTTGCCGGAGATGCTCAAAGCGTTCATCAATTCAAGATATCCTGGCTTGCAACTGACGAGAAGAGAGTTCGAAATTACTCAGTGGAAAAAGTTTTACCACCTCGATGACTCAAAACAGAAAAAGCTAACTGCCATCGCAGATAGTGGCTCAAATGCGCATGGCGAAAGTTTAGCGCTCTTGAGCAACCGCCTTGTTCTTCTCTATGCGCTCAATTCTTTGGTGGAAGATTTTGACAGCGACTTGATTGCGCTGCTCCACTACATGGAAGACTCAGAGCCTGTTCCCGTGACTATTTCTGACGAGGAGTCTGTACGTACGATCGGTTATTTGACGCCAGGAGCAGCGGATGCAGCTAAATTACTGGATATAGAAAAGCAAGTCGCCGAGTTGATTGTAATTCGTAAAACCAATGGAAACAGAATTGCAACGCATCAACAGCTGCGCCTGGAAACTTTGCTACTCGAGAAGATTCTCGGTGGTGCGTTGGAGGTGCGTAAAGCTGTTGACCGAGTCGACAGAGAGAAACACTATCAAATCGACGTCGTTATGGCGGAATTGACCGGTCGCCGCGATCGATTCATGCACAAATGCGATGTCGCCAACTTCATGCAGACCGGGATACTAAAATCGATTGCGGGTATATGTTTCTTCAACGGGCAACCGAACGCGGGCGGTGACCTTTTAGAGGTTGTCACCAGTTTTAATGTCATACTGGCAAGCGCATCTCTGGCTGCATCCAGAGGCGGTAAACGCAAAATCGACAGCGTGCCAAACTCGCTGGCGCAGTTTGTGAACCTGAGTCCGCCCAGAGAATATCGCCTCTCGGCGTTAATGGAGCGATTTATCGACTCGCCACCGCCACAAGGCAGCGCCGGTCCGAATAGTACTGAAGAAAGCAGTCTGAGTGTGAACAATACCGGAGCCAGTCGCAAGCAACTTTTGATTGAGCGGTGGAAGGAACACGGAATTGTTCCAGAAAAAAATAGACCTACGGTTATGGCTCGTCTTGCGTATATGCCTTCCGAGCGCGATCAGAAGGTCGACACAATAAAATTAGCGTCCGCTCGTCTGCGTATGCTTTTCGATGTGCGAACCGAGATGGAAAGTTTCGATGACGAACTGCTCGCACTTTTGCGTTCGGCTGACGCGAACCCGCTTGTAGTTGCCGACGAGACGAGTTTGCCGTTGCTCCACGAAGCCACGAATAACTTACAGAAAAAGAAAGGAATGGACGAATTTGTATCCGTCGATGCAATTGGTGAGCGGCTCTTTCTGACTCGGCGCATACTTATCAATTCGCTCGAAGTGCGTAACGCCGTCGATCAAATAGATCAGGAACTTGTGACGGAGTATACCGTTCAGGGCGAAATGATTGCGAAAATGAACAAGCGTATTGAAATCACCAACGCTGTGAACTTCCTCCAGAGTGGTATCACCGGACTTGTGGGAGGCGGTCTCGGATATGTGAACAATCATGCTGCGCAGTGTGCTGGTAACGGGATGAACATCGCGTCCGGTTCGGCCGTGATTGTTCTGGCGCTGTTTTCGATGTGGCAAGCGCGCGGTGGCAAAAGACCTTATAAGGCGAAGCCAAACATGCTTGGACCTGTTTTTGATCTTAAGGATTCGCCAGAATACACGCGTTTTTCGAGTCTTGTTTGGGAACAGTTGAATGCTCCCGCAACTGGAAACTTCGCCGACAACAGCATCTCGCGTAGAGAGTGGTTGCTCCGGCATTGGAAAAAGGACGGCGTGCTAACGGTGGATTCGACCAATCCCCAGACGCTGCAAAAATTGGCAGCAGTTGGCCCTGCTTATACGCCCAAATCGGAAAATTTGAATCTAATCAAAAACAGAATTTACATGCTCTCTGAGTTGCGCACGCAAGTCGAAACTTTCGATGCCGAGCTGCTGGCGATGATTCATTCCATCGATTAATCGCACTATTGCTTCAGCACTTTATTGATCCGCGCCTGAATCTGCTTGACGGGCAAATATTCCTTCTTCAATTTATCGTCGCTGAGTGTTTTCAAAAATGCGACCAGAGCTTTCTTCTCTTCTTTCGTCATGTGAAGCGGCTTCATCAGGGGATCTAGTCCTTTGTTAGCATTGCCGCCACGGTCATAGTAATCAACGACTTTTTCAAGTGTCGCCAGGCTGCCGTCATGCATGTACGGTGAAGTCAAATCGACATTTCGCAGTGTTGGAGTCTTGAACGCTCCGAAGTCCGAGCGTTCTCCCGTGACGTAGTAACGACCGGCATCCTTCATGCGTGTGCCGTAGGCTCCGATGCCGATATTGTGGAATTTTTGATCGATGAATGTGGCGTTGCCAGGCTTGTCAGCTGCCGGTGGAACGATAGTGTGGCAAGAAGTGCAGTTGCCTTTGTTTGTGAACACTTCGTATCCCTTTTTCTCGAGCGGAGTAAGGGCGTCCTTCTCTCCTTTGAACAAGAATCGATCGAAGCGAGTATCGCCAGACAGTGTCGTTCTTTCGTACGAACTGATTGCCTGACAAAATGTTTCTGGTGTCGGGGGACTGTTGAAAGCTTTTTGAAACATCGCCACATATTCTGGATTCGAATTGCACGATTTGATCGCCGTGTTGATGTTGATTGAAGTATCACCGGCTGGTCGCGCAACGTCTGCTACCTGTGCTTCTAGCGATGCGGCGCGTCCGTCCCAGAACTGAAAATCATTGAGAGCAGCGTTGATTGACGTCGGTGTGTTGCGAGCTAACTGTCCGCCCGCGCTGGTGAATCCAATTGGTGTGATATCCGCGAAACCATGCTCAGGTATGTGACATGTTGCGCAAGCGACGTGTCCGTTGAAAGAAAAAGATTCGTCGTAAAATAACTTTTTTCCGAGCGCAACTTTTTCTTCCGTCACAGGATTGTTGCTGGGAATCTTCGGGCCAACAAGTCCGAGAGGAACTTTGACGTCATAGGCGGCCGGATTTGCCACCGCTGCGAGGCATAAAAGGAAGCTCGTGAAGATGGCGCCCTGTGATGTCAGTTTGAATCGCATTACGCTTTCACCTCAAAAAGTGAAATCAGAATAACATGAGTTGGGAGATCCCTGGGCGACAAAAAACGCGCTGATTTGCAAGTAAAATAGCTGCCTTATGTTGAATTCTATGGTATACGAAAGTCAGCAAAGCAAATGGTAGCGAAAAACATGGGCGATGAAAAGACTAATTCACGTGCGGCTGCATTCGGCATAACAACGAAGCTGCAGTTGAAGCCATCCTGTCTTGACAGCGTGGCCCCGTTATTATCCAAATTGACTGTGGCCGGCACGAGAAGCTCGGGACATTTGAATGCAGAGGTGTCGCCGCCAGCATCGACTCATAGTGAGTGGGTAACGATTCAGCGTTTCAGTACGGAAGCTGACGCCATAGCCTGGCGAGACTCGCAGGCGCGAAAAGAAATCTTGGAGCAAATTTCGCCTTATCTATCAGATCAGGGAATTGCTGAAGAGACTTTGCAGGAGCAGTGCGATTCATCGGTGGCGGCGTGCATTTCCACAGTCATTAAGGCTGGGCTGGATGAGGACTACTACGCCTGGCTGCAGGAGATTCAGACGGCACAAGCTGTGTCACCTGGTTATCAGGGAACTTACCTGCAGATGGCGAAAACGGACGATACCAGATTGTGGACTACGATGCTACGTTTCGACACACCCCAATCACTAGACGACTGGTTTAATTCAAAACGACGATTGGAACTGGTTGAGCAAGCCAAGAAATTTGTTTCTTCCGAGAGCATTAAGCGACTGACGTCATCGTATCCAGGTTGGCTTCCGGTTGACGAGTCGGGCGAGTCGCCTGCCAATTGGAAAGCGGCAGCTTTAGTGGTTTTGGGGCTTTATCCTATTGTCTCTCTGGAGATAAAGTTTCTGTCTCCGGCGCTATCCAATTTAAACCTGGCTGTTGCTAATTTCATTGGCAATACAATCAGTGTCGCGCTTGTCACGTGGTTGACCATGCCAGTTCTTACCAGTGTTTTTCGCAAGTGGTTGTTGCCTCCAAAAGGCGGGGACAGAGCACGAATCGAACTGATTGGTGGCGGTGTGATACTAGCGCTTTACGCGCTGGAGATCTGGATTTTTCAATTGGTTTTCCGCTAGTTTGTGCCGGTCTATGCAGTCAACCCGGCGATTAAGCTGGCGACTGTAATGCAGGATCAAGATTATTTTGTGCTGGAGACGTACTTGTCTTGAGCTGCTATGCGATACAGGCTCTTTCTGTATGGTACTCTTTGAATTCGTCAAAAAGTTTGCGCAAGGAGCAGTAAATGCTTGTAGATTATAGTCGACGTTTGCTGTCTCATGGCTTCAAGAGCGCGGTTGTCGCAACTCTTGTGCCTTTTTTTTGCACGCAACTCGCGCTGGCCTCTGAAGTACCTGACTTCATGAAAATCGTAGACGTGAATGAAGGCGCGCCAACTGCAAAAAGCAAAATCGCATCAGACGATGTCTATGCTTTGAATGAAGGCATGTTTCCTATTTATGAGCATTCGCTCGCTATCTTCAAAAATAATTTCAGACAACGACACAATTTGATCATGGGTCTGTTCAGCGCTAAAGGCGGAAGATTCATCCTTTATCCTGCCGGCAAAGACCCTATCGAAGCTCCTTCACCGCCGATTGTCTATCGTCTGGCAAAGTCTGCTGGGCATTGTGCCATGGTCACGTTCGATCTGGTGGCGCCGTATTGTAATCGCGCTAGTGAAGATCTTTCCTGGCGCGGAGAAATGGAAGCTTACCGAACTCGTGTAAAGACTGCCATAGCTGCTTTAAATTCGATCGACGAAACTGAACTCAAGTCCGAAGATCGCGAACTCATTCGTGACACGCTGCAGCAAGTACAGGCGTTCATGGATAAATCTCTGGCGAACAACAACTTCACTTATGACGATGTTCAAGCTTACACCCGCGGCATAAAGCCCAACCTCGCAAAGTTGATTACAGTGGCTTCTTCGGCTCAAGTCGGGCACTGGTACAAAGTGCTCGAAGGGTGGAAAGCAATGCTCGGCAAAGATTGGGATAATACTTACGCTCTGAGCAATTCCATTTATGTAGCGCGTCAAAACAACATTTTGTTTTCAGTTCTGGTGCAGTTCATGGGAACAGAAACCATAAATGACAGGTTGCTTTTGCTTGAAACAACTGACTTTACAGCTTCGTCAGACGACATGCTGAACGCCTTCATCCGCATTATCTCAGATCGGGCACTTGGCGAAGCCTTCTATAAGAACTACAGGTTGATGGACTACGAATTACTTGGTGGTGGTGGCAGAAAAGCCATCGAAGTGGAAGCGAACAAACGCGGCAAAAAGGCTATATTGCCACCACTGGTGCCATACAACAGCAATGCATGGCCATGGAAGACTGACCCTTCAACGGGAAGTGGTCCTGCTTTGTTGGAGGATATTCCGTAAGCAGCGAACTGTGATTTGACTCGAACACGCCGGTTATTTACAAGTAAACCCTTCTGAGGTGGTAATGAAAGAGCTAACTGTGGTGTCCCCGAAGAATTCGCTGGTTGATGAGTCATATTCTCACGAGCTGATTTTTTGGCTCAACGGCGAGAAGGTCGAGATTCTCAATCCCGATCCTACGGTGTCGCTCAGCGATTATCTTCACGAAATTGGTCTAACGGGCACCAAAGTCGGTTGCGGGCAAGGCGGGTGCGGTGCCTGCACAGTAATGCTTTCACATCGCGACCGTAAAACTGGAGAAGCAGTTCACCGCCCGATCAATTCGTGCTTGAAACCACTCTGCGCGGTTGACGGATGCGTCGTCACCACCACCGAAGGCATCGGAAATGTTCATGATGGACTCGACCCCGCTCAGCACTGTATCGCCATGAACAACGGCACTCAGTGCGGCTTTTGCACTCCGGGCTTTGTCATGAACACTCATGCGTATCTGCAACAACATCCGGAAGCGAAAGTCGAGGATCTCGAAAAGATATTCGGTGGCAATTTGTGCCGATGCACTGGATATCGTCCTATTCTGACAGGTGTCAGAACGCTTGCTTGTGACTATGAAGCGAGCTGCGATAAGTCGCAGAAGTGTCTTGTTGATCCATCTTTCGAAGTAAAGGTGAGAGACGACCTGGCGAAAATTGATCTCGACAAAACACCTGCATTTGACCTGCCACCGCGACTGGTGCATTTTTTTGGAAAAGGTCGCGACTGGTACAGACCAAACACTCTACAAGAAGTGATGCGCATTAAAAAAGCAGGCACCGAGCAGAGTGGGCGCGGTAGTGTGCGTCTGGTCTTTGGAAATACGGCGTCTGGCATTTATCCCAATGAGAAGCCGAGAATCTTTATTGACATATCTAGAATTGATGAACTCACCGCCCTTACCGAAACTGAGTCGGGCATAACGGTCGGTGCTTCAACTCCTATTCAGGACTTGCTCGAATTTGCCGATCGGGTTGCGAAAAAAGTCGGGCATGATAAAGGCAAAGGGCTGGAAGCACTTGTCTATCACGGTCAATTCATCGCCGGGCTCCAGGTGCGGTCAGCCGGCAGCGTTGCCGGAAACATTTTCATCACACGCGATCATGCATCGCAGGGTGGTGCGTTCCCATCGGATCTGTTCACCGCGATGGCAACGCTTGGTACTAAAGTGACTATTGCTTCTGAAAAATATGGCGGTCAGAAACAATTTTTGCTGATTGATATGCCACCAACAGAGCAACTGCCTGAAGATGCCATTATCGTCTCGTTCGAGATTCCTTTCACCGATAAGAGCGAGTATGTGCAGACATACCGCATCGCTCGCCGCCCTCAGATGGCTCATCCAATTGTCAACGCTGGTTTCCGAATTCGCTTGAATGCGGACGGAACTGTCGAACCAGGTCAGGTCACCATCATCTATGGTGGTCTGGCAACGATGATTCATCGTGCCGTCAAGTTTGAGGAAAAATTCTACGGAAAAGCCTGGAATGCTGAGACACTGAATGCTGTGTTGCCTGAACTTCAGAAGGAAGTGAAGGAAATCACTGTGACGATGGATGAGGAAGGCTTGACCAATGAATATCGTATGCAGTTGGCAGAAACTTTCTTCTACAAGTTCTACCTGCACGTAGCTAATGAGCTTGACCCCAGGGCGTTGAAACCTGAACTCGTTTCAGCTGCGAATCATGATATTCGTGCGCTCTCGCATGGTGTGCAGGAATACACGGAATACCCGGAGATGTTCCCGCTCACTCAACCAATCATCAAGCAAGCAGCGTTTGTGCAGGCTTCCGGCGAGATTCGGTATGTTCAGGACGTCGCGTTGCCGACTAACGGCTTGCATGCAGCGATGGTGAAGAGCACTCGCCCACACGCGAAATTTACTTTCACTAAAAACACGCAGGGTCTGGAACCGCTCAAGGAGTTGTTGCGCAAACAATTCCCTGGATTTAAGGAATTGATTACGCGTGAGGACGTGCCGGAGTGCGGCACCAATCTCGTCGGACTTGGCGATGACGACCCGGTTTTCAGCGATGGTGTAGTCACATCTGTTGGCGCACCGATTGCACTCGCGCTCGCTGAAACGATTCAGTGCGCGCGGGAAGCGGCGGAATTTGTTGAGAAGGAATGCATAGCTTACGAGGATCTACCTGCGGTAATTACTCTCGCAGATGCTGTTAAGGCTGATACGGCTATGCCGATGATTCTTAAATCAGCAGATCCAGATGAGGATATCAATCAGCGCATTCCAACTATTGAACGCGAGGGAAGCAATCAAGATTGGCTCAATGACCCGCTCAAGCCGATGCCAGGGACCTCGGTTGCGACTGGCATAATTCGCACGCCAGCGACTGCCCATTTTTACCTGGAAACAAACTGTGCGTTAGCTATACCTGGTCCGTACAACCGGATGACGGTTCACTCTTCCACGCAAAATCCGAATGGAACACAGAGTACCGTGGCAAGGGCGCTTGGCGTTTCTCTCAATCAGATTAATGTGATGATTGAACAGATTGGTGGTGGTTTTGGTGGCAAGCAGCATCGTGCCAACATTGTCGCGGCGCAAGCGGCTGTTGCTGCTTACAAGCTGAATCGACCGGTACGACTGTTATTCGATCGTGCAACCGACATGCAAATGATCGGAAAGCATCATCCATACGAAGCCGATTATTATGTCGCCTACCGTGATGACGGCAAAATCGAGGGCATGCGTTTAGACTTCCGAAACGACGCCGGAGATACTTACGATTGCTCATTTGCGGTTCTCGACTTGAGCTTGCTCACCGCCGATGGTTGCTACATGATCGACACACTTCAGGCGAACGGAACCTGCTACCGCACGAATAAGACGAGCAACACGGCATTCCGCACATTCGGTGTTGCGCAGATGTGGACGATCTTAGAGAGCGTGATCGAGAGAGTGGCGTTCGAATTGACCAGGAAGCTAGGACGAACGGTTCGACCTGAGGAAATTCGCGAGAAAAATATGTATCGCGACGGAACTCCAAAGGAGCATGATAAGACGCACTTTGGTCAGGAACTGGATTTCCTGAATATTCGCGAAATCTGGAACGAATTGAAGAAGACTTCCGATTTTGAAAAGCGCGCTGATGCGGTGGCAGAATTCAACAAGAAGAATCGTTGGCGCAAGCGTGGCATCGTGATGATGCCGCAAAAACACGGCATCGCGTTTACCGAACCACGCGGTTCACTCAATTCAGCCAGCGCGTTGATTAACGTGAACATGGCTGATGGTTCCGTGATGATTCATCATGGTGCCGTGGAAATGGGTCAGGGCATCCACACGAAAATCGGGCAGCTAGCAGCGAATGTGCTCGGTATTCCGCTTGAATTGATTCATGTCAACGGCAACAACAGCGACGTGATCACTAACTGTCCTGCAACAGCCGCGTCTACGGGATTCGACCTGAACGGTGGTGCGGTGGAGAAGGCGTGCAAAGTTTTGCGCACTCGCCTGGAAGAATTCTGCGTCACGATGGAGCAGTATTTGCCGCACGAGCGCATCGAAGATTGGCGAACCAATTGGGGCGAGAAGTGGAAAGAGATCGTCTTTAAGGCATGGTATCACCGCGTCAATCTGGCTGCGGCGGAACTGTATAAGACGCCTCACTATAAGGGACCATCTAATCGCAACCCTAAGGGTAAGCCGTTCCTGTATTTCTCGCTTGGTGCGACAGTTATCGAAGTAGAAATCGACGTTCTCACTGGCGAATTCAAAATTCCTCGTGCTGATGTTGTAATGGACGGTTGCAAGTCGCCGAACGCCGCAATCGACATTGGTCAGCTGGAAGGTGGCTACGTGCAGGGAATCGGCATGGCGACTACCGAAGAGTTGGTTTACGACCACGACGGACGACTGGTGACAGACAATATCTGGTCGTACAAGCCACCATGCACCAAAACAATTCCGATTGATTTCCGGGCGCGATTGCATCCTGTAAACGAGGAGCGAAATAGTCAGGAAAGGTTGGCTGAGAAACAGGCGATCAAGTCTACGAAAGCCTTCACTGAGTCGTCGCTAACGCTAGGATGCGCGGTCTATTTCGCTTTGATTCATGCCATCAAAGATGCGCGCAAAGAGCAGTTGGGTACCAATGAGTGGATTGATATGGATCTGCCGCTCACGTGCCAGCGCATTCAGCAATTGTGTGCTGTCAAGTCAGAGAATCTGAAACTTTGAACGCGCGCGCGGCGCTGATGTCGATTGCGCGGACGTTGATTGCGTGGAGGTTGATTGCGCGCCATTTGATTGCGCTCGCGTGGAGGGTGATTTCGCGCAGGTTGATTACGCGCAGGTTAATTCCGTTCGCGTCGGTGGTGTCAATGCTACTGATCTCGCCGCAAGTTGCTGAATGCACTCAGCTGCGCTATTCACAGTCAACGCCACCACTGGAGGTCACTTTCAGCGTTGAAGGCGGACATTACAACGGAAGTGTGACAGGCGGGAATCTCTTCCTTCAGACTGACATCGGTGCTCCGCCCATGGTGCGGTGGAACAAAGCTAAACGCGGCAAATTTTATACCTTGATGATGCTCGACTTCGATGGCAACGCAGACGGATCATGGCCAGACCAGGTTCCGCCTGGTGCAAATTCGCCTGTTCGCCACTGGATCGTTGGTAATATCCCAGGTTCACTTCTTGCCGGACCCGGCTACAAAGAGTTCGAAGCGAAGGAGCCCGAAGCGAAGGAGCCCAAAGCCAAGGAGACCGAAGTGAAGGAGACCGAAGCGAAGGACACCAAATCGAGAAAAGCCGAATTGAAAGACGCCAAATCGAGAGAAGTAGAGGCGAATAAAGACGCTATTCAGGTTTTGCAGGCATACCGTTCGCCGCACATTCCCGTCGTTTCAGATCGGTATGGATTGTACATTTTTGAACAGTCCAAATTGCAGAATTTCGCTCCAGTTTACGGACCGATCACTAACTTTGACTATTCCGCGTTCACGTCGATGTATGGGTTGCGTGATCCAGATGCTTCCAATTTCTTCGTCGCCGTCTACACATCAGAGTCACCTTTTTCCGGCAAAATGTTTCATGGAAACGATGTGGCTGGGAGCTGGCATAAGAAGCTTGGTCTGGGCAGCCTTGATAGGAAATAGTGCTGGTCGAGCTGCTACGGCTTCGCTATTTCCTTAAGTTCGTCTATGATTCGCTCAAGTTCTTTTCCCTCAACACCAAGCGTTTCGTCCGTCAGCGGAATGGTCATCAAATGTGCTTCTTGCCGCATTTTTATCAAATTCATAGTCTGCTTCATATTCTTACTTGCTTCTTCCTGGGTGCTTGGCACTTGTGGAACAGTTTCAGTCGAATACAGCGTCAACCTGGTCGGCACGATAACGGCCCTGCCGCTAGGTTTTAGCGGTGAACAATTTATCGTCAGTTTGAACCGCGATTTTATCCACGCCATCAATGGTGGGAATGCAGAGTCCTGTTCACCAATCTCAACGGATGTTTCGTCGGCGTGGAACGCGATACTTTTGCAGCAATTGAAGATTCCAGATCCAAAGGACAGCCAGACAGTGCCATTGTCTTGTGTGAGTTTTTTCGACATTACCCTTGCCTGCGACTAATATGTTATTTGAAGACTCTTCGGAAAGCTTGAGTGTCTCAAATCATCGTCAAAAAGGTTCACTACCTAAAGGGTTAGTTTAACAAATAGTTGTTCTCCAATATATGACTTCGGGCATTGTTAATTCTAGAATTTGGCGGTTGGTCATTTAGACTGGTGGTTCATTGAAGTACGTAAGTTGATAGCGGTACAGAGCATCAATGGTCAAACCAGTACGAGAAAAATCAACTATAAGGGAAAACCAGCGCTCGCTATAATGGCTGTAGAATTTGTCTCGACATCAGTTTTGTATAGCTAGTTGTCGGCTGTGAGATGCTCTTTGATCCGCGAATGAACAATTTGAAGCCGTATCTTAAATCAATAACTATCGATCGTCCGAAACAGCCGGCCGATAACTTTCCGTTCAACATTCCGGCTCTTCGAGAATTGGATTTGCTTGAATTTCATCCCGACATCACCTTTTTTGTGGGTGAGAACGGGGCTGGCAAGTCAACTTTGTTGGAAGCAATTGCAAATGTACTCGGTATCGGGGGTGACGGTGGCACAGGTAACTACCTATCGAAGGATGAATATGGCGATTCGTCATTAGCAAGCTATATGCGGGCGCAAAAAAGTATTCACAAGCCAAAAGATAAGTACTTTTTGCGAGCGGAAAGTTTTTACAATCTTGGAAATTACCTGGAACAGCTCGCGAAAGATCCTGATGCCAGAACAGATCGTGCTAAGGCTTTCACTCGTTACGGCGGAAGGTCGTTTCATTTAAGCTCCCACGGCGAGTCTTTCCTGACAGTGATCACCAAAACATTTTCGGGAACTGGTTTGTACTTAATGGACGAGCCTGAGGCCGCGCTTTCTCCAACGCGTCAACTTGCAGCGTTGATCCGGATCAATCAGCTCGTTAAGCAGAAGTCGCAATTTATCATTGCCACTCATTCGCCAATATTGTTGTCTTATCCACACTCATGCATCTATCTGTTTAGTGAGGATGGCTGCTCAAAGGTGAAGTACGAAGATACGGAGCATTTTCGGGTTACCCGCGACTTCTTAAATAACTACCCGAAGCGCCTGGACCAGCTGCTTTCGGATGATGATGACGATTAGGAGGTCAAAACAATAAGGGAAAGATTAGCTAGAAAAGTAAGCGCAGCGATTGCGGTGATGATTGTAGGATTCGTTTTGACATTCGAATCTGTTTCAATGTCTTCCGTTGCCGCGCCGTCATCCGCGGAGGATGCGGACAGAACTGTATCGCCTAAAGTTGAATCGAGTGTGAGTTCGACGACATCGAAAATGTCAGAAGCGAGTGCAGCGAATTCTTCTGCAAGCGTCGAAAATTTAACAAAACAGAATGGCACCGCTGGCAGTGCTAAGACAACAAACATATATGACGAATCTGATCTTGAAGAAACTTCTCCTCCGGAAAAGGTGAAGAAGCATTGGTTCTGGCTGAAGCATGGTCCATCATTCTTGAAATTGCGATACTACTTCGCGGCTCAAAACGCATCTGATTGCGAATTCTTTTACGGTTTGATTCAGGATAATCCGTTTTTAGGACGTGCATCGGTCGACTTCAACAGTGCTGACGGTTGCAAATGCCATGGCGTAGGTCAAGTTACGCATGTCCCTCTGAAGGGCAATGGTGCCGGACAACGTGGCTATATTCATGTGAAGTGCGAGGATGGCAGACACATGAATGGTCATTTCACCACCACGTCTGTGACAACCGGTTTTGCTGATCTCACTGACGATAGGGGTCACAAGTTTGAAGCGACATTTGGTCACAGTGCAGATCAGGCGATTGACAAAGTAAATGCGCTTCGGAAAAGGCTTGGATGCCCAGAGGTTACAGCTCAAGAAGTCGAGACCAAAGTCAACGCGGAAATACTCAATAAGCGGAAGCGCTAGTTCTTAGAGTAGGCAAGTCACTTTCGCTTGACTCGACAATTAATCCCGATCTTGAATCTGACTGAGAATTATAATGCTATATTGTCGCTTGCTTGCGGGCTAAGACATGAGCGGAGGTGGCAACATGGGGCTTCTGTTTGGGAATCCTTTCGGGCGTTCGATTGCGGCAACAATACTGAATCTGGCGCTGCTATTCGCACCGATGTTGACACCTGCTGCACAGGCGTCAGCGTCCAACGATAACAACAATCTTTATATAGTAAACGCTAACCTCAGTGGCGTGGGAACGAAGCAGGTTATCATCGTAAAAAATCCTGGTTCGACCGCGTTTAATCTTGTGGACAACAAGACTAACCAGCCCATTCCCGTACTTCCGGTGCCAAACGTCGGCGCTCCCTACTATTACTTCTACTTGAACAAGGGTCAGAAGGCTCGTTTTAGTGGTTACGATGTCAATCAACTAAGCAGCCAGGTGGCGTTGTACTGCCCTGCTGACACGAGTTCCGCTGGTCAGAATCCCAGCAGCTCTGGTTTCGTGAACCAATGCACAAGCACCACGGGCGCTACCTTTGTGGAAGTGTCACTGGCGGCTTCTGCATCAGACAACTGCGATATCAGTGAGGTCAATGGTGTCAATGCAATCTGGAGTATCGATCTCCCCAATGGCGGGTGGATAACCGGTGCGTGGGCTGCTCCCAACAATCAAGGCGGAAGCAGTATTCTTCAAGTTCACCATGTGGAGAATCATCCCGGCAACTCTCCGAATTTTTACGGCGATTATGGCAATCCGGGAGTTTATCCATTTGGTTGCAGCAATTGCGTATCGCGTTATAACAATCCAACCGCTCCAGCGACACCTCCTGGCATTTTAGCTGTTCCGTGTTCGTTCACTTATCCGAGCATGGACGTCGGTTGCGACAATGCGATCAACTATTATCCAAACAATGGCGATGCGCCCTGGTTGAGCCAGCCTCCGCCAAACGGTCGCTATACTGCTTATCAGAACCCGCCACCAGGCGTGCAGTCACTGCCATACACACGTTTTTATAGTGGCAGTGGTCACACGCTGACACCGGCTAATACCCAGACGAGCACCGGATATGGTATCTGTCAGTTAAGCGTGAGCCCGGGTGGAAATCCGAATGTTCCTGCGGGTGGACCTGTGACGATCACTCTTCTGCGATATGGAAATCAGATCGCTGCGCCTTAGTTTGATTCGGTTTTGCAGTCGTAATCAGGTATTTCGTATGTTGACGAAATACCTGATAAATACATTACAGTGATGAAGCGAATGAATTGTGCATTGAGACATGATTTTATGGTTCGCGCAGCATCGCTTATCGCGGGATTATTTTTAGCTCTCGGCTGTCAGATTCCGTGTCGTGCGGAATTTGATGCCAAGCTTGATGATCCCTATTTCAAAGACGAGTGCCAATGGGCGATGTACGTCGAGATGAAGGATAACCTCCCTTATCTGAAATATCCTGGCTCTCAACTCAGTCCGCTCACAGTGCTGAGAATCACAGCAAGAAGTTTTCCTCAAAACTCAGATGGCGAGACAATTAGCAGCCCATCGCGATTGTACGAGGAGTTTTGGTATCACGATCACGTCCCGATCGGACTCAAACGCTACAGTCAATTAAAACTAACGCCTTATCAATTTGGTGTCGTGGTGCTTGCACCGTCCGGCAGCAACAATGCAGCGGCTGCTAACGTAATCGTTAGATTGCTTCTGGAACTCGAACTTCAACGTGCCAGCATGGCTGTGGTGATGGTGCCTATGGATAAGTACGATCAAATTGCGAGTGAGTTGGGGCATTATTCGTTTTTTCCTGGTCTTCAAGTGCGAAAGGGATTTCAGACCGGCATTCGCCTTTCCTCCTATCCATATAGCAAAGACCGTTTGTATTATTTGAATCCTGCACGCTTTTAGCGCGGATAAGCGCCAATCAAAAACTGAGCAGTAGCTCTCTGCATTGCCTTGTTATAGCTTTGTCACATTATTGCCATGGTTAGGTCACTTGTCGCCCTTACCGTGGTTGATGTTGGATCCGTTAAGTTCCCTTTCCTTAGTAGACAAATCAGCACTTCGCACCGCCGGGGTTCGCTTCGACGTTGGTCGGTTCGATGATTTTAGGAGTATCGCTATATGGCAGTAGATCAGAGTTACGATTCTAAGTTACAACCTACGGATCGGAGCGCAGATTCGAACTCCTCTTCAACCGCAGCAGCCCAGTGGCAAGATAGAGGCTCGTGGCGCAATGCGATGAATTCGATGCAGCCAAATGACAGCAGCGCAGGTCATTTGCCAAATTTTTCCATCGATGATAGCGCAAGTGACTCGATAAAGAACGCGTACGAAACTTTCAAAAACAGTGGCCCGGGCGGAGTTCCAGATCTGAAAGACGCGTTGGGCACACTCAATGCTGATATCAAAAGCATTCAAGACGACTTGCTATCACTGAACAATGCCCTGGATTCCTACGCTTCGTCATTGAAAGATTCGGGAGCGGCTCCAGACTCTCAGCCTAGCTCAACAAGTCCAGACGGATCAGTTTCCAAACCACCTTCCGACGCAACGCAAACGCCATCCGATGCACAGCCTGGGGACGTGGCGACTGCGAAGCCCTCTCATCCGGGCGGGCATCATTGTGGTCATCATGCTGGTGGGCACAAGCCAGACCAGTCCGGTGACACCACCCAACCTCAGCCTGGTGATGGCACACCAACGACGTCTCCTTCGGATACATTGCCATCATCACCGGTGACGCCACCAGGAGACGTAACAACGCCTACCCAGCCCGGCACGCCACCTGGAGACGTAACGACGCCTACCCAGCCTGGCACGCCACCTGGAGACGTAACAACGCCTACCCAGCCCGACACGCCACCTGGAGACGTAACAACGCCTACCCAGCCCGGCACGCCACCTGGAGACGTAACGACGCCTACCCAGCCAGGCACGCCACCTGGAGATGTAATACCGCCTACGAAACCCGTCACAACAGGAGATACGACCCCACGCACGCCTGGAACGCCGTTTGCCTCTGATTCGATCTTCAATCTTCCGCTTGGAACTGGTGCACAGTGGATGCGCAATGACCAATTGAGCAATGCTGGAGTTTATATCAATACCGTCGGAAACTACAACGAAAACATTTATACGAGCACCGCAAACGATCCACTTGTGACTGTTACCAATGATGCTGCATCTGGTGGCGAACCAAGCACCTTTCAGGTCCACATTCCAGTTGGTGCCGTTGCAGCCGGTGGCAACGACAAGACTTTTACTGTGCATGATACCGCGACGAATACCTGGGATTCTTTCGGTGGCTTTAACTGGACCGGCGATAACACTGCCACGGTCAGCCAGGGTTCCAACGAACCTTTCGATGGATCTGGATTGACTCAAGATCACAGTAATTGGGACGAAGGTGTCGGTACGTTGACGCAAGCAGATCTGCAGGCAGGCACCATCGACCATATGCTGCGCATGGAACTGCCGATGAACATGCTATTCTCGTACGACAAAAATAATACGAATAATCTTGCTCCATTCGCTTATCCTCAAACTCAAGAAGATGGTTTCGCTAACAATGGAAACGGTGGTCCGATTTACACCGGTACAATTCCTTACGGCGTAACGATAGGAATTCCGCAGGGAACACCTGAGCCCGCCGATGTAGCAGCGAATCCGGGTGCTCATATGTTGTGGACAGCGCTGCAAACTCACGGAGCGATGGTTCGCGATAGTGGTGGCAATGATAACAACGTCATATTCCAAGCTGACCAGAATGTTGATCCCAACGATCCCCTGATTCAGGCGATGAATAATTATGGAAAGGAAATTATGTCCGCCACTCAAATTCTTTCCAATCAGGGACCTGATAGTGTCAATGGTGGTGGCACGCCGGTTGTGCCGCTGATTGCTTCACTGTAGATTCAGAAGAGTCACTTGTGCATGATAACCTGGCGTGACTCAGTAGACTCTTTTCGCTCGAGTCTTAAGTAGAAAATTTTTCTGGGCTTCGTGTCAATAAAGATTCTTATACCAGAGCATCTGAATCTCATCAGGTAAGTCAGGGTAAGCGAATCGATTAGTGAATTTCAGCTCACAGCCCTGCCGTCGATAAAATTTGCATGCCGCGACATTTATGTTTTGAGTTTCGATTTTTAAAACAGTGCATTCGCGATTCAGGCACCATTTTTCCACTTCATCAAAGATTTTCGATCCAAGCCCTCGTCCACGGTGTTCAGGGCTGACTCGTAAATCCCACAGAAGTGCCAGATTCTCGTTATCTTCCAGCAAGTCCACACCAGCGGATTTGTATGCAATTGCAGCGCCGCCTACCCGACATTCGTCTTCTCTCGCCACGATGAAACCCCAATTTGTTAGATCGAAACATTTGCTCCAGTTCTGAGGCGCGTTTCCAGGGAGGGCGTCGTAATCTTTTTGATACGGGTTTTCCAGTGTGATTTCAGTCAGCTTAAATTGACCTGACGCGTCCGAGTTTATTGCGTAAATGCGATCCACTTCGAAGGCGATTGAAACGCTGCCGTAGGTTGGCAATGTTTCACAAGTTTCGGTAGTGATTTTAACAACCATTAATTGCTCTTCGAAATTTTGGCACCGCGCTGCTAAGCAGGTTCATCTTTGACGTCCCACGTTCCTTGCGAATTGCAGAAGAGCAGTTTGCGTTCGAAGCCGTCGATTTTTAGAAAGGCTCCCGGTGAATACGAAAGTCCGTCGTAATAGCAGAAGACCAGTTCATTCAGGGGTGCTTCAGCCTCCGCTTTCGCACTGTGCTTGGTTTCTTTTGAATCACGACCAGATGCTTCTTTTTTTGCCATGTCCGATTCCTTTTTGATTGCAAAAACTTGTGACACTCAATTTATTGTACGCGAAACTAATTCTGGCAAAAAGGTGGTGCAAGGACGCTTGGTGGGGCTCAGTGCGTTTACATGCTTCTCGTAGTCCCGCACAGCACTGCTCAGCCTATACTTGTGCGTCTTAGCTTCTGCCCGAGTCCTATTGCGAGATTACGATAGATGAGCACGCCGATGTCCTGGCGTTTCCGCACCAGCCCTACCAGATCTTCGCGGCTCAATACCGCTGCTTCTACCTCACCATTGGCGGTGGCATTTACCGTGTGTGGTTCGCCGATCAGCAGAGATGTTTCGCCCAGGCACTCTCCACGTTTTACCGTACCGACCTGACTGTCGCCATGCCCTGACTTTATCGACACTTCGCCTTCGATGATCAAATACATCTCCTCGCTGGGTGAGTCGACCTCGAATATTTTGCTGCCGGCCGGAAATTTGCGCAGTGTGCAAACCGCCGCGAGGCGATCGATCTGTTCCTGACTGAAGCCTTTGAAGATGGCTACCGAGTCGACTGTTTCTCGCACGCGAGGCAGAATTTTCTGACATGCGAATCCGTGGAGCACTATGTCAGCCATTTCCTGTGCTTTCTCAGTTAATTCCAGCGGCCCCAATTCGAGCGGCACTGTTATGCGCACCATCTTCACAGCATCGAGTCGTTCCACTTCGTGGAAAACAAGTGCAGGAACATAAGCCGCTGGAACGAAATTCAATTCAAGGAAAGTGCGTTGCATCCGAGGCGCGTAGGCGCTGACGTCCACCTCCATGAACTCGACTTTGTATTCCTCGCGCAGCAGGCGTTCTGCCTCGAAAAGCAATGTGCCAATGACGTCATCCGAAAGCGATATCAGTTCAAAGATGCGTGCCGCTTTTTCGACAGGGTCAATGGTAAAGCCCACGGCGCCTGCGATATGTCCCTTATGTTTGGCGAGGAGGTAGTGCGAGTTGCGTGCTTTCAGTTTGAAAAATCCGTAGTGCAGACGCACAGGTCCGAAGATTTCTCGATTGCGAACCCGTCCGCGCTCGATGCGCAGCAGTGGGAAATATCCTTCCGTCTGCAATTCGGAAAGGGTGAATTGCTCATCATTGCGCGGATAAGATGGTGCTGCCTCGTCGACTATCGCGTCAAAATCCAGCCCGCAATTTTTCATGGCGCGCACAGCCACAGGATAAACTTCCGGGATGATTCGAGGATGGTTGTTTCGCAGCTTCAGAGCGTCACCAATATACTGCACGAGCACAGCGATTGATTCGCGATAGGCGAGAAGCAGCTTCATCGGGACAAATCCCGCCACGGAAAATCCGTGCGCCTCGGCAATCTTGAGTGTGTATGGATGAATCACACGCCCATCCATCAGGGCAACCTGCAGGCGGTCTTCGACCATGGAGAGCCGTTCTTCCATGAGCTTTTTTCCGACGCCCAGGTGTCGCGCCTCGGGAATTACCGCCAGGCGTCCAAACTCGCCAGACAGATCGGAATTTGCGCCGATGCTGTAAATCACACTGGCAGTGCCGACAAGTTTTTCGTTCTCCTCATCGCGTGCCACCAAAAGCAGTGCGTCATCCGAATAAATTAGTTTGCGAATTACCCCGGCGTCGTAAAACTGCGGATAGGCATAATTCTCACCGTAGCATGAGCGAAATACAGCCGTGATTTCCTCGGCGTCTTCCGGGCGAGCCTCTCTAACTTCAATCATTGCCAGCCTCCCCGCCTGTCTTCAACGGGTGAACGCCATCAGTCAGCCGGGGATCCATCCTGGCGGTCAGCTGATTCGTCGTAAGCAGAGCGCCAGCATGCTTTGTTGCTTCAAAGAAATATCGGGCGCCGATAAGCAGGCAGTCTTCATCGAATACAAACGAACTGGAATGTGCCGGATACGCCTTACCGTCTATCTGTGCGCCGAAGCGAACATAACAGCCGGGCACTTTCTGCAGGTAAAAACTGAAATCTTCACCGCCCATGTTGGCGATTTTCATTGCCTGCACCTGCTCGTCGCCGACTACAGATGCGGCTGCTTGCCTGGCTATTGTAACTACTTCAGGTGTATTGGACAGCACCGGCAGCTCTTGCAGAAATCGCACGGTGACACTGGCTCCGTGTAACTGCGCAATGGTCTCAGCAACGTGCGCAACTTTTGATTTCAGTAAGTTTCTGACCGATTCATCTTGCGCTCGGATGGTTCCCGATAGGCGGCACTCTGCGGCGATGACATTAGATGCGGTGCCTGCCTGGAAAAGACCAACGGTTATAACAGATGGATGCGCCGGGTTCACCTCGCGGCTGACTATGGTTTGCAGGGCAATTACCATCAAGCTGCCGACGACGACAGCATCGACAGCTTCGTGGGGACGAGCTGCATGACCGCCTTTTCCTGTGATAAATATTTCGAAGCAGTCCGCCGATGCATTGACGATGCCGTCAGTGACAGCGATTACGCCGGTGCGAAAGTGACGGTCGATGTGCCCGCCGAAAATAACCCCGACGTCTTTGAGCGCGCCGTGGTCGATCATATATGGTGCGCCCTCACCCAATTCTTCTGCGGGTTGAAAGATGAGGCGGACAGGGGCGGGCAGTGACTTTTCTTGTTTGAGTAGAGTTGCCGCGCCGATCAGCATGGCTGTGTGTCCATCATGTCCGCAGGCATGCATCTTGCCCCGGGTTTGCGAGGCGAATTCAAGCCCGGTTTCTTCGACCAACGGCAGCGCATCTATGTCTGCACGCAAAGCCACGATCGGAACTCCGGGCGGACCCGCAATGTCGGCAATAACTCCAGTTCCTCCAGGCGGAGTGCGGAAGTCAATGTCTAACTGCTTGAGAGCTCCGGTGATTATCTCGGTTGTGCGCACCTCCTCAAATCCCAGTTCTGGGTTTCTATGGATGTCGCGGCGAATGTCTATCAACCGTTGCAGCAACGGCGTTCTGGCTTGTGAGGGCATGTTTCCAACTTCCTCCTGCCTTTATTGGCTCTAATTCTAAACCCTGCGGCAGGAATGGGAGTAGCTGCCAGGCAAAGTTGTGAGCTGAAAGTAGCAGTCTTGTTGGAAACATAGCCAGTCACACTGAAGCCAGCTCGCTGTCAGCTACTTTCTGAAATTCTCAGGATTTTTCGGCAGTGTGCCATCTACCTGCCAGACGCAGACGGCTGCCTCTGCCCTCGTCACCGCTTTCTGCGGTTGGCACACTTTGGTTGCGCCAAATACTCTTTGCCAATTACCGTTGTTCGTGAACATCGCTTCGTAGCACATCGGTCCCAAATAGCGTTTATCGATCAATTGCCAGTCACCCCAGTTTTTGACTTCGCTGTAGTATGTCTTGGTGAGGTCTTTGTCGGCGTCAAGACAAGCCTTTATTCCTATCATTTGTTCTCGCGTGATTGCGGCTTTCGGGCGGAATGTTCCATCTTCGAAACCGATTGACCAACCGGCGTCTTTCATTCCCTGGACGTAAGGAAATGAGGGCTCTTTGCCTGACATATCTTTGAACGACGGTGCTGTTCCCGGCTCCGCCAGCCGGATTTGATGCTTTGGTTGCAGGACATTATTGCTTCGTACCAGCCAGGTAACGAAATCGCCGCGGGTTAAAGTAGCGCCTGGCAGAAATTTTGAATGCGTTCCTTTTGGGAGAATGCCTAGTTTTACAAGTTCTTGCACTTTTTTCTCTGCAAACGAGCCTGACAAATCGGTGTATCCCTCGATGTCGGCACAGATGCCGCGAGTGATGCTGCAGGTTATTAGCGCTGACAGCAACAAAAATGACGCAACTCGATTCATTCTTTCTTCTCCAGTCGACTGAAATACTGATTTTACCCGAGATCGTTCCGCGTTGTTTAAATGCCTGAGCGATTCTCGATTGTTGATCTGGTCTTTCAAGTCCGCAATCCGACTTTGTTGGAGCTCAGTTGGCTGAATCGTAGTTGGAGTATAAGGCTGTGTTCTTCCTTCTGAGATCCGTGCGTTTTTTATGTTTTGCAGTGTGGATAAATGACCACAATTGAATATCAAGAAGATATCCTGATGTCCGAAACAAATTGTCAAAACAATGTTGTCCAAAACATGTTGTCCAAAACACGTTGTCTGAAACATGTTGCGCAACTATGGTGGCAATCCATAGTGATGAAGTCGATTTCAAGGAGAGCCGAAAAATGTATTACACAGATGATTCGCTACTGCCGGAAAATCAAGATCCGTTAATCATCACAGCGGCGCCGTATGGTCCGGTCTGGTTGCCCTCGGACTATCCTGAAGACATCGCCGTCACCTGGGATCAACAAGTGCAAAAGGCTGTGGATTGCTACAATGCTGGAGCGACCATTTTGCACATCCATGTGCGCGATCCCAAGACTGGACACATCTCCAAGAACTTCAGTGAGTATGGTGAGTTAATCGGGCGATTGCGCGAAGCCGTGCCGAAGATGATCTTGCAGGTTGGTGGCTCGATTTCATTCTCACCACCCGATGATCATACTAAAGCACAGTGGCAGGGCTACGATACTCGCCACATGTTGGCGGAACTTGATCCGAAGCCAGACCAGGTCACAGTTGCGATTGGATCGTGCCAGTGGGACATTACCTCCCTGACCAAAATGGAGGATTGGGCCGGAACACACGTTGCCACCGAAGAAATGCTCTGGGCATTTTCGAACATGGTAGTTGATGCCACTCCCGATTTTTATATCGAGCATTTGAAGCGTTTGAAACAACACGGCATTCAGCCATATTTCGCGCTTGGACACATTCATAGTCTCGAAATTGTTGAGCGCCTCATTCGTAGAGGGCTTTACATGGGACCTGTAAATGGATTCTTCAGCATGGGCGGCGGCGGATCATGCGGTGCAAATCCGTTCGATTGGATGGAGCTTATACGTCGAACACCGCACGGCTCTGTGTTTACCTATCAGTCAGTGCATCGTCTGTCGCATCCGCTTGCGGCAATAATGATTGCGCTGGGACAACATACGCGCGCAGGTATCGAGGAAAATCTGTGGGATACCACCAAAGGCAAGCGTCTGACTACCGTTCAAATGATAGAAAAGCACGTGCGTTTAGCTGGTGAACTTGGACGCAAAGTTGCCACCGGCGATGATGCACGGCGCATTTTAAAAATTGGAGTTACGTACAACTCTGTTGAGGAAACGCTGCAAAATCTTGGCTTGCCTCCGAACCGACAAACGGGTCAGACAGGCTTCATTGGTTATCCTGCAACAGATGGAAAACTTCGGGCACCACAACCATCGGGGTCGGATGGACATCCGCTAGTCGGTAATTTAAAGGCCGACAAAGTGACGGTTTGATTACTCCTACCCTCTTCGTCTGCAGCGAGAACGGGGAATTTCACTTTCAATTCTCTAAATAGGTTGACCCGATTTACAGCGCGGCATCGGAGGAATAATAGCTTCTATCACCGACCCTAGAGCCGCGCGATATCGTGCAAAAAAATGGAAGACCGGAATCAGAAAGGGAGCTTGTCGACGCCGTTGCTATCGCCGAATCATCCAAAGGCAAGGATGATGTAGCGGTGGCTGAGGCGCTGACGCGTCTCTCCAATTATTACAGTGCGCGCTTGCTTTATGACCGTGCTGTTGCTCCGTTACAGCGAGCCCTTTCAATCTTTGAAATGAAGCTTGGCAATGAGCATGCTCGTACAGCAAGTGCGATGAGCGATCTCGGCGAAGCATATCGATATGCCGGGAACTACAATCGAGCCGAGTCACTGCTGAAAAGAGCCTTGCAAGTTCGCCAGAAGCTCCTTTCGGAAACCCACCTGGACACTGCAGAGACAATCTATCGACTTGGCTCCCTTTACGATGATGCGCTCAAATACGAGCAAGCGGAAGAATTCTACATGAAAACGCTGACTATCTATGAAGCGAGGTCAGATCGCCCTCATCTTCAGGTTTTAGTGCAACAGGATTTAGGCAGACTGTACATCACAATGGAGCAGTACAAGAAAGCAGAACTCTTCCTGAAGAGCGCTCGCGGCGCACTGCCAAACGCCTCGGTTTCCGGCGCAGTATGCGATCTGGGTCTGGCTTGCCTTTATATACATACAGACGAACTTGATCGGGCAGATGATTTCCTCAATCAAAGTCTGTTTTATTTTGGAGAAGCTTTTGGCTCTGACAGTGTGATTGTTAGCATCGTTCGCATCATCTCCGGCTCTCTTTCCGCAAAAAGAGGTAACTTTGATGATGCCCGCCGATGTTTGATGATTGGTTTGAACCTGAGTGATCTTGAGAAAGAATTGCTTTCGTTCGAAAACCAGCACACTGCTGCCCTGATGCATGCTCTTGCCAGTGTTTGTTTTCTGCAAGGGCATTACCAGGTCAGTGACATGCTTTTGCAGCGCACTTTGTCCGTTCACGAAAAAATCTTCGGCGCGCAGCACCCTAAAACTGTTATGGTCAAACTTGATCTCGCTTACGTCTACTTGCTGATGGGACAAGTCGGCAAAGCCGAACCCCAGTTAAAGACGGTGTTACCAGTGCTCGAGAATGCGCTTGGTGCAGACCATAAAGAGATGTGCCTGGCTTATTGCGAGATGGCAATGCTCTTGAGGATTATGGGGAATTACAAGCGCGCACATGAACTTGCCGGTAAAGCACTCAGCATTGCCAAACTAAAACACAAAGCGAATCACGTCAATGTTGCTGTTTGTGAGCGTGAGATCGCCTTGCTCTACGAAGCAACCGGTGAGTATAGCAAAGCAGAATCGATGATGAAGTCTGTTCTTGATTCCCTGATTGCGAGGTGCGGGCAAGCAAATCCTGAAGTCATTTTTACTCGCGGTCAGCTCGGGCAGCTGTATCTGCAAAATGGGCAATACCGCGCCGCTGAACCGCTCATGAGATCTGCTCTTGAAGCGGCAGCACAAATTTATGGACCGAATCACCCGTCCGTCGCCTTTTACGCCATTTCGCTTGCAGAACTTTTTTGGCTGCTTGAAGATTATCGTCAGACCCAACGGCTTTTGAAGCGCGCTGCCGACATATCTCAAAATGTACACGGTCTCGATTCTCTCACGACTGCGCAAGCCCAACTGCAGTTGGGATGGTTGCAAACCAGAAATCGAAATCACAAACAAGCTGAGAGGTTAATCAATGAAGCCACAATCATCATGGAAAAGAAACTAGGAAAGAATCATCCTCTCATGGGGACGGCGCATTGTGCTATGGCAGAGGTTTTCGCACAAACAGGTCGCTCGAAAGAAGCAGACCGCCTGCTCAGAATGGCACTCGAGCTTTTTGAAAAACAGCTCGGAATGGAGCATCCGCTCATCGCTAAACCGCTCACTCAATTGGGACAATCTAACAAGTGTGCCGGTAGAATTAGAGAAGCTGAAGCGGACTGGACGCGCGCGCTAAAAATTCTGGAAAAAACTGTCTCAACTGAACACTTGTTAAAAGCGTCGATCTGCAACAATCTTGGTGAGCTGTACGGAGAAACGGGACGCTACGAGCTGGCGGAAACGATGATAATGAGTTCTTTATCGACGAGAGAAAAAGTGTTGGGAGCAGACCATTCAACAACGGCAGAATCGCTGACCACTCTCGGCGAGTTGTATCGGAACATGAGCCGCTTGATTGACTCTGAGAAATATCTCAAACGCGCATCTGACATTCGCAAGAAGCAATTGACGAAAAGATAATTCTTCCTGGTCTGGTCATGGCCGGGCGCTTCCACCACGCAAACAACTTGTATACAACTTTTCCGTATTCTTCCTCCATCGATAGAAAACGCCCCTGCGTCGGGAAAAAGTGAGGAAGCGGAAATGGCATTTAACTCAGCTACTGAAAGTTTCGAAAATCGCACCGAATCCAGTCAACAATTTACTACGGCACTTTCCACAGAAGCGCTTTTCACCCGTGGCGGCAATGATTTATACAAAAAAGCCGTCAACGCTTCAATGAATTTTTCGTCGACGTGCGACCTGCCATCATGTGATGATTTGCTCAAGCAGTTAAGTGACACTAAAACACATTCTTTGTACGACAAGACCGAAAAGGGTGCCAAGCCTGCAGTTGATGAAACGCCTACGTTGAAATCATGGGAAGAAGCTACCAAGGGTAAAAAGCCTGAGGATGATGCATCGAAGCATCACAAAGCTGATGAATCATCGAAGCACCACAAAGCTGATGATGCATCAACGCACAATAAATCGAACGACTCGCACAATTCAGATGGTCATGCTCGAGATACTCATAAAAATGACGGAGTGCTCCATCCGAAATCTTGGACAGAAGTCGTTAAAAGCGCGAACGAAGTTCAACATAAGATTGCCGATCAAGCGCGGAAAGACCCAGATGTTGTCAGCGTGACTGAATCAAAGAAAAATGGAGACAAAATTGAAACAGTCACAGTAGAGAAGAAAAACGGCAGTAAGATTGTTTATGGTCCGAACGGTGAGACGAAGCACTATCCCGCTCGTCCGTTGCCTGGTAATGCCGCACTTGAAGATTGGCTCGAGTAATGTTCCAGGAGTTTTATTCGGTTGAAGATAAAGGGCGCCAGCGAACGCTGACGCCCTCATCCCTTTTCTGTTCGAATTCTTTTATGCCTACGGCGGCGTGCGACATTAACTACGAACCTGCAATTTACTTTCGATATGGCGTGAACTGTCGCGTGCTTATGATCAATGGCGTTTTGATTTTTCGATCATTTTCCATTGGCGCCTCGCCGTAAAGATAGATCTTGTTGTTCTTTATTTCGATTCTGCCAACCATAGTTCCGCCCTCGGGGAGGTTTCGTGGACAGTAGACTTTATCGCCAACTACATGTCCGTTCTTTTTGCGAAATAGTTCGACGACCTCCCAGTTGCCACTGCCCCCGGTGTTCCAACAAACTTCTGCAACAGCGGCCGGTGATCCGTCCAGCACACCAAATGCAGTGGCACGAATTTTAGCAAATGGATAGTCTTTGGAGGAGAACTTCCCATCTTTGAACTTCACCATTTCATCAGGCGGATCGGCGAGACTTGGCAGGCACCCCTCTGCATTCTGAACTTCAGCTGCAGTAATAGGATTTTCGGCGGCATATGAGTTCGAGGCTACGAGCATCCCTAGAAACAATGTGGCGGTGGTAATTTTCCAAACTGTCTTTATCATGGCGCTCCCTCTTAGGCAGTACAATGTGTGTTTAACGACACGTTCTGTATGATGGCGACATTTTACTAGATTCCATATCGGGTAAGGTAGTTGCCTAAACTGATACTTACCTCTTTTGCTAGAGCGATGTAGAATAATCATCTTGACACTAGAGAATCCTGTGGAGTTGTTTGCGTGAATTCAGGACGCATCGCCGCACTCCTAATAGCAGTAACATTCACGCTCGGCGGCTCACAGCAGCGAGCGTCGGCGTTTGGCGAAACTGGCTACATCTCGTCGGAAATTGCTCAGTGCCGACAGATGGAGAGTTCCGGTCAGTGGTATCAGGCTGGTCAGGGATATTATGGACTGCTCCTTGGACAGGTGAACATGAACGCTGGCATAGCGCCTGATTTCAAAGTCGCGCTTATGCGGCGAGCACTCGCTTGCATGACTCGAGCAGCAAATTCAAGCAACCCCGGCGAAAGAAATCAGGCCCAGCAAGCGCTTCCCGGATTTTACGTGTCGATGATCAAGCTAGATCCGAACAATCCGACCTGGCAGTTTTTGCTGGCTCAATACAGATGTTCCATCGGTGGCTACATGGAAGCGAAAGAGAATCTCCAGGATGCGCTTGCAACTACTGGAGGACAGCCAGCAGTGCGCGACAAAGCGAGAAAACTTTTGGCGCACATTGGTGGCTACATGGGCGCTGACCGAGCGAGAGTGGCGAGATCGGCAGCCGCTCCCGGGGTGCGTCAGGCTCTGGGCCGGATCCCTACTGCCACCGGAGGGTACAGGATGCCTAGACCCATGACACCGGATGCGGTTGAACGCAAGTGGTTGGGTCAGCAGACTGCCTCGGACAGAGACAACGGATGGTGAATGTGAGCATGGGCGATTTACTCCGTTCGAATTTAACTATGTTGGGTTTAGTCTGTTCAATCGGTAGTTCGTTTGTGGTTTTGCCTGCCGAAGCGCGGCATGCATATGATTCGAGCGGTTCGTCATCGCAGTCGTCATCATCGAATCCTTATGCAGTCAATCAATTCACTCCACCAGGCGCGACTGGTTCTAGCACTGCTAATGGTTCTAGCAATGCTACTGGCTCTAGCACGGTTACTGGGCCAACCGTGAATAGAGGCTCAGGCCTGCCGACTTCAGGCTCAAGCGCGACCAGCGGCTCAAGCATAAATATGACTCCGCCGTCGCAGTCGGTAATTTCCGCTCCAAATGCGAATCCGTATATCTCGCCACAAAATCAGCACGCTTCGCCACACAAACAGAACGTGTTTTCAAAAGTCCAGAGCATACTCTCGCGGAATGGTGTTTTGCCATCGCAGCACGAGTATACTCCGCAGCAGAATCCATACGCGGCGGCGCAAAATGATTACGCTCTGCAGCCGAATCAATACTCTACTTCCCCGAACCACTACGTTCCTCAGCAGGGACCTAACCCTTATCCTCAGCAAACTAGAAATAACGGAACGAATTTCTATGGCATCTCGCCGGAGCAAATTAGCGGCGGTGCTGCCGTGCACGGGAACACCTGGCCCTCAAATGCTGGCAGTGGACGAGGTGGATACGACCCACGCTGGAATCCAAACTTCGGCACCGGTGCTGGTGCCCAAACGATGGCGCGCGAATCCGGTGGTCTGGCGCAATCGCTTAGAGATAATTTCCCGTTGCCTATGAGCGGCGATGAGGCGCAGATGTTTCAGGTCAATGACTTTGCGGCGCGCTCCAACGGTGGAATGCAGAGCCGACGACCTTAGTGTGATGACACAACCTTGCTGGCTAATCCAATGTGCAATATTTTGCCTGTTATGGACTAACAAATGAGTTAATGTGCACTATTGCGCACATAGATGCTCTGTTGGCTAGCTTGAACATCTGTGTAAGGACTACAGATGCTTAACCGAAATGTTTCCCCACTTCGATTGGAGGTAATCAACTACAAGTCGACGATGGCATTGATCCGCGATGTCTTCACTGCAAAGCAAAACGGTGCGCTTCGAAAATAATTCTCGTGGAATTTTGTTCTCGATTTGTCGTTCCGCCATCAAGGATAGGAATTGTCGCTCGTAAACTTTCCAACTGCCCTTATGCTTCTTGTATTCGTCAAGTAAATCTTGTGTGGGAGCCAGCAGCGTTTCGTGCTTGTACTCTGCACTACAAATTTCCGAAAGGAAAAATGCCAGATCGTCTCTTTTGGCGAATCCTGCTAGTTGCGAAACGTTGTTGAGGCGTACGTCGACCAGTTGTTCGATGGAGGCATTCCTTAATGCTCCAAAAAACTGAGCTGCGGTTTTTTTAGTGAAACCGATTGTGTAGATCTCCAATAGCTATTCCTCAGCTGTTCGGCAGAAATTTTAGACACAGCATTCTACTTTATCTCCGACTTTACTTATGTGTTTAGACTGCAGATATTTTCAAATACGGTGCTGAATCCGGCGACAAGTCGTCATTTGATTCGACAAAATCCTGAAACAATTGCGTTTTATGATGCGATGAAAGTGACGGCTTGGCATTTATAATCTCAGGAGAATGCGTTATGGGCTCAAATGATCGAGTTGAAGTGCGTCAAAACCCGTCGTGCGAAATGCCACCGCCTCCTTCTGAGTCGTCGAGTTCTTTTCAGCCGCTAATCTTCAGCACGCCGTATGCCAAAATGATGCCGGCGCAGTTTGCGTTTAAATCCGAGCATTCCCCGTCTGCTTTTGCCGAGCCCAGTGGTCGCATACGATATGAACATCCAAAGGAACCTTACGTATCAACTTTTACGGACGATAACTATATGGCATCTTCGGATATTCGGGATTACATAGGACGCCCGTATTCGCAACGTCGAAGCCCGGAGTATCTCAAGGAGACGATTGGCTTCCAGTCACGATTTAGCGACGATAACTATCGGGCATCTTCAGATCTCAGAGACTACCAGGGACGTCCGGCTCAGTTTCGTTTCAGGTCGGAGTTACTCAAAGACGAGGTCGGCTTCAAATCACATTTTACAGACGACAACTATTGGCTGTCTTCAGATACAAGGGATTACGTAGGACGTCCAGGTTCGCCGCTGCAATTTAAATTCGAGCCACCGAAGGATTCGCGCGGCTACCAGCGTGAACTTCAAGCTGCTTTTGCAGAGATTGAAAATCTCAAGCAGCAGATTGCGCAAATGAAAGCCGAGTTGAAAGCGAAACATTGAGTTAGAACTTTCCGGGATTAGAAACCGTTGAAAAAATCTGCCACGTTAAAGATAGCCGCAAAAAGATGTATGCGTCTGTAGTTCTCGCACATACACCAAATCGTTAATACGTAAAAGCGAATTGTCTGGTGATATGAACCTGCCTATGATGTCACTGTGGGTTGCAAAACCAAGTGAGCTGGCAACACGCAGTAGAGGACGGTGTGAAATGTTTCTATCAAGACTGCTCAAGTTTTTTCGCAGATTGCACACAGGAAACCTTGAATGTTCGTCAAGTACTGAGTTACAAATAAATTCGTTTACTAGACTTGAGTATATCAATGAACTCTATCCGACATCGCAGGAATCTGCCGAAGATTATGTGACGATGCATCGGCCTGAAGTTTGCGAGAGAGAAGCACAACTAGAGCAGCAAAGACTCTCGTTCGGTCCAAGTCGTTTGCTGCGTCTGGCAGCCAGAGCTCGAAGCTCCTCACGTGCACGTGCGTCTAATGAGCTGCATGACAAAACGTTTTCTTTTCAAACAGATCCTGGTCGCTTGCCCTTTAATTCGATGACGCAGTATTTGCAACCTTCAGATGGACGCCAACAAGACGAGGAGCCAGTTTTCGAATCTGTTAAGTTTGACTGCAGATTGCGGCGCGAATGTGAACTGTTCAGTGACGATGTCGTTCGACTGCATGTGCCTGGTGGCATTGGTCGGTCTGAGTGAAGCAGCAAGATTGAGTCTCTAATTGTTCAGCCCATTTTGATACATGTGGTATATGGACATCTTGCGACGCCAGCTGCCAATCAATCTGACGTTTTAAAAAGCGGAATGAATGCCTGGTCGTTGACGATGAAGAACTAGAAAAATAGGTCTTTGAAAAACTTCGCCACGTCTTTCACTTCGTCGACTATTTTGTCGGTTTCCTCATCACCAATGGTGCCTCGCAAAATGGTACCGGCAGCGAGCACTGTTTCTGCGCCAATTGCGACGGCGCCCCATTGCCATGTTGAGGGGTCGGCAGGGTCCAGACCTTTCAGAGCTGTCTGGCTCACCAGTGATGTAAGCTCGCGAGTCGACATTTTTAACTCGTTTTTGCGGTCCAATCTCAGGTAAAAGCTCTGGGTTGCACCAGATATGGGATTGCTAGTGACACCAAATATCATCCAGTTTCCATTTTGATCGAATGCAGGAAGCATCGTTTGCTCATTGAGATCTAATCCTATCCATCTGCCTGGGTCCGTGCGAACGACAATACGTCGGCAATGGTGTTTGGGCGAGCTGAGATTGATCGCTTCTATGTGCGAGGGAATAGAGCGTCTCAAATCCAGACCTATTGCGCGGAGTTCTGCTGGCGCGTTGAACGCAACTCTCATATCGACGCCCTCTAGTTCGTTAATATCAAGTTCGCTTGTCGATTTTTTCATGTTCAAATTTACAGTCTGGGCGAATCTGAGAGCGACACCGTTAAAATCGCACGAAGATTCGCTCTCGCGGACGATCTGAACGTTTTCTACGTTTCTGCATATACGCATTCCACTCTGGAAAATTGACCGTGTCAATGGGTCCCTCACTTCTATGCGTGCGCATCGCTCGAAGAGTGATAGCAAGTCTTTCTCCTGATATTGCAATGCTCTCTTTAGATTGATGGCACTATCCAGGTAAGTCCGATAGTCGTTCTGATTGATTGGCAACTTGGTCGAGAAAGTTGTCGTTTTCAGGAGTAATCCGACGACAATGTTTCTGCCCAGGTTTGTAATTGCTTGCAGCTTCGATGATGCTGTTTGCGCGACTGTACCGCATTCGGCGAGCGTCGGTTTGACGATGCAAATATTTCCTTCGGCTTTCAGTGCCAGCTGCGGCACAGCAATCAATTTCCCTCCGACACTGAATGTGACACCAGTCAAGTTGACGAAAATCGCTTCATCGGGTGGAATTGGAACGAGCGTGAATGTTACAGTGGTGCCGAAGTTTACCTTTTGAACGTAGCCATCTGAGAGACCGCGGGGCAAATCTACCGAGATTTCCTCCGAAAGTGTTAAAGTCGAACCTGCTGTGCTTGTGACAATTTTGGTCACTGTGCGTAGTACACTAAACAAGTCTGCTGCCACTTTGGCTCGTTGTTCGTCGCTGAGACCTGGCGATTGCGCGAAGGCATCAATAAGATATCTTTCGAGGTCTAATCCAGAAAATTCCTTCACTATTTTTGGAAAATCATCAGAGATCAAATCAACTCCATCGGGTTTGACCGTTAGATCAAATTGATCGGGCAGGTTAGCGTAGGTCAGCAGCAGCCGGTCGATTTCGTCGATTCTGATTTTTTCGCCAAGAAGTTTTTGAATGCGCCGAGCAACCGAAAGTGCGTCGTCACTTGACTGTAGTTTCTGGGTGATGGAGTGCTGCAGCCGCAGGCAATCTTTGAGCTCGGCGGAATGCTTCGCTGCGTCATCAGGGGAAGTCTTTTTAGCAGATGTCTCGGATGTAACCTCTCTAGCAGATTTCTCGAAGCGATTGACCGCGCGTTTGACAATTTCTTGTGCCTGAGTCAGATCGGACGCGTCGTAACACGACTGAGCAACCTTTATTAGAAGTTTTCCGACGCCTGCTTTCTGAACCTCGCCAGACTCGCAGGCATTTGCGGCTGCCTCTCTCATTGCGCGAGCATCATTGCTTTTTCCGCCCGACTGATACACCTCTCCGAGGTCAATCAGCGCTTCAATGTGGATATTGCTTCCTGCCTGTTTCCGCGCAGCCAGCTTCACGCGCCACTTAAGCAGTGTTTCTGCGCCCAGTTGTTCGCGTGCTTCAATGTATGCTTCGGACTTTTTGACGAGGAAGCTCTCGTCCGTCGTCGCATTGAGCGTGGCTTGCACCAACGCTTTACTGCGATCGTCGAGGGCGGTTTTCTTTCCTGTCAATATCGCGTCGAGGATTGTGGCTCTGAGCTCATGCGGCAAGAGCGGAATTGTCTCTTCATCGACGCTCGCGATGAGCTGCATGCCCGAATCGGCGCTGCCTTCTGCGTAGGCTAGCGCTAAATTGACCAGTTTCTCCAATCGGGATTCGCTCAGGGCGTTTGTGCTCATTTGACTTACCAACCGGTACCTTTGTTATACCCAGCCGGAAAAGCTCGCGCATCCCTGTCCTGTTCGTCGAATACGTCGGAAAGGAAGCTCCGGACCATGCCGAAGCTTCCTTTTCAATTTCTATTTTGATCCGATGCTGCTCCTTTTATTCCAGCAATTGAACCGATGCTGCTCTTTCAATTCCAGCAATTTGCTCCGACGCTTCTCTGTTTGTTATTGCAATTTAGCTGAACAAGTTCGCGTCACGGGCTGAGGCAACGAGCCAGTTGATGACGCCCGGCGTGCACAATCCTCCAGCAACTCCGATCGAGCCGAGGAATATTCGTGTCATCGCACCATCAGCACCTGACCCAAGGCGCATGAAGCCCATTATCATCGTCGCTCCTCCCCAGACAACACCGAGGATTTCCATTCCATTGGCGATGATATTCAGCAGCGCTTCGAGGTTAGCCAGGTTGTTTACCCGAACTGTTCCGGCTGTATTCACTCCGGTGATGAATGTCGCGTCTGTGCCTTGCGGTCCAATCGTTCCATTCGTCGCACCCTGAAGCGATGGTGCATCGGATTGTGCATTCTCATCTGCTTGCGCGCTCTCTTCTGCCTGCTCGATGACAATCGAGCTAACCGGGGTCAGCACGCCGTAGGCAACGGCGATGCGTGCTGCGGCGCCTGACTTGTGCTCACTGAGCAGCTGCATACATTTGTTGTAGGCATTCAGCTGAAGAATTCCTTTTCCTTCCACTTCGGATATCTCACGTACTTTTGTAGCCCTGGCATTGGTACCATTCATCGCTACAACGTAGTCGATATTGTCTGGTTGCCATTTGTCGAAGAAGCAGGCAACATCAGTATCCAACTTCGACTTGTGTGATACCTGCATAAATTGACCGATATCGCTGTGATTTTTAAAGAATTCAGCAGTATCAATTTCGCCGTTGGCAATCGGTAATTCATACAAGGCTGGATGTGCTGCATAAGGTGTCGTGATATACACTTCACCACTGGATATCGGTTGTGGTCCGTGAATCCAGAGCACCGCGCCGCCTTTTGCAGAGCCAGCTTCTTCAGCGGCGTCGATAACAGTGCGCAAATTATTTTGACCAGCACTGAAATTCTTTTCCTCAAGAAGTTTCACTCCGCGATCCAGCGAGACTTTTCGTGACAGTTCCGGATGATCCTGTGATGCGATCATCATTTCTACATGATCGACAGGAATTGATTTCTGCGTAAGCGCTTGCTTTAGCTCACTTAGATGCGGCTTCATTGCCTCTGAACCATCCACTACGATCAGCAGGTGTTTGGGGGCAGTGCTTTTTACGCGTGTTACATCCTGAACAACATACAGTGGTTTCACTGTTTTGATGCTTGGCTTAAGACCATGTGCGTCGCGATGATGATTGAGTCCCGTGGCGAGCTGGTTCAATTGCTGTTGCAACCCCTGGCGCCCATCAACGATGACGGTCAGTTGCTGTGGCAATGGTGCGTAGTTGGAACCACGCGCAGCCCGCTGTTTCTCTGCAAGAAGTCGGTCGTCTTCCGCTTTCAGTCTGACCCCGGTCTTGTCCAGCACCGCAATCATCTCAGGGTCTGGGCGCTCGACCGTGACTAATACTTCGGCTGATTCCAGACGCTTACCTTCCAGCGTGCCTGCGAGCCGCTGCACTCCATTTGAGGAAGTCTTTTTCAACTCTGCGAAGTCACTTGAAAGTTTCAGTGGCGAATATAGCTGCACAACGTTCTCATCTTCAACCGAATAATTGGTGGCAATCAGTTTTGGTAACAGCAGGGAAGCTGTCTGACGTCCTTCGCTTGTTTTGACACTCTCTGGTTTGAGCGGCACAATCATCTTGACGTTCATCTTCAGTTGCGCTCCTGCTGGAACTGCAGAGCAGCGCAGAAGGGCCCGTCCGTGACCCAGGTCGGTGACAGCGGCAGAAGTAGCGGAACTCCAGCTCGTGTCTTGCCGATTTTTTCCGCCTGTGAAGGTGCCGTGGATTTGTTGACCATTCACCCACTCAGTCATTCCTGTTATCACCGCTCCTGGTGGCACGCTGATTTCGGTGCGAGCCTGATCTGTATTGTTTGATTCGTTGCCGAAAACGAACGTCCAGTCGACAGCTGTGGTTAATGTCGACGGCTGTACAGCCGCACTCATCTCTGAGCGCACCAATCCGAGCCCTTTTATTTTGTCTCCTACTGCGTGCCGGGTAACGTAGTCGTCGGGCATAACGGCGATGTCATTGTGCTCGTCCTTGAAGGAGAACGGTTTGCCTGTCATCCTGAAATACAATTCCTGGTGCGGAGTGTCTTTAATTGGGAAGAACAATCCACTCAAACCTGCGGCGCGTGAATCTGTGCATTCCATGCGCATAGACCTTTCCGAAAAAATTGGTCTCAGTCGTTCAAGACCCTGCAATCGCTCTTGCTTGTTGGTGGAAACCGCCATCCGCTCAGATTGGCGCACGTTCCATTGATTCGCCTCGGAACCAAGAATTGTTGCTGTAGTAAGCGCCGCTCCTGCTGCCGTGTAGGCCACGATCAGTCGGCGGGACCTGGCGAAATCGAGGGTCTTTCGAAAGCTGTAGACAATGTATCCAGTCGACATCGCTGCTGCCAGAGCTATGACGGAAAGCCAGATGAAACCAGCATCGAAACTGGTTCCGATTTCTGTTTCAAGCATCGTCTGATTGCTGTTGCAGAGAGCCGCCATGGAAATTCCGCTCACAGCAAGGGAAGTGATCATTGACGAACCGAGTGCAATACCGCGTTTTAGAGTGAGGCGCACGTCGTCTTTGCGGAAAGCGGACCACATCGCGTAGTTCGTTAGCGGTATGAGAGCCAGCAGCAATAGTTCAACTATTGTTTCAACCGGATGATCGAGTAAAACGAGGGTTAGTCGCTTCGGCACAGATGCACAACTTGCAGCCAGAATCGTTGCAGGAATGACCACACCGAACATCATTACGGCGATGCCGTCTAAGCCCTGCCAGACTTTAAATCGTTTGGGTTTTGGCTTTTGAGGGATCGGATCACCCCATTCATCGACACCTCCTTCAGCGGTTTCGTCTTCTTCCGCATTGGAACTTGATTCGTTTGGGCGGAGGAAGTTGATTAGCTTTGTTGGGAATTTACGTCTGTTGTAGTTGCTGTGGTGGTGGTGGCTGTTGTTGTTGTTGTTGTTGTTGTTGTTGTGAGAGCGGTGCAGCATTGTTGCTGGTGCATCAGCTAGATTTGTCACGTCAGCTTCGTCTATAGTTTTTTCATCATCAGCAGCATCTTCTTTATCCTCTTCATTTTCATTTTCTTCTTTTTGATCTCGGTAGCTGGACTCTTCACGTCGTGGCTCTTTGCTTTTTTCAGTTCCGTTGTTTGCATGTTTGGGGTCAACTATTGCTTGTGAGTTTGGATCTCCATTGTCTTTATTTGCTATCGGCTCGGCGTTAGTCGGATGGGGAGATAGAGGCGGCGACTTCGATTGGGCTGGCGCGCTCTCTGCTTTGCTCTGCGGCTTAAATAGTGGTGTATTCATAGTTTGCGCGAAACTTTCAATGAACGAGCGAGCCGAATTGGGCTGAGCAATTTCTTTATGAGTTTTCACAGTCTCGGACTGATCAGCAGATTGCACGTTTGTTTGTCGCACATTCTCTTCCAGCAACCTTTCAGCAACTTGCTCAGGGCTGTGTCCGCTTTGGCTTTGCAATGAGGATGCAACTGCCTTCAATAAATCCGCTAAAGGATACAAAATGTGGCTGCTATCACCGCACCCGGGGCACTGATGTGGCGATGCAGACGCTTGAGGCGGACCTGGTATTGTTGCCGATGTATGCGCATGTGCCGAGGCTGGCGGAGGCAGTGGTGGAAGTTGTGCCGTGCCACCATTCTTGCCATTGTTTGGATCGTGGTCAGAAGACATATAAAAAACCTCGCTGTTAATTAAACCCAGCACACGTTGGTGCTCAGTCAGAGTCAGCTGCCACCAAATACGATAGCAACGCCGAATTTTCAATTGTAGTAAGTGCGGTCAGTGAACGTGCCTGAAAGTGGCTCGTTCAATATACGGACAATCCTTTGTGTTATCTACAGGGTTTTTACTGGATTTCGCTCCAGGTCCTCCAGTTCCTTCTTCAGCTGATGGGAGATAGGATTATGCGGCATAAACCGCAGCACAATTCACTTCGTTGCCGTTGTGCAACGACAACCGAGAGTACGAACCTGACGAACTAACTAATCGACCTGACAGCCGTGAATCATTTCTCGCCGATCAGGGCACAGTTATTTTCGGCTTGACGCATCACAGCGACTGCATTTTTGGCTTGCGCATTCAGTCTGACATTGGCTACTTGAGTTGAACGGGTGGCGCTGCTGTCTTCGAATTGGAGAAGTGTAGCGTAGGCGAAGGTCGCATCCTTATCGAAAGGACCATTGTCGAACGCAAAAAACTTGCTAGTTTGGGCTACGCAATGAAACCAGTCCGACGGAGTGTCAAGCGTTGGCGCCGTGACACAGTCCGAGAAAAAAGCAACCCCAGCATTCGGCTGACCATTCTTTTGGGTCACATGTACAACGACGAAAGCACTGCGGTTTACATCTTTAGCGTCAAAGCTCAGCGAACCGAAGCCTACTGGCGCTGCACTCTGCACAAGACCATATGCGCCTATGGTGGTGCTATTCTGCGGTACAACCAGATTCAACGCAGGAATAGAGCCCCGACCACCATTGACCGTGATGAAGGATACTGTGGCATCAGTCACACCACTGCCGCTGGGCATGCAATAGTATGGCGAAAGGAAGACATCATGACTTGCTGCGTCAGCAACGGATGCATTGAGAGAAAAAACTGCAGATAGAGCGAACAGGACTCTCAACCAATTTCTAGACATCATGCTTCCTCCAGTTCTGGGATCTAAAGTGTGGAAGCTCAACAATATCATCTTTTATTCCGGCAAAGCCTTAATCTCCCTAGCTGAAGGGGCAATTTTTTTCTTGCTTTGACGGAATCTAACCGGTGACAGCCGAAGCAGTATGAAGGTTATTCAAACATCTTTATGACTGTTTTCCCGCGTGCATGTCCTTCCTCTGAAACCTTTTGAAATTCCGGCACTTTGTCTAGCGATATTGATTGTGCGATGATCGGTTTCACTTGTCCTGACAATACAAGTTCGGCGATTGCCGAGAGTTCTTGCGACACAAATGCACCACTTCCTGCACTGACTATATGTGCTTTCTGCCGGGAGAAGGGTGACGTCAGCATGCCGAGAATCGTGTATGCATCCGGCACCGTTGTGACGTAGACGCCGTGCTTGTTCAACATTTTCGACGCTACACGGAAATTTAGTTTCGCGCTGGCATCAAATATGCCGTCAAACTTTTGCGTCAGTTTCGCCACATCTTGCGCTCTATAATCAATCACATCGTCGGCGCCAAGTTCTTTGACGAATTCGATATTGTCGGCGCCGCTTGTCGCCACAATTTTTGCCCCCATGGATCTGGCGATCTGAACAGCAAAACTGCCGACTCCACCGGAAGCACCGTTTATCAAAATCGTTTGACCAGACTGTAGTTTAATTTGCTGCTTCAAGGCTTTGTATGCGGTTAGTGCGGCGACAGGAAGTGACGCTGCATCTTCGAACGAAAGTCCCTCTGGCATTTTTGCGAGGCTATCCTTTTCGCAAATGCAGTAATGCGCGTACGATCCAAATGGCGTCCTGAGCGGGTTTGACATTCCGAAAACTGTGTCACCAGGCGCGAAGGTACGAACGGCGCTGCCGACTTCCGCAACCACGCCTGCGCAGTCGACGCCTAGTACTCTCGGCCAATGTTTTGGAATTATCAAAGATAAATGACCGGCGCGAATTTTCCAATCAACTGGATTGATTGATGAGCTTTTCACCTCGACAAGAACCTGATAATTTCCAGGTTTCGGTTGTTCTATGTCTTCCAACTTGAATACATCTGGTGGGCCATATTCGTGGATGGTTAAAGCGCGCATTGCATTCTCCCGGCGTGTTGGAGCTAAGAATACTACAGTGCGGGGAGAATTCAGCGCTGGGGCCATTATCTAGCTGGTTATCTGCTGGTCTAGTATATTTGTTGCCGATAAGCCGGAAGAGCCTGTTGTTCCGGTCAGCTCTGCCGAAGTGTTCCCGAACGCCTCATAGACTATAGCTCCAGCCTCCATCGAAAAGGAATGTCATGCGATCCCCAGCGTCTTTAAATTTAGTGCAGTACCTGTTGCTTGTTTGTTTGTTGATGCTATCAAGTGGTCCGCAAGCGTCAGCGGTTGACTTGAGCAGCATGCAAGCGATTGGCAATTTTGCTGGAATGACGAAAACAGATGACGGTGTGCTGCTTGATTGCGACGATCATAGCCAGGTACGCCTGCAAGTTCTTGCACCAGATCTGGTGCGCGTGCGAGCTGCGTTTAAAACTAGCTTGCCGCAACACGATCATTCGTGGGCAATTGCGCGTACAAAATGGGATAACGTTTCCTTCAAGGTTTCAGAGGCTAAGGATGAACTCTCGTTAGACACATCTGAATTACACGTCGTTGTAAGCCGCAAACCTCTGAAGATTTCATTCTTCGATGTGCATACGGGCCGACTGATCAACGCAGACGGGTTGCCGATGCAATATAACTCGTCGACTGGCGCGGTGGCAGCAGCCAAGTCCATAGGTTCTGAAGAGCACTTCTATGGGCTGGGTGAAAAGGCGGCACATTTAGACAAGCGCCACGATTCGTATCAGATGTGGAGTTCGGACACCCCTGGCTATGTGCTCGGTCAAGATCCAATCTATCAGAGCATTCCCTTCTACATTGGACTTTTGATGGACCCAATCGACGCTGCCTGGCGCAGTTCTGCCTATGGCATTTTCTTCGACAACAGCTATCACACGCATTTCGACCTGTCATCTACGGATCCAGAGCACGTTATTTTTCAAGCTGATGGCGGCGAAATGAATTACTACTTTTTCTATGGACCTTCCATAAAGAAAATTCTCAGCAGGTATACAGAGCTTACAGGGCGCATGCCCCTGCCACCAAAGTGGGCACTGGGCAATCAGCAGAGTCGCTACAGCTATGCGAACGAACAGCAAGTTAGAGATGTCGTTACGCGTTACAAGAAAGAAAATATTCCCCTGGATGCTCTGCATTTAGATATTCACTACATGGACGGCTATCGCGTCTTCACATGGAACCATGAACGCTTTCCCGACCCGAAAGGATTGATGAAGTGGTTGAACGAACAGGGCGTAAAAGCTGTGACGATCATCGATCCGGGTGTGAAGTACGAGCCTGGCGGCACTTATAACGTGTTCAATGAGGGCACGGTGCACAATTACTTCCTCAAAAAAACAAATGGTGAACCATATGTTGGCGAGGTCTGGCCGGGAAAATCTGTCTTTGTCGATTACACCTTGCCCGATGCGGCAAAGTGGTGGGGAGACCAACACAAGAGTTTGTTGGATGCAGGCGTTTCCGGCATCTGGAACGACATGAACGAACCTGCCGACTTTGTCAGTCGTGATGGCGGATTGTGGAAAGACGTCGTCAACTATGATGATGGACAACATTCAAAACACGACAAAATGCGCAATCTTTTCGCGTTTCTGGAGTGCAAGGCAACCTATGAAGGGCTTCAACGGTTGCGCCCTGACGAGCGTCCATATGTGATCACGCGCAGCGGATACGCCGGTATTCAGCGCTATGCCACCATGTGGACAGGTGACAGCAACGCTTCATGGGACGCTCTGGCGCTCAGTATCCCGATGTTTGAAACGCTCGGTCTGAGCGGCGAAAGCTTTGTCGGAGCCGATCTCGGCGGCTATATGGGGCGCAGTGACGGGGAGTTTTTGACACGTTCGTATCAAATTGGTTTCCTCACTCCGTTTCTCAGAAATCATCATGCTGTCGATTATAACGATCAGGAACCTTGGCGCTTCGGCAAAAAATACGAAAACATCATTCGGAAATTTGTAAAATTGAGATATCACCTTTTACCTTATCTCTACACAGTGTTGGCAGAAGCGCATGAGACGGGAACTCCATGGTTCCGTCCGCTGATTCTCGAAGATCAAGACGATTACAATGCTCTCGGCATCGACGATGAATTTATGGTTGGTGATTCGCTGCTCGCTGCACCGGTCCTACATCCTGGCGTCGCGAGGCGCGATCTTTATCTTCCTAGAGGGCAGTGGTATGACTACTTTTCTGGTAAAAAGTACGATGGCGGTCAATACATTTCGGTCTATGCGCCATTAGATATGGTGCCTCTTTTCGTCAAAGCCGGCAGCATCATTCCTACCGGAGCAGCAGTTGATTTTGTCGGACAGCCTGGTGGCGATGCGATTAAATACGATGTATATCCGGACAGGGATGGTGCTGCCGTTGGTCACTTGTATCAAGACGATGGCACTACGCCGGCTTACTTGAAGGGCGTCTGCGAGCATTTCACGCTGAGGTATAAGGGCGGCAACGCGACATCGGTATCGGAGCGGGAGCATGTTGAGAAACCTTTGCCTGGCGCGGTGCTGACGGTTCGCACGCAATAAAAGATCTTCGGCTCATTCTTTTAACGGTCAGAAACGAAATTTTGGAAGGGAGATCCTCGTGCGGTAAACTGATCACGCCTTTTTACTGGTGTTGTGAGAGTGTCGAATTATATCGTGCATCCATGATGTCGCGCTAGCGGAATGCACAACTGCAGGCTTAACCGATTACAAGTTGCGTTAGCTTAGCCATTCGCATCCTATATTGATCGCTCAAGCAGCGATCTTGCAAACAAGAGCTAGCACAAGCGATGTGCAAAGTCATCGCATAACAATTGCGTCCAGTGCTGTGCTTCATAAGAACATTCGTTAGCACGAATCGCGGAATGCAATTTCGGAGTGTGATCAAGAAAGTGTGCAATCCATAGATCTTGCAAGGATATCCATAATGCAATCAGGAACATGGCGATTAATGTGTAACTACTAGGCTACACTCAGTAGCAAATAAAACAAAAGGTCAGTCTAATACTTCTTTCAACGAGGAAGAGAAGAAGTTGATACCTAAAGCTACAATGGAGAAAACAAAACCGTATTTAAAATTACGGTCAAATCCCTAAATCGTCCGGCGCTTGCCGTTTACGATACCAATGATTCGTTAATTGTCATTATGCAAATGCTGGCTGTTGACGATAAGAAGATCACGGTACAGTTCGAAAGAGGATTCCTTACAGTTGAAACTCCAAAAGATTTCAAACAGCCCGAAAAACGACGGCTTAACCACAATGAGTTGTTAATTAGTGACTACCGGGTTACTTTGAATATCGGCAATCGAATAGATGAAGACAAGATCTCGGCATCGTACAAATGTGGTTTGTTGGCACTAGTCATGCCGATAAACAAATTACATATGCAAATGAAAATTGCTACTAAGAACGCCCAGGCGATCTAGATAGCTATCAGAACTCAATAGTTTGGTTGTGATCGTTCTCAGTTTCCGATCATGCGCTCAGGCGTGGTCAGTTATTGGGCACCGATTATCTGCCGATCTTTAATAACACCAGAACGAAAAGGGATGGTATCGAATGGAGCGCCAATACGGTTCCTTCAGTGTTGATTCCGCTGCCGTATGAAATCGATGTCGACAAGATCGAAGCGCTCTTCAAGAATGGCGTTCTCACGATCGAGATGCCGAAGTTGTTCAACAATCAGAAAAGCGGCAAGACAATTTCGGTCAAAAGCATTTGAGCAAAAGGTAAACACAACTGAGTCGAATAGACAATGAGGGGACAATTATATGAGCAATTTGATCGTGGTTGGATACGATGATGAGTACAAGGCTGAGGAAGTCAGACTGAAGGCGCGATCGCAGGCGCACTCTCGGATGTCGGCATTAACGATGATGTCATGAAGCAAGTGGCAGCTCAATTACAGCCAGGCGGATCAGCGCTATTTGTTCTCGTCAGGAGCGCGACACCAGATAAGGTGGCTGACCAGCTTGAGATCTGCGACTTCGACTATCGCCGATTAAGCGCAGGTTCTCGGCGCGTGGAAGGGTCGTGTTGGAACTGGATCGGAAGAGGTTCGTGTCGAGCACATTGCTGAAATTGTTTCGAGATTGACTGGCATTCCAGTAACTGAACTTACAACGGAAGAGCGCGAACGGTTGATGGAAATGGAAAATCGAATTCACCAGAGAGTGATAGGACAGGAGGAAGCGATTCTTGCAGTCAGCGACGCAGTCAGACTTGCTCGTGCAGGACTCAGGGAAGGTCGCAGACCAATTGCCAATTTCCTGTTCCTCGGTCCTACGGGAGTCGGCAAAACAGAGCTAGCCAAAGCATTGGCAGACATTGTCTTTGGCGACGAAGATGCACTGGTTCGCATAGATATGAGCGAATATACTGAAAGGCACACCGTAGCTCGGCTTGTCGGAGCACCTCCCGGATATGTCGGCTTTGAAGAAGGTGGACAACTCACTGAACGCATTCGTAGAAGTCCACATACTGTAATTCTCTTTGATGAGATCGAAAAGGCTCATGCGGAAGTTCACAATATTCTTCTTCAGGTTTTCGATGATGGTCGCTTGACTGATGGAAAAGGGCGTCTTGTCGATTTCACAAATACGATAATTATTTGTACAAGCAATCTTGGTGCTGAAGCCATTCAAGAGAATCTCCATATGCGCAGGTCTTATGCGGAACTGAAGACTGAGGTTATGGGAATGCTCAACAGGTATTTCAAACCAGAATTTATTAATCGCATAGACGACATTATTGTTTTCCATTCGTTGACGAAAGAACAGATTAAGGAGATTGTCAAACTACAACTGGAAAGGGTGAGGCGAACTGCTCATGCACAGGGATTAACTCTGACTTTTACTGAATCAATTGTCGACCATTTGGCCGAAGTTGGTTTCATGCCGAAATATGGTGCTCGTGAATTGAAGCGAAAAATCCGAACCGAAGTTGAAACGCGCCTCGCTGGCGCAATGCTTCGTCGAGATATCGCAGAAGGTGATGAGGTGACGATTGCTTATGATGAGAAGAAAAATTCAGTGACTATAGAAAAAAGCAAGACTCCGGCACTTGCAGGAGGGCAGAAATAGCTAGTATTGCGTCGCTCCACAGAAATCACGAGGTCGAACTCTATGCAACAAAATCAATCTAAAGACAACGGTCACTCTCAAGAAAAAGGTCACTCTAATAGTTCAGCGCTTAAAGCTGGCACGCGCGCTCCTAATTTTTCGCTGCACGCAACCCCAGATCAACTACTCGCTCTGGAAGACTTCGGCGGCAAGCCGATCATTTTATGTTTTTATCCTGCTGATTGGAGTCCTGTTTGTAGCGATCAGCTCAACATCTACAATGAGATTTTGAGTGAGTTTCAAAAGTACAATGCGCAGCTGATTGGTATTTCTGTCGACGGAGTGTGGTGTCATACCGCCTTTGTCAAAGACAGGCATCTCCGTTTCCCGCTTCTGCCAGACTTCGAGCCGAAAGGAGAAGTAGCTCGAGCTTATGGAGTGTATCGGTCGAAAGAAGGAGTCTCGGAGAGAGCTTTATTCGTCATTGACGAAGATGGCATTATCCAATGGAGTTACGTATCACCAATGGGGATAAATCCGGGCGCTGATGGAATATTGCGCGCTCTTGATCATATCTCAGCCAAGAAAGGAGCACCAACAAATGCTTGAACAAGAATTTGTCAGTCGTCTAGCCTCGCCTGTCTCTAAGCGCGATCATATGTTGGGCGACATCAACGCCCCCATCATCATTGTTGAGTACGGTGACTATCAATGTCCATTTTGCGCTGCCGCTTATGTGCAAATGAAGAGGTTGCGCGCCGAAGTTTCTCTGACAGACATGTGTTATGTATTTCGCAATTTTCCTCTCAAGCAAGCGCACCCAAATGCGCAACATGCTGCTGAGGCAGCCGAGATCGCCGGTGAATTCGGAAAATTCTGGGAAATGCATGGATTGTTGTTCGAAAATCAAGGCGCGCTCGATGACCATAGCCTGGCTGGCTATGCAAAAAGCCTTGGCATTGACCACCACAAGTTCGAGAGCGCACTTACATCGCACACTCACGCGCAACGCGTCCATGAAGATTTCATGAGTGGTGTGCGTAGTGGTGTGAATGGCACGCCGAGTTTTTTCGTTAATAATGTTCGCTTCGACGGCAGTGTTATCGAACTCGTTGCAGCGATCGAAGCTGACCTGTAATTGATTACGCTACTGCAATCACGGAAATTGAAAAATAATACCGCGTGCATTTCTAAATGCACGCGGTCGCGATCACTTATTTCCCATGTATGCGTTGTACTGTCGACGGCGATCTAAAAGCGCTGACGCATGGTTTTCAAAATTAGTGAACAGCATTAGTTAGACAGTCACCATCAACTGGTCAGACCTCTCATGCCAAACGGTGATGTTAACTTTTTGCTGCATGCGCAAATCAGGAAGGTGCTTCTTCAGCACATATAGCGCAATCGGCGCTCGTAATTCGCGCAGGCGTACCAGCTTCTCTCAAAGCGAGATTTGCGATTAACCATTAAATGGATTTCTGAGGCGCTTGGACAGATTGACACGATCATCACCGACGATATTGGACACAATGCGCTATTTTTGCGGAGCTATTCGCTAGCGTGATTGTTATCAGCTGTGGCTTGTTGCAACTGTTTTATATCGGCTGGCGACAATTGCGGCCTGTCCAACTTGAGCGTGAGCTTCTTTAACGTTCCAGTGAAAGCAAATGGTATTTGATAGTCCTCGTCGCAAACGGGAGTGCCCGTATCAGAGCCGATATCGAAGCTTTCGTCCCACTGCAAGATTAAGGGCATTGTGTTTTCCATCTTTTGAGTGGCAACTTCCTTACCGTCAATTTTCAATGTTCCTGTTCCGCTGCGACCAATGCCACTCATGTTGTTGAATGCGAGCGTGCCTGTGCCAAGCCCGTCATATTTGAAGTCGAACTCAATGACGTGTTTGCCCGCGCTCAGTGCTTCTGGACTTTCCCATCGAACTCGTTTCATATCGGCAAGATTCCAGAGGAAAACGGGTTTGGCTTTGAGCAGGTAAAGTCCGTAGCCGCCAAAGCGTCCACCGGAAGTAAGTAAGACGCCTTCGGCACCATCAGTGGTGTCAACTTCGGCCTTGATGCTGTAAGAGGTATTGAGCAGAAGTGGAGAATCCCCCTGCGGAATGCCTGTCAAGGGTTTTGTGTAGACAAACTCGCTGCGTCCTGCGGTTATGTTGGGACGCTGCTCCACAAGTCGTGTAGCGCAACTGGCGTCGAGAGGAAAGACGCTATATTTCTTCGCTTCAGCAGTGAATAGCGCTTTTAGCTCGTCGAGTTTTTTCGGATTGGCTGCAGCGACGTCAACTGACTGCGTCCAGTCTTTATTCAGATCGTATAGCTCCCAGGTGGAATTATTGAATGGGTCTTGATTGACCTTTCCCATTGTCACCCATGGTGGTCTGACAACTTTTGTACTTGCAATCCAGCCATCGTGATAAATGGCATGATCTCCCATCATCTCGAAGTACTGCGTCTTATGGTGCGACGGTGCCTTTGCATTTGCCGAATCGAAAGTGTAAGCAAAACTCGTACCGTCGATTGGTTTTTGTTTGATTCCGTCGACCTGCTCAGGCGCTGGGATTCCGCATACTTCTAAAATTGTCGGTTCGACATCAATCAAATGATGAAATTGATTTCGTACCATACCCGCGTCTTTGATGTGCCCTGGCCAGGAAACGCACATACCCTGACGCGTACCGCCAAAATGGGAAGCGACCTGTTTCGTCCAGGCGAATGGCGTATCGAATGCCCAGCTCCATGCGACCGACATGTGGTTGTATGTGCGATCAGTGCCCCACACATCATAAAAGTTCTTGAGCTGGGCTTGCACTGGCACATCAACGCCGTTAAACGAGGCTACTTCATTTGGAGTTCCAATCGTGGTGCCTTCGGCGCTAGAGCCGTTGTCGCCGCTGATGTAGATGATAAGCGTGTTGTCGAGTTTGCCCATTTCGCCAATCGCATCGATCACACGACCGATTTCATGGTCGGTGTATGCCAGATAGGCGGCATACACATCTGCCTGGCGGATGAACATTTTCTTGTCGTCGGCGCTGAGGCTGTCCCAATTTTTTAAAAGTGAGTCGGGCCATGGGGTTAGCTTTGCATCTTGGGGAATGACACCAAGCTTTTTCTGATTGGCAAAAATTTGCTCGCGCAGCGAATTCCAGCCTTTGTCGAAAAGATGCATATCGCTTATCTTCTTCACCCACTCGGGTTTCGGATGATGCGGAGCGTGCGTGCCGCCAGGTACGTAATAACAGAAGAACGGTTTGTTTGGTTCGATTTGATTGATTTGATTGAGCCAATTGATGGCGTCATCTGCCTGGGCTGTGGTTAAGTTCCACCCTGGATGACCGACGAAGGGAGTAATCGGGGTTGTATTGCGAAACAGATTGGGTTGCCATTGACTGGTATCACCGCCGATGAAACCATAAAAATAGTCGAATCCCATGCCCGTGGGCCAGTGATCGAATGGTCCGGCTTGACTGGCTTCAAAGGCAGGTGTGTTATGAGCCTTGCCGAACCATGATGTCGCGTAGCCGTTTTCCTTGAGAACTCGTCCGATGGTGGTGGCGTCTTTCGGAATGATGCTGTTGTAGCCCGGGAAGCCGGTAGATTGTTCCGAGACTACGCCGAAGCCAACGTCGTGATGGTTGCGACCGGTGATAAGGGCTGCGCGCGATGGAGAGCACAAGGCTGTCGAGTGGAACTGCGTAAAGCGCAGACCATCGCGGCCGATCCGGTCAAGCGTCGGTGTCGGGATAACTCCCCCGAATGTGCTCGGAGCGCCGAAGCCGACATCGTCAGTCATGATCAAAAGGACGTTGGGGGCATTCTTGGGTGGTACTATTCGCGGTGCCCACCAGGCGCGTGATTGAGAGGCGTTTTCTTTGATAATGCCTTGAAATGCTGGGTCGGGTGCTGGTAATTGTTTTCCATCAATTGTCGTAGTAGCTGACGAAGAGCCCGGCACGCCGGTTGTTACCTGGGCCAGGACTGGGACTATAGACAGGGCGCTCGAAAAAAGCGCTACGACGATGGACGTACGCCAATGCATAATGCGATACCGATAAAAGGGATGTCTAATTATAGCCGATTGTCCACAAAATCGAAAAGTTTTTATATTTGGACCTTTCTTGCCCAAATTTCGGAATGCACATTGGCTATAAGCTCACGCGCCTTATTGCTAGCCGCAAGTTCGTAATTACTTCTCTTGTGCTTTGTCTTTCTAAGATTGCATCAACGATATAGCAATGATGTGTTTGTGTCGAAGATCTATCGAGAAGATTTGGCAGCATCTTTCATGTTGTGTTCAATTTCGTCGTACTCAACGTCGCCCGAATCATCAACATGCGTGTCAGTAACGAGACCATTTTTCACGACAATGTAGTACACGGCTTTCTGGCCAGAGAAAGGCATGCGGTAGCAAAACACTCTGGTGGTTTTATTAGATTTGTCTATTGATTCTAACTCTGGTTCGCCAAGAAGTTGACGCATTTGTTCGTCAGACATTCCTGGTTTGATTGAGAGGGCGTTTAACATGTCACGCCTTGCTGATACGTCGTTTTGCCACTTGCTTTTTTCGTAGCTCACATGGTTTTTATTGGTCTCATTGTTCCAAACCGTCACGAATGCTATTACGCCAAGAGCGAGCAGGATAACGGCTATTGTGACAACGAGTTGCTTTTTCACTAGGGCGTACCGAGAAAAGTATGCAATGGATAATCAGGTTCCTTTAATTTGCCATCTTTGCCAAGACGATGCTTGATTGCGTCCACAATTGCTTTTTCAACGTCTTGCCAAGAGCCGCCCTTATCTTTGATTTCCTGAGCGATCTTAGCACCGGCTCTGTTGTTGTTGATATCAATTCCATGATCTTTCCAGTCTTTCATGTCTTGCGAATTGCCGCTCCAGGGTTTTCCTTTGAGCATATCGTCTATCGACGTATGTAGTTCATGCCAGTCACCTGCGAGCATCGCCGCTGAAGCTCCACCGATGAATGTTACATATGCACTTGCGAGAGCGTGTCTCAAGGCATTGATTTGCTCGAATTGATGATGACCGTCCCAACCGTTTGCTCGTCCGACATCTCCTGCGTACATTTGCAGCTTAGACCACGATGAGGGGTCTAACGGGTTTAAATCACCCTTGCTTGGATTCCAATGATCTTTCTTTGTTGCAGCTTCGGCCGGGGGCTCGGCATAGCCTTGCGCTGGCGGCAAATCGCGTTTGACAGCATTTGAGCCATTATCGTTCTGCGCAGCTTTTAGTGAATTCAGGAGGTCTGTAGAATCGGGTAAAATACCTGCTTTCGTAAGCGCTTGCTCTGTGACCGAAGCCGTTTCTGAGTTATGACCTGTTGCAACGTCTGCAACGTCAGAGGCTCTTAAAGGTGGAAGATTACGTAGACCAATCTCAGGTGGTGTCACGGTGTCGATTTGAGCTACTAATACTGGACTGTCAGCGGTATCATAGAGTCTCGACTGGTTACCAAAGTCAAGCGACGTAACGCCTTTATCTGTTGACTTTTGGGCACGTTGTCCTTCGGTAATAGTCCAGCAGCTTGCCGCAATTGCCGACATGTTTTCGGGTCTGTCGACAGTTCGACTAGTGCGTTCCATCAATTCGTGCTGACTGGTTGGCATCGTTGTAAGTTCCGTTCGTGTCACTCACCCTCACGTCACTCAGATTAGGCAAAAGTTTTGGCGAGATTTTGGCACGGCACATTAAATGAGCAACCTTTAGTTAGCGGTTCGACCAGAATGTCGGCCGAACGACTCAGTTATTCAATCGATTGGCACGGGCGGCTGCGCCAGAAGGCTCCTGACGTTCCACACTAATTACGTCCCACTATGATCCAGCCCGCCCAAAAATATGGGTTTGCCCATTCTGGATGAAGCGTTACGAGCGTCTCCTGTGCTTGCGCTAACGCAGCAGTCGGCTTGTAATGCTTTTCCCAGAGATTGATGTAGAACAGATTCATTAGTTCGGCGGTCGAATCGTCGTCAACCGGCCAGAGCGAAACTAGCAGACTTCGAGTGCCTGCAGCAGCTATTGCCGATCTTAAGCCAACGATTCCCTCTCCTGTGAACGTGGTTTCACCAACTCCTGTATCACAGGCAGACAGTGTTACATGTTTGCATCTGCTCAATTCGATCGAGACAAAATCTTGAGCGGTCAGGGGTTGATCTTGTGCAGTCAGAATTCCGCTTTCCATCAAGGCATTTCGGCTGGCAAAATAAGTAATCCATTGTTCGTTGTCTGTTGGACTTTGATCGATGAAATAACCATGCGTTGCAATATGTGCGTACGTGCATTTCGCGAGCGCTTCGATCACAGACTCTCGGTCAGCAGCGCTTTGCACAAGCTGCGTAACGTGAAACTTTTGTAAGTCTGCCAGAGCGCGGATTGCTTTTCCTTCTGATTTCGTCGCCGCAAGTTTAGGCGCGTGATCATATCTGACATCGCTAACAACGAGCACTTCGTCGCTGTCAGCTGGCTTCTTCTGCGAGCCTCTTTTGACGGAGAGCTGCGAGACGCTGTCAATTTCAGCGAACTGTTGATTCTTCCGCAATAGCAAACGCCATGGAACTTTGTAAAGATCTCCATCTAGCGATGCAAAGCATGTTCCAAAAGGTTTGATTTCTTCGAGAAGTGTTTTTAACTTTTTCGCTACTTCGGATCTTCGCTGGATTTCGCTCAGTTCTCCTGCGCCATAGTCGACGTTCATGGTATCTAGCTTGATGTCTCGATTGGTTGAATCGAGTTTTGCGACGGTCATTGTTGTGCCGCGACGGATGCATTTGAGCCATGCTGAAATTGATTCTTCTAAGTCTGCGGCATCTATATCTATTGTTTTGGGTTCATTGTGTTTGGATAGCACAAATGCACAATAAGCAGCTTTACCATGATCGAACGGAACGAATTTATACACATCAACAAAGCACTCTTCATTCGAAAGACTCTGGCGCAGTGCAGCGGTGTCTGATATCGATTGTTTCACGTCTTGTGACTTCGATGCCCAGCTAATTGACTCAGCAAGCAGTTCGCGGCGTAGTGATTCGTCTTTTTCTGTTAGTGTTAGCATCTCGCGAACCGGCGACGACATAGCTGGTTGCAGTCTAAATTGGGCTAAATTCCGCTCGTTTGTAGTGCACTGCTTGAGCCGTTCCATTGCCTTCGGGGTTGTTTTGCAATAGCGGCTTACCTGGCTGTACAAAGACAAGTTGTCGAATACAAGTCCTTTTAATGGGAATACTCTGGAATATACTGAGCCTGGATGACTGTGATGTGCACAATTTATCAATCCACGCAATATTGGTCTGACTTGATCTTTTACCTGAGCAATTTGTTCGGCTAGTAAGAAGCCGCTCTTGTTCTTTCGGAAGTTGTCGCAAAAGGCATCAGCTGCTTTGATACTGTGGGCGGTGGCGGCTGCCCAATCACCGTTTTTTGCATCGATTCGAGCAAGTTGGGCATAACAACCATAAACTAGTTGAGAGTTGTTTGAGAAGTGCTGAATCGTAGATAAGAGCCGCTGACGCGCTTCCGGAAGGTTTCCCTGCAAAAATGCAACCCAGCCTAGCAGCGACTGCGTGGATGCATATTCGTCTGAGAGCTTTCCAAATTGAGTCGATGCAATCTGCTCGGACTCCGTGCCATACCGTTTTGCTTTTTCTAAGTCATGCAGAAAGCAGTAGAGTCCACACAATTCATCTTTCAGGAAAAAGATCTCCTGGTAATCCGTCGGATCTATCATTTGAAGTATTTTTTCCAGGATTGATGCTGCAGCTGCAAAATCATTCGAACCTTCATGTGCCTGGGCAAGCAGCTCTAAGTCTTGTTTCAGACGCCGCGTGTTCCTTTGCGGACAAGCTAATTCGGCATCTATTGCTCTTTCAGCAAAATCACGCTGCGTTGTAAAGTCGCAGTCTATCGCCGCCATTTTTGCTACCCATGAGAGTGCGCCTGGATACTGGGTTTTGTCTTCCGCTTCGACTGAAACTTTTACCCAGCGTCGCGCCGAAACTTTTGCTTCCGCTTTATGCTCCGGCCACAACAACATGCTGCTCATACTGAGCAACACAGATTCACTGTCAGGGTTCCAATCCGGAGCATTTTGTATGATTTGGAAAACTTGCATCGGCAATTTTGCCGGAATTGGCAAGTGATTACGCTGAGCGAAAATATCGAATAGACACAGCCCTTCTGCTATAAATACTTTTTCCCCGGGTTCAGCATCATTTTTGTCTGCCAGTTTTTGCCAAACCTCGTAAGAACGCAATTTGGTCGACACTGCTTGGTCAAGCTTCCCCTGCTTTTCCAGGATGTTTGCGAAATCATCGAGGACCATTGCGTATAACGGTGTGGAATGATCTAGATGTCGTTCGGCAAGGGCGGCAGCCTGCTCTGCTGCAACTTCTGCTTTAGCGTAATCATTCTGCCGTCGCAACGAGTGTACGCTAGTTCTCAATCGAATTATTTCGTCAATAGCTTGAGAGCCATCGACTCTTTTCACTGCTGCGGGCTGTGCGATTGCCGCTGTAGTGGCGAAAAATAGTGATGACAACATGAGTATCAAACAGAGTGAAGTGATGTCTCTCATCAAGGCAGCAGCGCCGTGTCCTTCATAATCGCTCAATGAAGAACTTTCTGGATGGCAGCATTGAGATTAACCATCTTCACGGTGGTAGCTGTGCCATTAAACTTCGAATTGAGTGTCTGCGCTGTCTCTAGCAAAATCTTGTCCGCCGCGGGCGCAGTAAGCTTATGATCGAGAGCCTGCAAAACAGCAATGCATCCAGCCCATGTAGGAGCCGCAAATGAAGTACCGACTAAATCGTAAACCAGAGGCGGTGCCGGATTCGACCACCATCCTTTGATTTCATAGCCTGGGGCGGTCGGTTTGTCTGCGCCCAGCCAATCAGATGGATCGCCCTCTGCTTTAGTTCCTAAATAGTTATCTTTGTCGGTGCCCTGAAGAACTCGGATATAACTGGGCGGTTGGTAACTTGACAGATCTTGTCCATAATCTCCAGCACACAAAACTACCAGACTGCCCTGGTTGTAGAGCGTGTGTGCAATCCTCTGAAGCGTCTTATCTGACCAGTACGGAGCGGTAGGCAATCCCCCGTCTTGAAGACTGATGTTGATAGGTGCTTTGCCCAGATGCGAAATCTCCTTATTGCTGATGAATTGCAAAATTGAGACGATGGTGGTCAGAGGCACAATATCATCCTTCGAGTTAAGGCATCGAAATTCGTAAATAGCTGGCATATTTACTTTGGAAAAACTGGCGACTCCAGCTATGCCCCACTCGTTATCGGTAATAGCACCATATACAGTGGCACAGCCGGTGCCGTGTCCGTAGTCGTCATGCGCGCTTTCTGATATGGGTTCTTTGGCATCGCTTAAGGCATTCCACTGTTTGATATTACTCAGTTCAGGATAGCTGGGTTCGTTACCGTTGGAGATAGGCTGAACTCCGCTATCCAGATCGTAAATAGCCGGCTGAGGCATTTGAGCGAGTTGGGTCTGGAAGTTATTTCGCGCTTGAGTCCATCCGATTGTTGCTAAATTCCATTGGTCAATAAAATATGGATCGTTAGGAGCCGATGCTGACAAGCTCTTCATGCCTGCGCCTTTGAGTCTCAAATTGCGACTGACTGTCTCGAAGTTTCGATCTTTCTTCGCGAGGATTTTGTTGAGCGTGGCATCGGCGGTTCCCTTTTCGGGCATAACAAATAAAATCGTGTAGTTTTCGCTAACAACAGGAAGCGTTCTCCTTACCGTGATGTGTAATTCATCAAGAGTTTGCTGGACGCGGGTCATATCAGCACCGGCGCACAATGTAATGATCAGAGTTTCATCGGCGTATTTGTCCGATGTATTTCTGTACAAAGAGTGCTGCGCCAGCGCTGTTTGGCTCGTGGCAGACAGGACTATGCAACTGACACTTATGGCACGAACTGCCTTCGCGACAAAATTGCTTGCGCGACGAGTAGACATAATCTCTTCTCCATATTTATCAAGGGTGCTCGCCTTGATGGTAAGCAGTGCAGGTCATATGCCCGGCATTAGATGCTGCAAAACGCGAACACAGCTCAAAAGGCTTTGCTTTAATCACTGGTTAATATCTTTGGAATGCTATTGCGTCGCCCTGGCAAGGGAAAGCACCGTTTTAATTGCCATTACTTTTCGAAGAAATTGCGCAGCATCTCACTCGTCAATGCTGGTTTGAATAGGATTCCAGAGCATATCTTCTAACTTCGGGAAAAATTTCCGTCGCCGAATAAACAGACCGAAGTAACTCAACCTCGCGCAGTGGCTTTGCTGTTTTTTTATTCTGTTGGTACAAATCCACTTGTCTGCCGAGCTCAATAATTGAGAGGACGTCAGCAAGTTTCTTCGCGTCAGTCCCGAGAATTCCGGAGGGGTGCGCACTGCCTTGTCCTATGCAGTATCGCCCTTCTTCCACCTGCAGAACTCTTGCGGAATAGGAAATTCCATTTTCGACAGTCTCAAAATTCGATGTTTTTGTTTTGTATTTGGCAATCTTTTCATTGACCGTTTGCGCATGTTGCTCCAGCATTGTGGTCGCAGGCGAGTCATTTTCAAAGCAAGCGGTTCCAACGCGTGGCTTACCAGAAATTTGTTTGGTATTTTGGCGAACGAAATAGTTGTGCAGTAGAAGCGGCAATACATGCTGATCGTTCACCTCATTGAGATATCCAAGGTCGATGCGAAGCAACTCCAGATTCTTGCGCTGGCACAGATTCTTCTTCAGTTCGTCACGAAGTGGTGCTGTGTCGTTCTTATAGTGATTTGGTCCGTCAATCTCAATGGCAAAAAGCACCTGGTTGTCTTTTACGACGATAAAATCAAAATGTGCCTTGGAAGCGTATTCGAAATGTTCTTTTTCAATGCCGCTGCGTCTAAATTGAATTACGTCGCCGAGTTTGACTTTCGGAAACAATTGGCACCCGTGTAATTGCACGAAGGGTTGCATTATGTTGAAAGCACTGAGTTCGCATGAATTTAGAAATTCACTCATCTTATTGCTGCTCCATCGTTAATCGCTGTATCCTCTCAAATAAAGTAAAGGCGATGAACGAATTGTTGTGAATGTGGAATTGCACAGCAGGCGTACGACCACGCTGCCTTCTAAATCAATTCACGGGGCGGTTATGCAAGCAGAGCAGTTCTCGCTGAGATAAGTATGCGACTTTTTTTCACCGCGTTTTTTTAGCTTAGAAGAAGTGTGCCTGCCTGGCGGCGTTTATCAGGTGCCCGAAAAAGCCATAACTTTGACAAAAGTTCGGCGTTGAATAGTATCAGTCGCTTTCATTTTTCCCCACCAATCGTCGAGACGATGTTCAGGCTAGGTTACGCATGGCTTTTGAAAACTCAGAGCAAAATAAACCTGTCGATGCGTCGACGCAAGCCCAGCGCTTCGCCTGGGCGGCCTCCGTTTCAGAATACCAGGGTATGACAAGTAGCTCTATTCAAAATCGCGTAGATGCCAATCAAGCCGCTATCGAGAGTGGCTTTTTCAATGACCTTGTTATCGATTTCGGTAACGAGCCAATTTTGGCTCAGGCTTCTCATTACAGAGACTATCCGACTGTGCAGTCTACCGAACCGGCGCATCAGTCTCTATTTCAAGATCCTTTTACTGCGCCCAACAAGCTGATTACTGGCGAATCCAATCAGCCAAATATCTCCGGTGGCGTCAAAGATCTCAATTCTGCCGGTCAACTTTTCACTGGAATGGTACATGAAGGGCTGAAAACGCTCGACTTTCTGAGCAAACCAGCCGCCATCAATGATTCGATAATTAGTATGGGACCGATACTTGATACGGCTGTGAATTACTACACCAATCCTGAAAAGATTTCACACATTCAGCAAGATGTTACTCAATTCAGAGACTCAGGACTGAATCAGGCTGAACAAGTGATCGACAGGTTGTCACACCCGATGAATCAAAATGATGTTGGACACAATAGTGCAGCGATGTCACCCTGGTTTATCTATGGTCTTAAGAAGCCGGTATCTAGAGCCACTGCGGTCGAAGCTGGTGGACTGACCATGGATGAAGCGGCAAACCTGTCAAAGTCAGAGTTGATCGACAAGTTGGGCACCGCAGGAGTCGAGTGGACAGAGCAGAATTACCGCGACGTTTTCTTCAAGGGGCATCCGGAGCTCGTTGGTTTTGAAGATCAGATTGTCGTGCACCATGCAATTGAGCAGCAGGTTCTGGAGGAGTATCCTATGTTGTTTACTGCGGGTGAATTGAATGATCTCAGTAATCTACGAGGCATTCCGAAAGATATTGATAATACCTTTCACAAGGGAGAATTGCGAAAAGATTGGGACAGTTTCTACAGAAAATATCCACCTGGATGCTTGTCTCGTGACGACCTGAGAACACGAATTATCGAGCATGCGGCCGAGATTGATAGAATTCATGGTAAGAAGTTTGAGCCACCTCAATAAAACGGGATTTGCGAATGCCCTTTTACATTGTTGAACCTGAAGTGCCTGGACGTTTTGGAAAGCAGTGCGTGTTTAAAGACAGATTGGCGCGTCCACCTGTCGTTGAGAAGCTGCACTACGAATTCGATGGCTGGAGTGGCGATGATTTGCTTTCCGTCATACTTACCTACATCGGCACTTTAAGACTGGCTGCGGCTTTGCAGAAGTTGGATCCGCCGGTGTCAGGTGTTGAATTTGACGATGTTGTGGTGACGAAGTCGAGTGAATACAGGCGCTGGGGAGAACTGCAGCCTGATAATCTAGATGACTTTGTGTGGCTTAAAATCAATGGTGATGTTGGTGTCGATGACTTTGGGATTGCCGGACGACAGCAAGTTGGGGTTGCAGATCGGTACCTCGTTGTTTCTGAGCGAGTGCTGGCTACTTTGCGATCACTGAATTTTAGTCAAGGAACAGCTGTTGAGTACTTGCATCCAAGTTCGCGATCCATGTGAAAAAAACTAGAGTCGACTTGTTTAAGCGATCGGTTATGACCTTTTGGTTATGAGGCCAACACAATTTTATTTGTAGTCTGAGAAAAGTTTGTGCCCAGCAAGTGCTGGAACCATCTCGTATTGCTACACTAGATCCTAAGTTTAGTGCGTTATGACAGAATCGGTGTTTCGGGACTTTTTACCAAATCACCCGAATTTTGATGGTGATGCCTGAAAGGCTCATGGTAGAATAGTTCTAGGCGATTTGGATACTTGCGGTCATTGATGGCGATTTTTCATTTCTCTCGGCTAGTTCTCGGCTGGAAATATGTCTCAATCGCCCATATATCTCCAAAAATGTAAATCAAAGTACTTTTTTACCCCTAATTTTGATCCCAGCGGAAGAATGCGGCTTTATGAAGGATAGGATAGGCAACAGGTTCGTCAACGGGCTCAAGGAGCCAGGAAGATACAAATGCGCCGAGCTGAAGGGCTTCGGCGTGAAAGTGACGCCGGCGGGCAAGAAGGTCTATTTCGTCGAGACCAGCGTCAAGGGCGGTCCGGCGCGAGTAACGGTCACGATTGGCACCCATGGCGTATGGAACGCAGACCAGGCTCGCGAGGAAGCGAAAAAAATCCTGGCTCTGATGGCCCAGGGCATCAATCCCAACGAGCTAAAGGAGAAAGACCGAGCGGAGCAGGAACGCCAGAAGGAGATCGAGGAGGCAAAACGCCGAGATCTTGAGATTACTCTCGAACGTGTGCTCAATGATTATGTGCGGTCACGCGGCGACTCGCTCAAAGAAAGCACTCGCTACATTTACAAGTGCGTAATTTCGAGCAGCCTGGCCGATTGGATGGAACTGCCCATCATAAATATCACTCGCGAAATGATTGAATCTCGACATAGAGAAATGACTGCATCCGGCAAGAAGGGCGCGGCCAACCACGTGATGCGAATTCTTCGAGCGTTGTTCACTTATGCGATGACGACGTATAAGGCGTATGACGGAGAGCGACTTCTCAAGGAAAATCCCGTGAGAAGACTTTCTGAGGTGAAGGCTTGGAACAAACTTGATAGGAGGCAGGGCGTCGTCAAGACGCACGAGCTCCATAAGTGGTATCAAGCAGTAAAGGCATTGCAGTATCAATCTTCCAAAGACCTGCTCGTCTTCTTGCTTTTCACAGGGCTTCGCCGAAATGAAGCGGCGAACCTAAAGTGGGCAGACATCGACTTCAACGCAAAAACAATCTTCGTGAGAGACACAAAGAATAGATTGCCACACATGTTGCCCATAACCCGGCAGCTTGAAACCCTTTTGAAGAGCCGACCACAAGGAACCCGGGATGACCTGGTCTTTCCATCGAAGAGAACAGGACAAGCTATTCGAGACGTTCGTGCCGATCTCGATAAGATTAAGGACGAGTGCGGCGTCGAGTTTGTTCTTCACGACCTGCGCAGAACGTTCATAACGATCGCTGAGAGCTTGGATATCCCATATTACGCGATCAAGCGACTTGCCAATCACAAAGATAGTGCGGATGTTACTGTCGGCTACATCGTTGCCAATGTCGAGCGGCTCCGGGAGCCAATGGCGAAAATCTCCAATTTTATCGATGAGAAAATTCAATACACGGAGACTCCTACTGGTGGACAGAAGGAGAAGCCGAAGAAGGTGGTGGCATTTCGAAAGAAAGCCGGCGCCGGGCGGTAAACCCGTGAGCAGAAGATGGCGCAAAACGGACGAGACGTTCGTGCTTGTGAACTGGCACGAGGATGAAGATAAAGCCTGGGGAAGCCCCGTAGATCCAATCTCGCTTAGACAGGCGAAGAGTGTCGGCGGATGCCGTTGTGGTGGACGAAAAGGAGTCTTCTTCAAGGAGCAAGGTGTTTCTTGGCGATTGGAAGAAAGAGTTATCGTTGAAAGGATTCCGACAAACGAAATTTACTGCAGGGCGTGCCTGCTGAGGGAGTCCGTCACGTACCCAGGGCCAAGGGGACGGACATGGACTTCCCCTCACACGATGCTCTTCCTTGTGAAAAGCAATGAAGATCTTCTGTTCCAAGCGAAACTTTGGAAGAGCGGACATAAGCTTATGGAGCCGGTTCGGACGAGGTATGGCGAGGTCGCAGTCCTCTCAAAGAGGATGCCGGGCGGAGTGGACTACATGTTGCGCTGCCCTCACTGCAATAGGGGCATTGCCTTGACAGTTGCTCCGGAAAGGGATTAGCTCTAGGGGGGAGAGAAGTTGGACTTCGTCAATGGTTGCAATTAAAGCTGCCTTTAATAACGCAATCGGTTATTAAAGGTTCGAGCCTTTTCCTTTAATAAGCGTTGAGCCTATCGGCAAAGTGTCGGGATTTAAGAGCTGGGGCATGCTGCGATAACCTCCCGACAAAATGTCGGGAAAGATGTCGGGATTCCATTTTTGCTGCCCAGAAGGGCAAAAATCCCGACAAAGCTGCCTTCTGGCTGGAGATAACAGACGATGAGCAAATTTCTCGTCTTGTGCTATAATACCATTGTCAGGTGGCAGAATTGCCCCGTCCAAAGAGGAAATAGCTCGAAAGAAGAGGGTCTCCGTATGTTGGTAAGCTTCACTGTGCAGAATTGGATGTCTTTCCAGGCGGAAACCTCACTGTCGCTGGTCGCTAGCAAGGAAAAACAGCACGGAGAACGAATTCCCGCAGCAGACAAATACAGAACCCGGATTCTTCCGCTCGCGGTAGTGTACGGTGGGAATGCTTCCGGAAAAACCAATCTCTTCAAAGCGCTGAGCTTCATTAAGAATCTAGTGGTTCGCGGTACTCATCCGAGTTCGGCAATCCCTGTAGAAGTCTTTCTGCTTGATCCAACGAGCTCGACAGAACCTGCGAGGTTTGCTCTGGAGATTCTGGTCGACGAAAAGATCTACGCATTTAGCTTTGCAGTAACCAGAAAGGCTGTCTTAGAAGAGAAACTTGTCGAAGTCCTGGCGTCCAGCGAAAAGGTGCTCTATGAGCGTACGGGCTCGCGGATAGTTTTTGATAAGAGTCTTGAAAAAGATCAGGCTCTCCACTTTGTGTTTAGGGGAACGAGAGACAATCAGCTCTTTCTTACGAATTCAATTTCTCAAAAGGTAGATCGATTCCGTGCTGTGTACGACTGGTTCGAGAATCACCTTCAGCTGGTCGCACCGGATTCGCGATTCGGGCGGTTTGAGCGATTCTTGGAAGATGGCAGCCCGACTCTATGCGCAATGAGAGATGCACTTGCTCATCTAGATACGGGCATAACAAATCTCGAATTCGAATCAATTCGCCTCGATGACTTGCGATTGCCGAAGGACTTCCTTGCGGATATCGAGGAGAATTTGAAGGAGGGCGATGTAGCGCTACTCATGCTCCGAGATCCAATTGCCCTGTCACGTCACGATGGTGAGTTGATCGCAAGAAAACTTGTGACATTTCACTCTAACAGTGTCGGTGAAAACGTGAAGTTCGGCATGGAATTTGAGTCTGATGGATCGAGGCGCGTAATAGACCTTCTGCCAGTTTTTCTGGATCTTTGCGTTGAGGGATCCCATAAGGTCTATGTTATAGATGAGCTTGATCGGAGCTTGCACACGCTGCTCACTCGCCATCTACTGGAAGGCTATTTGTCGAGCTGCTCTTCCGAAACTCGGTCCCAATTGCTATTCACAACTCATGACGTGTTGCTCATGGATCAGGATTTGCTGAGGCGCGATGAAATGTGGATAACGGAGCGCGGCGAGAAAGGCGCATCTAGTTTGACGTCGTTCAGTGACTTCAAGGACGTTCGTTATGACAAGGACATTCGCAAGAGCTATCTGCAAGGGCGCCTCGGCGGGGTTCCGAGAGTTTTCTTTGACGGTCGAAACGTGCATTCATGGCACGAGAATGAATGTAAGCAGGGCGTCTAATGGCATCAAGAAAGAGAAGACATTTCAGTCGTCCATTGGGCGAACGCCGATACCGCAAGCTCTTTCTGGTCGCGGTTGAAGGCTCCAAAACGGAGCCGCAGTATTTTGCGATGATGAACACCGGAAATGCGGTTGTGCGAGTTGAATGCATTCCTGGCGAAGAAGCGACATCGCCTCCGCAAGTATTAGAACGGCTCAAGGCGAGGATCAAGAAAAATTCGCTACGAAAGACGGATGAAGCGTGGCTTGTCGTTGACAAGGACGATTGGACGGAGGAGCAGCTTGTGCCGTTGTTTGCTTGGTCGCAGGAGAACCCGCAGAACGGATTTGCGTTGAGCAATCCGAAGTTTGAATATTGGCTTCTCTTGCATTTTGAGGATGCGACCGTTACGAGCTCTCGTCAATGTTCAGAAAAGCTCGAACGGTACTTGTCCAACTACGACAAAGGGATCGATGCACGGAAATTTACAGATGAGCGGATTCGGGCGGCTATCGCAAGGGCAAAAACTCGCGACAGTCCGCCGTGTACTGACTGGCCTCGGACATTTGGAACAACGGTTTATCGGCTTGTTGAACGAATTCTTGAGGCGCGACGTGGAGACTAAGAGCACCGATGTTGGAATCAGACTAACAAATGACGATAGATAGCAGGCTTCATGAGCTCAAACAAAATCTGCAATCCCATCTCACGGATGGGCTGGTGCTCATTGTTGGCTCTGGATTATCCGTTGGAGAAGGTCTTCCCGGAATGGGTAGGCTAGAGAGCGTGTTGAAGTCGGACATTCCAAAATGTATTGATAGCTCGGACGAAAAGGATTGGGAGCAAGTCGTAGAAAAATTAGATGGCGGGCGCGGATTAGAAGGAGCGTTACAAGATATCAAGGTTAGTGAGCAACTTGAATCGCTAATTAGGAAGGTGGTTGCAGCGCATATCGAACGCGACGAGCGAACTGCCATTCAAGAAAGCTTTTCTGGCAAGCGCACGCTGCGGATGTCTCGACTGCTCCCTCATCTCAGTCCAGAGCCTAACAAGCCGTTACCGGTAATCACTACTAACTATGATCGGCTCATAGAAGTGGCAGCAGAAATGGCCGGATACGGCGTTGATACAATGTTCTGTGGTTCCTTTGCAGGAGCGATGGATGCAGAGTTGTCGAAGAAAGCATTCATTAAGTCTGTAGTACGTGGAAAGAAAGTCAAAGTTGAATATCGGAAAAGAGTTGCGTTGTTTAAGCCGCACGGGAGCCTGGGGTGGTATGCACTCAACGGTGCTCCAATTCAGTGTCATATCCCATTAGAGTTGCCCCCATACATTATTACTCCGGGGCTTGCGAAATATCGCCGGGGCTATGACGCTCCTTTTGACTCCCAGCGTGAAGCAGCAAATCAAGCTATTGATGGCGCGGCGAGATTCTTAGTCATCGGTTATGGATTCAACGATGATCATTTGGAGACCCATTTAGCTCCACAGATTGCCAAAGGCAAGCCATGTCTCATTCTTACCCACGGACTGACGACAAATGCAGAGGCAATCGTTCAGGCCGCGCCGAACGCCTTAGCCATTGTCGATTCCCCTGGCGGATTCAAAACTGTTTCTGCAAGCGGAGAAGAGACCTTTAGTGGATCGGCTTTGTGGGATGTAGCAGTTTTTGTGCGCGAGGTATTGGAGCCATGACGAAAGCGGCGTTGGTATTCGATGAAAATGAACGACTGGGGCGTGTGTCGATGGTTGATACCGGACGTGTCTTCATTGACGTTGAAAACCACTCATTGCTAACCAGGTTGTCTGTAGGCAATCTCATTGCATTGCAAGGACAAACCCAGCAGGAATATCTCGTTGGAATTGTTGAGCGTATCACTAGAAGTACCCAAGAGGAGCTGCTTGAGGGCGAGGAGGATGACGAAGGTCATATCTCTGTTGGTCAATCACTGGAAGATACGGTTCGAGCTGTAGTTGTAGGGACATACCGCATTGTAGATGGAGAAAAAAGTAACGTATTCAAACGCGGTGCCGATTCATTTCCTCAGATTGACCGGGAGTGCTACGTCATCATCGGCAAGAATCTTCAGAGTCTGATGAACCTTTTGTCAAAAGACGTCAAGGATACAGAGAAGCTACAACTCGGTCGGTTCGTTGCTGATAGAACTGCATTGGCGGTGGCGAGCGGCGATCGTTTCTTTCAGCGGCATGCTTCTGTTCTGGGAAGCACGGGTTCCGGCAAAAGTTGGGCAGTCGCACTGATACTGGAGAAGGCGAGTCAGCTTCCGCATGTAAACATTATTGTTCTTGATATGCACGGTGAATACGCTCCCCTAAGCAAAGGACCAGGGAGAATTGCAGACTACTTCAAAATAGCTGGACCCGGAGATCTCGACAAAACACCACCAGAAGCGGTGTTCCTACCCTACTGGCTGCTGAACAGAGACGAGATGATTTCTATGTTCGTTGATCGTTCCGATCAAAATGCGCCTAATCAAAGTTCGCGATTTACTCTTCACGTTCAGGAGCTCAAGGAAGAGTATCTGAAGACACAGAAGAAATCAGAAGTACTTGCTACATTCACCGTGGATTCGCCGGTCCCGTACGATCTTAACAAGCTGATGGAATGCCTTAGAAAAGACAATAGCCAAATGGTTCAAGGCAAATCTGGCGAAAAACAGGGTGAGTGGTTTGGGAAACTAACCCGATTCATTTCAAGACTTGAGGCCAAGATGGCTGATCGTCGGTACGGATTTTTATTTCAACCACCCGGCACCTGTATGAGTTATGACTGGTTGTCTACATTTGTGGGACAGCTAATGCTATCTGCACGAAAGGATTCTCGTGGCATTAAGATTGTGGATTTTTCCGAAGTTCCGCCGGATGTTTTGCCGGTCGTTGCAGGGGTTTTCGCGCGACTTTTGTACGACGTACAGTTTTGGATGCAAGGCAGCAGAAGGACACCGATTGCAATCGTTTGTGACGAAGCTCACATCTATCTGCCTGTTAGAGATGACGCTGATTCTGTAGAGAAGCGAGCTCTTGCAGTATTTGAAACTATAGCAAAGGAAGGTAGGAAATACGGTGTTTCGCTTCTGGTGGTTAGTCAGAGACCAAGCGATGTAAGTCGGACAATTCTGAGTCAATGCAATAATTTCCTGGTACTTCGTCTGACAAACGGTGATGATCAGAGTGTGGTACGACATTTAGTACCGGAGTCCATGGTCGGAATGACGGATGTATTGCCCTTGCTTGATACGGGCGAGGCAATTCTGCTGGGCGATGCAATCCTAATTCCGTCGCGAATCAAGTTGGATGTGCCGACAATAAAGCCAGACAGCGCCACAAGGGAGTTCTGGACTGAGTGGACTACGAATGCATCGACCGAGGGAGCATTAACTGATGCCGTTGAATCGTTGCGCAGACAAAGCAGAGTAGGTAGCGATGACGCTTCTGCAAAGTCTTAATGCAGTTAATGAACGGACTTGATAAAGCAGGGAGGCTACAGATGGCTGAGACCGAATCTCAAAAATATGAGAAGCTTGCACGAGACGTAATCGATCGGTTAGCCGCGATTAAGGGAATCCAGAATTCTAAAGTCAAATGGAATCGCCGGCTAAACTCGCGATATCGAAAACCAAATGGAAAGCCATTTAAGCATCAGATAGATGTACTCTGGGAGTTCGAACTGAATGGCAAACAACATCGAGTCGCGTTTGAGTGCAAGAGCTGGACGCGACCGGTAGACTTTACAAATCTCATACGGTTTGTCGGCGTAATGAGTGATTTGGAGGACGATGTAAAAGGCATCATCGTGACGCGCACCGGATACGACATCAATGTCGAAGAATACGCGCGCGTGCGTGGAATTGGAATGATCCTATTGGATGAGGCCGGCTCTGCCGACTTCTTGAGTGGCATAATTCCGGAAATTTCAATCACTGCAACTCAGAACACAATCCAGACTCAATTCTTGGGGATGGAATTTGAGCCGGCATCTGCCTTTGAAGGAGTGCAGGATATTTTTGCTAGCAAGAAGCTTGAACTTCAGTTGTTGAAAAAAGATGGAAAACCGCTTGGTACTCTAGGTGATCTGTTGCAACAACAGTATCAATGGGCTGCGGACAACGGCAAGCTGGGCGACAAACAGCCAGTCGCTACCCATTTCGTACTACCCGGAAAGGAGGTGTTCATCCGGACGAATGACGGTGCTGTTGTGCAAGTCATGCATGTCTATAGTCAGCTCCTGGACAAAAAGACCGACCTCGGAAGCTACATCACCACAATAAACAGAGTGTTTCAGTTTCTTGTTGAGGATGAGCTGTACTTTGTTGATTCGGATGGAGAAATTCACAAGGACCAAATCTCAAAGGAGTACTCATTCGAGGCTGATCATGATGGTCAACCAATTCAGCTTCGCTTTGGACTCAACCTGCCCTTGAGGGGGCGAAAGCGGCCTCCGAGGCCGCCGAAGAATTAGTTGATGGTTATACACACTGGAGGCGAAGGGGTACTGCTAGGATGTCAGAAGCGCTGAAGTTGTTCGATGAGTTGAAAAATCAGCAAGTTGCCTTGTTACAGCAATGGTTGGTGGATGGGCAGGAGGAGAATTTGTGGCTTGATTTTAAACGGCTTCCCGGCGATACCGGACCGTTAGCCAGGAATGAGCGGACGATATTGTCAACAGCTCTAAGCGGTTTCTCTAATTCGGATGGAGGAATCATTGTCTGGGGTGCTGATTGCAGAAGGGGGACTGGTGCTAACGCGCCCGACGTTCTTCAAAGTCTTAACCCATTTTCTCCGCTCGATCAGACTTACAATCAATTGAACCGAATCAGTCATCAGTTTCTGTCGCCAGGGATGAATGGAATTGAACATATAAAGATAGATGACGGCACTGCATCGGATCGTGGATTTGTTTGTACGTACGTTCCCCGTTGGGATGGTGAGCCTCAGATGGCTATCGGGCCCAATGTCCATGGATACTTCTGCCGGATAAACGACTCGTTTAGGGAAATGGAGCATTATCAGATAGCAGATAGGTTCCATCGTCGTCCCCAGGCAAAACTTGAAGTTCACCTGGGTATTCAGGGATATGAAGGACAAAAGCACAACTTTGACAAGGTGAGGTTTACCTTTTCTATTTCGAACATCGGGCTCGGAATAGCTCTGTTTCCGGCTTTGGCGGTGTCAGAGTCAACACCGAGACAGCAAGCAAATGAACCCGCACAACCATTCGGTCTGATGGGCGCAATTCGGCCCGTGAATAAATCAGGGGGCTGGCTTATCGTAAATGCACCGAGCCATACGTGCATTTATCCGAAAACATCGATCATGGCTTTAGGAAGCTGGGTGCCAATAAAGCCTGGCACGGACTTCGCTGTCGATTATGAGGTCTATTGTGACGGATTCAGCGCTACTGGAAGACTCGAAATGGATGCGCAAACAATTGCATCGAAGGTCCAGAGCAGCTGAGCAAAGCAGATGAATAAAAGAGTCGACAAATTTGATCGAGTTGAGGCTGCGAAAAGAAGGTGCGTGAAATGCTGAGTGGAGATCGGCCCGAGACAGATCCCAGCCGTGATGAGTTGGGGTATAAAGTTCTTTCTGAGCAAATCGCTAAGAGTATTTGCAAAATGTCCCCGCCGGATGGACTTGTGATAGGGCTTTATGGCGAATGGGGATCTGGCAAGAGCACGGTCTTAAACTTTATCGAGCATTTTATCGATAAGGACCCGGACTTAGCCGACAAGCCAATGGTCATTCGTTTCAATCCGTGGTGGTTCTCAGGTCACGAGGATCTTGCCCGGTTATGCCTAGAGCAGTTGGCGGCAAAATTGGGTTCGGAATCAAAACACCTAAAAAAGGCCGGAAAATGGCTTAAGACCTTAGCTAACACTGTTGCTGAGTGTCCTATACCGGTCAATGTTGGTGGCTTCGGTGTGAGCATAAACTCAAAGGAAGCAGCGAAGGCACTCGGCGAGCACCTGAGTCACAAGGAAGATATTCCGGAATTAAAGGGGAAAATCAGCAACTGCATTGACATGTCGCAACAGCGATTGGCTGTTTTTGTCGATGACATTGATCGGCTGTCCGCAGAGGAGATTCGGCAACTTTTTCGTGTCATTAAAGCGTTGGGAGACTTTCGTAACGTTATCTATTTACTTGCATTCGACAAGAAAGTCGTGACTGCGGCTTTGGGCTCAGTTCAAGGAATCTCCGGTGATGATTACTTAGAAAAGATCGTCCAAGTTCCATTTGAGCTTCCATTACCAAACGTGAGCGGTCTGAGGAGAATGTTTCTTGCTGGGGTCGAGAGGGTTCTAAAAAATGTGGATGAGAAACGATTCGACCAAACATATTTTGGAAATGTTCTTCATTCCGGGGTGTTCCATTATTTGCGAACTCCACGGGATGTTGTCAGATTGGTAAATTCAATGTTGGTGACGTTTCCCGCAGTCGAGGATGACGTTAATCCAGTGGATTTTATAGCGGTTGAGACGTTACGCATATTTGCTCCAGCAGCCTACGACAGCATTCGAAGTAACAAAGATTACTTTGCTGGACATGGCGATAGGAAAGGTTGGCATGGCCCAACATCGGAGCAGCTGAAAGAGTTTCACAACGCCTGGATTAATGGTGTTTCTGAAGCGGACAGAGAGGCGGTTAAAGACCTCCTCAAGAGGATTTTTCCGAAACTCGAATCTGTCTGGGGTAACACCACATACGGCTCGGATTTCTCAACCAGTTGGCGCAAAGAGTACAGGGTTTGCAGTCCCGATAGGTTCGATGTGTATTTTCGCTTTGGATTGCCTGATGGGACAGTTTCGCGAGCACAAGTGCAAACCCTCTTGTCGGCGTCTGGTGATCGCTCTGCTTTTTGCCGAGAACTCGTCAAGTTTGCCGACATGAAGTCGCCAACCGGAAGGACTTACATCCCCCAAGTTTTGGAACAGCTGTGTGATCATGTTGATGAATTTGACCAGAAGAATATTCCTGACGTCTTGTGGTCATTGCTACAAGTGGGAGACGACCTTGTTCGAATAGAAGATGAACCCCGCGACATTTTTGACTTCAATACACACTGGAGAATCGCATGGCTATTTTTTCCGTTGTATAAGCGGCTTGATACGGCCACGCAGTTTCCATCCCTCAAGTCCGCTATGGAAGATGGCAAGGCATTGCATACGATGACTAATGTCATTCGGGCCCTGGGACGCGAGCATGGAAAGTATGATCCCGGAAATAATCCGAAGCCGGATCACCCTCTCGTTTCAGAAAAGCAATTGGGTGAGTTGGAAGTGATCTGCTGCAAGAAAATTGCTGCAGCAATCCGAGCCGGCGACCAGAATGTTCAACGATGGCTTCCTTATCTGTTGTTCTTCTATAAATCCAATGTAAGCACAAAACAGTTCGGGGATTTATTGAACGACCTTCTCCAGAATCAAGCAATGCTTTTAGGACTGCTTGAGGCTTATACACAGACTGTCTATAGCTCTACGCTAGGTGACAAGGTGAGCCGGAAATCTGTAGTGTTTGATGTTGATGGATTATGCAAATTGATCGAGCCCCAAAAGATATCAGCGTCCCTGAAGACATCCTTGTCTCAACTTTCTGAGGAACAGAAGAAAAGGGCAGAACAAGCTATTGAAGAGCTCGACAAAAGGATCAAGGAAGACAAGCACGTCGCAAAGGCATCTTCCAAGAAAGCGGCCCGACCAGCCAATAGCAAAGGCCAGTCGGGTCGATCGAAGGGGAAAGCTTAGCGGACCGACGGGGTGTTTCGGAGAATTACATCGATCGCGTTTCGCAAATCGGAAACAATTGAATCGCACGCAGCGTAATTAAATCCTTCAAGCCTCGGAGAGAAATCTAGCTGAATGCTGGTGGTGTTCCGATCCGTTCTCTGAATCTGAACGTTCAGCGCGAGGAACCGTTGCAGGCGCTCCTTCCGTGTGTGAATGTTGCCGCGTGCGTCGCCTTCGAGGTGCGTGAATTCGTCGGTGAATCGGAGATTTGCGGTGATGCGGCCGGATTGGGTGTCGGCGGTGACTACGTGCCATTTGTCGCCGTAGTTATAGGAGACTTCGGCGAGGTAGTCGCGGATTCTTGCGAAGGCGAGCTTCGCGGGGATGTTGTATTCGCGGGGTGTTGGGTGGAGGAAATTAGATCGTTCCTGGGCTGCGAGCTTGAACAGTGGAGCGGCTGCCATGACGCCAAAAATGAGTCCTGGCAGAACGCCTGCCCCTGGGTCGTGGGTGAATTCGTTGGTTAGTGCTCCGGTGAGAAGGAACACGAAGATCCCGATTGCTATTGCTACGATGGCCATACGTCATCGACCTCCGGTGAGTTGTCTTGTGGTTGAGAATATGAGGTGTTCTCGTCGGACCGGCGTTCTTCCTGAGCGCCCCGCGAGTTGAAATTGCGTTGTCGGTTGTCGCGATTTCTGTTCTCGCGATCTTTCTTGCGGTCTTTGTTTTTGCGATTTCTGGTCGTTCCACCAGATTGATCTTCGCCTCCGTTGTTTGGCGGTTGTTGTTGCTGCTTTTGCTCGCTTGTCCTACCGCGTCGGCGAACATGCTCCGTTATCTCGTGCGCCGGCCGTTCTGGTGGCGGGTATGCCATTGCGTGTTCATAGGCATATGGCGCGGTGAGTTTGAGCTTGAGTGGCCACGTGTCGTTCGTGAAAGCGATTACGTCGCCGCTTAGATTTATCAGTTCGTCAGGTGTGGCAAGCGCTCGCCCCTGGATGAATTCGTGCACTCTGCCGGTATCATTTACGGTGACCTCTTCGATTGTGGTTCTTCCGAGGGCATCACTCAATGCGCGGGCTTCGCGGAAATTCTTCTGTCTGAAGTAAATCTGCGTTGCCGGCTGGTCGAAGATAATTTGCGCCTCTTTCTGGGAGTAGACTCGTTCGAGCTGGAAATAATTTTGGAATCCGAGAACGAGACTTATCTTTGCCTTCCTGACGATTGACAGGACATTGGCAATGTTTGCGATCTTTCCGAAGTTTGTGAATTCATCGAGGAACATTGCTGTTGGATATTTCATCGTGGCCTTGGTGTCGAGCAGATAGTCGAGAAGAAAGTTCACCAGGAGTGAGCCGATCAGCTTGCTGTCTCGGGACCTGCTTGGCACTGCTATGTAGAAGGTGAAGAGCTGATTCCGAAGCGCTTCGAAGTCGATGTCAGTCGTCTCGGTCAGCGCGACAAGCTGATCGGTTATCCATGGATTGAGTTTTGTCATCAGTCCAGACAACACGCCGAATCTGAAGTTCTCTGAAGTCGACCCGAGCCATCCTTCGAACTCCATTTGAGCCAATTCGGATTTGCTCTTCGCCATCGTTTCTCGGACTCGGTTTATTCCAGAGAGCAGGAGCCATCTTATTGCACCGATGTGACCTAGCTCTGGTTCTGCCGCCGCCGCATGAAGTATCAGTGATACCAGGAGCTGCTTCTCTGAACGATCCCATGTTGGGTCGACGCGCTGTTCTTCGCCGCTGCCGTTCAGGATGATCAAGTCGGCGAGCTTCTCGGCTTCCCTTGCCTTGTCCAATTGCGGTGCCATCCTCACCCGGTCGACGGGATTGATGCGCGTTGATGACATGTCAGCCGGATTGAAAGAGTAGATTCGATGACCTGCCTGTTTCCGCCAGCCTGATGTGAGCGTGTACAATTCGCCTGGCTCGTATCCGGGTGTTGCTTCAGTGACGATCATGTTGGTGCCGAGTCGCTCCATCAGGTTCGGGATGAAGAAGCCTCTCGACTTGCCAACCCCGGTCCGACCACATACTATTGCGTGCGCATTGGTCACCAATTCTGGTACTGAGATGTACTCGTTTTTCTGTGTCTTGCCGATGATTAATCGAGTCGCCTCAGGTTTGTTTGTGATATATCCGGCTTTGCGTAGTTCGTTTTCGTCTCCCCACGTTGCGCCACCGTGGATGGTGGACTTGGCCTTCTTGGCGGATACACGCTTTGCGCGTTGGGCATCTTCTTGAAGCGTGACGATTACTTGCTCGCATCGGCGCCGACAATCTTGCTGCGTGCCGCCTCCTTTCTTTTCCGTGATTTCAACGTCAACCAGAGAGCTTCCGGTCGATGTCTCGGACCACCTAAGAACGACTCTATACTCGTGTCGCCACCAGTCCCTGCCAACCTGCTCGTCAAGTCGTTCTACGGCGAGTATCTGGTCGAGTTGTTTGCTCGCCCTAGAAACTTGGTAGCCAAGCCTGTCGAGAACGTTTACTGCCAGGACTGGCAATTCGTTTGGCGGCGTTTCCACAATTCCCATGTCTTGTGCTGTTGTTTCCATTCTTTGTTACTCCATAAAGTCAAGATCGCGATCGCGTTTTCTCTCATTGATCTCCCGCTCTTTTCGCGCATCTTTCCGTGTGTTTTTGTTGTCATCGATTGCATTATCAATCTTGTCGATGATTTCTTCGTCTGCCGCTTTATGATCTGGATTGCTCCGAGTCTGCTGCCTTGCTTCAACGTCTCGTTTAGCATCTTCGAGATCGTCTCTGTTCTCTTTGAGCCTGTCTCGTTGATCGGTGAGCGGAATCCAGCGCACAATTTCAGCGGCGACGGCTGCCTCAGTCAGGAAGAGCCCCATGATTGGATTTCGCATCATTTCTTGTTGCAGAGGTGAGACCCATCGGTTTGCCGCTGGGGAATTTCTCGCCTCATCTCTGGCTGTCTGAGATGCTTTAGCGCTTGTCAGCTGCCGATCAATTTCGCCGGAGAATCTGGCACGGTCCTTTTGCTCTATCCAGTTCGCCAGGCGTTTGTAATCCTCCTTTGGTAGCCTGAGCGATTTATCGGTGTTTTCATGCAAGTGCCGGCGCAGTCCAGCCAGCCGTTCATAGCCATCGTCCTTTGAGAAACGTTCTCCGAGATATTCGAAGGAGTCTCTCGGATCGCCTGACTGCTCTTTGCTCCACTGCTGATATGGTTCGAGCTGTTCTCTGACAATGTTCTTGTGCAGCCAGGGCAGCTCTTCACCATTCCTAATTCGTTCTTGTCTATGCTTCTCGAATTGCAGCTGGCGTTCCTTGTTGCGCTCCCGCTGTTTTTCTTGGCGTGCAACTTCCGCTATGCGACAGTCCGAATATTGAGTGCGTTCAAGATAGCGGTCGCCGAATTCTTTTATCAGGTCATAATCTCGTTTATCGAATTTTACCTCGCGGCCATTTCTATCTTTTGATAGAACAACGACATGCACGTGGCGGTGGTCCGTATTGTCGTGGGTGACAGCCCACCATTCGAGGTCGAGTCCCTTTTGCGACCCGAGTTGATGCATCACCTCCCTCGTGAATTCTTTCGGGTCGTTAGGATTTACTTCTGGCGACAGAGTCAGCTTGTGAATGACCACGCCTCGCCCTTCGTAATCACGGATTATGTCTCTAAGGTCCTTTGCTTCAACCGAGTCCTCCAGGTCGGTGAAGACATCTCTACCTCCTTGTTCGAGATCCTTTCCTGGTCGGTGCTGGATGTACTTCACATGACTGAGCGCCGTGCCGATCGCAAGACCTCTTGCCGCCTTCAAACCGACTCCACTTCTCTGCTTAGATTTGACCGAGATGTAGCTGTGGCGAACAATCATCATTTGTCAACAACCTTACTCATGCGCTCAGCGATAGCTTTTTCGTCGTCTTCTAGCCTCTTACGCATCTTGCCTTTGACTAGATTGGCTGCTGCAATGAATCGCTCTTGCATCTTGTTCTCGGCGTGATTCTGCCAGGCGAGTTCGTACAGTGTTCCGGTCTGTGCTCCTTGTCGTGCGAGCATGCCGCATATTCGATCGGTCATGTTCTTGATGTTTTTTGATAACTCTGTATCTCTCTTGTCTCCTTTGAGTTTCTCGTGGTTTGCGATATACCATCGGACTGCTTCTCGAAAGATATCCGCTTGTGATTGTTTCCGTTCCTTGCTGAGAGCAAGTAGCTTCTGGAATTCGTGGGGAGATAGACGAGTTTGAATTCTGCAGTTGTTGATTTCCTTCTTCATAGTGTGGTTGCCTCACTTGCATTGCACACTACTCGTGGCATTGCGATGTTTTGAGTCATGTTTCGACCGCGCGGAATAAGTTGTGAGCCACAAATTAGCCCCACATATGGTGCCTTTCGAGAATTCTGAGCTTGGCTTTTATCTTGCCTTATACCCTAACGGGTATCGGTCCTTCGGAAGTGGCTTCCGCCTCATTTCCAATTCGGCGCGCTGCAACTGGGGTCCGATATGCTAGCGACGATGGGACGAACCTCCATCTTGCCTTAGTCCCAGAGACT
>DATNPY010000031.1:0-23548 GCA_036702955.1 Drouetiella sp. | reverse complement strand
AGGCCCTCCAGGAAGCAGCGCGAAAAGAGAGTGCGATCATAGAAAATGCCGCTGACGTGATCTGCTCACTCGACGCCAAAGGTACATTTGTCTCGATAAGTCCGGCATGCCAACGGGTTTTTGGTTTCTCTCAGAGCGATCTGATTGGAAGTAAATTCATCAGGCTTTTCCTAGCAGAGGATACGGAAAAAGCCCTGGCTGAATTCCAAAAAGCTTGCCAGGGAGAGTTCGTGCCACCATTTGAAACACGCGTGAAGCGAGGCGACGACAAGATAATAGACGTACTCTGGTCAGTGCACTGGTCGAAGACTGAAGGCTCAATGTTTTGTGTAGCACACGACATTACTGACCGCAAAGCAGCCGAGCGCATGAAACAGGAAGTGGTGGCGATGGTAAGTCATGACTTGCGCAGCCCGCTTGCCACAATTCGTAGCTTTTTAGAGATGCTGGAGGCAGGTTTATTTGGAGACATTACAGAGAGAGGTCAGCATCTGTTGGGTGTTGCGAATCGCAATACATCACGCATGCTTACTTTGATAAAAGACCTGCTCGACATCGAACGAATGGAAGCAGGAATGCTCGAGCTAAATTGCACTGAAGTGAAAATGAATGACGTTTTCGAACATTGCCAGCATGCCGTGCAAGGCCTGGCTACCGAGAGATCTGTCAAATTGAACTTTGGAACATCGAACATCACCTTGCTGGCAGACGAAGATAGACTGGTGCAGATTTGCACCAACTTGATCACCAACGCAATCAAGTTTTCTCCCAACGATGGCACCGTAAAAGCTACGGCGAGGGAGAACGGAAGTGTCGTTACAATCTCAATTGCCGATGAAGGGCGCGGCATTCCGAAGGACCTGGTGGGAAGCATCTTCGATCGTTTTAAGCAGATCGAGCGTGCCGACGCAAAAGAGAAGGGTGGAACTGGTTTGGGATTGGCAATCTGCAAAGCTTTGGTAGAACTGCATAACGGGACAATTTCTGTCGAAAGTGAATTCGGCAAAGGCAGCACTTTCTCCTTCACCATTCCAAAAAGTACAAGCGAGACCAAGGGCAGCAAAAGCGAAAGCGAAAAGATCGCACCATCTGGAAAATCATCAAGTTAGTGCCGGTCGCGACGCTGGTCGTCCCGAAGGACAACAATCGGAAGAGCAGACCGAAAATTCAAGATCGCCATTAGCGCTATCTCGTAAGCGGTCGGAGATCAGACGTCCAAGCATGGATATAAAGACTGGATTACAACCGGCAGTTGCAGCTCTGACCAGATTCACACCAAGCTCTTCAGCCACTCTCTTTGCTTCAAGGTCGAGATCGTAAATCACTTCTATATGATCGCTTATGAATCCGACAGGAGCGACAACGATGTCTTGCGCTCCATCTGCGGCTAGTTCAACAACAAACTCGCATATATCGGGGGCAAGCCATGGCTGTGACGGGGGTCCACTTCGACTCTGATAGACAAGATCCCATTGAAGCTTGCCGACGCGCGAGGCAACGCTGGCAGAAACTTCTTTTAGTTGTTCAACATACGAACAGTTATCAGCCATGCTGAGCGGAATGCTATGAGCAGTGAAGACAAGCTTTGCAGCTGCTCTCCTATTCACTGGGATGCTGTCAATGGCCGCCTGCACGTGTATGGCATTTACCTCGGCGAAACTTGGATCGCAAAAAAAAGCTGGCAGTTTGTCGATCTTGGGTGCAGTATCGCCAACGGTACCACAAGCTCGCTCGATGTCTTCGAGGTATTGACGGCAACTGGAATAAGAGCTGTATGCGGAAGTGACAAAAGCTAGAGCATGACGAATACCGTCATTTGTCATTCGCTGAACGGTATCTTCCAGCAGGGGATGCCAATTGCGATTTCCCCAATAAATAGGTAATTTTAGATTTCGAGTTTGGAGCTCCGTCTTAAGTGCCTCGACTAAGTCTCGGCAGTGACCGTTTATGGGGCTAACACCGCCAAACTGATAGTAATGATGCGCAACTTGCTCCATACGGCTTGCCGGAACGTTCTTTCCGCGCAAAACATTTTCCAGAAATGGAATAACGTCATCCATTCCTTCGGGTCCCCCGAAAGAGACCAACAGTATCGCGTCGTAGGGTTCCATCTGCTTGCTTCTGCTCGACGTTGACGAATTTGCGGCTGACATGTATCTACCGTCCCTTCCCATCTGTTCACATGACGTTCACTGTCACGCTCCATCATGTATTTTACAAGAAGCTTCAGGAGCGTCGTTTTGAACACGAGCGCAGACTTCGCCGAGCGACACACAATAGGAAACTAGCCGATTATCTAGTCGACGCCTAAACTTTTCAACGGCATGAGAATATGCTTATTTCGTGACAGTGGGAACGCCGGCGACTTGACTATTCGGTATCACATGCACAGGAATTAATGGTGCATGGAGTTCAAAGCTCTTATTTGATGCTTTGTACGCAACAGAGCGAGGAGGCGCCAGATGTGCCGAGCGTCGCACATGTTTGTACTTTAGGGTCTTGGGAGCAGCATTGCCTGGTCCACCCTCAAACGACGGAGCGGGTAACTCAGAGGGTAATGTGCTGAACTCCTGAATATGCGCCGGCGCAGCACTGGGGCCGATCACGGGTGGCTGTACAGATACAGGGCGGGTGACTCTGGCACCTCCATATTCGGTCACATACGGCGACTGAGCAGCATGCCGGTACTCAGAAACTGGCATCGGAGTATAGAAAGATTGCGTATCAACATTGTGCTGCACGCTATTTTGCTCATCGGTGAAATGCGGCGCAGCGAACTTGACTCTCGATTTGCTCGACGAAACGCTCTCGGTCGGCCATTCGTTGCCAGCCAGCCCGGCTGAAGCACAGCAACCAAACACAGCAGATATGGCGATGAGGCTTAACCACGGTTTCATGAGACTCCTCCAAAGAACTTTTTGGACTATTCGAGCCTTGAGATTATCCACTAAAACCGGTCGAAAAGGAAACAGTAAAAACCCTGATTCCAACTCGATATACAGATATCGCGTCGATAAAACTTCTATATAGGAAGAGAACTGGAAACAGGAAGAGAAGGTTCGAAAACTGTGCTTTTGAATTCAACACTACGGTAAGGACTGCATACGCGCTGCACTTAGCTAGGCACCATATGCAATACCAAACTCGAGATCGACTTATGGTTCCATACCGTTTTCTTTGGCTAACTCAAACAGTCTCTTTATACATTCAGTCGCCAACTCCTCGCTGGAGAAGGAGACCGCACGCTCGGCTTGAGAGCGCGTCCATGCCGAACCACTCCAGGTGTACACAAATGAAGGTGAATCACATTTTGTAGAGATAGTCTCTTCGCCTTTTAACAGATAGAGGTTTACTGTCGGCACGGCGTCACACTCACAATGAATGTAATGGCACGCGAATTCATCGAAGGTGATAAAGCCTTCTTCATTGCGCACAGGCGTATAGTCCAAGTTAGGATTCGACTCGGCGAGCGACGACAACAAGTGGCAAAAAAGGCTAAACTCTCGATTCATTATGCAGGTAAGGATGCAGGGCTAAATGTCAGAATGGTACGGCTTTGGATTTAGTTTGAATCATTCATTATAGCCAGGATGAAGAAGTGCTGCGAGAGTTCGGCACAATTGGGTTGTGACGATTTTTTGAGCAGATGATATCTTTAACAGCACGGCAAGATTTCGTCCTTAGAGGTGCGCATGTTCTACAAGGTGAATCCACAGTATTGTGGAGAGTTCGGAAGAAAAACGCTTTATTCCGGTGAACTAACCGACGTGCCGCCAAAAATTTTTCGCATGCATGGAGAATTCAACATTTATCCGGACGACGATTTGGTCGAAATTTCACGGCAGTATTTGGGCACTGAATCACTGGCTCAACTTATCAGGTCTATACAACCGCATCCCACTGGCCTTCATCCAGAAGAAGTTATCACAACTACTACTTTTGATTTTCGTCGCAATTATCCAGGCAAGGAACTACCAGCAATGAAGTGGTTTAAAGTAATTGGCAAAGCAGGAGTTGATGATTTCGGAATGTCGAAAGATTACCAGTTAGTAATTTCTGCTCGTGTGCTCGGTGAGATCAAATCAAAGATGAACAACTGCCTGGCAGAAAAATTTGAAGCATAGGCAACTAGATTCTTCAGACTCAAAGAATCATCATGCTCGCATTCGGCGGTGTCACATAGAGCCTGCACGAAGTTGTCCTTGCCTGTAAGACGAGGCTAAAGGACACTGTCCATAACACTAATACAAAAATGGAGCCGACAAGGGGATTTGAACCCCTGACCTACGGTTTACGAAACCGTTGCTCTACCGGCTGAGCTACGTCGGCACAAGATCCATTGTAAAAGATAGGCGCTTATTGTTCAAAAAGCTCTGATACTCAACCATTTATTTGCTTTCTGAAACAAAGACTGTCGTTTTTAGGCACAGGTCCTATTGGCGCGTCACTTTTACATGCTCCCCATCAAAACTGACCTTGAGCATGAGCATGTCGTCCTTGGTTTGCGGTGCATTTTCGAACGGCGACGATGAGTTAATAGCTTTTTGGAAAGCCTCGGTCATCGAATCTAGCTCCGGCTGCTTGACAATCTGCAGCTTGCGTACTTCGCCTGCATTGTTGATACCAACAAGCATTGACGCTTTAAGCTTTTTGAATTTCTTCTTATCAGCTAAATCTTGGGCGTCATCTGGCAGCTTCATCTTCTTTTCAACGGCTTCAGAAACGACATCACAATATTTGTCGATATCTTCGTCGCTGGTGAATTTCGAGTCGTTCTCACTTGTCGTCGTTCCCGTGCCACTGCCGGTGGTGGACATCTTAATGGTGCCTGCGTTGTCTTTGATCTCGCCGCCAACATTCGACTTCGGAATCTCTTGTGAGACCTTAGAGGCCCGGTTCTTGAACTCGACCTCCATTTGGTCGATCAAGAACTCTGTACCTCTAGGATCGTAGTTTTTTGTATTGTCTTTTGCACGGCTGATCACTAGAACCGATTTGCCGGAGATGGGCGACGGAAATGCGCTGGTGACAATTTTTACACCGTGTTTGTAATCGTTTTTCAGGCCATAACCTTGAACGACGGTTTGAAGTTTTTCGGTTCCGAGTAGAGTTGAATGGCGGTCGGCCTTTTCGATGTCTTCTACCGGAATTACATCATCTTGATTGAGTGGTTTTTTAACGAACTGCTCGATATTGTTTACTGCAGACATATCATCCATCACGAGGAACAAGGCTTTGTTGTTACTCTGATCCGACTGCATACCAAAAGACTTCACTGGAGCGGTATCTTTCGCGGTGTCAACAAAGTAATATCCTGGAATCGCGGTACCAGAGAAACCCGCTCCTTCTACAGCAGTTTTGATGGTTTCGTCAGAGCATCTGTGCACTTCTGTCTCAGGCGTAGACGGAGGTGGTGAGGCAGACTGCGGCTGACACATGCCCATCATCATTATCAATGGCAATGCAACAACTGCACACCCGGCCATCGCCATCTGCTTATTCGACAAGTTATATTTTTTCTGCATCTGCAGAATCTGCTTGCCAACCTTTGACTGAGCCAGTTTACCTTGCGGTTCTGCCTCCGGAGCCGGTGGTTCGATTATAGTGCCGCAGTTAAAGCACGGACCAACTGCGCTGTTTGTAGAGTAACAACTTGGACAAATTAGCTTCTGCAATCCTTCGGCAGTAGGTGCAGCGCCTTCCAGTCTATCTTCTTGGGAGGCCTTCAACGCCATGTAGCTTGCAGCGGAAAGTCCTTTAGCTTCTTCTGCGGAGCGCAATTTTTTCGTTGTCATATCGAGCAACGCGCCCATCCACATCATTTGATAACACTTGACCGGTGGAAGTGGTTGACCCGGTTTCAAGACTTGTGGACCGCTGTGCACACCAATTAGTTTGAAGTCTTTGAGGATCAGCGCACCAGACGTATGAGGCGGCATAGCGATCGTGTGTAACATATTTTTCGGCTGCAATGCGTTGGCTACCCCGAAGAAGTTTCCTTGCATCCAGGTCGGTTTGCCACTTAAAGGGTCCAGGAAGAAGGATTGCACCGGGTCCCAGGCATGCACTTCAAAGTCTGTGTGCGAAACAAGTGGTGTGCCAAGAGTGCCACCACAATGAAAAGGAGTGGCTCGGTTGATCATCGAGACAAGCCCCTTATTAATGAACTCGCGCAGGCACTGAAGCACTGTATAAGTGTCAACAAAGAGTCGTTCCGGCAGTCTATCGGCCGTCATATAGCCATCGATTTCCATAAACAAGCGCTCGCCCAACCAGCGAACCTCTTCAGTCAAACTCGAAGGATCTATATTTTCGACGCGTGGCTGATAACGAGCGTCCGGTCCACCCAGATATGCAAACATCTGCGGAATCTCATTACACCTACGCTTCGATTCTTCAACTAGCGCATCAGTAGGAGCGATAATATCCCGAACTTCGCCCCAGCTGAAATCGCTCTGCGCTTGGAATGCATAACCCGTACCAGGCTTGCGATAAATCAGTTCGAAGAATGCTAACTCTCCAACAATGCCGCGGAAATAGACTTTTTGCACACGGCCTTGAGTTAAAAGCACTCGGCCGCAGGGGATATTGCGTGCATCGAACAGCGTCAAGAGACCGTCTCGTCTCGACTGCAAGATACCGTTGATCACCTGCAAAAGGTCTGAACCAGCCAAACTTCCTGAAGCTTCCACTCCTTCATTTTGGAAGGGCAGAGTCAATGCCCGATTCAGTTCGGCAACTTGCTCCGGTTGCAGTTCCGATAACTGTGCATCCAACACCAATGACGCCATGTCATTGCCCTGACATAGCTGTTCACCGTATACACCTGTTTGTCCGAGATACCATGTTCGTGCGGCACGTTTATCAAAATCGTTGTGAAGCGCGATGGACTTAACACCCAAAAGAATGTCTGGGTGCGGGAATCGGACCTCTATTGCCCACGGGGCTTCGACATAGTTAGCGACAACACTTGCACAGGTCACCGCTCTACTTTTCGAAACGAGAAATGCCTGACCAACAATCTTTGGCGGTGTTGCGGAACGATCCACGACAAAACCAGTTGCGTCAGCGTAATTTTGTTGAATTTCTTCGTTAGGCATATTTTTTTAGTTCTGTCCGTTCTAAGTTTCTCGACTTTTATACCACCTTCCAGAATGGTAACACCTGGAAGGACGCAGTCGCAGACCACTGACAAAGCGAGAAAAAAATCCACCAACTATCACCAAGGAATTATTCCCAGGACAGGCTTAACCACAACAGAAAAGGCGGATTTTGGAAAAAAAGCAGCACTTAGACGATGCCTTGAAATCCGCCCAACAAGGTTATCAGATACTGACTACCGTCAATGGTCAATGCTTTGATCTTCTGACTTTACATTATTAGTTCCGGTCTCGCCGCCCGCAAGCTCAGCTTTGGGCAATATCTTGCACTGCACACGTTTGACTATGGGTGGCAGGCAATATCGGCACGGCACCTGTCCTGCGGCCACAGCTTCGCGGCGAAAATGGAAGAATACAACGTGTCTTGCGTTCATCGCCTTAGCAAAGACACAGGACGGTCTGTGAAACTTATTGGAATAACTATTTCCCCAATATTTGACCGGAGACCCTCCATCTACATTCGCTGCTTGCAAGTCACCCTGTGGGCGCAGGTCTTGTGATTCTGTCGAGTCTTGACCTAAAGAGATATCCTGATCGCTTGCAACTAAAAAATCTGCGGCAATTGCAGCACATATATAAATGTTAGAGGCATCGGTTTTGGCAACCGCTGGAATAGCTGCAGAGAAGAACGCCAAGAATATTGCAATACAGATGTGCCATCGCGGTGCCCACGAAAGCACATCGGATAAACCATCCAACATAACTTTTTTTGACTCTTATTACTTGTGGATATCTATCTAAGTAAACGTAGACAGAGACAAAAAAGTTCAATGCCTGTCAGGTTTTTGACGCAAAAGTCGGACGCAAATTTGTTAACGCCGAGCTTTTGTGTTTGTAAGAACGACAGGTTTCGTTTCTGTAGCACTCATACGTTGCTCAATGCCATGTACCCAATGGGTGAGAAGCTCCAGATGGATGAGCGCTCGATCTGAGAGACGACTCTTGAAGCTCTTGAGCTGTCGATAGTATTTCAACAAAGACGAAAACAGGCGGAGCACAGCCTCAGATTGCGATTTACCGTAACAGTGCAACCCAAGCTCTGGTACACCTACAACTGTCTTTTCACCTACGTTCCATAGGTTTGCAGTCAAAAGACCATCGCTCCAGGGCAGCGATACAACTTCGATTTGCGATTTTTTGGAATTCATTGATATCCCCGTCACTGCCTCTGGATTTGAGTACCAGAGCCGAATGTAGTCCAGCAACAAAACGAAAAAAGAAATTTCGGATTTGAAAAGAAGAAGTTGCTGTGCAGTTTTGTTGGTGATGAACTATACCAGTATAACGCGTAATCTCAAGTCGTAAAGTAGGTTTCGACATAATGTGCACAAGAATTGCTCACATTCATCCATATAATTCGGATATAAATATACGAATATCAAACAGATCGATTCAGTTATCGGCACTCGAAAAAGCCTATGAACGAGAGCTTTCCGGCTCAGCCACCGAACAAGACGTGAGTGTTCTTGAAACGATTTCGGCAAATGGAATTTGATCAACTGCGAACCAATTTATTTTCTTGTTCGCTCGAAACCATATTAATTGCTTACGCGAAAGCTGATATGTGTGCAAAGCGATCTGCTCGATCGCTGTTTCACGATCGATTTCTCCGTCCAAGTAACTGATCACTTCCGCATATCCGACGGTGTGCAGAAGGCTGTGAGCCCGTCCGTATCTATGATACAGAGATTCGACCTCTGAGATGAGTCCACCTCTAATTTGAACTTGCAGGCGGTCATTGATCATTTTCATAAGAGCATTACGGTCGTCGCAAAAAAGTCCGATCCAGATGACTTCGAACGGAGGCTCATCGCGAGCGAGCATTTGTGAAAATGGTTGTCCACAATACATTGTCACCTCAATCGCACGCACAACGCGAAATCGATCGTTGGCATTGATGCGTGCTGCACTCTTTGGATCGAGCTGCTGCAGCTTGTCGTGAAGCGCCTGATTGCCTTGTTGGTCGGCGAATGAATTTAGCTCTTTGCGTAACTCTTCCTGCGGTTCTACCGCAGGGATCTTCAAACCTTCTAGAAGATTTCGGAAGTAGAATCCAGTTCCGCCACATACAATAGGTGATTTGCGATGCGCGAGCAGTGTTTCCAAAATCGGAGAAGCCTCCTCCTTAAACTGAGCGGTCGTATAGTTTGAAGACGGTTCAACAAGATCCAACATGTGATGCTGCACTCTTGCGCGTTCATCGGAAGTCGGTTTAGCTGTACCAATATCCATACCTTTGTATACGGTTCGAGAGTCGCAGCAGATTATTTCAGTGTCCAGCTTCGAAGCCAACTCTAGACTGAGGCGTGTCTTGCCCGCGCATGTTGTACCGGCAATAGCGACCACAGGCACACCTCTATCTCTGTCTTTATTTTTAGTAGAAATCACATTGTTGCTTTGCAAAAGTCATATCTCAGAAAATAGGGAACAACAAAAGCCCTATTCAGAATAACCGAATAGGGCTTGTTGACTTGTAATTTTGAATCAAAGTAATTCTAGCTATGTGCGCAAAATTATCGATCTACATAACACACACTAAAGCGCGAACTACCGGGAACTACCGAGAGAACTACCTTAGAGAACTACCTTAGAGAACTACATAGATGGAATTTTTTGGTCGTCTGCAATGGTCGTATCCGTACCAGTTGCATCGTCGACCTTGTCCATCTCGATCGCGATCTGCTTGTCTAGTTTATCGACTGACTCTGGTCCGGAAAGATCGACTAGAGCTTGACGGCATCTGCGTACGTCGTCATTGATGGCATCAATGTCACGACGGGCTTTTCGCAGCGTGTACTCCATCTCAATCTGTTTAGCAGAATCTTGCCCAGAGCGAGCCTCCGAGACCATGTTTTGGAGATCTTGGTAGTCCTGATATCCACGTTCTACAGAAGAACGGTTCTTTTTGTATTCATGGAAATTTTCCACCACTTTCTCAGCCACATTACGGATGATGTTGTAGAGCATGATCGCCTCAGTCTCAGTAACCGCGGCTTTCTTTGCCGACTTCGCGGCGGCGCCGTTCAACACATTCATAACTAGACCGGCCCCAGCATTTTGAGCCATGTACATGCCTTGCATGCTACCGCCGCTCATTCCGCTTGGCATAGCCATGCTGCTAGCACACATAGCACCATACATGGCCGTGCTCAACATCTTCATCATGACCGCCGTCGTATGCTTAGGATCTTTTGCCGGCATCAACTTTTGCACGACGAACTGAATGTCTTGATTGCGGCAGAGCGCTGCATCCCAAAGGTCAGCGAGTTCAGCTTTCTCGGCATCCACGACTGTAGCAGTCTTCTTCTCAGTTTCAGATTCAGATTCCTGCAGTTGTACCGGACCCAATTTACGTCCGAGTTCTTTGGTCTGCTTGTCGAGCTCCTCTTTCTTTGTACCTTTCTTGGCTGGTTCGCCGATCACAAGGTCGGTGCGGTCGACTGGAGCCTTGGGAACGAACTCGTCTTTATTGACTGTTGCATTCAAGACCTGACCGCCCTCACCGCTTCCTTCAGCCTGAGCGGCAGGCGTAGCACCGCCGGCAGCATCTGCAGAAGCTGATTCCGCTGGCGGTGTTGGGGCAGCAGTCGTAGTCATTGCTGGGCTATCCAGTTTGACCGGGCTGAGATCAGGTGCTGCCGCAGCAGTTGCTTGAGAGCTGTCCCCGCCCGTCGATGAGGAGGCACCACTTGCGCTACCACTATCACCGGTGGCGACATCATGAGTTTCAGGACCCGCACCCTGGTTCAATTGAGAATAAACAGGGATAGACAGCGGCTTTTGCTTAGCAGCGAAAACTGGTTCTGATGGCATCAACTGTAAAGCCAAAGAAACTAAGACAAAGGGCGTGAATAACTTTTTCGCATCAGCGTGAAGCGTCAAACGTGCCATTGAGATAACCCCAAGCAGTGAAAATCGTGCCAACTATAGCATGGCAAGACCACTTTGCAAGTTTACCTTTTTCTGAAGGAAGCGGCTTCTTGCAAAGCAACCACAGTTATGAGAAAGGCTTCATAATTGCCAAATATTGCCAAATGAAGATGGTCTCACCAAGACTCAGCTATTTCTGAGCAGAAGCTTTCGCAGCCCAGACAGCCAGTCCAATGAAAATCGCCAATTGACCGATCTGGTCCAAAAGCATCGGCATGGGCTGTTTCATCCACCATTGCAAGAAGCTCACAAGGGCCCAACACTTGGCGATAATCGCAAAGAAAGCGGTGACGAAGACGATCATCGCGGCGCCACCTGGGGCGGCGGCGCCAGCACTCATGCTATGGTCGGATGCTGAATCAAATCTCCGGCCAGCTGAGGGCAATCCTTTTTTGCCCATGGGTTTCGCATCAAAATCGTCGTACTCCTCCGTCGGTTCAGGCTCAGGGGCGGAAAAACGGCTCGATTTAAGTTTAGGTTTAGATGGTGCCAGGGTTGCTGCAAGAGCAACGAACCCTGTTTCAGCGTCAGAATCTACAGTGCTCAAGTCGATCGCAGATTCTTGAATTGTCGCGCTTAGATCTTTGCGTGGCGACACAACAGATGGCGCAGCAGCACCACTTGCGGTGCCAAGATCCGGCTTACCAAACTGTGGCTCCGGCAAAAGCGGTGCAGACGGTGGAGATGGCTGGGACGGCTGACCCAGCGGCGCTGGAGGCGCCAGAAACACTGGATTACTAGATGCGTTCTTTGTTCCAAATTCATAGGGCGCAGGCTCGGGAATAGCCTGGCTTTGTAATGCATTCGGTGATGGAGGTGTTGGCGCAAAGCCCGCACTCGACATGTTGAGCGGTGGCGAATTGAATGGAGAGGAAGGTTGGGCTGCTGGCTGAGCCGGGAACCCAGACGGGAGGCTAGGTCCCTGTGGCGTAACGCCAGGCGTTGGTAGAGTAGGGACCCCCGGTGCACTTTGTGCAAAAGGACCAGCTAAATTCGCTCCGGGATTCGCACCTGGTGCCAAACCAGGCTGCTGAATATTTACTGCCGGAGGTTGTGCCTGTGGCGGCGCCCCATATCCTGGTTGGGGGGGTTGCGGAAAGCCGGGCTGTGCGGCCGGTTGCACTGGCGGCTGCCCATAAGGCTGTTGCGGTGCAGGACGAGAATTTGGTTGTTGATTTGGCGGAGTATCACCCTGCTTCGGACCGCGATCCATCGGCACACGAGCTTTAGCAGCCAGAAGCGGCGAACGAAGGACACTTGGATCGTCTATTTCTTCCTGTTCATCATCCTCGTAATAGTCACCATATCCACCACCACCAGATGAGCTGCGATCAAATATAGGTGAATGTAGCTTTTGAGGCCGCTGAGGCTGTACAGGATTTGGCTGCTGCCCTCTTCCTACTGGCTGCTCGTATTCATCTTCCTGGTAATCGTCGTCTCCGCCTAACAGTGGCGAACGCAAATGTGCCTTTCCACCGCCTCCCTGCTGGGCGGGTGCTTTCGGAGCCGAGTCAGCCTCACGCGGACGATTTCTATGAGGAAAAGGAGTGTGGTCGTTGTTGCGATCTCTTAAAGGGAAATCTTCTTCATAATCGTCCCCAGAATCTGAACCACCTAATAAAGGAGAGCGCATCTTGCCCGGCTTCTGGGCGGGTTTGCCTTTGCCCGGCTTCTGGGCGGGTTCTTCGAACTCTTCCTCGTATTCATCATCGGCGCCACCAAGCAAAGGAGAACGAAGATGTGCGGGCTTGCCCTTGGGAGCTTGTCGTGGTTGCTTATCAGCCGGGCGACGAGCATTATCATCTACATCTTCATAGCCACCTAAAATTGGCGAATGCAATCTTTTCCGCCCACCTGCAGCCTGTGGCTCTTCGGGTTGCACACCACCTCTTGGTGGTGCCAGCTTCTGACCGCACTCTAAACAAAACTGTGCATTATTGTCATTTACAGCTTGGCAGCTAGAACATTCTCTCAAGTGTCTTTCCTCTGAGTTCTTCCATTAAGTTGAGTATGTTCGGTGTTGAACCTTCCTCAAAATATCTGATTACTACTTATGTATTTTGTATTTGTTGGTCCCTATTGGTCTTTCTTGTCTATTTGATGTCTGTTTGTTTACTAGTTGTTTTATTAGCCCGCTGAGAAGTTCTTGGCGCCAGAACTAATCGTGAATCATTACTAACTTAAGCAATTTTGTTGAAGTCACAGGCGTGCACAGTACCCTTCTAGTGTAATGCAAACTACCAATGGTGAGGGGCTGCCGATTCTTCGCAATTCCTTCCTATTGATTTCTCAGATTTGCATAATTTGTTTGCCCCTACCCCCCGTGCTAGACTTGCAAGCCTTGACCCGCTTGACTGCTCCCCCAATTCTGACCACGTCGGGTTTTACAGTCCTTACATTCGTTCAGTTTAGCTACTCGCTAATGAAGTGGAGAAATCGATGAGTCGCTCTGTCCTACCTGTATTCTTGAGTGCCCTGATATCAGTCGGCTCGATCCCGATTGCTTATGCCGCCGGCAGTGAGCCTCAGTTGAACTTCAAAATTTACAGTCCGGATGCGTCGAGCACGTCGGCCTCTTCGGCCACAGAAACAGCTCCGGAAGCGACAACTCCAGAAACAATGACACCGGCGGCAACAAACGACGCGATTATTCCGGCGATAGAAACTGGTGCAGCACCAGCATCTTCCACTCCTGCGACACCGGTACTTGAGCCGGAAGCCGCAGCTCCAGCTACCACAACGCCCACAGCGACACCACCTGCAGCCGATGCAACTCCAGAAATTAGAACTACCGCTCCAGCGGAAACACCAACAACTAGCAGTACTGCTGCCGACACGACACCAACAGCTTCGAGCACTCCCACCGAGGCGCCACTGCGCACAGAGACTCCGGTAGAGGCACAACCAGCAGCAAAGTCAGCAGAAGCTGATATGAACGCGACTTCCGCTGCCTCAGACAATACATCACCGACGTCAACGACTTCCACCAGCTCGACTGACTCTGCCAGCGGCGGCAGCGAAACCGCGAGCACGGACTCGGGTGACAAGGTGGCAACTAACGGCAAAGCGCTGCAAGGCTATGTGCGCGTGGTGCCCGTCGGAACAAAGATTCCAATCATTATGGACACGGCAGTCGACAGTGAAACCAGCCAAGAAGGCGACGAATTTACAGCTCGAACGGCTGAAGACCTAAATATCGATGGTGGTGTGGCGGTGCCCGCCGGTTCGATTATCAAAGGTCGTATCGCCCAGATGAATGCGCCGAAACACATGGACAGATCCGGTTCGGTCGCTCTAAAGTTCGACACAGTAACGACTCCTGACAATCGTCAGATTCCTCTGGTCGCAAACCTCGTAGCACACGGTGGTGTGGTGCATGCTAAACGCGGCATGAAAGACATCGCAATCGACTCGGGCACTGTGGCATTGCCAATCCTCCTCGGTCTCGGTATCGGCGCCTTGGCTGGAAATTCAAAAAACTCCACTAACTCCAGCACCTCTGGCTCGGGCAGCAAAATCACGAAGCCAGAAGCGGCCATGATCGGCGCTGGTATCGGTCTGGCTGTGGGTATCGCCATCTTGATTGCCAAGAAAGGTAAGAAAGTCGATGTGCGCCCCGGCGATGAGATGAAGATCGAGTTGGCGGAAGACCTGCGCATGCCGATGATGTAATCGGGCAATTGCAAAAAAATATGTCCTAGTGTTTACCCTGGAATTTGTGCAGGTAAATAACTGACAATTTGTCCACGAATTGACCGCTCCGCCGCATGCAGAGACGGGCTAATATAAATACGAGACAGCAATCGGGGCTGATTATCCAGACCGCCTTGCTGGGCAATTTCCGTCGCCTGCTGTTTGACGATCAAGCTACTCCGGCATATTAGGTATACGATTGAAGGAGTATTTGAACTATCGGCCAAAAGCCGATTGATGTATATGAGCCCTTGTCCTTGATTTCGATTGTAAGCGTCACGGGCAGCCGGTTTTTAAAGACAACTGTGTTATACTTAGCCACTTGTTAAAAACATGCAACTTCGCATTTTCTGCACACATCAAGTGTTTACTAAAGAAACTGCTCACTGGCAAACCGGCATAAATGACGTTCGGGGAAGTTCACATCGAGAATCGGCCAAGGTTATGCTGAGTTTCGGTCCCAAAGAGAGTGCCCCCCCGCAATGACAAGTACATCGGCCCGCCCGTCAAATCGAAAGCCGCCCCGTGACCCCAACATGGCTGCCATGTTGTCTTTGCTTCCGGGATTGGGTCAACTTTACAACGGCGAGACGCGGAAGGGGACGTTGTTCCTCTGTGTTTCAGTTATCAACATATGCGTCGCGGCCTTTCTCATATTTACGATTCCGCTTTTGCACGCGATCGTTGACTTTGGCAATAGCTTTCACATGAAAGCGAATATTGAGCTCATCCGCTCCTTGCAAACTTTGCAATCGAGCCCTGCGCCCCTTGTCATCTTTGGATTGTTGCTCGCTTTTATCGCTTTCGCAGTGCGGGATGCCTATGACACAGCATCTGCACAACACCGCAAGCAGATTTACGCTGACGAAGCGCTGCAGATGCCAGAAGCGACCAGCGGTTCCTATATGGTCCACATCTCGATGATGGTGGCCATCTTCATTCTCGCTTTCTTCTTCTTGATTCCACCACCACCACGTCCTCAAGTGACTGACATCGAGTTTATTCAGAATCAGGAAGAGACAAAGAAGAAGATTGTCTCACAACGTAAGGCTGAACATAACTCTGAAGACAAAGGCAAGCACGAGAACAAACCAATTCAAGCTTCATCTCCTGCGCCAAAAGCACCCAGTAAGCCAACTCCGGTTGCAAAGCCAACGCCGGCTAAACCTACGCCTACTCCGGAGAAAAAGCCCGAGCCGACACCGACTCCCACACCGTCGCCTACACCAACGCCTCGTCCGACCCCGCACCCGACACCGCATCCGTCGCCAAGTCCGAGCCCGTCACCTAGCCCCAGCCCATCTCCTCATCCTTCGCCTTCTCCGACTCCGTCTCCGTCGCCTACTCCTCACGCGACACCAACTCCGAGTCCGTCACCATCTCCTTCGCCGTTCACTCATCCAACGGCTAGCCCTTCGCCCAGTCCTTCTCCAAGTCCTGCGCCATCAGCTTCACATGGCTCGCCATCACCATCACCAACGCCTCATGCAGGCGCTGGTGGCGGCGCCCATAGTGCTGGCGCACCGGCAGCACCAGCTCCCATCTCAGCATCTTCGGCTGAAGGTGGTGGCGCCACTCCTTCGCCAACTCCAGTTGCTGGCGGCGGTGCTCCAACGCACGGAGGCGGCACTGGTCCAACAGCAGCGCCGGCTCCGACCCGTAGCCACAGCGGTGGCGGCGGCGGTGGCGGCGGCAGCAGCGGTCCTTCATTGGCTGTGGCGCCTAGCGTTCCCCGCCCAACCGGCGGTGGCGGCGGCGATGGCTTGAAGGGCAACCCAGACGCCAACAATCGTCCAGGCAATAGCACCAGCGCTCAAGCCGATGTTGACTTCGGTCCATATATGGCCGATTTGCAACGACGCATTAAGCGAGCATGGTTCCCACCAAAAGGAAACGAGAGCAAACGCGTAGTTGTCATATTCAAAGTACACCGCAACGGTGAACTTTCGAACTTGCGACTGGGAACTTCGTCTGGCATGGCTATTGCCGACCAAGCAGCTTTGAAGGCCGTCGAAAATGCAGCTCCTTTCAGGAAACTTCCAGATGGAGCAGGCGACGACGTCGACATTCAATTTACGTTCGATTACAACGTATTCACTGGCGGAGGCGGCGGAGCATTTCGTCGGTTCTGATAGACTCTCATCTAGTTTGCGCGCGCAGGAGAAGAAATGGAAAGCAAATTTTTTACGTACTTCATCCAGTTCATGATCAATGACTGGTTCGCTTCCATACCGATTACGATCTGTTCTGTACTGACAATTGCAGTGACAATCGAGCGCTACCTTTATTACCAGAAAAACAGAAGAGACGTTACCGCCTTCATTCACCAACTACAGCGGGAACTAGAAAGCCAACAGTTGCAAAAGGCACAAGCCACTTGCAGCCGCCTGGGTGGAGTGGTTGGAGAAGTAGCTGAAGAAGGCGTTCGCCTAATGGCTGATCAGAAAGAAGACTTCTCGAAAGCTTTTGATATCACCGTCGGTCTGGTTACACGCAAACTTGAAAAGAATCTCGCAATTCTTGGTACCATCGGAGCTACCTGCCCCTTCTTGGGACTGTTCGGAACAGTGGTCGGCGTTATTTTCACCCTAGACCAACTCGGCGCCGCCGGCGGTGGCACCCCCGTCGTTGTGACAGGTGTTGCTAAGGCTCTTATCGCTACAGGTTATGGTCTGATCGTCGCCATCCTCGCCGTTATTTTCAACAACACTTACACAAACACAGTGAAGCGTTTCAACGATGACTTCCTTCTTCTCAAGCTCTTGTTCCTGAGCTTTGTCGGTACATAATCGCCACCAGCAGAAACTGCTGGAAGAGCCAGGGAGGTGATATGACATGTCAATGGGAGCAGTCGGCGACGAGTTTGCCGAGATTAACGTTACACCTCTAACTGACGTGTTTTTAGTTCTTCTTGTGATCATGATCTTGATCGCGCCGTTGATCGATAAATCAGACTTGAAGATCAAACCGCCGGAAAGTAAGAACGCCAAGAAAGCTGATGAGAGTAAAGGCATAACGATCGACATCGACAAAGAAGGTCAGATGGCCATTAACAATCAGTTCGTCGACGCCAAAGATCCGGCCGCAATAAAAGCAAGAATCAGCGAACTGGTGAAAAAACTTGGCAACACTGACGTGCCTTGCACAGTAAACGCAGACGGTGATTCGAAAGAGCGTATCGTGGTGGAAGTGATGACGGCCGCAGCAGAAGCCGGTCTCAAACGAATGCGCGTAGCAACGGTGCAAGCCAGCAACTATTGAGAGAGCAGTGAGTTCAGACACTCCCGCTTATGCGCTCGGACTGGTCGGTCATCCGGTCGCAAAATCTTTGTCGCCGCCGATGCACAAAGCGGCCCTCGAACACTGCCAGTTGAAGGGAGACTACACTCTTTTCGACATCGGCGAAGAGGATTTTGAAAGCGAAATAGAACGCCTCAAGGCTGGTGGGATCAACGGCTTCAACGTCACCATCCCGCACAAAATGCGGATATTAAAGTACTGCAGCAGCTGTTCCCCCAGAGTGACACGGGTGGGAGCGGCAAACACTATAAAGGTGTCCGCCAACGGTTTTATGTATGCGGATAACACAGATATTACTGGATTCGCCAGCGCCCTTGATACTGCATTTGGTGACAGAGGCAAGAAGAGCGCATGCATTTTAGGAGCTGGAGGCGCTGCGAAAGCTGCTCTAGAAGCTCTTTCTGAGCAAGGCTACGAAAACGTTTTTGTACTGGCTCGCAACAAAGAAAAAGCAGTTAAGTTATGCCAGCAATGGCGACAGTCGAACAACGATGGAAGTGCCATCGTGCCTATAGCAATAGACTTTTCAGAGCTCAAAGCCGTATCTGACGCCAATCTATATGTAAGCACAATCCCCTATGGACAAACAGTGGAACTAGATACGGAGTTGCTCTCTTGTCTTCTACCGAGCGGCGGACTGGCTGAAGCAGCCGTTTTCGACATGGTCTACTCCCGAGATGGCTCCGAAACATCCCTAGTCAAGTTTGCCTCTCAAAGAGGACTTCAAGCAGTCGATGGAACTTCGATGCTGGTACATCAGGCGAGGGAAGCGTTCACGATATGGACCGGGAAAGTGGTGCCCTATGCCACCATGTATGAGGCTCTGATTGCAGCACGGGCGGGTGCCGTTGTCTTGCTGCTATTCTTAGTTCTTTACACCGTCACACAACAGTCCAAAGCGTTCGCAGCGACTCCGGCTGAGACATTCGAACAATATCAGCGCCAAGCCACCGATCTCGAACACCAAGGGAAAAAGAAAGAGGCTCTGCAAACCGTTCAATCGGCTCGCAAAAATCTTACGAGCTTCGCACCCTACTCAGAACAGATGAGCGAATTGAGAGTGCGTGAAGCAGCATTAGAACTGCAAACTAATATGGTCAAAGAGAGTCTGGCCAATTGCCATACGATAGTACAGGATAGACAAAAAATTATTGATGCAGCCAAAGGCGGTGAAGACCTCTGGCTGGATATGGCTTATCTAAAAGACCTGCTAGGCAAATACGCCCAAGACAACGACTCACAAGAAGCTTTCGAGTTAGCGCACAAATTGTGCAACAGCTTTCACCAGACTCGGTGTAAACCTCGCGAGACGATCCAGCCATTGTGCGACTACTTCATTAGGCATAACAAGTGGAAGGAGCTTGAGCAAGCCGCCAACGAATCGCTCGCACTGAGTTCGAACCCGCTCACGCAAATGTCTAGCCTGGCTATGTTGCAATTAAGTCTCGAGAAGCAGGGCAAAAAAAAAGAGGCCCTAGTGGCAGAGAAAAAGATCAATCAGCTCGATCCCAAAACACCGCAGAACGAACGAGTTTGGCACCGTGACATGGCCAACATGAACATATCTGTACGCAATTATGACCGTGCGCTGAAGGAAATCGGGCAAGCCTGCCAACAAGACCAAAAGTTAACAGGCACTTCGAAATCAATCGAGCTAGCTAGTGACCTCGGCATCAAAGCCGACATCGAAAACAAACTCAGCAAGTTTGAAGATGCTGTCGAGGATGCGAAAAAAGCCGATCAACTCTGGTCTCATTGCGGCCCCAACATCTGGCGAAGCCGTGAAGCGATTATGTTGAGCAAGTGCCATACACAGGCTCTGGCGGCGTGGGAGTACGCGCTTCGCAGTCTGCATCGGGACAAAGAAGCCGACCAGGTAAAAGCTCACAAGCGAACCATCGAATATGTTCGCTAATGAACACTTACTGAGTTGTTGGCTGCTGGTGAATTAATGTCAGCCCGAAAATAGTTAGCTACACTAATTATCAGCAAAGTTCACTAATTATCATCAAATCTGCTACCTCTTTCTCGGAGGGTCTGTTTCAAATGGTCGCGACTGATTTGTCATCAAACCGTTGCGCAGTAGACATCCTCGAGACCATTCCCGTGGTCATGCACTTTCTCAAGGCGAAGGTGAAAGACCATGCCGGAACTAATGCCTCCCTGCCGCAAATACGAGTATTGGGCTTTATTAACATGCATCCAGGTGCAAGCCTTTCGAAGGTCGCAGATCATATGAGTATAAGCAGCGCGACAGCCAGTTCGATTGTCGACCGCCTGGTGCAAAAAGGATTGATCGAACGCAAGGAGCACCCCACAGAACGTCGCTTTGTGGAGCTAAATTTGACGCCTGAGGGGAAACAGCACTTTAAGGAGCTGCATCTTTATGCGTCCACTCAACTCAGCGCTCTCTTAAAGGAGCTGCCTGACACTAAGGTAAATCAGGTTATCGACGCTATGAATACGTTGAGAAGCTTGTTCTCGCAATCAAATGCGTGTACAGAAGACAGGAAAGAGTTAGACGAATGCTCGTAGAAAAGCCAACCAGCTCAAGCGAAGAGGTTGAATTCGGCAGTAAGCCTGATTCAAAACGCAATCCGTTCTTGAAGCTTTTGATTATCGTTGGAGTGCTTGCGATTTTAGGTTTTGGTGGCGTATTTGGTTACAAATACTTCACGAAACAGAAGCAGGAAAAGCCAGCCGTCAGAAAAGTCATTCCCGTCTCCGTGGCAGCGGCAGTGCAGAAGAACATTCCGATCGAGCTAAATGTGATCGGCACAGTGCAACCTTATTCGACAGTGCAAGTAAAGTCACAGGTGATCGGTCAACTGCTGAAAGTTCACTTTAAGCAGGGAGATTTTGTCAAAGAAGGCGATGTGCTTTTCACAATAGACAGGCGGTCTTTGGAAGCGCAACTGTCGCAGCTACAGGCGATGAAGCTGAAGGACGAAGCGCAAGTAAAACAGTCGCTCGCCAACGTGATGAAAGATAAGGCACTCGTACAACAGGCACGAGCAGCCTTGGCTAAAGACAAGTCACAGCTTAATCTGGCTACTACACAAGCGACACGATATCTAAATTTGTCAAAGGAAGGCGCTGTCAGCAAAGAGCAGTACGACCAGCAAAACACCAATCTTGAGAGCTTCACGGCTACCGTAAATCAAGATGAGGCGACCATGGCCAGCGCTCAAGCCAGCCTGGAAGCAGATGAAGCCGTTGCCAAAAGCCAACAGGCGCAGGTGCAGGCAGACGAAGCGTCCATCCGAAATGCCACAGTGCAGCTAGACTACACGGTTATCCGCTCACCTATTACTGGTCGCACTGGCAGCTTGAACATCTATCAAGGCAATTTGATCAAAGACAACGACGCCACCCCCTTGATCTCTATCGACCAGGTGACTCCAATCTATGTTAGCTTCGCCATACCCGAGCAATACCTAGGCGCCATCAGTAAATACAGCGCCAAAGCTCCACTCAAGGTCTCTGCCTTTATTGAAACGGACAAGAATCCGGAAGAAGGCACCGTCACCTTTGTCGACAACAACATTGACAGTACCACCGGTACTATCAACTTGAAGGGAACTTTCAGCAATAGTTCTCACAGACTGTGGCCCGGTCAGTATGTGAATGTTGTATTAGTCCTGAGAGAACAACCAAATGCCCTACTGATTCCAGCCCATGCCGTGCAAACAGGACAAGATAACCAATATGTCTTTGTTGTAAAAGCGAATTCAACCGTCGAACAGCGAACCATCAAAGTCGAGCGAGTCATTAAGGGACAAGCGATCATCACACAAGGATTGAGCGCCGGTGAAGAGGTGGTCACCGACGGTCAGATGTCGCTCATGGACGGCTCGAGCGTCAAGCCGCAAAAGTCTCTGAACGAAGATGATGAGCAATGAATCTCTCCGAAATATTCATTAAACGACCAGTCATGACCACACTGGTCATGTTTGGCTTGCTCATATTTGGTGTCATCGGCTATTTGATCATGCCCGTCGATGCTTTGCCGACTGTAGATTTCCCAACAATTACAGTCAGTGCGGCATTGCCGGGAGCGTCACCGGAAACAATGGCAGCAACGGTGGCGACACCGCTCGAGAGGCAGTTTGCCACTATTGCCGGTATCGACTCAATGAACTCCACCAGCTCATTGGGACTCACGTCTATCACTATCCAGTTCAACATGGACAGGAGTATTGATGCCGCAGCTGAAGACGTGCAGACGGCTATTTCGGCAGCTACGCCGCTTTTGCCACCAATGCCGACGCTGCCCTCGTTTCGCAAAATTAATCCGGCGGACATGCCGATCATATGGATGACAGTAAGTTCGCCAACTTTGCCGTTGTCCACAGTGGATGAATATGCCGAAACAGACATTGCGCAGCGCATCTCAATGATCGACGGTGTAGCGCAAGTGCAAGTTTATGGGTCGCAGAAGTATGCCGTTCGCGTACAAACCAATCCCAATAAGCTGGCCCTAATGGGTATCTCGCTACCGGACGTAGCTAAAGCGATTAGGTCAGGCAACGTCAAACAGCCGACGGGAACGATGTGGGGACACCACGAGGTCTTCAACCTGCAAACGAACGATCAGCTCTTCAACGCAGCTGCATGGGAGAATCTCATCGTCAAATACAGCAACGGCGCACCGGTTCGTCTTCGCGACGTAGCGGAGCTGAAAGACAGCGTCGAGAACGACAAAATCGCGAACTGGGTCAAAACAGACCGAGCGATAAGCTTGGCCATCATCAAGCAGCCCAACACCAATACCATTAAGATAATCAACGACATTAAGGCGCTGATGCCTGTTTTAAAAGCCCAACTGCCACCGAATGTGGGGCTGACGATTTTGTATGACCGCTCGATTTCAATTAAGAATTCAATCAACGATGTACAAGCGACTCTGCTCCTGACGGCTTTCCTGGTAGTGGCTGTGATCTTCCTGTTTCTGCGCGACGCGCGAGCGACAATAATTCCCAGTCTGGCGCTACCGATGTCAATCATCGGAACATTCGCCGTGATATCTGTTCTGCACTTCAGTATCAACGTAATGTCACTGATGGCTCTCACACTGTGTGTTGGATTTGTCGTCGACGACGCGATAGTAGTATTGGAAAACATTGTTCGGCACTTGAACAACGGCTCAGAGCCGATGGAAGCGGCCCTTAACGGCTCTCGCGAAATAAGCTTCACCATCTTATCGATGACCCTTTCACTGATCGCCGTATTCATTCCTGTTCTTTTCATGGGCGGCATCGTTGGTCGCCTATTTAAAGAGTTTGCAGTCACTATCGTTGTTTCAGTCGTCATTTCGGGATTCGTCGCCTTAAGCCTCACTCCAATGTGAGAGCCATCAGTGACATTACGTTGATACTGAAGTGCAGAACAGATATCACGGCGAATGTTCCGATGATTGACATCGGTAGCGCCAGACTGGGAATTATTGTCGCTCGCGCGTCGCT
>DATNPY010000065.1:0-51189 GCA_036702955.1 Drouetiella sp. | reverse complement strand
ACTCGCTGCGGGAAAGCACCTCTTCGATGCGGTGCTGATTGATGCTACAACGTGTGGATATTTGTTTACCGCAGAAGTATTGATTGAGGCTGGGCGTCTGGCTAACGGCCTTCTTGAGGTCCAGGGCGCGCTTGTTTTTCTCAAGAAAGACAAGGCCATCGCCATCGTCAGAGAGACGCTGATGGGGTCATTGACATTTCATATCTTCGAGAACCATTCCGAACTTTTCGACTATTCCGCGCCGCTGGCACGTCATGTGCAGGCGGTGCTGGGAAAAAGCAGTGAAGCAACCACAGATGAGAGCACAGACCTGACGCAGCAGGTACTGATGTCGACCGTGCCTGTCTTGACCCATCTCGGCATTAAGTTGAAAGCCGGAATGGATCAACCTCGCAAGCGGAATGCCGTAATTGCGGCTGTAGACAATTACACTCCTCTCAGCACGATCAGCCATCGCATCACTTCGCAGGGCAAAATGACCGCCGATGAGCTGTTGGAAGAGTTGAAGGGGTTGGAACAGAGCCGAGCCATTTATCCAATCTTCAGCAAAGTGCCTTTTCTCGTTAATTGTTTCCGCAATCAGACGCCATTTACGTTGAGAGACTTGCTTGTCGCTTCCAAGCTTGTCACACAAGATCAGCTCGACGAAATGCTCTTCGAATTGCAAAGCATGCCGATCAAGGAGCGATTGACTATTGGTCCCCTGGCTGTGAAGAAAGGTTTTATCAACACGAGGCAGCTTGAAATTGCCTTGCAGGACCAGGCGTTTTACGGACAAACTTCTGATTCAGAGAAGGTCAAACTGGTCAAGACATCGGGTGAAGAAACGCAAGTTCAGTCACTTGTAGGACATCTTGGCACGACAGACCCATCCAACTTGTTGCAGAATATTGCCACCAACCGTGAAACCGGAGTGCTCTCTGTCGAATATAAAGACCTGCAATTTCGAGCACAGTTCGAGGTCGGTAAGCTCACTCACGCCAAAGTCGGCAAAGTCGGCGGCAATTCAGCGGTTATTGAATTTGCCTCGTCATGGAAAGACGGAATTTTCGTGTTCATTCAGCGCACTCCGCCTGCCGATCTGGCCAAAGACAGCTGCAAAGTCTCGAAGCCTCTCGATAAGTTACTGCTCGATGCCGCACTGGCCAAAGACAACACCGACACAGTGTTGAAGAAGTTGCCAAAAGGAATCAACTCAGTTCTGGAAAAAAATCCAGATGACAACGGACTTTTGGAAACCTTGTTGGAAGATCCGCAAGAGAAGAAACCAGTTTCTCAGGCTGAAATGGAGCGGGCACAGAGAATCTGGGCAGCAATGGACGGTATTACTTCTCTGGCGACGAGCATTCGATATCTAGGTGATATCACGACATCTGAATTAACGACAGCCATTGCTCTTTTGCTGCATCACGATCTTGTGAAGGTTCCGAAGGTTGATTTGCACGGACCTCTCGACAAGTTCCAGCAACTTGTGGTCGCTGTCGGTCAAAAGATTACCTCCGAGTTGAGTCTCGCTTTTCTGCGTCTGGCGCTGCGCGACAGCATCGGATATTCGGGTCGGGCTCGAATCTTCACGATGGGCGCAGGTGGAGAGGTCGGTGTGGACCTTGCTGCGGCGCGATCAGCTCAGACATCGCTGACGACAATTATCAAGGACATTGAAAACTGGCAGGTTAAGTACATCGAGTATGTCAGCCAGGAGTTGAATCGCGATGTTTTACTTGGTTTGATTCGCGAAATTCACCAAGCTTCTTGACGATTGATTTTTGCAGTTTTCTACTGCATCGAATTCTCAGACCCGTTAAAATGGCTGAGATCCGTTGAGGTATTTAACTCGGCGGAGTTAATGTGCAAGGGAGTAAATGTCATGTCGATTTTGCGAACTGCAAATGCGCAATTTTTGAGAAGTCTGGTCGCTGCAACTCTGGCGATTATACCGCCGGCTGCGATGGCCGCTAATTCTCAAATGGTTGCCAACGCCGGGCTCGATACGGCGAAAGAAGCGCCTACTCTCGAATTTTTCGGACCGGCGATGCTTGTGCGTTTGTCTGTTGCGCAGAACACACATTGTCCGCCCTCGGTTTTAAGCAAATTGGCTAACGATCCAGCAGACGAAATTCGCGGTGCGGTCGCTGCCAATGCGAGCACTCCCGAGTCAGACAAAGACCGTCTGGCGCGGGATGCAAACGATATCGTCAGCGAAGCGGTTTTGTTGAATCCTGGTTGGATTGGTCAGCCGACAGTGACATTCCTGGCCAATTCGCGCCAACCAAAAATAGTTGAGACACTGGCGGCCAATCCCAAGACAACGCCGGATGTTTTGTCGAAGCTGGCTCAGGGACCCATTCAAACTGAGTATTTGTTATTGTCTCTGGCGCGAAATCCGCACTTGCCACCAGAGCAGGTAGTGAGATTGTCTCGAGTAGGCGATCGCCTGGTGCGCACATTCCTTGCTCGGCAGACCAAGCTGGCACCAGCTGCTCTGGCTGTTTTAGCTCAAGATGGTGACCTCGGCGTGCGTTCTTTTGTTGCGCAAAATCCCAACACTCCGGGCACTTCCCTTGAGTTGTTGTCGAAGGATAACAATGAGGTAGTGCGTGAAGGAGTGGCAGCGAATCAATCCACGCCGATTGCGGTTCTGAAGAAGCTTGCAGCCGACCCCAGTTGGGAGGTTCGCCTGGAAGTGGCGCAGAATCCCCGATCTTTGAAAGAAGATCCGTCGCTGGTAGAGCAACTGGTCGCCGATAAGCAAATGCGCGTACGCTGGGCGCTGGCGACGAATAAAGGACTACCTGCCAGAGCAGTCGAATCGTTAGCGAACGATGCCAATCAGCGTGTGCGCGAAGCCGTTGCTCGCAATGCCAGCACCGCCCCCGATGTCATTTCGAAGTTGTATAAGTCTGACTCTATCGCCATCGCGCAAATAATTGCGGGCAGACAGAGTCTGTCACCTGAGATGTTCGCGACGCTGGCTCGCAATGAATCTCCACTGGTGCGACATACTCTTGCACAGAATCTATTTTTACCTGAGGCGGAAGCGAAGAAGTTGATGGCTGACGGCTCTCCGATGGTAAGGCTGGCACTCGCTACCAACTCCTTCAAAGGAACCAGCCCGGATAACTCATGGCGAAACGAAATTTTCAAAAAGCTTTCCGCAGACAGTAATGAAGATATCAGGCAGGCAGTGGCGACAAATCCAGCTGTTGACGCGGCAGTGCTCGGTGCTTTGACTGACGATACTTCTGTGATGGTCTTGCGTGCACTGGCGTCGAATCCGAGCACTCCTGAGAGTGCACTGCTTGTACTGGCGGACAGTCCTGACTCAGTGGTTCTTCAGCGCTTGCTGAACCGAGTTCAGAAGCCCGCAGATTCGGTTTTCGGCAGAATTGCGCTGGCTAAAGACCCGGCCGTGAGAGCGGTTGTTGCTTCATCAAATCGTGTGCCCACGAGTGCATTGAAGATTCTGGCTGCAGACAAAGATTCGAACATTCGAGTAGCGGTAGCTGCAAATTCGCTCAGTGACGCGGCTGTTCTGGACGCTCTCAGCAATGATTCCAGCTCCGATGTGAAAGCAGCTGTCGCAGCAAACAAAAATGCTTCCGGCTCTGCTTTGAAGAAATTGTCCGGTGACGATGAGTTCGTCAGAGTGGCAGTGGCAAGCAATCCCAGCCTGCCCGTTGACTTGATGGAACAATTGTCGAAAGACAAAAACCCTGATATTCGACGAGCCATAGCAGCTAATCCTGCAGCACCGGCTGCGGTGCTGACGGCGTTGAGTGATGACAATGAAGTTTGGATAGCGGTGCCAAATCGGCGCCAATTTAACTGAGGTTTAAATGAGAGACGCTGTAATCGTAGACGCAGTACGCACGCCAATCGGACGCTACGCTGGTGCACTTAAGGAAATCCGCCCCGACGACCTTGCCTCCATCGTGATTGAGGAGTTGTTGAAGCGCAGTTTCATCAATCCCGGTCAAATAGAAGATGTCATCTTCGGTTGCGCCAATCAGTCTGGCGAAGACAATCGCAACGTTGCCCGCATGGCGGCCCTTCTGGCTGGTTTGCCGGCTGCAGTGCCCGGCGCTACCGTTAATCGGCTTTGCGGCTCTGGATTGATGGCGGTCAACGATGCCTGCCGCGCCATCCAGACCGGAAACGGACATATTTATATCGCAGGTGGTGTCGAGTCGATGACACGTGCACCATATGTGGTTCTTAAGAATACAACTGCGTTTGCCCGGGGCAATCAGAAACTGGTCGATACAACGCTGGGATGGCGTTTTGTCAACAAAAAGCTCGCTGACATGTATCCACCAGACTCGATGGGTGAAACTGCCGAGAATGTCGCGGAGCGTTACAAAATCGCCCGCGAAGATCAAGATCAATTCGCTCTCGAAAGTCAACATAAATACGCTGAGGCTGCCAGAACCGGCAAGTTCAACGATGAGATAATTCCAGTGCATTTGCCCAAGAAAAAGGGCAGCACCGAACCAGAAATTTTTTCAGTCGATGAGCAACCGCGACCTGACACCAAGCTGGAAGATTTGAAAAAAATCAAACCTGCCTTCCGGGAGAACGGCTCTGTCACCGCCGGTAACTCGTCGGGCATCAACGACGGCGCCAGCGCGTTGCTCGTCATGTCGAGAGAAATGTGCAACGAACTCGGTCTGATTCCGATTGCTCGATTCGTCAGTTCGGCTGTCGCCGGGGTTGACCCTTCCATTATGGGCACCGGACCAATTCCGGCTACCCGCAAGGCTCTTGAACGTGCCGGGCTGAAAATGTCCGACATCGATCTGGTCGAGTTGAACGAAGCTTTCGCTGTGCAAGTACTGGCATGTGTTCGTGAATTGAATATCGACATGAAGAAATTGAATGTCAATGGCGGAGCGATCGCCCTCGGACATCCTCTCGGAAGCAGCGGCTCTCGCATTCTCGGAACTCTCATTCACGAAATGAAACGCCGGGGCGCTGGTTATGGTTTAGCGACCATGTGCGTCGGTGTTGGGCAGGGAATCGCGACCGTGGTAGCGCTCGAAAGCTAGCTGCGGCGGTGAAGAACGGCCTTGCTGTTCAGTTAGGAAGCTTAAGTGGGCAAAGAGAGCGGACAATTTAAATTTCTGCAATTCTCAGATGTGCATTTGGACTCGCGTTTGAGCTTTCTGAAATTGCCGCTCTCGTTGACCGAGCGACAGCAGCGCCGCCGAGAAATTCTGGAAGTATTTCTGCTGGCGCTCGAGGTGGCTCGAAGCGAGCAAATCGATGCCGTTCTAATTCCGGGCGATCTCTGGCACAACGAAACGATCAAAGGTGCGACTCTGGCTCGAATCATCAACGGTTGCGCTGAGCTGGGCGATATTCCAGTTGTCATCGCGCCGGGCGATAGCGATTACTACAGCGACGAGTCTTTCTATAATAACGAGATTCTGCATCTTTACGGTTTGCCGACCTGGTCGAATAATGTACACATTTTCAAGGGTGGCGACTTTTCCACGGTCAAGCATCCGTCTTATCCGCATGTCGCTTTTACTGGTCGGGCTTTACTGGACTCAACCCCACAGGCTGACCATCCGCTCGCTAATTTGATTCCACGTGACCTCGACGCCGAGATCAATATTCTTTTGTTGTGCGGCTCGATCGAGGGGTACACTGGCGTCGACAAGGCAAACGAGGCGGCGCCTTTCAGCCCATTCACGGCCGAACAGTTAGAGGAAAATCAGTTCACCTACGCTGCCCTGGGGCATTATCAAGACTACACCGAGGTGCTTTCAGGCGCCGGCGACATTCTTGGCGCTTATTCCGGATCGCTAGCAGGCAGAGGCTTTGACGAGCTCGGACCGCGTTTTGCCTTATTTGGAACGATACAAAAGAACGAATTTGACGCCTGGCAATGTAACATTGAACCATTGGAGCTGGACCGTCGCCGGATGGTTATGGTCAGCGCCGATATTTCGGGTTTAACCGGTGAGGAAATGTTGGAAGAAATCACAATGAGTATCGCCGATCAGGGCGGTCGCATTGAAAGCGATCTTGTATTTCTTCAGCTGGAAGGCAATTATAGAATTGATACAAATCCAACTGAGATAATCGAAGAATTGCATTACCGCTACTACAACGTTGCTGTCATGGATTACACCCGCCCAGATTATCTTTCTGAGACTTTCGACGAACGAACGACTGAAGCAAAATTTGTTGAGTCACTTTTGGCGATGAAGAAAAATGCAGAAAATCTTGGTGTCGAATCTGATACCACACAAAATGATGCGAGTTTGATAGAAGATGCTCTTTACTATGGTTTGGATGCGCTGCGACGAAAGAGGGTGACTGTTCGCGATGTGGATTGAGAGGATTGATTTTGCCGGTTATGGAAATATCACCGGTGAGAAAATCGAATTTAAAGACAATAAACTCAATCTCGTTGTGGAAAGCAACGAGTACGGAAAATCAACGATTGCCAGTGCGGTCTGGGCAATTCTGTACGACTTTCCCGACAGCGGAGAGCAGCCATCTGAGCGAGAGGCACGACGTCCCAGTGAGGAGTCGAAAATGCCTTACATCGCCAGCATTGATATTACCTCCAACGGCACAAGGCTGAAAGTGATTCGAGATTTCAATGATGGTGCTGTGCAAGTAGTCGATCGCGATCAGAAAAATAAAGACGTGACCAAGCGTTTTCGGGGACCAAACGGTGAAGACCAGGTTGGTCTCAAACTTACCGGCATGACTCGCGAGATGTTCCGCAGTACTTGCTTTGTCGGGCAGCGAGAGCTAGATGAGCATGCTTTCAGTGGTGATAGCGACCTGACTTCACTTTTTCAAGGTATCGCAGATAGTTCGATGCCTGCCGCGAATGCAAGCAGTGCCATCGAGGTGCTCGACGACGCGTTGCATCACTTTCCCTACAAAGGAAAGAGACAAAAAGTTGAAGTAGTGATGCGAGATCTGGAAGGTCAATATTATGAGCTTTCAGACAAAATCAAAAAGCTCGAAGCTGATAAAGCCCAGATAGGAATCGATATCAGCAAGATCGGTAAACTCAAGAATGATATCGTCGATGATTCCGAACAAGCGGGCGCAAATGAATATTTCGAGCTTTGCCTGGAAGCGGCAGATACCGATAACAGGTTGATTCAAGCTCAAACGACGCTGGCAAAACTTTATGAGTTTCGACAGGAAATGAACGCGCTTGGACACATGGAAGGGTTCCCGATTGATTCTGTTAAGCGTGTAGAAGAACTGTGGATAAGGCGACAGTCACGGCAAGATGATTACGATCGCTATTATCAAGAAATGGCTCCGCAACTGCGTGAGTTTGAGTCACACGACCAGCGTCAAAACAGCCTGGGTGGGCCGGTGAAGTTTACTCAGGAAGAGGGAAAACGCATTGGCGTGCTCGCTGTTACTTTCTACAATCTGCAGGCAGAATTATTCGACCTTCGTCAGCGCAGAGCGGAGTTTGAAGGTGAAGCCGGATCAAGCCCCAGACCTGTTGCTGCGACACAGGAGTCTCTAACCGAAACCGACCACGAAAATGCGCGGTCATACATCGCCCTGATTGATTCTTTCAAAGAAGCGATTGCAGACGCGGAATCGAAAGTCGATAAAAACCGCATGTTTATCTTCGACGTGGAAGAGCAGCGTAAGACCAAGAAAGTCATGTTTATGATTCCTGGTGCCTCTAAGAAGAAGGAAGTCGAAACGGCTGAAGCTGAAATCGAGAAGTGTCGCAAGCAAATCGATGATTTGAACAACAAAATCAAGGGGCTTGAAGGAAGGCTCGATACGCTCGCTCAGAAGATTGGTCTCGCCAGTGGCAAGCATCTTGTCTCTCAGCTCACTGGTCAGCCTCTGCCTGTGACCAAAAGTGAAACAGCCAGACAAAGTCTCGATAATCTTATCCTGGATAGAGAGTCGACTCTGTCGCAGGTCAGAGCAGACCTGGAGCCGTTGTTTGCAAAAGCCGGAAAGCAAGCTTATGACATCAACCCTGAAAGTGCTACTGAACTGGCCGAGCAAATTAAAAAGCAAGTCGATGAGCAACAAGAAATGCACTCCACACTCAATGCGGTGCAGCAGAGCAAGCAGCAACTCGATTTTCTTGCCAGTGAAATTGAAAATATAGACAATCAGCTCAGAGAAATTTTCGGCGCTGCCCTGATCGAGAATTCCGGTACGATACAAGACCAGCATCAACAGTTCTTTTCCAGGTTGGCCTCTTTCCATCGCTGGCAGGGAATGCATGGCGATTTGCGAAAAATGGAAACAGATATGTCGTCAGGTTTCACTCCAGACGAACTGCCACCACAAATTGATCGTTTGGAATCCGCGCGCATGGAAATTTTTGCGCGCATGCAACAGCTGATCGAGCAGTTCCCCAGCATCGCCGAGATGGCGCCGCCCATGACGCCTCCTAGGCGCCTCAACTTAAGCGGGGACTATTCCAGCAAGATGCACCTCGATGACTTGCGGCGAGAACGCGATGAATTGACTCTGGCAGTTAGAACTGCATCGATGAATCACGACCAGAATTATCTGTCAGCTGTTGAAGAACTCGAACAAGTGTCGCGCGAACTGAACAATGTTCGTCGAGCGAAAACAGCGCTGGAATTGGCTCGTGACACGCTGCACAAGCTTTCTTCCGAAACTTACGAAGATTGGTCTGTCAAGCTCAATGAAATTGCAAAAGAGATGATTACCAATATCGGTCTCGATTTCGATCATCTTCATTTTGATTCTGACTTGCGCATCACTGCTCGAAAAAGGAGTGACGGGCAGGAGGTAAATTCTTCAAACATCGGCACTCAATTATCGACTGGAACGAAAGAACAACTGCACTGGCTGGCTCGCATGGTGGTATCGCGGTTCCTGTCGAAGGGCAATCCCTTGCCAATTGTGCTGGATGAGCCCTTCAGCGAGGCTGACGATGAGCGTTTCTTGCGTGTCATGCAATTTTTAGTCGATGTGCTGGTGACAAACCATCAAGTGATTATTTTTAGTTGCCACCAGCAGCGACACCACTGGATGATCAGTCAACTCGATCAAAATCAAACCGCAAAAATCGATTTTGCTCGCCGCGCGCCACTACGCGGCTAATCTCGGTTAAAACAAGCCCGGGGCCGTTGAGTAAAGCCGCAGGAATTATCCAAATCTACTCCGCGAGCTTTCGGTCTTCGCGAATTTTAAATCCTGTAAGTTGCGACAGCGCTTCCATAATTTCCCAGGTTGTTTTCTCGAAATCATCGCGTGGCTGAATCAGCTTTCCGATGTGTGCAAAGGCTTTCTCACCCTTCTCAGCCGTTCCAACTAGACCAACTGGCAGGATTGGCACGTTGTTCGATTTCGCAAAGTATGCGGCGCCCAGGTGTGGCGGTCCAAGTACTCCGGGCGTCTTTGGTCGAGTGCCTTCAATGAACATCGTCACGCACCATCCCTTTTTGAAAATGTTGCGAACGGACTTGATGGTACGCTTCTCTGGTTTGTCTCGATTAACAGAGATCGCCGAGTAGAACTCAATCAGTGCGGATACTTTTGGATTGGTGAACAGTTCTTCTTTGGCGATGAATCCCATCGGCCGGTCGACTGCGATAACGAGAATGGGCGGATCCCAGTACGAAAGATGATTTGCCACAATCAGCATGGGCTGGTTTTTTGGCACATTTTCGCGGCCTGTAACTTTGAGGCGATTGCGCCAGTAGTACAGCGGATAAAGAATATACCGAGCCGTACCAATTTGCGTTAGTTTGCGAATCGGGCTGAAGTTTTTGTCTTTGTAGTCTAGTGCTGGCAATGATTTCTGCTGCGATTGCGATGTTGTGCGTTAAGGCTTAACACCGACGTTTGTGCGAGGCAGAGTGATGCGCACTACCGAATTGTCTTCTTGCTGACTGACAAACAAGTTGCCTTCTTTATCGAGCGCCAGATAATAAGGCTTTCTGAAACCGCTCGCGATTACGCTGGAGATGCCTGCAGGGCTGATGCGCACAACTGTTCCAGAGACATAGTTTGCCACGTAGACGTTGCCCGGATTGTCCACAATTAGTCCGATCGGCCCTTTGATGTTGGCGCCGCTGGCGAATTGTGAGCGGCTTCCGTCAGCAGTGATGCGGTCAATCGTATTGTTCAAAAAATTAGCTATATAGAGGCTGCCGCCGGGACCGAAGCTCAGACCTGCGGGTGCCGAGAAACCTGTAGCTATCACCCGCACCGCCGCATTTGGCAACACTGCAACCGGACCGGTCGGGCTGGGCGGAGTGTTGAATTTAGGCATGGTTGCCGGCTGTTCTTGCGCCTGCGGCGCCGGCTGAGGAGTTGCGGACGCAAGAGGCTGATTCTGCGGAGCTGGCTGCTGAGTTGGCTGCACCGGTTGTTGAACAGTGGGAGGTGCAGGATAAGTCATCGGCGCTTCGGTAGCTCCGCCAGAGGCTGTAGCTCCGTTCTGCATCATTCTGCCTGTGACGTTCGAATCGATCTGAGTCGTCTGCACTGGAGGAGCGGCGATAATCTGACCCGTTTGTCCCGAATCAATCATCTGCAGGCGCTTTTGAGCTTCTGCAAAGTGGGCGTTGTTTGGAGCGATGGCGGTCAAGTGCTGTCGAGCTTCGGCTGTCTGGCCAAGGTCGGTCAAGCAAACGCCTAGCTGGTAGTGCGCGTCTGGGTCCATCGGTTTGACTCGCAGCACTTCCTGGAAGCGCGGAACCGCTTCCTTGCAGCGTTTCTGGCTTTGATAGAGCACACCCAGATTATATTGAGCATCAGCGAGATTCGGGTCAATGTCGCATGCCCGCTTGAAGAAGATAATTGCTGACTCGGGGCTGCCTTGCTTGTATGCCGTCAGTCCGAGATTGTAAAGACTGATCGCATGTGGGCTCTGACCGACTGCAGGCACCTGAGCAGCGACCGGCAGCGGTGCAATCGAACAACCCAGCGCGATGCCAAATGCCGCCGCCATGGCTATTCTTCTCAGCTCGTTCATCAATGTACTCTCCTGATAACGCGTCACGCCTGGTCACCGTCTCTGACTATTTGAGACTGTTTTGGACTTCTTTTGTTGATCTTTGGGAAAAACTGTTGCATTCGGGTATATAAAACTATGCTAAGACTTAGTAGGGTGGCTCGAGGAAACGGATTTAGATGAGAACAGTCGGACACATAATCACTTCAGCAGGCATCAGTTTAGCCAGTTATTACAAATACCGTTCCCGAAATGCCGCCCTGGCCAGTTTTTTAGTCGGCTGGTTGATTGATCTCGATCATATCTTCGATTACGTTTCCGCGCACGGCTGGAAGCCTAACTGGGCTAAGTTCAATGAGGCGAAACACGAGCACTATAGCGGAAAGCTATATCTCCCACTTCATTCATATGAACTTGTGGCGCTATTCTTCCTGTTCTTTCGCGGACCGCAGCGTCAGCCTTACAGAGTGGGAATTACAGCTTCAATTTTGACTCATCTGTTGCTCGATCAGCGCTGTAATCCGAGTCGGAAACCATTAACTTATTTTCTAGCGCATCGCATCAAGAACCGCTTCAACGCGTCGGAAATTCTGCATCCGTCCGTACATTCCAACTGCTAAAAAAGTTTCTGCTGCAACGACAACTTTAGTAGGCATCGCTTCTAGCTTCGGCCCGCGTCTGTCTCCGCACCTTATATAGTGGCACTGCTTGGTTGCACAAGTTTGCACATTATCTCTGGTGGTACTGTATGTGGTGATGGTACTGTATATGGTGCTGTGCTGTATGTGGTGCTGTGCTGTATATGGTGCTGTGCTCAATCAGGTCGAGCGTTAGTTTCCCAGTGGTAACCACCTTCAGCTAGATTTTCTCAGGTGCATCGCTAGATGAACTGAAGATGAAGGTGCGTTACTGAATATAAAATTGCAGCTTAAATTGCATCTTGTCACATATTTCGTAGAGCGTACAACAAGCTCAACGGGTAAGTATTTTAGTGGTAGTCATCAAAAAGTTCGCAGGTATCATGGAAGAATCACGGGGCGTTTCGAAAAACACAAACTTTTCGGGAGTTTCAGCAGCTTCAACCGCTTCAGCCGCGTCAATTGAGCTCCCCTCATCGTATCAGTTGGCTCCAGGTCAAATTATTGGAGATCGATACGAAGTCAAATCTGTAATCGGACACGGTGGAATGGGCTGTGTCTACCTCGTCGAGCAAATTTTCCTGCACAAAGTTTTTGCACTCAAGACTCTACATCCCGGACACATGTCGGATCTCGCCTGGCGGCGCTTCCAGAAGGAAGCTCAAGCCACAAGTGCGTTTGACCATGCTGGTCTTATTAAAGTGTACGACTTTGGCATGATCGGTGAGCTGCAACCCTTTTTTGTCATGGATTACTTCGAAGGCGAAACGCTCAGTAGTCACATAGAGCGCTCTGGTGCGCTGCCACTTTCTGATGTGTTATCGATCTTTATTCAAGTGTGTTCCGCTCTGGCTCATGCGCATAAACAAGGAGTTGTGCACCGCGACATAAAACCGAGCAATATCCTGATTGCGAAGGTGAATGATGAGTATCAAATCAAAATTGTCGATTTTGGAATCGCCAAATTGACCAGCGCCGCTGATAGCGAAACGCTGGCTCTGACGCGCACAGGCGAGGTGTTTGGCACGCCATATTACATGAGTCCCGAGCAGTGCCTGGGCACAGCAATCGATCATCGTGCAGACATTTATTCTCTCGGTTGTGTACTGTTTCAGGCACTGACCGGTATGCCGCCGTTTATCGGAGATACTGCGCTTTCGATTATGATGCAGCACCAATCTTCGGAGCCGGTTTCGCTGAGAGAAGCGAGTTTAGGAAAAACTTTTCCTCAAGCTGCCGATGCTGTTTTGCGAAAGATGCTGCAAAAAAATCCAAACGAGCGCTATCAAAACGTATCTGAAGTTGCAACTGACCTCGAGGCAATCAGACGGGGACAGCGAATTTCCCACGACATAAGTGTTAGTGTACCGACTGCTACCAGCAAGTCTCGATTTCCTGTGCAGACGGTACTGGCTTGTTTGGCCTCATTAGGTTTACTATTGGTGGCTTTCGTAATTGGTCGTAGTTCCGCAGTCAACAGTAACGCTTCACGACGCGCTGCAGCCGAGAGTGAAAGTTCGTTGCGTTCTCAGGAGGGCACTGCAAGTAGTGCACAGAGGGGTTCCGTCGAAGATGTCCCCTCACTTCAGACAACCTCAGTCTCTACCGTCAAGAAAGGTGCCGGTAGAACCATGAACATAAAAAACTCAGGCGGCTCCGGCAGTGATGCGAAAGAGGAGAACAGTCCTGTGGCGGTTGCGCTCGGCATGATTTCGGTAAAGGACGATGCATTCAGTAAAGACCCCGCGCCACCAATTTCTGTAGCCACAAACGGTATAACCACTGCGGCGGATTCGCGCTATTACTCCGTAATTGGTGATCCTAAAGATCTACGCAATCACGGTCTGCGGGTTTTTCACTTTGGTGAGCAGAGTTCGCCTGGCATCATGATTTTTCCGCCATCGGTAGATTGCTTGACCGCAGAGGTCAAGAAAGATGGAAATAAAAAGGTATTTGCCAGGGGAGATGTCGTAGTAAGCAATTTCAAGCCATTTACGCTGATGTTGAGCGACGAAGCCGGCGAAAATCCCGCGCTTTTAAAACGCTTCAGACCAGATGAAGTGGAAGGCTTGAATATGGTATCCATCGATAACTCGGTCTTCAGCGATAAAACGCTAGCGGCTTGCGCATCGCTAAAGTCGGTGAAACGCATCAAAATTGATTTGTGTCGGTCCGTGACTGATGACAGTATGCAATACCTGGATCAGCTTCCCGAGTTGCAAGAACTTGTGTTAAACAAAACGTCTGTGACTGGTGGCGGGGTCGGTAAGTTGCACCGCATCAAACAATTGCGCCTGCTTGACCTCGGTAGTTTGAAAGACGAATCTGGTTCGAGTGTATTGCCTTATCTCTCTGGAAGTACTGCAATTGAAGTGCTAAATCTGCGTCGAAGTTCGCTTGACGATTCTTATGCGCAGTATTTGTCGAATCTGCCTAATTTGCAATCTCTCGAGGTTAGCAGCAATGGTCTGACAGATGTGACAATCAAGAAATTGCAGACGTTAAAACATCTGGAGGACCTGAACGTTTTTTCGTGCCCAGATATTACATCGAAGTCTTTTGCGTGCTTGGCAAGATTTCCGGCGTTGAAAATGCTAACTATCAGCTACGTCAGAGAGCCTGATGAATTCGGCTCGTCGACTGAAGATCTTATGCGCATGCTGGGCTCACGGGTAAAAGTCAAATTTGAATTATAACGACACTTAATTCGGGTGCCGCGCTCAAAAGTGAAAAGCCAAAAATTGCGACAAATATCGCTAGATTTCTGGAACCCAAATCAAGTCATAATGAAAGTTCTTTGCAATACAAGTGATCACATCATTAAACGGCTCGACGACGCCTATCGATTGATTGGCTTGAGCTTCGTAAAATGGGACGTTCCTTTTATTCAGGATCTGATTTAGCTTATTAACATCAACCGCGTCGGTAAGATCACGCTTGTTGTATTGAAGTACCCAGGGTATTGAGTCAAGCGACAACATATATTTGGAAAGGTTGCTTTCGAGTTCGGTGAGTGCTTCCACATTTGCATCTTGCGCATCAGGATTTGAATCAGCGACAAAAATAATTCCCTGTACCCCATTCAAAATCAGGCCTCTACTTAGCTCTCCGTTTGCCTCGTAAACGCCGCATGAGAATTGATATCCGCTTCGAGCTGTAACGTTGGTTGGAATGGCTTCGAAAAGCGTGGTAGCCTCATTCAGATCGCCATCACAGGTCAATCTTGTTATTTCCTCTTTTTCTCTGGCTTCGATGTTTTCGTGAAGAGAGCCGAGATTGGTAGATTTGCCCGATCCATCTGGTCCGCAATAAACAACTTTGAGTTTGATGTCGATTACCGACTCTTTTGCGCCGAAGAACTTACCTAGTTTCTTCAAAATCATCAGGTCTGCTCCAGCTGTTCCAATCTAGCTGAAGATGTTAACAATGGATTTTATGTAAGTCCAGTCATCCGCTCATGAAATTTACAAGGACAGCACGTCGACGGGTTTTCGTCGTGCTAACCGATAAGCGCGGAAAACACTTTCTGTAAATTCATAATCCTTCAATCAGTCTGCAGGAACTGCTTTTCCCAGAGATCAATGCGTTGAAAAATCTCTTTTTTAATCGTTCCTGGTTGATTGGTCATGCGCTCGTAGAGGGGCTTCATCGCAGGTAAATCCGAAAGGTGCTTGGAACCCCACTTTGCCATTTCAGCCAAAATCGGAAATAGATCTTTGCCTTTTTCAGTCAGGTAATAAAGCTTGCGAGATCGATTCTCAGGGTGAGGCATCTCGTTGATGACACCGGCCGCGAGAAGCTTTTTGAGTCGGTCAGTCAACACATTAGTGGCAATATGCTCCGGCGAATTCAAGAATTCTTTGAACTCATGTTTGTTGAGAAAAAATAGATCTCGAACGACAAGAAACGTCCATTTGTCGCCAAACAGTTCCAGCACATTGCAGATTACACATTCAGATCTGGCTTCAATCGTCGTCATACACCCATTATACAGGGTACTTGCATTTTGCAAGTGCTTGCGGTAGGCTTTAAGTACTTGCAATTTGCAAGTGGAGGTGGCGATGTCAAATTCAGTTTGTAAGAGTACCGTTCTGATACGAGAAGCCGAACCAGGCGAGTGGGATGCACTATTGGAGCTCACCATGGAAGCGTATTCTCAGTACGAGAAAGACGCAGATCCTGTGTTTTGGAATCAGTACCAGGAAAACATTCGGAACACGATTTTGTCTGCGCCCGAAATTGTGAGATTGGTGGCGATTAAAGACGGTGTTCTTCTAGCATCGGCGATTTACTGCCCTCCAAGCGAAAAAGATTTTGGAGGCAAAGTCGTCATCAATCCCTATCCCGAGATGCGATTACTTTCGGTCTCTTCAGAGCATCGCAATGAAGGACTTGGCGCGCTCCTCATAGAAGAGTGCGAGGATAGAACGCGGAAAAGTGGTTTCGCTGCTATGACTTTGCATACAACGCATTTAATGACCGTCGCCCGAAACATGTATGAAAGGCGCGGTTATCGCCGCTTTGAGCAAATTGATTTTGAACCGGCGAAAGGTTTCACTGTTTGGGGCTACATAAAACGGATGAGCGAAAATGACTAACTCGAAATTGCAAACGTCTGAACAACAAGAGCACGATCAATCAAGTTTGAATGAATCAGAACCAAATCAATCAGGACCAAATCAATCAGGACCAAATCAATCAGGACCAAATCATTCAGGACCAAATCAATCAGGACCAAATCATTCAGGACGCGACCAGCAACGCGAGCCCAAGCTTCAAGCGCCTGGAGCTGGCATTCCAAAGCTCGAATTGCTTATTGCGAAGCACATCATTTTTCCGATGCGATTTAAGAACACAAGCGTTGCGACAGCTATCGCCGAATTCCGTGATGAGTCTGACAAGATTTTGCAACTCGCCCGTGAGCTGTCTATTGATCAATTGTCTGAACGCCGCTTGATTCCACGATTGCAGGGTCTTGAGGATAGCTCGCGATTCTGGTCCATCGCTATGACCATGGAGCATCTTGCCATTGTTGGCGGTGGCACACGAGGAGTTCTTTTAGCGTTATCTCGCAACCAGACGAATTTGCCCAGAAGGGGAACAGCGGATGTAAAACCATCTGTCGACCTTGATGTTCAGCGGATGCTGACCCGCTTTGAGGAAGTTGTGAGTGACTTTATTCGAACCGCCGAAAAAATCGATTACGACAAATTTCCTGAGGCGCGCCATCCTCATCCATGGTTTGGCCCGTTGACAGCGAAACAGTGGCTAATGTTCGCTGCTCCTCATCAGAAAATACATCGCCGACAGATTGAGGAGATAAAAGCACGGCTGTGAACAATGTTCTCTCTTCGAAAACAGCTTACTTCGTTTCGGTGGATTTGTTTTCTTCAGGCTTATCGGCTGTTTTCAGGCGAGCTTTCTCTTCTGCCATCAATTGAGCTACGATTTGACCCATTTGTGGAGCGATCAGTGTTGTCGTCATGTCCATTGATTCGCGCATCACTTCAGGCATCTGCTTGAGTGATTTCTGTCCTGTAGGAGTTTTGTAGAAGGCAATGATGTCTTTCAATTCTCCGTCGGTAAAATTCTTGTCGTAGACAACAAACGCGACTTTGTTGAGAACGTCTGCGAGGTTGATTTTTTGAACGAAGAGCTCTCTCAATCTTTCCGATGAGCGCATCGCTCGCGCTTGAGATTTTTCGATCAGGTCTTTCTTTTGATCGTCAGTCAGACCGGTGTCAGCGTTGACAATCTGAGCAATCATGAGAGGATACTGACGCTGGTGCGCCGCCATCATTTGTGCCACCACTTTGTCGACTGTCTTGTCTGCTTCTGTGATTTTGAGCAACTCTACGATCAGTGCCTTTTTCTCAGGCGTCAGATTTGGATTCTCGGTGCTCGTAGTAGTGCTTGTTGATGTTGTGCTTGTAGTGGTTGTGCTTTGTGCATCAGGAGAGACAGCCAAAGCTGGTCCGCTGAATGAAACGGCTGTCAGTGCTGTCAGCAACAATGGTTTGAAATTCACTGTAATTCTCCTGGCGTTCTGGTCAAGTAATTCTCTAAATTGATGTTTCTGTTTTGTTCGAGTTATTTTACCGGCATTCTGGTTCCAAGGAAAATCCGATCCCGGACAAAAAAAAGCGCAGCTGTTACGCTGCGCTTTTCGATTTCTTTGCTTACGCTGGAACGTTGAAGGAACCTTCTCCGATTGGTGGATAGATATCCTCTTCTTCTTCCTCTTCTTCCGTTGGGATGGTGTGTCCCTGGAAGCCTGTACCTGCTGGAATGAGACGTCCGATGATGACGTTCTCTTTCAAGCCGCGCAGCCAGTCTTTCTTTCCTTCCACCGCAGCTTCCGTCAGAATTCTTGTGGTTTCCTGGAATGATGCGGCTGAGATGAAGCTCTCAGTGTTCAAGCTGGCTTTAGTGATACCAAGCAACACGGCTGTGTAGGTGGCTTCTCTAATTCCTGCTTGTCTGGATTTTTCGATTTCGGCATCCATGAAGTAGCGTTCGAGCAATTCGCCAGGCAGCATGATTGTGTCGCCAGGCTCGTCTACGCGCACTTTGCGTGTCATCTGTCTGACAATTACTTCGATGTGTTTGTCAGCAATTTCTACACCCTGTGAACGGTATACAGATTGCACTTCGTCAACCAGATATTTCTGCGATGCTTCGATACCCATCAAACGCACGATATCGTGTGGGTTTGGAGGTCCGTCTGTCAACGCTTTTCCTGGTGTGATCGCTTCGCCTTCTTCGACGATTACGTTCAAGCCCTGAGGAATAACGATTTCTTCTTCTGAGCCTTCACCGTAAACGATGAACAAGCGAGTCGTGTCATCTTCACGCATGATGCGTGCTTTACCGCCCTTCTCAGCAAGGATGGCACATTCTTTTGGCTTTCTTGCTTCAAGAAGTTCTTCGACTCTCGGAAGACCCTGAACGATGTCTCCAGTTTTCTGACGTTCATATACGAGCGTTGCGAGCAGGTCGCCGCGTTGTACGAGAGCGCCGTCTTCACTTTGCAGTTGTGTGTTACCGGAGATGAGATATGGTCTGCCCTTACGGATAGTCACATCGGTTCCGTCCACTGCTACGACCTGTCCGGAGTGCACCGCAGTTGATGACTTGGAGATCGGGTCGTCGTTGCGCAAGAGGTCGCCTTCCTTGACGGAGACAGCGCCTTTGGCTTTGTGGTGAACTTGCTGTTCTTCTGTGATTAGAAGAATTCTTCGTTCGTCAGTCTTGGAGAGTTGAACGCGCGCAGGTGTTTTTGTCAGTACTTGCGTGGTCGCCACCGCAGCCTTCTTCTCGACGATGTCGCCGTGTTGAACTGACAGCAGTGTGACGTTCAAGTCAGTGTCGCGACGAAGGAGGATGTTTTCTTGAACAACGATGTTCAAGTCTTCTTCGCCGATTTCAACTGTTCCCTTCAGACCTTGCAATTGACCTTGCATCTGCAGAACCAGTGAAGTTCTGGTGAGCTGGGCGCCTTGCAGGTGGCGAACTTTTTCGCGGTCTCTGAAGAGCAACTGAGTTACTGATCTCAAGCTGATTTTGTCATCAGTGGCGCGGTGTTTGAATTTGGTTTCTTTAGGTTCGATCCAGTACTCTTCGATCGGACGCACCAGAAGCTGAGCCGAGCCGTCTTCTCTTTCGAGAATGTTGATGATCTTTCTGTCTTTGAACTTCTGACCTTCGAGAATCTCGGTGCCTGGTTCGACGATTTGACCTTCTGGAACTTTGACGTCTGAAGGATCTCCGATGTTGATCAGCTCGCCCGGGCGAACGATAACTTCGTGGATGATGTCGTTGTCGGCAACGATTTCAACGATACCGTCCATGTGGGCAAAAACGTCTTTGACGATTTCCTGACCAGCAGTTACGGTGTCGCCTGATTCGCTCATCTTCAAGCTGATGTCTTTGGAGATGAAGTGTACTTCTTCAGGAACGAAGAGGATGCGTCCAGCTTTGGTGACTACGCGGCGATCGTCGATTTCGACGCCGTCATAGATGATTTCTCCACCGGAGTTGACCACGTTGGTTCCGTCATCGACGAGTTCAGCGATGATCTTGCCGTTTTCAACGATTTCGTCGTTGACGACTTTGATTGTGTAGGCTTCTTTGCTCTTCGCCACTCTCCATGTGTTGCCGTTCTTAGCTGTTTCGAGCTTAGCGTTGCCGGCCCCGACAGAGGAGATGATGACGTTGATTTCCTTACCTTTGACGAGTCTGGTGACTGTCTTCTTGCCGCTCTTAACGACTTCGGTTTCGATTTCTGGACCGAAACGCACTTCACCACCGTGCTCGGTGTTGATTTGAATTTCAGCGAGAACATCGTTCGGGTTGACGTCCTGCCCGTCTTTGACGACGACATGAGCGCCTGAAGGCAAGTTGTACACGTCACCTTCCAGTACCCAGATGATACCGGCGCGGTTTGCGGTTCTGGAAATGTTGCCCTGACGGTCGCGCTTTTCATCAGCCTGGAATCCGCTGAACATGATACGTCCAGAGATGTCGGCGGTGATGTCTTTGCTGGCGCGTTCAGTCAAGTTCTTCTTCGAACCTGGTGGATCGTATTCAGCGATAACCTGTCCTGGTGTCACTGTTGAACCTGACTTGAGCAAGATCAAGGCGCCAGTTGGGATAGGCAGTTTGTGTTCTTTCGAACCAGCAGTAACAACCAGCGCACCATCTTTGGTGGTCTGGTCTACAACGTCACCGTATGCAGTTCTTACTGAACGGCTAGGGATCTTGTACGTGACTTCACCGGCAGCGGGAGCTTTGACCTGTGCACGTGAACTTCCACCAGCGACGGCGCCGCCAGTGTGGAATGTTCTCATCGTCAGCTGTGTTCCAGGTTCACCGATTGACTGCGCTGCGATAATTCCGATCGCTTCACCGACATCCACGAGGTGGTTGTTGGTCATCGACCAGCCGTAGCACTTCTGGCAAACGCCGTACTGGCTGTCGCAGGTCAGTGGTGAGCGCACCTTGACGCTCTTCAATTTTTTCTGGTCGAGCGATGCTGAGAGTTCGCGGTCGATCAAATCACCAGCTCGAGCGACCACTTCGCCAGTTTCTTCCAGGATTACGTCTTCAGCGACTGAACGTCCAAAGATACGTTCAGACAGTTTGACCATGGCTTTGTCGCCTTCCATGATCGGCTGCATGTAAATACCGCGGCTGGTTTTGCAATCTACGTCGCGGACGATAACGTCTTGAGCAACGTCAACCAGACGTCGTGTCAGGTATCCTGAGTCGGCTGTTTTCAGCGCTGTGTCTACCAGACCCTTTCTTGCACCGTAACTGGAGATGATGTACTCGGTTACGTTCAAGCCTTCGCGGAAGTTCGCCTTAATCGGCAAGTCGATAATCTGACCTTGAGAGTCAGCCATCAAGCCTCGCATTCCGACGAGCTGACGAACCTGGGAGATGTTACCTCTAGCGCCTGAGAACGCCATCATGTATACGGGGTTCAGTCTGTCGAAGTTATCTACAACTTCCTTCGTCAATTGGTCGGTGGTGGCAGACCAGGTGTCGATTACTTTGTTATAGCGTTCTACTTCTGTGATTTCGCCGCGCTCATAACGTCTTTGCGCTTCTTCGATTTCCTTTTCGGCTGCGGAAATCAAGCCTTTCTTCGCATCTGGAACATCGAGGTCGTCGATGGAGATTGTTACACCAGCTTTGGTGGCATATTGAAAACCGAGGTCCTTCAATGAATTCGCCAGTTCCGCTGTACGGGCTGTGCCGTAAGTTTCGTAGATGTCTGAAAGAAGATTTCCGAGTTTCTTCTTGTCCATCGTTGTGTTGATGAACTTTAAAGTGCTTTTCTTATCTGTCGTGCTGACCATAGGTCCCTCTTCTGCGTCGTTCAGTTTGTTGGCGGATGAAGGGAATGGAGCGGCGCACGCCTCGCCATTCCCTTCCGGTTAATTGACGGCGGAGATTGCTCCACGCACCACTTCGTTGAAGATGATGCGACCAGGAGTGGTCTCGATTGTTTGACCGTCTACGTCGCGTACTTTGATCTTCGCGTGCAGGTCGACAACGCCGGCATCATAAGCCGAACGTGCGTCGCTCAAGCTGACGAAACGCATTCCCGCACCGCGGCATACTTTCGGATCTTCTGAGCCTGGCTTTTCAATCGTCAGGTAGTAGATGCCGAGAACCATGTCTTGCGTAGGAGTGACAGTCGGTCTGCCTGTTGCAGGCAACAAGATGTTGTTGGAAGCGAGCATGAGCATGTGTGCTTCAGCTTGAGCTTCAACAGAAAGTGGAACGTGAACAGCCATCTGGTCACCGTCGAAGTCGGCGTTGAACGCAGAGCAGACGAGCGGGTGCAACTGAATGGCGCGACCTTCTACCAGCACCGGTTCAAAAGCTTGAATACCGAGTCTGTGCAGTGTAGGTGCGCGGTTGAGGAGTACAGGGTGACCTTGAATCACTTCTTCAAGGATTTCCCATACCACTGCAGAACCTTTTTCGATTTGCTTCTTGGCTGATTTGATGTTCTGTACAATCTGGCGCTCAATCAATTTATTGATTACGAACGGCTTGAAGAGCTCAAGTGCCATTTCGCGCGGCAGACCGCACTGGTGCAATTTCAGCGAAGGACCAACAACGATTACAGAACGTCCGGAGTAGTCAACGCGCTTACCGAGCAAGTTCTGACGGAATCGTCCTTGCTTACCTTCGATGATGTTCGAGAGTGATTTCAGTGGACGGTTGTTTGGACCGACTACCACTCTTCCTCTGCGACCGTTGTCGATCAAGGCGTCAACAGCTTCCTGCAACATACGCTTTTCGTTGCGCACGATAATTTCAGGAGCGCCCATCTCGAGGAGTCTCGCAAGACGGTTGTTTCTGTTGATTACACGACGATAGAGATCGTTCAGGTCGGAAGTTGCGAAACGTCCTCCATCCAGCTGCACCATCGGGCGCAGGTCAGGTGGTGTGACAGGTAGATTGTCGAGCACAACCCATGTAGGGTCTGTGTGCGAGTTGATCAACGCTTCAACGAGACGCAGTCTCTTGATGATCTTGGCGCGCTTTTGTTGCGAGCCGGTTGCCATCGCCAGTTCTTCACGCAACTGCTTGGAGAGATCTTTCAAACCAGGCAGGTCGAGCAAACGACCGCGATCGTCTTTGTTGTCTGGACGTTCGTATGTTGGCTTGGCCAGCTCGTGCAGCAACTGTTTGATTGCTTCTGCGCCGATGCCGACGTCGAACTGCAGGCTCGGGTCGTCCAACGAACGCTCGTACTCTTCTTCTGAGAGAAGTTGATACTTGTGCAACTCAGGTGCGTTACCTGCGTTGGTGACGATGTAAGCGTTGAAGTAAACAACCTGTTCCAGATCACGCAGAGGCAAGTCGAGCAACAAACCGATGTAGCTTGGAATACCTTTGAGGAACCAGATGTGTGTCACTGAAGAGGCGAGTTTAATGTGCCCCATGCGGTGACGGCGAACTTTGGAGTCTGTGACTTCGACGCCGCAACGTTCGCAAGTGATACCACGATGGCGTACGCGTTTGTACTTACCGCAGTAGCACTCCCAGTCTTTCGATGGTCCGAAGATGCGCTCGCAAAAGAGACCGTCTTTTTCAGGTTTGAGTGTACGGTAGTTAATTGTTTCGGGTTTGGTTACTTCACCGTGCGACCAGCTAAGGATACGCTCTGGTGATGCAATCCCGATTTTGATGTAGTCAAACCGATCAATACTTGTAGCCATTTAGCCGACAGACCTCCAGCATTTTAGGGCGATTGCCCTACGACATAGTTGTCTTGTGTAATTCGAACCGGGGGGCAGGCTCATCGCCTGCCCGCCCTTTGAGTAGTCGATTAGACGTCATCTCCAGCGTCATCGCCTTCGTCGTCATCAGCACCGAGATCGACTTCGTCGACTTCGGCAGCGGCTCCGCCGCCACCTGCGCCTGCGAAGACATCTTCGTCGGGCTCCGATACTGCCACCGCGGCCGATGGCACAACCGGTTGACGCGAAAGTTCAGCAAGCTCGGACTCGATGCCGATCTCACCGAATGGACTGCGGCGCAATCCACGTGGTCTTGCTTCTTCTACTTCGGTCATCAAATCGACTTCCAGTTCGCCGCCTTCGCGTGTGCGTTTGGCGACGGATACGTCGAGACCGATTGACTGAAGTTCGCGAACAAGCACTTTGAACGATTCTGGAATACCAGGTCGCTTCAGGTTTTCACCCTTTACGATCGACTCGTATGCTCTCGAACGTCCGTTCACGTCGTCTGACTTGATCGTCAACATTTCCTGCAGAGAATACGCACCACCGAACGCTTCCAGCGCCCAGCATTCCATTTCTCCCAGACGCTGTCCGCCGAACTGAGCCTTTCCGCCCAGTGGCTGTTGCGTGACCAAGCTGTATGGTCCAGTCGATCGAGCGTGAATCTTGTCGTCGACTAAGTGAACCAGCTTCATCATGTAGATCTTGCCGACAGTGACAGGATTGTCGAAAGCGTCTCCGCTTCTGCCGTCATACAGAGTGATTTTGCCGTTGTTACCGACCCAATCAAAGCCAGAGATGTGTTTGCCCTTCGTGATTTCGCCGTGGACGAGGTGCGAAGAAGCTTCTTTGGCGTACATTTCGTCAAATGGTGGCACTTCATAACGTTGCTGAGTGAGCATGGCTGCCAAACCGAGCAATGTTTCGAAGGTCTGACCAACGTTCATACGGCTTGGTACACCAAGCGGGTTGAGAACGATGTCGACTGGTGTGCCGTCTGGAAGGAAAGGCATATCTTCGGTCGGCAGAATGCGAGCGACGATACCTTTGTTTCCGTGACGTCCTGCCACTTTGTCTCCAACGCTGATTTTGCGTTTTTGAGCAATGTAGACACGCACCACTTTGTTTGCCACTGGTGGAAGTTCATCGCCCTTTTCGCGGTCGAAGACTTTGACGTCTACGACGCGTCCGCCTTCACCGTGAGGAACGCGCAGAGAGTTATCTCTAACGTCGCGTGCCTTTTCACCGAAGATGGCGCGGAGCAATTTTTCTTCCGGAGGATGTTCAGATTCGCCTTTCGGTGTGATCTTGCCGACCAGAATGTCGTCTGGATACACACGTGAACCGACTCTGACGATGCCGTTTTCATCGAGGTGACGCAGTGATTCTTCAGAGACGTTTGGAACTTCTCGTGTGATTTCTTCTGGTCCCAACTTGGTTGAACGGGCGTCGATTTCCAATTTTTCGATGTGGATCGAAGTCATGACTTCGTCAAAAACGAGACGTTGGCTGATCAAAATCGCGTCTTCGAAGTTGTAGCCTTCCCATGGCATGAAGGCCACGAGCAGGTTTCGACCTACAGCCAGCTCACCAGAATTGGTGGCAGCACCGTCGGCGATGATCTGTCCTGGTTTGACATGATCACCAACTTGAACGATTGGCTTTTGATTCAGACAGGTGTCCTGGTTGGAGCGCTGGAATTTCGAGAGTTTGTATTTGACCAATCTCTTGTCTTTCGTGCGCACGTGAATGGCGGCTGCCGTCACGTATTCAACTTTTCCCTCCAGATCCGAGACGATCACCATACCCGAGTCGCGAGCTGACTGCTTTTCGATTCCGGTTGTGACGAGCGCTCTTTCAGTTCTGACCAGCGGCACTGATTGACGTTGCATGTTCGATCCCATCAGGGCTCGGTTAGCGTCGTCGTGCTCGAGGAACGGAATCAAAGCCGTTCCAACAGATACGATCTGAATCGGGCTGACGCCGACATAGTCGACCTGGTCTGGTGGAGTTTCGATAAATTCGGCTTTGTAGCGCACCGGCACGAGCGGATGAACGAAGTTGCCATTGTCGTGCACTGGCACGTCACCAGGCGCAACGCGGTATTTGTCTTCTTCGTCGGCTGTCAGGTAGTGAACTTCTTCAGTCAACTTGCCTGCGTCGACTCGTCTATAAGGAGTCTCAATGAAGCCGTACTCATTAACACGAGCGTGTGTAGCGAGTGAACCAATCAAACCTGCGTTCGGACCTTCCGGCGTTTCGACCGGGCAGATACGACCGTAGTGGCTTGGATGGATGTCTCGAACCGCGAAACCGGCTCTTTCTCTCGACAATCCACCAGGACCCAGTGCTGACAGACGGCGTTTGTGCGTCAGTTCTGCAAGCGGGTTGGTCTGGTCCATGAACTGTGACAACTGAGATGAGCCGAAGAACTCGCGAATTGCCGCAACCAGTGGTTTTGTATTCAACAGGTTGGCAGGCGTGAGCGTATCGGCATCTTGCAATGTCATACGTTCGCGAACAATTCTTTCAAGACGGGTCAAACCAATTCTGAACTGGTTTTGCAGCAATTCACCGACTGAACGGATGCGGCGGTTGCCCAGATGGTCGATGTCGTCAACGTGACCTTCGTCATAATGCAAGCCGATCAAGTAGTCAACAGCAGCGACGATATCTTCGCGCGTCAATGTTCTTTGCGCTTCAGAGACGCTCAGGCTGAGCTTCTTGTTCAACTTGTAGCGTCCGACCTTTCCAAGGTCATAGCGCTTGTCGTCGAAGAAGCGGCTGTCGATGATGCTCTGACCGCCGGCAACCGATGGAGGGTCGCCTGGACGGAGCTTTCTGTAGACTTCAATCAATGAATCTTCGCGAGATTTGGTGCTGTCTTTGTCGAGCGTCTTTTTGAGGAAGTCGCGGTGACGGAAGAGAGCTTCCATTTCCTGGTCGGAATAGCCAAGTGCGCGCAACAGGGTTGTGGCAGGCAGCTTTCTGTTTTTGTCGATCTTGACGTAGATAACGTCATTGACGTCTGTTTCGAACTTCAGCCAGGCGCCTCTGTTAGGAATCAAAGTGGCGCTGAAAGTACGTTTTCCGTTCGTGTCTACTTCGCGTTTGTAGTAGATGCCTGGGCTACGCACGATCTGGCTGACGATGACTCGCTCTGCGCCGTTGATGATGAACGTACCGCGGTCCGTCATCATCGGGATATCGCCGACGTAAATCTCTTGCTCTTTGATTTCGCCGATTTCGCGATTAACCAGACGCATCTGAATGCGCAACTTCTTGGTGAAGCTGGCGTCCATAGACCGGGCGTCTTCTGGCGTTTTCGGCTTGTTAGGCTCTGTGTGATCTTCGAACGTATAGTTCGGTAAGAAGTGCAATTCGAGCCTTCCGGTGTAGTCCTTGATTGGACTAAAGGCTCGTAACTCTTCTCCGAGTCCCTCATCAATGAACCACTTGAAGGAACTCTTTTGGATTTCGGCTAGGTCCGGTAGATCGGCGATGCGAGGGCTACCGACCCCGAAGGTTCGGACGCGCTCAGATAACTCTAAAGCCATCGATTACCTCTGGTAGATTGGCTGGATACTTCAGGCAGATGCGCTGGGCAACTGCAGGCACAAGTGTGCAAATATACGTAGCCTATTATTGTATTGTCAATGCAAATGTGATGAGACGTGACGGCGCATACGTGACGAGAATTTCAATAAATTCTGTCTAATTTGCGCTGAAGCGGCTAAATACCAGCTTATCTAATTACTTAAAAGCTTTTCAAAATACTTCGTTTTTTCTTAATGCTGCTTATTTGTCTGTAACACTGGCTCCAAATCTGATGTCAGCAGAAAATGTCGACTCTTATGCCTCACCTTGACGAGTTTGAAAGCCTCTGGAATTTAGCTTTTATCGAGTTCGAGGCACTCAACTCGGCGGTTCGATGCGCTTCGGCACTCGGGCGGCTATAATCCCCATACACCCTCGTGGGGATGGAGCATCGCTGGTGTGGTGTGCGGTCTTCAAAACCGTTGCGGGGCAGACAAGCGCTGTCCTGGGTGGGTTCGATTCCCACGCGTCCCCGATCTTTGACTGTCGGTAGATTGAGAAGCTTGGAGTGTCTTCGCGCGCGGCATTCCCAACCTTATATGCAGGAAGTGCAGAGCACGAAGCGCAAAGCAGGAGGCGCAGAGCCGGAAGCGCAGAGCCGGAAGCGCAGAGCAGGAAGTACAGACCAGAAAGTACATGGCCGGGAATGACCCTGGGATTAGACGGAACTACAGCAGGAGCGAATATCGATGCAGTTTAGAAAGAGCGTGGCCGCGACATTTGCAGCCGTGGTTTTAGCGAGTTCAGTTTCGTCTTTGCTGCCAGTTGAAGCGAAAGCGCCAATCTGGAGCAATAACATCAAAGTGCCTTACCGCTCCTGGTTGCCGCCGACAAAACCTAAAGAAGTTCTCTTGTGCGTTCATGGGCTTGGTTTCAGCAGCCTTTCTTACACAGAGTTTGGACATGTTATGGCATCGCGCGGCTATGGCGTGTACGCGCTTGACGTGCGGGGGTTCGGTGAATGGATGAACAGCCGTGAGAATCGCGTTGACTTCGAAGGCTGTTTGACAGACATTCAAAACGCTCTTGTCACGCTGCGCAAGCATTATCCCGGTTGCAAAATCGATCTGGTTGGTGAGTCGATGGGAGGCGCAATTGTGCTTGCTGCTGCTTCTCGCTATCCGCAGTTGGTCGACGGCATCGTCTCGTCAGTGCCATCGAGCGACCGTTACGCGAAGATGAGTTCGACAATTCTCGTCGGTGCGAAATTCCTGACAAACAAAGACAAACCGATGAATATTGCACCCGAGGTTGTCGAGCGGGCAACTGAGAATAAATCGCTGCAGAAACAGATGGAGAGCACCCCTACTAATCGTATGAAGTTGACACCCAAAGAGTTGAAGCAGTTCAACGATTTCATGAAGGGCAATTACGATGCTGCTGCTCTCATCGAGAAGACGCCGATTTTGCTGATGGCAGGTTTCAAAGATAAGCTGGTCAAGCCGGAAGGCACGATTGAACTGTTCAACTCGATTTCCACTGACGACAAGTTGCTGATGGTGGTTGGTGACGGCGAGCACTTGTTGCTCGAAGAAAACCAGTTGACTGAGCAACTTACGGACCTGCTGATTACCTGGCTGAATCACAGGCACTAAAACTTTTGCACCGTATGTGGTGTGAGCATTTAGCCCGTAGACAGCAACTTAGCCTGAAGGAAACCACCGACGTTTTCATTTCGGGCAGATGATTCTGGCAAAAACCGGTAAGTGGTCTGATTCCAAAGCGGGACCCACTATGCGATTAGTGACGCACAATTCGGGACTGATTAAGATGTGATCAATTGGCACCATAGGTGGTATTAAAAGTTTCTCAAAGACTCTTCCCGTGCGTGCCGGCCAGGAGGGATGTGGTCCAAACCCCTGCTGCGAATCGCGTAATCCTGATGAAAGTAGTTTTTCAAAAACTGGCGACCATGGCCCACAGTTCAGATCACCTATCAAAATCTTGGGAGAAGTCATTTGCGAAATTTCGTTCTGAATAATTGAGATTTCTTGATTGCGTTCGTCGAAGCCTGTATCGGTTTGCGGCGTTGTCGGATGCGCAATAAGTATTTGTAACTCTCGTGTGCCTACCCGGAGGGTCGCTATGATTCTGGGGTGGTGACTTCGACCAAAATAGCGCACATCGCACTTTTCAATTGGAAAAAAGCTATAGAGAGCTAGTCCAGGACCTTCGAGCACAACCTTGTTGTACGGATATCGACTCGTCGCAGGTTCAATTGCGTTGATCCATTTCTTGTCGACTTCAACCAAGGCGATAATATCCGGGAGTCTCTCGTTTACTAAGTTCTTCAGCAAGTCGAACCTACCATTATGCTGAAACTCCGTATTAAAGTTGAGAATAGTGATGCTCTGCGTGTTTTTGTTTTCGGGGCATGTTTGTTTGACGTACATGCGGGCAAGAGGCACTGTATTGATGAACAGACCAATTAAAACGAATGTCGCAGCCAAATGGGAGCGCAGCGTTACAAGAACTACGACGCAGATAATTAGAATCATTTCTAAAGCTAGTCTTAGCTGACTGGCTAGGTCGAATAACCAGACATGCGGTACAAATCCGCAAATCGCTACCAGCGAGGCTGAAATTCCTACGAACATGCTTGCTGTCGTAGCTAACTTAATGATTTGTTTTTTCGTCAGTCGTCGGTTCCTCAGCTATGCAACGGCTTAGACAAAAAACATATGTGCAGGACTGTAGCGAAATTATTTCGAGTTCGCTCGTTTTTCGAGTTGCAATTTTTTGATATTGGTACTGATGTCATTCAGGTCAGCTTCCAGCTCTTTATTGTTTTCGGCTGTGAGCTTTCCGTCAGTCTTCTTGTTTTCGTTGCGGAATTTCTTTTTCTTGCGAGCAACGTCTGATAAATCGCTGCGCAATTTTTTGGCTTCTTTTTCAGTCAATTCTTTGTGCTGTTGAGCGATGTTGATCTCTTGCATTAGTTTTGCCTGGCGCATTTCAACCGTCCAGGTCACCCCCTTGGCCGATCCCATTTGAGGGTTTGACATCGCCCCGCCGATGGTGGCTGCCACCAAAATTGATTGGACGACCAAATTTTTATTCGCAATCATTATCTGCCTCAATGGGAAAAGGGATATGCATATAGAGTAGCGCGGGTCGGGGCTTTGCGGCTTTTTTGTAGGTCGTCTCCGTCACATTTTATCTCATGTCAAGCAGCGCTTTTTGTTTCTATCTGCAAATTAGGTCTTGCTTTCGGCATATGAAGTTTCCATAATAGAGGTAGTCATAATGTCGATAATAACTAGAAAGTCGGTCCGATGTGAATTCCCAGAGAGGCGCCCTGGTTTGGTTAGATCAGTTCGCTGGCTACCTCGAAATGGAGCGCAATTATTCGTCTAATACGATTCGTGCTTACGTAAATGACCTGAAGCAGCTGATCACAAATGAGGCTGAAGGCACCAAGGATGTTCTCGACTTCACCCCTGAAGAAAAGGCGATAGCGCAAGCCTCCGCTATAACGGAGTCTGCTGCGACTGAAGCCACTGGTGAAAAACAGAGTTCCGCCTGGATGGAAGTTGACGGTCTGCGCAGCTACATTCGTCAAATCCAAGAAAGTTACAGCCGACCCACAGTAGCAAGAAAGATTTCCGCAATTCGCAGCTTCTATCGCTATCTCAAACGCGAACAGTTGATCGATGACGATCCGTCCAAGCTCGTGCGTGGACCTAAGCTGTCACGTAGATTGCCTGCCTGTCTCGACCGCGAGGAAGTGACACGTTTGTTGCTCGCTCCAGATGATTCATCGTTAGGAGTTCGCGACCGTGCCTTGATGGAGGTGCTTTACGCTTCCGGAATGCGCGTCAGTGAGCTGTGTGGGTTGCGCATTCAAGACTACAATGCCGCTGCCAAAGAAATGCGCGTCATCGGTAAGGGCTCGCGTGAACGCGTTGTGCTCCTTAACGACAGCGCTCAAGCCTGGCTCGAACGCTACCTGGCTGACCACTGGTCCAAGCTCGCTGGTGGCAGACAACCGCAGCCAGACAATCCGCTGTTCGTGAGCCGTCAAGCAACGAGATTGTCATCGCGCTCGGTGCACAGAATCGTGCTTAAGTACGCTCGACTTGCAGGAATCAACAAGCCGATCACTCCGCATACTCTGCGGCACACATTCGCTACTCATTTGCTCGAGGGCGGAGCCGACCTGCGCGTCGTGCAAGATTTGCTGGGTCACACCACTATCAGCACTACACAGATTTACACTCATGTAAGTCTCGATAGACTGCGCCGAGTCTACATGACGAGCCATCCTCGCGCGTAACTCGCGGTCGACCGGAAGTATTGCCAAGCGTGCGCCTTCGCGGGCGCACGCTTCGTTTTGCTGCCCGGTGCGGCTTCCTAACGTGGCTGATATAATGTGCCTCTAGAAATCAGCAATCTTTTGTCTGTTTGCGATTGCCTGACAGATCTAATCGAAATCTCATCTGAAACGCCCAAGGGGGCAAGTTGGCAACGCACAGACCTACAGTCAGGCGGAAACAGCCGAACGGCACGGTCAGTGCCATCGGCAAAATCGTCAAAGCTTGCTTCGTGATTGGGTGCGTCATTGTCGCTGTCGGTTTCGGTTATGTCGGCGCAAAAGTCTGGAAGCAACTCCACGATTTGCCCGATATCACTCTAGTCGAGCGGTATGAGCCAATTGAAGCGATTCAGCTCTACGATCGAAATGACCATATGATTTGCACTGTTGAAGGTGATGAAGATCGGCGCGTTGTGCCGCTCAACCAGATATCGTTGCAGATGCAGCAAGCGATGCTGGCCGCAGAAGATCATCACTTTTATGAGCACCACGGCGTTAACGTCATGAGTATCGCGCGCGCCAGTCTGGCGAATTTTCAGGCCGGACACGTGGTTGAGGGCGGTTCGACAATCACGCAGCAGCTCGTCAAAAACCTCTTCTTCACCGATGCTCAGCGCACAATGGACAGAAAGGTGAAAGAAGCATTCGTTGCTTATGAATTGGAGCACAGGTATCCAAAAGAACGAATCCTCGAAATGTACTTGAATCAAGTCTATTTCGGAAATAATGCATACGGCATCGAGCGAGCTGCGTCTCGCTACTTTAATAAGACTGCTGCCGAGTTGACGGTGGCGCAAGCCAGTTTCCTTGCCGGTCTTGTCAAAGCACCGTCAGAACTCGGCACTCAGGCCAATCGAAAAGCGGCGATATCGCGGCAGCATGAAATTCTCGACAAGATGGTCGAATATGGCTACATCACGCCAAACCAAGCCGCTGTTGCCAAAAAGCAGCAGCTGGTTTTCAAAAAGGGCGCCAACCCGCTGCAGAAGTATCCTTATTATGTAAGTCATGTTCTCGAAACTCTACGAGACCGTTTCAGCCAGGGTGAGATGCGGCGTCAGGGACTGCGCGTTTACACTAATCTCGATCCTCAGGCGCAGGAAATTGCTGAGAAGACTCTCGCCGCTGATATCGCTAAAGCTCCGAAAGGCGTGACGCAGGCTGCATTGGTTTCTGTGTCGGTTCAGGATGGTGCGGTTATTGCGATGGTCGGAGGAGTTGGTGACTTCTGGAAACACCAGTTCAACCGTGCTACAAACCCGCATACTGCAGGCTCTTCGTTCAAGCCGTTTGTGTACCTGACTGCGTTACTGAAAGGGGTTTTGACACCAGACAGCATCATCGAAGACACGCCTCTGGTTATCCATCAACCTTACGGATTGCCTGACTACGCGCCCAAGAACTTCGACCACAGATTTCTCGGTCGCATTCCTTTGAGAAAAGCGCTGGCGCTTTCTCGCAACGTGTGTTCCGTCCGCATTGCCCAACTCGTAGGTATAGATAGTGTCGTAGAAACAGCACGGGAAGCCGGAATCACTACCAAGCTGGAGCCGAATTTGTCGCTGGCGCTGGGCAGTTCTGCTGTTACTCCGCTGGATATGGCGGGAGCATACGCGACGTTTGCTCGTATGGGTGTTGCCATAAAACCGCAGGTGCTGAGGCGCATTGAGAACAATCGCGGACAGGTGATCGAAGTCTTTCAAGCGAGTGTAGACAAGGTGTTTCCTGTAGAACCAGTGGCGCGTCTGGTCAGCATGATGCAAGACGTCGTTAAGTTCGGAACCGGTACGGGAGCCAAGCTAGACGACCGACCAGTGGCTGGTAAAACTGGTACTGCCGACGCAGCGAAGGATATCTGGTTCGTCGGATTCACACCAGATATGGTGACAGCGCTCTGGGGCGGCAATGACGAGAACCTGCCAATCAAGGGCAATCACGTTACCGGTGGTGATGTTATGGCCAAAATCTGGAAGCACTATAACGAAGCCTACTATATTGCTCACCCTGCACCGGCTGGTTCTTTCGTGCCGCCGTCTGCACCTACTGAAGAAGAGCAGAAGCGCGAGCAGAAGGCTGCTGCGAAACTCAATCAAAAGGTCGTTAAGAGTGACACGGCTGTCGCTCCGGTATCAGATGCGGTGTCAAGCAACTCTGGCCTCGTGCCAGCTGTTCAAACTCCAGTCGAGGTTAATAAGGTAGAGACAACGCCAACACCTGCAGTTGCTCCATCAATTTCAGACACGGTGAAATCGTCCGGAACCGAGGAGAAATCGACTAGCATGCCGGCGACGGCACCTGAACGCACCTCGACACCGGCGCCTACACCAGCGCCGACTCCGGCACCGACGCCGACCTCGACCCCGTCTACGAGTCCGACAACAACAACCCCTACGACTATCCCTACACCAGCAGGTGGACTGTCTCAGTGAGTTCTGAGTCTTCGAGCGCTGAGCCTAAAAGAGTGGAGCCAAAAGTCTCCAAGGCTGCTCAGTTGTGGGTCGCTGTTCTGCTAGGAGTGCTGTTCGTTCTCTTCTTAGAGACCCGGGGAAATCACACCCAAACCATGAACTTCGTAGTCAATACCGACGCCGATGATGTGGGTGCCGAAGTGCTGGTTGACAACAAGAGGCTTGGTGCAGTTGAGAACAGCACAGCCGACGGACCAGGTGGCGGTGTTTTTCTAGGCTATCTGCCCAGAGGAAACCATCACGTGGAAGTGCGCAAAAGCGGCTTCAAGCCTTACGGCAAAGATATCGATATGCAGCAAGAGCAGTATCTGGGCGTTGATCTGGAGCCACTAAGCAAGTAGAGCAAACTAGTTCGCCGTAGTCCAAATCAAGTTCCTCGTGGTTTAAACCAAATTTCGCTGGCAACACGATTTTGATCCATGCTTTCTTCCCACTCCTTTGCTTCACGCTCCTTTTTCTCTTCCCGCGCTCGCCAGCATGAGTAAGTTCTGCGTGGACGAAGGACGCCCAAACTACTAAACTTACAAGGCGTTTGCTGGAAGTCCGTCTCGGGTCAATGGGAGAGCTATTTTGCCTGTCGAATCCAAGTGGGTCGGTTTACTCGGAATCTTATGCATCCTCGGCACTGCTTATGCGATGTCGAACAACCGCAAGAAAATAAACTATCGACTTGTAGTTTCCGGCCTGGTCATTCAGCTGGTCATGGCGCTTTTCGTTTTGAAAGTAGAATTTGGGCAGACGCTTTTTAAGCAAATTGGTGACGGTATCACCGCTCTTTTGCACTATTCCGATGCTGGAGCCGGATTCGTGTTTGGACCTCTGGTTGAGAATCCCGACGAAATGGTCAAGCTCTTCGGACCGAAGGCCGCCTTCATTTTTGCTTTTCGAGTGGTGCCGACGATCATCTTCGTTTCAAGTCTTGTAAGCATCTCCTACTATCTGGGCTTGATGCAGCGTGTCGTGCAAGTGGTGGCTAAAGTGGTGGCATTTCTCATGGGGGCGAGCGGCTCTGAAGCTCTGTCAAATGCAGCCAGTGTTTTTGTTGGGCAGGTCGAAGCGCAGCTGTTGATTCGTCCGTACGTAGCCACTATGACTATGTCTGAACTGCTGGCTTCCATGACGGGGTCGATGGCGTGCGTTGCTGGGGGCGTGCTCGCAGTCTATATAGGCATCGGCATTAAGGCTTCGTATCTGCTAACGGCCAGCATTATGGCGGCACCTGGCGGTCTTGTAATTGCCAAAATTGTGTGGCCGGAAACTGAGCCATCGATGACTCAGGGGAAGGTACAAATTGAGGTTAAACGCACTAATGCCAACATCATCGATGCCGCCGCGCATGGTGCTTCTGATGGAATGCGTATCGGTCTCAATGTGGTCGCGATGCTTATCGCTTTCATGGCCTTAATTGCCATGGGCGATGGATTGTTCGGACTGCTGGGCGGTTTCATGCACAGCAACGGTGTGCCGGATTTTCTTGGATTGAGCCTCGAACATTTGAAAATGATGGATGTTTTGGGCGTGCTCTTTTCGCCGGTCGCATTCGTTATGGGTGTGCCTTGGACCGATGCCCACGTAGTCGGCAAGCTGATGGGCGAGAAGATGGTGATCAACGAATTTGTTGCCTACACCGAGTTGTCTTCAATGTTGAAGGGGTTGTCCGAAACGCACATTTCTCCTCACGCAGAGACAATAGCAACTTTTGCCCTCTGCGGTTTTGCGAACTTGAGTTCGATTGCAATTCAGGTTGGTGGCATCGGCGAAATCGCTCCATCGAGGCGTGGAGACCTGGCAAGGCTTGGTGTGAAAGCCTTGATCTGTGGAACTATGGCGAGCTATCTGTCGGCGACTTTAGCTGGACTGTTACTTTAGATATGACTGCGATTTAGGACGACTGCGATTTGATATGACTGCGATTTTGACCGCTGCTCTAGTTTTTAGATTTTTTAGTTTTGGTTTGTCTGAATAATGTGACGAGGAATTGAAGGTGTCGGAAGCTCAGGAAACAGCGCCCAGCGGTTATAGCCGCCCCGAAAAGAAGTCGAAGTTGCCCGGCATTGTCGGCAAAGTCGTGTGGCTGGCTGTAAGTTTGCTTGCTGCATTTTCTCTGGGAATTATCGCGTTTACCAATGGTGAGCACGTCAACGCCGTCTGGTTAGTCACAGCTGCTGTCTCTGTTTTCTGCATCGGCTATCGGTTTTACAGCAAATTCATCGCTGAGAAAGTATTCGAACTAAACGACTATCAGACGACTCCCTCGCAGCGAATCGATGATGGGAAAGATTTTGTGCCCACTCATAAGTGGGTTCTGTTCGGGCACCATTTCGCTGCTATCGCCGGAGCCGGTCCGCTCGTAGGACCAATTCTGGCAGCACAGTTTGGCTTTTTACCTGGCACATTGTGGATTATTGTCGGGGTGGTGCTTGCTGGAGCTGTGCAAGATTTCGTCATTCTCTGCTGCTCGATGCGTCGCAACGGGCAGTCGCTCGGCAAAATGGCAAAAGAAGAAATCAGTCCACTTGCCGGAATTGTAGCTCTTGTTGCAATCTTGCTCATCATGATGATACTGATGGCGGTGCTAGCACTGGTGATCGTCAATGCGCTCAAGTCGAGTCCATGGGGCTCGTTCACACTATTGATGACCGTTCCGATTGCAGTGTTCGTCGGTATTTACATGCGCTTCCTCCGTCCGCATCGTGTCATGGAAGGTTCGCTGATTGGGGTGGTACTAACAATCTTCGCCGTCATCGCAGGCAAATGGGTTGCCGCAGATCCAACTCTTGCGCCTCTTTTCACACTTGACGGTGTGCAGCTTTCCGTCGCTATCATGCTGTATGGATTCATTGCCTCAGTGTTGCCTGTTTGGATTCTGCTTGCTCCACGCGATTACCTTTCAGCATTCCTTAAAATCGGCATCATCGGGCTTCTGGCGATTGGCATACTCTTCCTGCGCCCCGACCTCCAGATGCCGCGTCTGACCATCTTCACCAACGGGGAAGGACCACTCTTTACCGGCTCGATTTTTCCATTCTGTTTCATTACCATCGCCTGTGGTGCCATTTCAGGTTTCCACGCGCTGGTATCGTCTGGCACTACACCTAAGATGATCTGGCACGAAACACACGCTCGACCGATCGGCTACGCTGCCATGCTCTGCGAAGCAACAGTCGCCATCATGGCGGTTATCTCCGCTTGCGTCATTACTCCCGGCGTGTACTTCGCCATCAACAGTCCGAAAGGCGTTGTGGGCGCCGACCCTGTCGCCGCGGTCGCTGCCATCAGTTCATGGGGCTACCCGGTTTCAGTCGCGGAGATGCAAACTCTTTCGACTGCTGTCGGCGAAACGACTCTCATGGGACGCACTGGTGGCGGTCCAACGCTTGCGGTTGGCATGGCGCACATCTTCGCTCACGCAGTTCAGTCGACTGGGCTGGGCACGCTCGACCTGTCGTTCTGGTATCACTTTGCTATTATGTTCGAGGCTCTGTTCATCCTTACCTGTTTAGACGCGGGCACTCGTGTCGGGCGCTTCTTGCTGCAAGACTTCCTGGGGCTCGCCTGGAAACGGCTGGGAGAGACGAGCTGGTATCCGGCGATCATTTTGAGTTCCGCCATGGTTGTGGGCGGTTGGGGCTATTTCCTCTATCAGGGCGTAATCGATCCACTGGGCGGAATCAACAGCTTGTGGCCGCTCTTTGGAATTTCCAATCAGTTGCTGGCAGTGGTGGCACTCTGTATCGCCACTACAGTGATCGTACGCATGAATAAACGCAAGTTCATGGTTGTCACCGTGGCGCCGCTCACCTGGCTGCTGAGCGTTACTCTCACAGCCGGCTATTTGAAGATCTTCAGCCCTCTTCCGAAGCTCGGTTTTCTTGCTCACGCGCATATGCTGGAGCAGAAAATGAGCAGTGGTCTACTTGCTGCAGCGGAGCTGAAAACGACTCCGGTCCTCATCTTTAACGATTATCTGGATGCAGTTCTGGGCGCAGTTTTCATTGTGCTCGTTTTGATCATTCTTGTAGAGTCGATTCGTGTCTGGATCGATCCAAAATCAATCTTGCCAAGAAAAGCACCGGCTGAAGATCTCGTTGTCGCCGACGGGCAGAGTCGCAGCCGTGACTTTGGTGGCTTAGACGGACCAATGAAGTGCTGCTGACGAAATACAATGAAGTGCTGCTGACGAAATGTCGATGAACGAGCAAGATTTTGATTTAGCTATACGCGCCGAACTCGAACCTTCTGAGAACGTTGTATGGCGTACTACGCCAAACGTAGATGCAGTGCGTGGGTCACTGCTTTCCTTCTCGGTGTTATGGCTGTCTGGTTTGTTCATGCTTGGTGTCGGTGTTTTGCGCACCGCAGAGGACGACTCGCACGTCCTGGTTGGATTGATTGCTTTGCTCGCCATTGTCGCCGTCGCCGGGTCTCTGGAGCTGATATTCGTGCCGAGGCGCGCTGGTCGCACCGTTTATGTTCTTACGGACAGGCGAATTTTTACTCTTTGTGTGACAAAGCGGTTGTTTACGCAAGACATCGCAAACTATAGAGACAAGGAAGTTTTGCGCGTCAGCAAAAGTTCAATTCCCTTTTTCTACCTGTCGAATCTTCCCTCGCAGATCATGTTCTTCATTCTGGTATACGATGTGGTGGCGTCATTGATGAACTCGTTTGATGCTTTCATCGCCATTGGTTTTGCGATGACGATGCTGGGCTGGTTGCAGCCCTGGCTTCATGATATGCGTATTCCGATTCCAAAATATCGTGACGCGCCGCGCACTTTCTATTCGGTCGGTGAATTGTTTGTATTCCTCGAATCATTTCGACTGGAAGAAATTGCTCAGTTCGTTTATCGCAAGGGGCGAGAGAATACATTCAATGCATTCGTCATTTCCAAAACTTCTGGTTGCATCAGATTGAGGTCAATTCAGGAAGTTAAGCCTTTGGAACTTGCCATTGCACAAGTGCCGAAGTCTTGAGTAAACTTATAGCCAACCTTGCTTTCGCGTCTTTGGAATACTTAAAGGAGCTCCCGATTGCCCTTATCAAGCATGCTGCTGGATATTCCAAATCTGGTGCGCGTTTGCAAAGCGATAGCGATGCTCGATGCGATTATTTGCGAGGAATGGTCACTTAGATACTACTCCTTCAATTCTCTGTGGAATAAGGATGACCCGAGCGAAATGATGGCCTCGATGCGAGACGGCAGCGGCGATCATTACTACATTTGGTTTACGAGACGCGGTGCGGCAATCAAGGGTTTTGTTCATGATTCACTGTTGAATCCTGTCCACAATGAGGGCGCTCCTTTTCCTGAAGTGTTCAGAGATTTTCCACCTGAGCTTGCATATTTTTTGAAGGAAGCCGCATTTATGATCAACGACACAACATTCTGTTATTGGCGACGGCAGAGTGATAGCGAGTGGCATTCCGGTCAAATCAAGTATCCGAAGAATGCCGGTACTGACCCGGATGGTTCGCGAACCCTGCTCAGCATACTCGACGGAAAGCCGAAGACTTATGTCGAATACGCCCGCAATTACTTTGAAGTAGAAATTACAGAAGAAGATGTCAATCATGTCTATCAACTGAAGCCGCTCAACGCAGAGCTGCTGATGCGGTTGCATTGTGAAAGAAAGCTCAGTCAATTGACCGATGACATCAAAGAAATTGGCTACATCCGCGGGACCTAGCTGAACAAAATCAAAGGTTCGTGGCAGGCGTTACTGACCTAAAAACGAGGGTGTGCTCTTCGGCGCATTTGGATTGCTGAAGAGTCCTTCAGGCTTTTGCAATCCCTTGATGATGTCCGGCGAAACGCCCAGGTTCGTCTGCAAAAGATAAGCCGGATTGCTCGCCAGCCACTGCGACAATGAAATTTCCTGATAGTCGCCACTGTTAAAAACAGCCAGCATCTCGCAATCTTCCGAGCCAATCGATTCTATGTAATGGCCGTAGCCCATCGGCACGTAGCCCACGTCTCCAGGCGCGAACTCTCTGGTGATCTTTCTGCCCTGTGATCCGAACACTGTCATTCGGGCTCTACCTTTTATGTAGTATTGCCATTCGTCGCAGTTTGGATGCCAGTGCATCTCGCGCATGGCCAGTGGCTTGAGGTGCAAGATTGCTCCTGACATTGTCGTGGAGATAGGAAAATCCTTCTGTGACACCACATTGAAGGTGCCACCAGGCACGATATCAGGGATTTTTGCACCCAGGCGGAAGCGGTGAGTCAGTGGAGGTGGATTCTGGCTCTCAGGTGGCGGCTCGGCGGGTAGCGCTGTCGGCACTGGCCCCTGTGCTATGTAGACCTCGCTCTTGGGAAATTTGTCGAACGCAGAAACTGGCATGCCGAATTCTTTTGCCAGCACTTCTTTGGGTGTTTGCGCAAGCCAATCGCTAAAGCTGAAGGTGGCAAACTCCGAAAAATAGCCGCTGTCGAAGACAAGGATGAATTGACATTCTTCCGGTCCGATTCCTTGAATCGAATGACCGTGTCCACGTGGAAAGTACCAGACGTCGCCGGGTCCGAAATCTTTAACCTCGTACTGCCCCTGCGGATTGATAACTGTGATTCGGCAATGACCTTTGATCACATAAGACCACTCGGCGGCGTTTGCGTGCCAGTGCAACTCGCGCAGTCCGCCTGGCTTGAGATACATATTGACACCGGCAAGCCCTTTAGAAATCGGGAAATTTACTGCCGTCGCTTCGTTCGACCGCCCGCCTTCGTATGCTTTCATGGGCTGCTTGCCCAATTCATACTTGATTTCCGGCATTGAATCTTTAGCCAGTTCCACCGCCTCTGCAACGGTGTTGATGGTCTTACTGCCAGTCAGATGTTTCTGAGCGGCAAGCGCTGAATTTACGGTCAACGTGGCAAGCATTGCCATCGATGCGGCTAACTTCTGAATTTTTGACACGGAATTTCCTCTATACCGACTGGCTGAGCTATGTAGTCTATCAACCACTGGCTCTGCTTTTACAGCCTTGTCATCCTTGCTTACGGTTATTTATTCTCGGCATTTTGAGTGGTTTGGCTGGCTGACTTATTACTGCTTGACTAATCCTTGCTAAGATCTGGGCGATTGCAGCATGCTATGAGCTGTGTTTGCGGAGTGCATTATTAGAGGAAGGCGCGGATGACAAGTTCAGACGATCAGGGCAAAGGCACAAGCGCTAATTCAGGCGACGACTCTAAGCGCAAACAGAAATTTTCTCAGAAGGACTACCATCATCCGGCAGCCGCCTGGGGTGCTGCATTTAGCGTGGGTCGGGTTCTGGTCGAGCAGAATGCGATCGTCGATGGCGTTCGAGCTATTTTTACAATGAATCATGAGCACGGCGGTTTTGACTGTCCGGGATGCGCATGGCCAGACGATCCCCATGGTCTTAAGATGGACATTTGCGAGAACGGCATCAAACACGCTACGTGGGAAATGACGAAAAAGCGAACCGACCGGCAGTTTTTTGCCACGCATACAGTAACTGAATTGATGAACTGGAGCGACTTTGAGCTGGAAAATCAAGGGCGTCTAACTGAGCCCATGGTTTATAACTCCGCCACGGACCGTTACGAGCCAATATCTTGGGATGACGCATTCGCCCTGATTGCGAAACACCTGAATGCTATGGATACTCCTAATAGAGCCAGTTTCTACACTTCCGGTCGATTGTCCAACGAGGCGACATTCCTCTATCAACTTTTCGCGCGCGAGTTTGGCACTAACAATTTGCCTGATTGTTCGAATATGTGTCACGAAGCAAGTGGTCGTGCACTGGCAGCCTCGCTTGGCACAGGCAAAGGAACTGTAGATCTTATTGACTGGCAGAAAGCTGATGCGATCTTCGTAATTGGAGTCAATGCCGCTACAAATGCTCCGCGCATGTTAAGCGCGCTTGCTGATGGTGTGAAAGAGCACGGGCTCAAGATCGTCCACATAAATCCGCTCATCGAAGTGGCTGCGACAACAGCGATTACACCGCATGAGATAATTGACATGGTGACGCTTCGTGCAACTCCTACAAGCTCGCTCAATCTGCAACCGAGAATTGGCGGCGACCATGCCATTATGCGTGGTATCGGAAAATATCTTTTCGAGAAATTCGACACGGATAAATCCAGCATCGATATGGACTTTATCGCGAAATACACATCTGGTTTCGAACAGTATAAGAAGCAGTGCGACGATACATCATGGGATGTAATTGAGCGTTACTCTGGTGTGAAAGCCGCGCAAATTCGAGAAGCCGCTGAAATTTACAGACGGGCTCCATCCGCCATTATTAGCTGGTGTCTGGGAATCTCTCAACAGGAGTTCGGTGTTGATACCATCAGAGAGATAGTCAACGTTTTGCTACTGCGTGGAAACATTGGCAGACCAGGCGCGGGACCATGCCCGATTCGAGGTCACAGCAATGTGCAGGGCAACCGTACCTGCGGCATACATCACTCTCCGCCGGAAGCATGGTTAGCCAAGATGGATGCGGCCTGCGGCATCACATCGCCGCGTGAGAGGGGTCTGGACACCGTGCGCACCATCGAAGCAATGTGCAATGGCGAAGTGCACGCGTTTTTCGGCATGGGCGGCAATTTCGCGATTGCAACGCCTGATACTGAAAAGACATTCGCCGGTCTGCGCCGGTGCAAATTAACGGTGCAGGTGAGCACAAAGTTGAATCGCAGTCATCTTGTGCACGGTGCTGACGCTCTGATTCTTCCCTGTTTGGGACGGTCGGAGAAAGATATGCAGACAGGTGGCTATCAAAAGGTCTCTATCGAAGATTCAATGAGTATGGTGCATCTTTCAGAGGGCATGAATGAACCGGCATCACCGCATTTGCGCTCGGAGCTGGCAATTATTGCTGGAATAGCGAAGGCTGTGATACCGAAAACCGCTACCCCATGGGATGCGTATGTCGGCAACTACGATTTGATTAGAGACAAGATGGCAGAGGCAATCGCTGGTTTCGAAAATTTCAATGAGCGTGTTCGGGGACGCATCGGATTTCGACTCTATCAACATGCTCGCGAGCTGGAATTTCAAACAAATACCGGGCGTGCCAACTTCTCAGCTACGGAATTACACGACCCTTTGCCGCCGCCTGGCAAGTTGATGCTGAGCACGATGCGCTCTCACGATCAGTTCAACACCACCATTTATTCGGATAACGACCGCTACCGGGGTGTAAAAGGTATGCGGAATCTACTTTTAATGAATGAAGAGGACATGCAGGAACGAGGGCTGAAGCAATTCGACCTCATTGATATAACAAGTTTCGCTAAGGACGGCACCACGCGTAGTGTCAAGTCTTTTCGAGCAGTGCGCTACAATATTCCAAAAGGTTGCACTTCTGGTTATATGCCAGAACTCAACGTTTTGTGCCCGCTTCGCGACTTTAGCGAGCAAAGCGATCAGCCAATGATGAAGCAAGTGCTTGTAGAAGTAGTCGCCGGTGCGGCGCATGCAGGCACTTAACCCATGAGCGAACCGGAGTGCATCGGGACCGCGGAAAGCGTTGTTGGCGATAAATCTGTTAAGCAGATAAAGACAACGCGCGTCAGTAGTCTGGATCGCGAGGTGTCTACCGAGCAATTGTTAGACACCGTCAGCGTGGAGGAACCGCTCGAAATCCGGGTTTCCCATAAAGATGCCAGAACGACCTCAACCGCAACCGGCAATACCTCAACTGACTCTATGCCGCAACAAATCGCCGTGACGATGCGCACACCCGGTTGCGATAAAGAACTGGCAGTCGGCTTTCTGTTTACTGAAGGAATAATTTCCGGCGAAAGCGATATCGCCGATATAATCCTGGACAAGCGTTGCAACGGCGTGACAGTGCACTTGCGGGAGCATGTCGTTCTCGACCCAGCTGTATTTTCTCGTCACTCGTTTGTTGCATCAAGCTGCGGAATCTGCGGAAAGAAATCGATAGCGGCTGTGCGCGTAAAACGGCAATTTGAGTGCCTTCACGACCAGCCGCAGATTTCATACGGGTTGATTCACCAACTGCCAGCGCTGCAACGTGCTCAGCAAAGCGAGTTTGAGCGAACGGGTGGCATTCATGCTTCGTGCTTGTTCGACGTGTCTGGAAACTTGCTAGCCATCAAAGAAGATGTCGGTAGGCACAACGCACTGGATAAATTGCTTGGAGCGGAACTTCTCGCCGGACGACTGCCTCTAAAAGACAGCATCCTGATGCTGAGTGGGCGAGCCAGCTTTGAATTAGTACAGAAGGCAGCACACGCAGGTCTTGCAGTGGTTGCAGCCGTGGGAGCGCCTTCGAGCCTTGCTGTTCAGCTGGCGGAGGAATGCGACATGACGTTGCTGGGCTTTGTGCGAGACGGGCGATTCAATATTTATTCCGGCTCGCACCGCATTCAACTAGATTCTGTTTAACAGACTTCTGATACCGCCGGTCAGTCCATTGCCATAGCCGTAGCCATTGCCCATATATCCGTTACCGTAGCCATAGCCCAGGCCGTTGCCCATGTTGCCGTAACCGTAGCCATAGCCGCCGTTCTGATTGAGCAGCGATTGAAGGAGTCCACGTCTGCGGTGTCGTCTATGGTGACCGCACATTCCGTTCATGCCATTCATGCCGTTGTAACCGAACATTCCGTTGCCATAGTTATAGTTGTTAGCTAATGCGTTCATGCCGTATGCGCCCATGTTAGCCATCGGAGGCGCGACGGCGTAAGGATTGATACCAGCATTGACCATGGGGTTGCCACCATAATAAGCTCCGTTACCCATCATGCCATTTTGTGAGATGTTGCCGTAATAATGATGATTTCTGCTAAATGCCGCACTTGGTGCCAACAAGACCAAAAGTGCTGCCGCCGGTAAAAGCGCCTTCCAATTCATGGTGTTTCCTTCCTTTGTGACACTTGTCGCTTTTGTTTCATATCCTGGCGAGTGCCGCCTCGGCTGAGGTGGTTAGGTACATTAAACTACTGAAAGCGTGGATCTTGCGTGAAGTGCAATATACGATTTGTAAGATTATGGATCCTGGCTTGGGACGCTTGTTTTAAGCAGCTGTGCAGTTGAGCGAGCGACTAATATCTGCTCATGACGATGGACGATTCATGCCGCTAAAAAATTTGAAACGCACCAAGGCACATAAAGCCGACGACAACTAACTCCAGAACAATTGTGAGAATGACTGAGAAGATTGTGCCGAGAGTCAACAGCACTGGTCCAGATGTCTCTGCCTTATCTTTGTAGCATGTGCGTGCCACCATTTCAGCCGGAGTTCCAAGCGTGTAGCATATGTTTGCGAAAAACAGATAAGATAGTCCGCTCATTACGCATACTGCTAAAGGCAAACCGAGGAGCAACCAGAGCACGAAGATGGAAGGCAGACCCGCCAGTGCTAAAACCAGGTTGTAGAGCGGTCTTCGCCATTCCCACCAGGATATGATCGACATCGTCGTGCGCGGTTCTTTCGGCACTTCGATCACTTTTCGCAAGATCGCGGAACCACCCCTGGTGCGCGCACCCTTCTCGAAAGTGTGGATTAAAGTTTGAAGTTGCTCGGGAGTCGCTTCTTCGAGGACTCGAAAAAATTCGTCTACCGGTAATTCACGCAAAACCCTTTCCGGATCGTCGATTTGGTTGCGGTTATCCTCAGTTTTTGAATCCAGCGACGATACCGGCTTGCCTGGCGGGGATATGGAATCTTGCTCGGCTGATGAAGGTGCCGGTTCTTGATTGGTTGATGAAGCTGTCGCAGGCGAATCCGTCACGGGATCTGTGACGACGAGTTTAATCTTGTTGAGACTGGTAATTTCTTCGACGTTGACCGATTTGTCGCTGGTCATATGCCATCCCCACCTTATCTCCTTAGCATAACTGGTTAATGGGTTAACTGCACGTAAAAATCGCACCCTTTTTGCTGAAAACCGATCCGCAATTTGGGGGAAATTGATCGCTGTTTTTACGCAAGCCCAACCCCCGCAAATTATGATGCTTGAAGGAATCCAGACGCAGAAACATCACAGGTGAAGCGCCCATGATCAAGCAGATTTTGGCAATCATTTTTATTTATGTATGCACAGCAATTGCCTGGGGCATACTTGGCGGCACTGTCTTACAGCGCACTTATTCGTCAGATAGCAGCAACGGAGAGCGCGTCAATCAGCTGTGGGGGATGCCACAGACCCAGTCTGCCCCCAGCTTTTACTATGAAACACAAAAGCAAGTTAACCACACTGTTTTGAGAGACAACAAAACCGTGACTGAGGTCGTTGCAGAGACGGAAAAGCATTATGTGCCAATTGATAAGAGCGATGTGACAGCAGTCATTTACCTGGACTACCGGAAGAAAGGATTACTCTGGTACTCGACGTACAAAGTTCACTTTAGTGGTGGCTATAGGGTTTCCAATCCGACTTCTCAGCCTCAGACAGTACATCTCGAGTTCCCTCTACCGGCTCAGCAAGCCATTTATGACAATTTCCAGTTGACTCTGGGCAAGAGGAATGTCGCCAATATTTTGCCATCAGGAAATTCCCTCGGCGAAACGTTTTCAATTGATTCCAACAAAGCAGAAGATGTGGCAATTTCTTATGACTCGCAGGGATTGACGACGTGGCGATACAACTTTGGATCTAGTGTCAATCAAGTCAAAGATTTCACCATGAATATCAAAACGAATTTCGACGCAATTGACTTTCCAGATGGAAGCATGTCGCCGTCAGAGAAAACCAAGATTGATAAGGGCTGGCAACTGACGTGGCACTACAAGAATCTTTTGACCGGTTATGACATCGGTCTGAAAATGCCTGAGAAACTCAATCCCGGACCATGGGTAAGCAAAGTAACTTTCTTTGCACCAATCTCTCTGTTTCTGTTCTTCTTCATTTTATTTGTCTTCACTACGATTAAGGGCGTGCGAGTTCACCCCATGAATTACTTCTTCATCGGAGCCGCATTCTTCAGTTTTCATCTGCTTCTCGCGTATCTGGTCGACCATATCTCGGTCGATCATGCTTTCATCGTTAGCTCGATTGTTTCAATATTTCTCGTGGTTTCTTATATGAGGCTTGTGGTATCAAACAAGTTCGCATTTTTGGAAGTGGGCGTATCGCAACTTATCTATCTCGTGCTTTTCTCGTACACGTTCTTCTTCGAGCAGTTCACCGGACTTGTAGTGACGATCATGTGCATTTTGACTCTGTTCGTGCTGATGCAATTTACGGGGCGTATCGATTGGACAGAAGCCTTCAAGTTGGCAACAGCAAAAAATTCTGATTCGACCTCGGTAGCTTCGACTTAAATGTGGAATTCGAGCTACTTCTGGTACTATAGGTCTGACGTTGAGCTAAACGCCTATGCCCTATAGGAGTTGGATTACCGGGTTTCCATGGCCAAAATACTTCTCATTGAAGACGATGAAGAACTGGCGGCTACTGTGTCCAAGTGGCTGAAGCTGGAACGGCACTCTGTAGACGTGGTCGGCGACGGTAACGATGGCTTGGCTTTTGCCCTGAACGGCAGCTACGAAGTTCTGGTGGTGGACGTTCAGCTGCCCGGGATGAATGGTTTTGACATTGTCAAAAACGTCCGCGAAAGTGGAAGCAAAGTGCCAGTGATTATGCTGACAGGCAAAACTCACATTGACGACAAAGAAACGGGATTTGAGTCGGGTGCAGATGATTATTTAACCAAGCCTTTCAGCGTGCGGGAATTGGTCGCAAGAATCAAGGCATTGCTGAGACGTCCGCGAGCATTTGACACTGATTATTCAATTGGAAATTTGACATTGAATTCAGGTTCCAGGCGAATTTTGAAAGATGGCGAGGAAGTCAATTTGCTTCCGATCGATCATTCGGTTCTGGAGTTTTTAATGCGACATCCAAACGAAGTATTTTCTGCTGAAACGCTTATTTCAAGAGTCTGGCCTACAGACAAGTTTCCATCTACTGATGCGGTGAGATCTTCAATTAAACGTATTCGCTCTGCTATCGACGTGGAAGGCGAAGAATCATTGATCGAGACGATTAGCAAAGTTGGTTACAGGTTGAATAGATCTTGATTGGAAGCACCTGATATCGGAGCATCGGAGCAAGATCCTGATCGGAGCATGAAGCCTGATATCGGAGCAAGATCCTCGAGACAAAGCTTGCTTTCGTTCTAGTTTTTGACGGGAATTTCGAACCAGAAAGAACTTCCTCGGCCAGGTTCGCTGCTCACGCCGATGCGCCCATGATGCGCTTCTATAATTGATTTGCAGATGGCCAGTCCAAGCCCTGAGCCCTGTTTTTCGACCTTGTCGGTCGGGCTGACTTGTTTGAATCGATCAAAGATTCCAGCCTGTTGATCTGCGGGAATGCCTCGGCCCTGGTCGGTTACAGAAATTTTTGTGTACAGATCATTTTGCTCTTCGCTGATTGTAATTGTCGAATTATCTGGCGAGAACTTAAGTGCATTTCCAAGAAAATTGATCAAGACTTGCACAAGCCGCTCAGAATCGGCAATAAGCTCGTAATTGGTCTCTGGGATGACGATTTTTATTGATTTTGCGTTGCTCAAATCCAGCACAGCTTCAAGAGATTTCGAGACTATTTCTTTTGTGCTCGTTGCATCTACTTCCAGCGAAACGTGACCGGCTTCCATTTTCTCAATTTCCAGAAGTTGATTGATAAGTGACAGCGAGAATTTGAGATTGCGGTGCGCCCTGTCCATGTACACTTTTACCTGATCGTCGAGGGTGAAGTGCCCGGATGAAACCAGTTCGATTGCTGCTAGCACCGAATTTAATGGCGTGCGCAAGTCGTGACTGAGCATTGAGACAAACTCTTGCTTCAGTCGTTCTAATTCCTTTTGCTTTGAGATGTCTGTAACTACGCAGTAAAGCGAACTTTGTTCGTCTGACCAGGTGGCTGACCAGGAAGTTTCGCTCAGTGACTTGTCTGCTTTAACTATTTTAGCTTCGAACCTCGCTTCCGTTTTATTCTGAATTGCGTTTTGCAAAATATTTCTAACGGTTGATTTGTCCTGATCTTGTATCAAATCCAATAAGCGCTTTCCAATTAATTGAGATGGCGGGAATCCCCACATTTTATTGGAGGCATCATTTATGTCGCTCAGCCTGAGGTCTTTATCAAGCGAGCAGATCACTTGCGATGCATTGTCCAGGATGGCGCGCTCTTTCTGTCGCAGCACCGTGAGATCCTGGTACATCTGATGGTAAATCAAATCGATTTCGGCTAATTCATCATTGCCGGAAACAATTTTGTCAGGCGCTTTGCCGGCCGCCAGGGCTGTCGTGTTAGCCATGAGAATTTTGAGTCTACGGCTTGTGCTGATATTGAAATACGCAGTTAGACAGCATGCCAGAACGACGCTAGCCAGTAGTGAAAGCTCGATCACTTGCTTGAGCTGTGTGTCGTATTTCTCGAAGTAAGCCTGGTTTTCTGCCTGCAAATTATTTTGCATGCCTGATAGCTGATCGCAGATGGCAAACATTCTGTTGAAATTTTTGTTCGCCAGGGCAATGGTTTTTGCCGCTTTCAGCTGGTCTTCTTCAAAATTTATTTCTTGAGTGGCCGCGAACTCAGCGTCCAGATAGTATCCGGTTTTTTCTAATTCGGCCCACTTCTGTGCTTCTGATTTTTCTGATGATGCGAGCTGTTTGATAATCTCCATTTCTGTACGAGCTTTTGCCGCCAGCGCCTTTTCGGAGTTTGTCATCTCCTGGTCGGACATCATTCGGCGGAGAGCGACTAGCGTTGCTCTCCTGATGAAGTTAGCCATAAGAGCTGTGATGTGACTGCTCAATTCTCTGGCGTGAGCAGATTTAGCCCGGGCATCCTGCACATTCGCGATCAGGTTAAGCAGCACTCCAACCAGTGCCAGTTCGAAAACTACTGGTATCGCGACTAGTATCAGAACTTTTTTTGTAAGGGTCGGTGCCAATTCAAAAATTCCTGAAGCACGGTGTCCATTGCCAACACTAGCATTTTTCTGTTTTCGCCAACCAGGATCCCTTTGAGGGCCCAATTATATAGCCCCCACCGCTGAGTTGGTGAGGGCTAAACAATTTTCAAGAGCCGAGGTTCGTAGTAGGCGCGCTTAGCGGCGGTCTACTCTTTCAAATGATGTAACTCGACCGTTTCCATCGGTTGTTGAAACATGGCGAGTGCCATCTTGACTCACATATTCAGTTCTATATGAGTTGGTGCCTGGATTATAGACTGTGTCGATTGAACGAACATTGTCGAGGCGCTGTGTAGTTCCGTTAGGTCCACTGATGTACATTGGTCCGTCATGATTCGGATATTCGACATGCTCGGCTAGAATGTGTCCGGCGGCGTCTGTCGTGCGTGAAGAATTAAATGTGTACATTGCGCCTAGTAAATTGGCTTGACCGCGATATTGGCTGGTCACTTCGCCGTTGCCCTGGAAACGCTGTGCTGGGCTCAGACCGCTGAGGCTGCGGTCATCCAATCCCGGCGGGTTTAATGGGTTGAACTGGTAGTCGCCCGCCTGTCTGTTAAATTGGGGAGCCAGAACGCCCTCTGAGCGCAAAATTCCAGTGTTGGTGCGATATGGCATCGCGCCAGGTTCGTTTACAGTTGGTTCCAAGTTTGTGCGTGGTGTCATAGTCGGTGGCAGTGGTTCGCGGTTATCCGGGGGAGTGATGGGTGCCTCGGATCCTGGCATGCCTGGTGGTATTGGTGGAACTGGCAGGTCTTGCCCGCCGCGGCCGGCGCGATGCGGTTGCACTCGATGAGCAGGCTGACGATGAGGGGCTCCGCTTTCGTCAACGAGAGCCAGCTGTGGTAAGTGTGCGCGGGCAGCCATTTCGTTGTACAGTCGGTAGTTCTGATTTGTTTCGTGCGCAGTGCGGCCTCGCAAAGCTTCTTGTGCCTCACGCTGCAGTCTCTCCGCCGGAATATGGAGTTCCCGTCCATTCAATTCGTTGGTAACTACTCGCTCGACTCTGTCTCTATTCATCAGATGATCTCCACTAGTAAACTCGGCAACGCTCTTTCGATGAGAACAATTTACGTGTTCAACGTGGGCGAAGACGTGGCAGATCTGTGACGGACTCGTGGCAACGATATAACGAATGCAAAAATGCTACGCAAGGGCTTGTGACTTGCATAGCATTTCAGTTATTGACCAGGCTCAGCTGCGCGCTGGTTTGCCGAAGCGATAGCCAGCCCCCTGTCCCAGGTGGACCCCGGAACAGGCGGGCCGCTACATCGCGCTATCCCAAAATATCTGATAAGCCTGGAAGAGATGGCAATCCTAGACCCGACAGAGGTGAGTTGCTGTCGCCTGAACCTCTCGAGTTGTTCAGCCCTGGCAATCCGGGGAGCTGAGGCAGACCTGGAGGTTGTGGAAGTCCTGGGAGGTTGATAGAGATTCCGCCCTCACCGGAGCCGTTCGAATTGCTCAGTCCTGGTATGCCTGGTAAGTTGGGAAGTTCTGGGAGCCCCGGA
>DATNPY010000063.1:0-13142 GCA_036702955.1 Drouetiella sp. | reverse complement strand
TGGTTATGGACGTTTGGGAACATGCTTTCCTTCTCGACTACAAGCCGGCTGAGCGCGCTAAATACATCGAAGCGTTCTTCAGCAACATCGACTGGGCAGCCGTAGAAGGTCGTTTGCTCAAATAAATTTCGCATTCGAAATCCCGCAAAGCAGGCTCCCCGGAGCCTGCTTTCGCTTTAAGAACTCAACCGATATCGCTTCAGTTTCTAATCCGGCTGACCACTCAACCGATATCGCTTCAGTTTCTGATCCGGCTGACCACTGAACAGATATCGCTTCAGTTTCCAGTCCGGCTGACCACTCAACCGATATCGCTTCAGTTTCCAATGCGGCTGACCACCCAACCGATATCGCTTCAGTTTCCAGTTCGGCTGACCACTCAACCGATACCGGTGGACGACGTCCAAGTCCGGTGGACCACTTAACCGATATCGGCTGAACCTGAAGTTACGAGTTGCCTACAAATAAAGCCGTATTCAAGACCATTGTTGAGCGAACCGCTAGAATTGGCGAAGCCTTCATGGGGACGGACGCATGATCGAAGACGCCACCAGACCAGTTATGGAATCATTCGAAATGGACGATGACCAAAGCGCTGAATTGCCAGAGTTTTCTATGGAACACTCAGAGCAACCAGTGACGCTAAATTTGAAGGAAGCTGCATTCGCACTGGGAAAATCCATGCGCGCGTTGGAGCGGAGTTTGACCGGTAAGTGGGGGAATAAACTTCCCGATGGTTGGACAGCGCGCAAAGCAATCGTCGATGGCGTCGAAGAATGGCAAATCATGCCGCCTCCCGGATACCACATCGAGGGGCTGGTGGAACAAAAGCGTTCGGAGTTGAGCAAAGCAAGCGAAGTAGCTGCGCGCGAACAGAGCATTTTTCCAAGCCGCGAAGCATTGACACGAGCCGCAAGCAAATTTTCCCTGGGCAAGCCGCTAGAACTGCAATTGCTTCGTGAACTTGCAGCAACGCACAAAGAATTATCTGAAGAGCGTCGCGCACACTTGGAAGACTTAAAGACGCTCGCTGAATTACAATCATCAATGCGACTGCTTGAAACAAAGGCAACCGAAACTGCCACGCTCAAAGCGGAACTTCTCGCAGCCCAAAAGGATCTCATTGATTTGAGAAATCAATACCAAGAAGTCCTTCAAACGCCTTGGTGGAAAAGAATTTTTCGTTAGGTAACATAGAAAGAGGTGCATGCATGCCTGTAGAACAAACGCCAAAATTCAACATCACATATTGTGGTGCGTGAGGCTACAAACAAAAAGCGGTCAGGTTGGCTGCTGAGCTAGAAGAAAAACTTCACGCCGATTCGACATTGATTCAATCGTCAGGTGGAGTGTTTGAAATCGAAAACGGAAACTTCCTCATTTTTTCCAAAAAAGAACTGGGACGTTTTCCTGAAGATGGGGAAATATTAGAGATAGTCAGATACATGTCTGAAGGCATGGATTTGAAGGATTCCCAAGCCAAAGCCGGAGCGAACGCCCCTAAACCGATTTCCTTCATGGATTGGTTCAAAGGTTTCCTCGAAAGAGGAAGCGCGCATCGGTAGTATGAGATTAAGGCCAAGGCGGTTCAATTGGACGTTGTATTCGAGGGACGCCTAACAGACGAAGTTCCGCTCAAAAGCGTGCTTCAGAAAATCGTTGAGAAGCGCCCATCAGGCAATCTGCTCTTGCGTGTCGCAACGCCGGATCGGAATTGCGATGGGAAGATTTGTATTGTCGATGGACGCTTCATCACTGCCGCTATAGTTGCTCAGACGCGCGAAACGGGTTATGACGCCGTGCGCAAAATTTTGAGCGTAACCGAAGGGAACTTCGCCTGTCTTCGCCCGAATAAAGAAGACAGCCTGATGATTCCCTATTCGCTGAATATTGAGCTTGATAAAATCCTTCCCCTTATCCCGAATTTGCCGGATGAAGCTGATGGATTGCACGATGAGAAGTCACTCTTAGATAAAGTATTTGGAGCGCAGGCTTTCGAAGCCGAACCGCCGATCGCACCAGTTGAACCAAAACTGGAATTAGTCGAGCCGGTTCGTCCACAAAATCCGAACGCAAGTTGGCAGTTACTGGAGCCGCTCGCCATGCCGGGTGGAATGGGCGCGATACCGTCTTTAGACGCGTCTCCAGTTCAGACAGCTCCTCCGCCGAAAGCAATAGAACCCGTCAACGCAGATGATCTCGCTGCGCTGAACACCCGAACACACGTCGATCGCTCTAATGACGACAAAATCAAACCGGGAAAACGAGTTTCTGTTCTTTCACCGATGTTGATCACTGGCTTTGTGGGACTGATGTTCGTCGCCGAGTGTCTTGCGATTGTTTACTGGAAACAGATAAATGTCTTCATAGTGCAACAGACTGGCGGTCCCACTCACCACGCCGTCCACAAAGCCAGCGCACGCCACTAAACTGAAGCGATATCGATTCAGTTTTTGCATCCGTTTGGGCGATTGGACTCAGCCGATATCGCTTCAGCGTCCGCATCAGATCCGCGCGGCTGGACTCAGCCGATATCGCTTCAGTTTTTGCATCCGATCTCCACGACTGGAATCAAGCGATATTGCTTCAGTGCCGGCATCAGATCTGCGCGGCTGGACTCAGCCGATATCGCTTCTGTTTCCGCATCAAATCTGCAGGTCTGGACTCAGCCGATATCGCTTCAGTCTCCGCATCAGTTCTGCGCCGCTGGACTCAGCCGATATCGCTTCAGATTCCGCATTGGAACGGCGCCCCATTGCTAGAAAATTTGAATATACGGGATTGGCGGCTATTGACGCTCGCCAATAGGCGATTGGTCGAGTAAAATCCAAGATGTTAAGTGCGGCGACCCGGGTGTACTGATGGTGATCTCTGAAGAACAAATGAGAATTGAAGATATTGCTGCGAGGGTTCCAAAAACCTTGCAGATCGCCATCGATGGTCCCGCTGGTGCTGGAAAGTCTACGGTTGCGAAACGCATTGCGGATATTCTGGAGTATCTGTACATCGACACAGGTGCAATGTACCGAGCCGCGACCTGCCTGGTTGTTAAACAAGGCATCAATCTCGACGACCAGGCTGCAATCACTGAAGCTGTGTCAAATTCAAAAATTGAATTACGCCCTGGACATCACGAAGAAAAAATTCTTGTGTTCGTGAATGGCGTCGAAGTAACGCGCGAGATTCGTTCACGCGAAATCACTAAACTTGTTAGCAAGCTTGCAAGCATCGGCGCAGTGCGCGACAAACTCGTCGAGCAACAGCGACACCTGGCAATGTCTGGCGGAGTTGTTCTAGATGGACGCGACATCGGCACTGTCGTTCTTCCAGATGCAAACGTAAAAATCTTCCTCACCGCATCGCCTTCAGTGCGCGCCAATAGACGCTTCATCGAATTGCAAGACGCTGGCGAATCACCTGACTTTGACACACTTCTCAAGGACATTATCGAGCGTGACCAAATGGACACGAACCGAGAGATTGCTCCGCTGAGAATGGCTGACGACGCTATTCTCATCCTGTCTGACAAAATGTCCGTCGACGAAGTAGTCGCAAATATCATCAAACTTTGCGAATAACCGACCACACTCATTGCGCGAATATAGCACCACACTCATTGCGCATTGCGCGAACGCAGCACCACACTCTTGAGTGTAGCCTTCATTCTGCACAACACTAATTCCGCACGGACTTCAGGTTGCTCTAGATTCACAGGGCACCGCTGACGGTGCTTTAGAAGTTTTCTTTCACTTCGTCGCGCGCAAGCAGTGTTTCTGCAGCCGTCGCTAGCGCGATAATTTGCGGTTTCATGCCTGGTGCGCGCATGAACTGACGACACAAATCCAACGTTCTTCTGAGCGAACGCACAACGTCACCTTCGTCGAACGAAGTTGCCATGCGTATTTCATCCCAACTGCATCCTTGCGCCCACATTTCGGTCAAGCCTGAGAATGTAGGTGCGAAAGACACTGGAATATCGACTTCCATCTCACGCTGCAGTCTCCACAACTTGCGTGCAAGCGTGTTTATCTCTCCCAAGACCAGCTCTACCTGAGGACTTACACGAGTTCTGCTATTTTCATTTTGTCTTGAGTCTTCGGTAACCAAAGCCGTCATAACAGCAGAAAATTGTGCCGGATCCAAGTGTTCGAGAATTCCACTAACGGCAACTTCCGTCAAGAACAGCTCGTTGGTACCTCGAATCCCAGTCGCCATGCGCCCCATGTGTGTTGGGCGATTCCCGTCCAGATATCCCTTCAGTCGCAGAATGTTAGCCAGAGATTCAAAAGTGCGCCAGTACTTCGTCGTCTCTTTGTGTATGCGGCGATCAAATTCTTTGATTCGTTTCTCAAGCTGACGAACTCGCTCAGTCTGCTTACTGCAAGGTTTTTGCTCAGGGCAGTTATGGCAAGGCATTCCGTACGCTTCCGACAGCAAACCGTTTATTTCGTCATGCGTCGAATTCAGCGCAGAATTCGCACTTGGTTCATCCTTAGGCGCGCCCTTCAAACCACGTTCCATGTGCTTGAGCTGTTTGTGCTTGGAACGAATTGCCTCGAGACGTTTCGCGTACAGCGGCAAGTCTCCAATCTCATCAGGACAGAGTGGTTTCTGCAATTTATCCAGCTCACGTTCCCATGTCATCTTCTGCTCGAACAACGGCTCAAGCTGCTGGTTAACGAGGAATTGTCCAAAGCTTCGCTCGATCAAATCACGCGCGTCATCCAAGGTGTGACGTTCCAACAAATTCAGCACCATTCCGTAAGATGGTGTGAAGCGGCTCGATAGCGGATCTGGGGGCGCAGTCGCAAGTTTAGCCGCATCTTCGACTGGCTCGAAAGGATGATGCAGCACAACAACATGACCGACTTCATCCATGCCGCGACGTCCAGCACGTCCCGACATTTGCAAGAACTCGGAGGCTGTAAGCTCACGATGCCCTTCATCAGCACGCTTGAAAATCGAGCTGATTACAGTTGAACGCGCCGGCATGTTGATTCCCGCTGCTAGCGTTTCAGTGGCAAATACAACTTTGAGCAGACCGCGCTGAAATAGCTTCTCCACCAGGCTTTTCCAGCTCGGCAACATCCCCGCATGGTGCACAGACATGCCTTCAAATAGGTATGGCAGATGCGGATGATTTTGAAGATTAGGATAATCCTTCGTATACGATGCGATCACCTGACGCAATTCTTCTTGCTCGGCAACGTTAATCAGCGGAATTCCGCGCGCGCGTTTCATTGACTCTTCGCAGCCGCGGCGCGAGAAAAGGAAATAGATCGCTGGCAACATATTCCGTCCAGACAACACAGCAAGCACGTCACTTGGACTTGCACCGAGAACTGGTCCGCCTCTGCGTTTGCGCTCTTTATGATGCTTCTTGCTTCCAAACCGCGAGCGCAAAAGCGTGTTTACACCCTTGCCCGGATTCAGCAATGGATAAATGTGCCGGTCTCCAAAATAGTGGAATCGCAAAGGCACCGGTCTGAAATCAGACGACACGAGAGCAGTCGGTCCGTGCGTTTCATCGATCCAGGTCGTCAGCTCTTCTGCGTTTGCAACCGTTGCAGACAATGCAATCAACTGGATATTTTTCGGCGCGTAGATTATCGATTCTTCCCACACTGTGCCGCGCTCAGCGTCATTCATGTAATGACACTCGTCCAGGACAACAAATGCGACATCGCGCAAGTTTCGCGTCACGTCACCAAGGATGGTGCCATACAACATATTTCGAAAAACTTCGGTTGTCATCACGACGACTGGCGCTTCGCGATTAATCGAAGTATCACCGGTCAGCAAACCAACTTTATCTTCGCCATACTTTTTCTTGAAATCACCGAACTTTTGATTCGACAGTGCTTTCAAAGGCGTCGTGTAATAGCAACGCTTATTACTGCGCATTGCCATTTCCACCGCGTATTCGGCGATGACAGTTTTCCCGGAGCCAGTTGGAGCGCAAACAACAACACTTCGGTTTTCTTCTAAATGCCTGATTGCTTCGAGTTGAAAGCCGTCTAACTGGAAGCCGAACAGATCGTGGAGCTCAATGTCTAGAGATTCTTGCAATTGATAATGCCAGAGCTTCGGTAGGAACCAAGCCTAATTCTAACAGCGCACGTATAATATAATGACCGCAGTTCAGATGAACTAATCTCGTGTCGGGACGTGGCGCAGGGGTAGCGCGCACCTTTGGGGTGGGTGAGGCCGGAGGTTCGAATCCTCTCGTCCCGACCAATTTTTCTTGGCGAATCCGATGAATAGTGGCTTTTAGAACGCAAAGTTGCGAGCACGTCTGCGACGGATGCCTGCTACATGAAAGCGATTTGGGCACTCTTCTTCAGGAATGTAATTTGAATAATTTGGTCGATCGACTGATTCAAAACGCATGTAATTGTTCACGTCGATTGAAGGAATGTCTTGAAACCAGGGGCTGAGGTGGACGAACTCTCTCAGTTTGACCTTGACGATTGCCTTGAGATAATCGTCCAGATGCTCGAGGGAGACAGTGGTTTCGCTGGTAAAAGGAGACATCGTTCCTCTCTGAAAAAATACTTATTGCCGGCATATTTGTCGCATATCGAGGCGCCCATCCGGCGTTACAAAGGTTAACCTCCGCGACCTGGTGAATGTTAGCAGACCTTAAACACCTTGCAACATTTGACAACCAGCTTTGGATGCGATTTAACCTAAATCCGCTTGCAGAGCCTGATCCATATCGATCTGACGATGAGCTCGATAAGCAAACTGCTTGTCGAGCGAAGTGACTACAAGCGCCATCATAGAGTGACACCTGTCAGCACAGGATGGAAATCAGCACAGGATGAATCACACAGGATGTGATCTACACAGGATGGGATCTGCACAGGATGGGATCTGCACAGGATGGAATCAGCACAGGATGGGATCTGCACAGGATGGGATCTGCACAAGATGGGATCTGCACAGGATGGGATCTGCACAGGATGGGATCTGCACAGGATGGGATCTGCACAGGATGGGATCTGCACAGGATGGGAACAGCGCAGGATCGGAAATGGCACGTTGGACTGTCGCAGGATGGAACTGTCGCAGGATGGAACTGGCTTAACGCCAATCCTCAATTGATCAGGAGACGATTGCGCCGCGCAATGCGCGTTCCATTTCGTCGTGATTGAGCGCGAAGTCATTCGCCGTGGCACCAGATATGACACCATCGGAATAGGCTTTGTAAATTGCATCATCCATAACAGACATGCCGTCGTATGCGCCATTCCGCATGTATTCGCCTAATTTGTCGAACTGCCCAAAGAGAATAGCTTCCTGAATCGTTGAGGTATTCACCATGATTTCGTGAAACGCTTTTCGTTGCCCAGAGATCGTGGGCAGCAACTGCTGACAAATCACAGCCCGCAGCGCGTAGGCCAATTGCATTCGAATAGCTTCTTGTTCTTTGGGTTCAAAGATTCCGAGAATTCTTTGAATAGTCTTCGTCGCAGACCCTGTATGCAACGTCGAAAACACCAACAATCCTGTTTCTGCAGCTTTCAATGCAGCCAACATAGTTTCAGCATCGCGCATCTCACCAATCAGCAACACGTTGGGATCGGCTCGCAAAGCAGTTCTTACAGCAGCACCAAACCCGCGAGTAGTGATACCAATCTCGCGCTGAGTGATTACGGATCGAATCGGACGATGCATAAACTCCACGGGGTCTTCGATCGTATAGATATGAGTCGCTTCTCGCCGATTAATCTCGTCGATCATTGCTGCGAGAGTCGTTGATTTGCCGGCACCCGTAACTCCGGTAACCAGTACGAGACCGGATTTCAAATGAGTCAACTTCTCGACGACCGGCGGCAATCCCAATTGTTCAATCGTTGGAATCCGAAGTGGAACGAGGCGCATAGCACATCCGACAGATTGCACATCCGTATACATGTTGATGCGGATGCGCGCTTGATTCGCAAAAGCCAGCGCCGCATCAAGCTCAAGATGCTCTTCAAAAGTCTGTCGCTGCTCTGTAGTCAACAAAGCCATGAGCATCGAACGCAACGCATTCGCTTCTAATAACGGCATCGTTGTGATCGCACGCAGCTGTCCATCAATCCGCAGAACAGGCTGCATGCCTGCCTTTAGATGAATGTCGGACGCACGATTCTCCAGCGCGACATGCACTATTTCCTGGATCGAAACTGGTTGCGGCAAACTAACGGAGCCGGCGCTCACTTCGCCTCAGCTTTCATCGAATCCTTCAACTTCTTCAACGCACCGTGCACTGCGCGCGATACGCCCATTTCGGACAAGCCGAGAACGGATGCGGTTTCCTTTTGAGATAGGTCATAGAAGAAAACGAACTCGACCACTTCACGCGTACGATCGCCCAATCGTCTCAACGCCTGGCTGATCTGCTCGCGCTCTTCCGAAGCCGACAGAGCATCCTGATACTTCCTGTCTGGCACAGTTTCGAGCAGACTGCGGCGATCTTCGCGATCGTCATCTTCACCTGTCGAATCTAATGACTCGTAGTGTATGCGTGCTTCCCACGACTGCTGCGCTTCTAAAATATCCGCGACAGAGAACCCGGATCGCTCAGACAATTCTTGCACTGTCGGCGTGCGGCTCAACTCCTTGGTCAGCTTCTCTTCAAGTTGTACAACTTGTGCGTTCATCTCGGCGAGTTTGCGTGGAACCTGCACAATCGAGCAGTGGTCCCGCAAATAGTGTCGAATCTCGCCTCGGATGTAGCACGTCGCCAACGTCTTGAAGCTGGCGGACCGAGCCCGATTCGGGTCGTAATACTTAATTGCCTTCAGCAAACCGATAGAGCCGACCTGGACCAAATCTTCCAGGCTCTCCATATTGAACTGCCCGTAACGTCGGGCTATTTGTCTAACTAAGGGCATGAATTGCACCACGATTTCCGCGGTGTCAGCCGGATCTAGTCTCCCTGTGGTAGAGGTTACAGTTGGCTCTTTCGAGCGCAAAGTATCTGTTTGTGCCACTTTTGGTATTCCTCTATCAAATGCCCTCGCCACCATACGCCGAGCCCCAGACCCTCAAATCAAATGTTCCCCTGGCAACCCTCCTCTAAACTGTAGAACTGTGTCCGAAAGCCAACTTACTTGTAAATATCCAAATAAATTGGGCTAATATTGGTTGAGAAGCTGGAAATTTTTATCCAGGATGGTTTTGCAGCAAACTGCCTGACCCTCGGCAAACGACAAATCGGAAACCAGAGTGACAATCTCCCCACCCAGCCAGCAAGCAGAGACGACGCCGACCGAGACGACTACATCGTTTCAGCCGCTAACGCGTCCAGTTGCCAGATTGCGCCAGTCATGGGGAAGAATCTCAGCCCAAAAGCAACTTCTGTTACTTGGACTTCTTTCGATTTCAGCGCTCGTCACATTCACGGCATGGGTCTGGGTCGGGCGAACGCAGGCGGTCATCGACCAGTCCGTATCACAATTCGGCTCTGCGCTGGCTCAAGCTCTAGCCCGAGGCGGTGCAGAAGCGCTGTCCAATACGGGCAACCTAGAGGGCTTGAAGTATTACGTCGTCACGGAAAGACAAGCGACTCCAGCGATTGCTTACGTTGCATTCTGTGACCAGCAAGGCAAAGTTTTACTCGATAGCCAGAATCTTTCTAAAGGAAAAGGTCCGGACGTTTTTCCTATTTATGAACAGAGCAAGAGCTATCAAATCCCGGGTGTTTATCACAGCCCACCAGGCTACCGCTCACTGACGAACATCGCAGTTCCGATGGTGCGGAATGGCGAAAACCTTGGCGTGTGCTGGGTCGGTTTGGATAACCAGGCGTTCACTATATTAGGAACGCCAAAAGAAACGCAGAACTTCCTCGTTTCGATTTTCGGATTGATCGGATTGCTCGGTGCTATGGGCTTGTGGACAAACTACGCCTTGATCAATCGCCCCCTGCGAATTCTCTCTCAAGGTGCAAGCGAACTTGCGGCCGGAAGATTCGGACACCAGATCCGCAGCCAACGCGCCGGAAAAGAAATCGATCAAGTCGTCAACGCATTCAACTACATGTCGAATCGTTTGCAGCAGTACGACAAACAGAACGTCGATACGTTGATGGCAGAGAGAAACAAATTCATCTCTGAAAGAAACAAGTTAGAGCTAGTTCTGATGTCTATCGCAGATGGTGTTGTTGTGTGCGACCGCGACAACAAAGTGCAAATCGTAAATGCTGCTGCAACTCAGTTGTTTACCAAAGAAGCGAAAGAATTGCTCGGCAAGCCGCTTGTGTTCTGTACTGAGGGGCCGGACTCGCCACAAATCTGTCAGATCGTTCAAGGATTTACGGATACAGTTTCACCTGGAAGTTCAGAACCAGTCGCGCAACAAGTGCACTTAGGCGAGCTCGTAGTGCGCGTCAACATGGCACCGATCATTTTGAACAAAGAGTTTCTGGGATCAGTTTTGATCATGCACGACGTGACAAAACAAGCAGAACTCGAACGCATGAAAAGCGAGTTCATTTCAAACGTATCGCACGAATTGCGCACACCGATCACATCGATCAAGAGCTACGTCGACACGCTGTGCAATCACGGTGAAAAGCTCGATCCGGATATTTATCGCGAATTCCTACAGATTATCGACAGCGAAGCAGATCGCTTGATGTTCCTCGTCAACGACGTTTTGGAATTGAGCAAAGTAGAAGAAGCAAATCGCGATTTCGAAACGGAGCCATCAGACATCCGTGGCGCGATCGAATACGCATTGCGTGCACTGAATCTGATGGCAAAGGATCGCCAGATTGAACTCGCATTAGTATGCGAAGAAGAAGACATTCCGCTTGTCGAAATCAACATCGAATCAATCGAACGCGTGATCATCAACTTGCTCACGAATGGTATCAAATACACACCAGTCGGTGGCAAAATCGAAGTGATCGTCAGCCACCTGAAAGAAGAAAACGAAATTCGTGTCGATGTAAAAGACAACGGCATAGGAATTCCAGAAGACTGCCTGGAACAGATCTTCGATCGCTTCTTCCGCGTAGAGAAAAAAGTTCACACGATCAAGGGCACTGGCTTAGGTTTAACAATCGTCAAAAAGATCGTCGAAAAACACGGCGGCAGATTGTCGGTCACCTCTGCGCTCGGCGAAGGTTCGACATTCAGCTTCTTCTTGCCGGTGGCTGACTTGGGCGACCTGAACGACGACCTGCTCCCATAAACTCAAACGATATCGGCTTAGTTCTTACTGATTTCAACTCAAACGATATCGGCTTAATTTTTGCCGATTTCAACTCAAACGATATCGGCTTAATTTTTGCCGATTTCAACTCAAACGATATCGGCTTAATTTTTGCCGATTCCAACTCAAACGATATCGGCTTAGTTTCCACTGATTTCAACTCAAACGATATCGGCTTAGTTCTCACGGCTTTCAACTCAAACGATATCGCTTGAGTTTGCAATCGGTTCGTTGATGGTAAGTATGGTTTTGTACTGAGGAGCTTACCGTAATGTGCCAGAGCGTCCCCGAAGGATACGACTCACAGGTATTGACCCCGCACGATTATCCGCTTTGGGTGAAGCTGTTTGCCGGCTTTGCAGCGGTTTTAGTTATCGCTTCATTCGTTAAGCTTCCTGGATTCTTAAACGCCGCAATTCAACTGAAGAAATCCGACCAGCAATTTGACCAGAAGAACTACGCCGAGTCCGCACAAATCGCTTTGCAGGTACTGAAGGAAAATCCCGACGCGCAGAAAGTTCGACTAAAAGCTGCGAAAGCCCTGTTTTCAGAAAACACAGATGATTCTGTCAATCAGGCAATGGATCTTCTGAAAGGACAAAAGCTCGATAAGTATGACTGGAAGGAATTAGCTCCAGCGATGTCCCCGAGTGTACAGAAGCAGTTCAAAACTATAAAAGAGGATGACTGAGCATGTTTTTCATCCCAGGATTTCTTATTGCTTGGCTCACGTTTCCCGGCGTCATCTGTCACGAATTTGCGCATCGCTTATTTTGCGATCTCGCGAAGGTTCCGGTTTATAAAGTCGTCTACTTCCAACTCTCGAATCCCAGTGGTTATGTAATCCACGGTAAAGTGCCGGACTTAAAGAGCGCGTTTCTAATCTCAGTCGGACCATTCTTCGTCAACACGATTCTCTGCTCTTTGATCTCGTTTTCGGCGGCGATTCCATTCTTTCTTTTAGGAGATTACAAAAGCACGGGCGCCTTCGGAATGCTTCAAATTTGGCTTGCTATATCGATCGGTATGCACGCTTTTCCAAGCAAGCAGGATTTGGATAATTTCCTGCAAAAAGTAGTTACGGAGAAAAACAAATTCTCGCCGCTTTCAATTGCTTCGCGTTTTATGAGCGTGTCATTCTTCCTCGCCCGCTTAGCGAGTTTCTTTTGGTTCGATGCGATTTACGCAATCATAGTAATGATGTTTTTGCCGTGCGTGCTTCTTGCGTTCGTCTGAGCGATGAAACAGCACAGCACCGCCTTGATTTGACTCAAAATTTACAAAAATTTTGGCTCGAAATCTCAAAAACCAATCGCATAGCCAAAACCGATACAAAACATATCCACTTTTCGAACATCTTGCGGTTTGTTGCGTATCCACCTGATCATCCGTTAATCAACGGCTTCCCAAGAGATGCCGTGTTATTATGCTTACGTTGACAAGGTCTGGAATCGCACCGCAATTCCCACCACACGGAGGATTTTTGGAAGTTGGTCGTTAGAGCCATCTATCCAGGATCTTTCGATCCAATGACCAAAGGACACCTGGACATCATCCAGAGATCTAGCAAGCTCTTTGATGAAGTGATCATGGCTGTCGTAGGCAATCCCGGTAAATCACCGCTTTTGCCCGTGGAAAAAAGAGTGGAGCTTATGTCATCCGCAGTCAAAGATTTGAAGGGCGTCAGCATCGACAGCTTTCAGGGTTTGACAGTCGATTATGCAAAACAAAACAACGTACACATATTGATCAGAGGGCTAAGAGCTATATCGGATTTTGAAGCAGAATTAGGAATGGCACAGGCTAACAAGGAATTGTTTCCTGAACTAGAAACTATTTTTCTGATGTCGAAAGCCGAGTATTCTTTTATCAGTTCCTCAACGGTCAAAGAGATCGCCCGGCTCGGGGGAGACGTTTCAAGGTTTGTTCCA
>DATNPY010000062.1:0-14530 GCA_036702955.1 Drouetiella sp. | reverse complement strand
CAGGAGACATGAAGGTTAAGCAAAATGCTATTGAAGTATATAATTTGGATATGATACCGTATTCAATACCTGAACAAGAGCAGGAAGTCATTAACACTTAGTTCCTAAAGAAGCTGGCCCAAACAACCGGGCCCACTTCTGGTTTATTGGCGCGAGCCCACGCGCTCGCACACCTCAAACTATACAAAGAAGCACTAACGCTATTGCGATATGTTGTCCGCAGCGGTGCCTATGATGACGATGGCGTCATTGACGTTTTTGCACTTATGGCCTATTGCTACCAGCAGACAAATCACCCAGGTCTGGCTCTCGCGGCGGAAAGTCAGGCTACAGATTTAATTCAAGGCAGTGCAGGGTTTCCACGTCAACTCTGGCTGGCAGCCGACGCGAAGTATCAGCTAGCATGTTATTGGCGATCAGCGGGAAATAAACTTCGCGCGCAACGCTACTTCACCGAGGCGCTCGAATATGCGACAGCCGCCCATTTAGAAAACACTGCTTTCGGTGAGAAGATAAGACAGCAGCACTAGAGCCGGCGTTCAGAATTTTGCTCCTCAAAGACAATCTTCCTGGATGTTTACCAATCGAAATTTCTGACTTGACAAGCTACTACCGGCGATACCAGTGCCAAACGGTCCGGTAGGGATGCGGCCGAGCGAGCCAGTCTATAATTAAACTAACACGAGCTCTCGCAGGAATAGAATTTAGCATGAACTCATACATCTTCGGTCTTCTAACTGTGGTCGCGGCTACTCTGTTGGCGGTCGGCGGGATGCTCATCGTACGCAGGCGAGTCGGAGTTGAAGCGCTCTCGTCGTATCACGAGGTGGCTGGTTACCTCCTGTCCATCGTCGGCACTCTCTATGCCGTTTTGCTTGGTTTCGTTGTAGTCGATGCAATGGAGCATACGCAAGAACTGAGAGTGCTCGTCGATCAAGAAGCTAGCGGTTTATGCAATATATTTTTGTGCTCAAACGGTCTACCATCCGCAAAACGGATGACAATTCAAACCTTATGCGATCAATATGCAGATTCGGTGATTAACGATGAATGGCAGGCTATGCAGCAAGGCAAATATAGCGTCACTGCATTCAAAACAGTATGGTCGCTGTGGAAAGAAATTACAACTTACGCTCCGGTTAGTGAAAGCGAGCAAAACCTTCATCAGCAGCTTGTCAGCGAAATTTGCACTATGACGCAAAATCGCCGCACTCGAATTGTAAATTCGCGTCACGGGTTAAATCCATTTATGTGGGCCGTGCTGATCACGGGAGCAATTTTCACTGTGATGTTCACTTACTTTTTCGGGGTGAAGAACATAAGGGCACAGGTGCTCATGACTGTGCTAGTTTCACTCACCTTGTGGTTGAACGTTTTACTCGTCTTCATTTTCTGCAATCCGTTCGCTGGCGAATTCGCAATCCAACCAGACTCATTCAAGCTCGACCGCATGATATTCCAGAATTTCGACAAAGGCAGCCCGCCAGCGCCTTGATTATGGCAACTATTTTCCTGTCGGGCTTTCGAACCTGATAAAAACGGCAGGAACAATAACGTCAGCAGCGGGTCGGGTCAGGTGGTTATAACATTCGGAAGCGCCTGAAGCAGCTCTGCAGCGTCAGGTATACAATCGCGTTCACTTGCGCCAGCCAAACTAATAGTCGTGAAACGTGTTCGCCGAAAATAAGATGGGAAGTTCGATGTAGAATGGTCAGGACATCTCCAAATTGGCAGGCAAATTATGAAAACCGCAATGCTCACGTCACTTGTGTGGACGCTTACTATGGCTTCAGCGCTAGCTGGAAATCCCCAGTGGGAGCAGGCGACCAAACTGTACAATTCCGGCGATTACAGAGCCGCGTTATCAGCGTTTCAGAAGATTTCGGAAAAAAATCCATCTGAGCCCAGAGCTCACTACATGCTGGCGCAATGCTACAAAAGCAATGGCAACACGAAACAGGCTATTGCCGAGCTAGAATGGATCACTAACGCCACAAGCGATCAATCGGTAAAGGGTCCCGCTGCGTCTTTGCTCGCGCAACTCAAAGGTTCCAGAGGTCCATCTAGTTCGGCTTCTGTAGCCTCTATGCCTCAATACGTGCCGCAACAGCTTGGACCACACGGGCTCAAGCCGATGATTCCAAACGCAATATCCCCCTATTCCATTCCCCCTGGCGGTTTCAACTCCGGGGCGATAAATGATCACAAGGGACCAATACATTAGACCGATTTGACTGCAGTGACTCCGCTTCTACTGCCGATACCAATTTGAGGTTACTCAACAAAAAAATCGACCATGCTCGTTCAATTCCCAGCATTTTTGCTATTCGCAGCCGGCACCCGGCTCTTCATCATAGCTTCCAAAAGCTGACGCGGTTTGTTCAATGCTTGATTTAACTGGGCTTTGTCTTCTGCGGTCAGCACATCTGCGTGTTGCTCCTTCAGTCGTCGTTTTAATTTACTGAACTCCTTCAGTTCTTTATCAAGCTGTGCCGCCTGTTTCGAGGTGATTTTACCTTCGTTCTTCGCGACATTTACTTCACTCAAGAACTGTAATTGTTGTTCATCAATTTGGTCAGCGATGGCAGATGTTGAAGAGCTAAGTATGAACAGAGCGCACACAATCGCCTCGTGATTATATTTAATTGTCATTGTGTTCCTCGCTGAATTCGCTTTTGTAATTTGTTCAACGTATTTCGTTTAACGTATTTCTGAGAGTGAAACTTCAACAGATCAACCCGAGGCTTCATGCCGAAAGCAGCAGTTCTTCATTTGGTTGAAATGTAGCGGGTCTCGTAGCTTCGCCCATGAGCTTGTTAGCGCGACAGTTATGCAAAAATTGACTTCAAATATCTGACACACTTTTGCAGGAACGCGCGATTAGCCGCGCATTTGAGCCTTAACCACTTATGAGCATGTGGGATCTTGCCGAGGCCGGTCTCATTTGCGTAATGATAAATGCGAACGAAACTTGAAATCAATTTTGGCGGCACTCTACCAAAGCTTACTGCAAAAGCTCAAATTATGTGTGCAATGTTTGTGTAGACGCAACGATACAAAGTACGTTCACTCACCGTCGGAAATAGACTTGCGCTGCAGTTTTCGAGATCCATCACTACTCCAAATTACAATAAATGCTAAAGTCAGCAATCATCAATGGACCGAAATTACAATGCTTATTCATTTGAACGGCATGGCCGGCGTAGGCAAACTAACAGTTGCCACGATATTGGCATCCGAGCTGGATGCGCGATTGATCGACAATCATTTGATTCTAGATTTGGTAGTGGCGGTGGTAGGTCGGCGCGAAGCGCCACGTTATCTTCAAATGATCGAGGAGTTGACAGAATTTGTCTTCGAAGCAATGGAAAAAGAATCTGACAACGTCACTTTCATTATGACTAATTGCCTCGTGAATGAGCATCCAGAGGACGTTGCCAGACTCGATGCCATTGCGAAATTTGCTGCAAAAGCAAAACACCAGTACGTGCAAATTTTGCTTACGTGCGACCACCGCGAAAATCAGGCGCGTGTGGTCAACGAGAGTCGCAAACTCAAAGGGAAGCTAACAAGTTCTGAAGTCCTGGCGAAGTACTTGCGAATTTACACCATGTATCACCCTGAAACTCAGTTCGGGCTGCAATTGGATACAAGCTCCTTATCGGCTGAACAAGCAGCCAGGTTGATAGCGGACTACGTCAAAAGCTTATGATTTTTCCTCGGGCTGGAAAAATCGTCTACTAGGATGGCCAATTAACAGGATCGTCTGAACGAATTCCATCTTCCATTGTTTCCTGCTCAAGCGAACCATCTTTGGCTTGCACGCAGATGTAATAAAGGTCTGCGTCTGAATTGTTCCGAACTACTCTGTAGCCTTTCGGGCTTACACGCACGACGGTGCCTTCGGCAACGTCGAATACCTCACCATCGATCTGCATTTGCCCTTTGCCACCGGTGAAAATGTAGGCTTCCTCATTTTGCTTATGCGCATGATAGAAAGGCACAGAAACACCAGGAGGCAGTTTGGTCATAGACATCTGCATCCCCGTAAAACCGGCGAATTGCTTCAAAAAAAGCTTTCCATTTACAGAGCGCTTTAAAGCAGGCACTTCGAGCTTGTAGTTACCGAGCTGGGCAAACTCCCCTACTTCAACTGCGCAAAAATTCTTTCCACTGACAACACGCATATCCGCTTCTTGTTCGACTGGCATAAATCCTCCAATACGGCGCAAAGCCCAATTAAAGGCTTGTTTGTAATTACGTACCGAACAGTATAGAATACACGCCAGAGCAGTAACATTAATTCTGTACCAAGCGATACATATATACCGGTTCGCAATTATGGTTCGAGGGCGTCCAAGAGAATTTAGTACCGATGAAGCGTTGGACAAAGCGATGCTTGTATTTTGGCGTCGCGGATATCGAGGCACTTCTCTCGATGATTTGACAGATGCTTTAGGCATCAATAGGCCAAGCTTGTACGCGGCATTTGGTGACAAGGAAACTCTTTTCTTAAGTGTCGTTGAACAGTATCAAAAGAAAATGCTGTTGCCCTCTGCCAAAGAGCTTTTCTCCTGCGAAAATTTGCGTGAAGGATTAGGCGCCTTTTTCGACTCCCTGGGCAGTCTTTTAACAGGCCCCGAAACTCCACCCGGCTGCATGATTGCCTGCCTGATGTCGGAAGAATGTTGCGAATCGGAGTTGCTTAGATCGAAATTGGCTTCCATCATCGAAACAGCAGACAAAAATTTCACAGCACTTTTCAAAAGTCATGAGCGTGAACTTGTACCATCCCTCAGCGCTGAGGTGGCAGCCAAACTTCTTTTTTCGCTATGCCAGGGTCTCGCGATTCGAGCACGCGCTGGTGCGAGCAAACGGAGCCTGACCGAGATCGGCAACGCATTTATTGCAGCAATTTTGATTTAGGTCAACAACTATCCTGGGCTTTCACCCTTCAAATCAACAATGAATTCATCACCGCCAAACCGATAAATGTTTTTGTGAACGTGTGTGGACGTTAAGTGATCAGCAAGTGCTAAAAGCGCTTCATCACTTGCCGTTCGTCCATGTGAATCGACAAAGTGCTGGATGTTTTGATATCGATGCACAAATAGTCATTTTTTAAAAACAGAATCGCCAGATTTACTAAATTCAAATAGCGCGCTTCTGATGTCAGCTTCTAGTCGAAACTGGTGCTTCAATTTAGTGTGTGGATCGAGTTCCAATGCAGACTATAGTCTGCGTCGCAAAATTAAGAGACTGAGCGGCTTCAGGCTTCTGAGGAGTCTGGTGTTTCAAATGGTTTGTTTTTGAGCAAATAGTAAAAGCATGGAATGAGTAAGGTAGATCGAGTCATTGATCGAAGACGGAATTTAGAGGCGGAATCTAGAGGCAGGATTACCAGGTGATAAACGGCCGAGAGGCGGCAAAAAATTACATTCCTCAGCCCCATCTGAAAAGAGGCTGAAGGTGCCGACTCTCTTTATTGTAGAAGACCAGCAGTTGCTCAGGCTTGGGCTCAAAATCCATCTTGAGTCACTGGGCTGTTGCACGGTTATTGGAGAAGCGGGTGATGGCGAGTTAGCGCTCCGCGAGATTCTTCGCTTACGTCCCGACGTCGTTCTTCTAGATATTGGACTTCCTGGTCTGGACGGTTTAGAAGTCACCTGGAGAATAAAGCAGGAACTGCCTCGCATCAAAATAGTTATCTTTACCTCCCACACAGATGCAGACTCTGTCACAGCAGCGCTCGGAGCTGGTGCAGATGGATACTGCTCTAAAGATGCACCGGTCGAGCAAATCAGCAATGCCATCGCCTCGGCGAGCAGGGGGGAAGTATGGCTCGATCCAACCATAGCTAATGCAGTGATTTCGAAAAGCAGGAAGAAAGACGATCAATCGGAGTGGCAGTTGTCATCGCTCGAGTCGGGCATTCTCGGTTTGATTGACGGCTATATTGATCATGAACAAATCGCTCATAAGCTGGGAATCGACAGCGCAGCAGTAGCAAAAGTGTTGCGTAATCTGCTGAAGCGGGCCACAAATACGAGTGGTAACAGGACGGTGGAAGAGCAGACTAAACGTCGTGAGCACCTGAGCAGCTGGCTGACTGCGTTTGTCGAACAAATAGACACAGGAAAACTTTTTGCAGAGAAATATCTTTTGCTTGAACTCATTGGTGAAGGAGGAATAGGAGCCGTATTTAAAGCCAAACACATTTTTATCGAAAGAATGGTCGCTCTCAAGTTTCTGCATCCCGAGGTTATAGAAGATCCGCTAACGATGCGTTCTTTTCAAAGAGAGGCGACCGCAATTGCGAACATTCAACACAACAATATAGTCACCATTTTCGATTTCGGCATCAGTTCGAACAATGAACCATACCTCGTTATGGAGTTGATAAAGGGCTCAAACTTGTTTGACATATTGCAAGAAGACGGAAAGCTTTCAATAAAACGAGCTCTCAGTTTGGCAATTCAAATTTGCGAGGGACTGGGCGCTGCCCACAAAGAAGGAATAGTCCACTGTGACTTGAAACCGGCAAACATCCTCATCAGAAGCGACGGGTCGAGGGAAGACGTGAAGCTTGTCGACTTTGGACTGGTACAGTTAATGCCAAGGCACCAATCCAATTTGCAGCAGCAGCTGACAAACAAAATCTTCATATGTGGCACTCCACATTACATGTCACCCGAGCAGTGTTCTGGAAAGCCCGTTGATGCATCTACTGATATTTATTCATTTGGTTGCGTCTTATTTGAAATGATTACGGGAGAACTTGTATTTGAAGGAGAAACACCAATGGCTTTGTTCGCAAAGCATATCGAGACTGCGCCTCCCAAGTTAGCCAGTGTAGTCAATGATGCTCTGCCTGCAGGTTTATCGGAACTTGTTGAAGCGATGCTTCAAAAGCGCGGTGAATTAAGACCTAAGTCAATGATGGAAATAGCCCGAAGTCTGGAATCAATGCTCGCGACCTTGAGTGACTAGCGACGCGGAAGCTTAATTGTGAATTGAGTACCAGACCCCTCCTTGCTGAAACATTCAATTGTACCGCCCAGAGCAGACATGATTTGTCTGGATAAATGCAATCCCAGTCCCGTACCTAGACCGCGGTCTCTCCCAAGTTGCGTCTGCCAGAACCTCTCGAAAATTCGGTCTTTTTGTTCCTCCGACAGGCCCGGACCAGAGTCGCTCACTGTCACACAGCATTGATGAACGTCTTGAAAGGCTGTCACCTGCAATTTTCCATTGACCGGAGTGAATTTGACGGCATTATCAAGGAGATTAATCAAAACTCGCCTCAAAAGTATGCGGTCAGTTTGCAACGGGGTGAAGTCGTCTCCTAACCTCAGCTCCAGTTGAAGCTGTTTTTCTTCAGTGCAAAAAGAAAACTCAGACAGGCACTGTGTCAAAAGTTCACGCACATCAACGCATTCTGCCAGGGGCGAGAGTTGACCTGATTCGTGACGATAAACATCCAGCAGGTTCCAGATCATACGGAGCATGCATCTCGTCGATTCGAGTAGCTGCTTGTAGACAACTTTTCTGTTGGCGTCAGGAACTTTATCCAAAACCAAAAGTTCAGCGGCTCTCATGCAAGCGATCAAGGGACTTTTCAGATCATGAGTCAAAGCTGCTACGAAGTCTTCCTTTTGCTGCATGAGAAACTTCAATTCTTCGTTGGCCCGCTCAAGTTCAGCAGTCCGTTTGGCCAGGTATCGATTAGACCGAGCCAGATCGCTTGTTAGTTGGGTCAGCTCAATTGACGCAGCTGCAAGATCAGCATCTTTGGCGGCCAGTTCGAGTTCTTTAGTTTTGAGTTGCGCATCCTGCAGGAAGAGCTCATTATCGGAACCTGCTATTTTTAACCGAGTGGTTTTTAATTGCTGTTCAAGATCCTCCATCTGTCTGTCGTTTTCGACAATGCGCGAACGGGCAGAATCGCGTTCGAGAGTGCGTTCGCGTAACTTTTTAGTGACCAGGGCAAGCTGTGTTTTGACTGTTGATTCTGACATGCGCCCGCCTTATAAAATAATGGATAACCGTCCGACCAAATAGAGCAAAGGCATCAGCTGTCGCACAAATGTTTGAAGAGGTCTTTTCAAATGATTGATTCGGTTTTAAAGAGACAATTGCAGGAACTGGAAGCAGCCCGCAATAGACTAGCTGAGCGCATACGCTTGTCTCAGAAATCACTGGCCCAACTAGACGAAAAAATCGCTGCACTGAAAAATGACCAAAACACCAACGAAGTAAGTGGAAACCCTTTATGTGACCCTGATTATATTGTTGAGTAGTTTTCTGTCCCGGCCTATCCCTCGGAAGATCTTGATTGCCTTATACTAAAGAGTGACGCCCCACTTTTGTTTCCGGCATTCTTTAACGTAGATTGCTGATGCTGGGCTGGGTTCGCGACACGACCGATCCCTTCATATCACCTGAGAACTCCCATGCAGAACCAAGTAGAATGTATGGATGAGTTGGTGGGATCGATCCGTTCTTATGAGAAAAACTTGTCATTTGCTTGCGCTATGCGCCCTTGTCGCTTTTAACCGAAGTGTCAACGCGGCCGAAGATAGTCAAGTGAAACGGCGTTACGTGACAATTCCAGTTCTGTATGTAACAGACCGTGCTCCGACCAAGAAAGGGTATGGTCCGCAGCGCAAGGACGAAGATCTGAGTTCGATCGATGAATTGCGGTATGGCTGGTTTGATTATGCCGTTAAGACTGATACGTCTGTAGATTCGATTCAACACAAACTTGGCTGGACCGAGTCGGAAAAATCGCCACAGCGTGATTTGACGATGGGCACGCAGACTGATACTGCCAGTGTGCAAGGTTTTGGCGAAACAATAATTGAAGCAGCGAAAAAAGCTGGAACGGACCAGGTGTTTGTTATGGTGCACGGTTTCAATACGCCATTTGCAAATGCCGCTAGAAACGCGGCGCTTTTGGAGAAAGCCGTTAAAAGACCCGTAATCCTGTACAGTTGGCCGTCTAAGGGGCGGCTTGGACAGTACGGCGTCGACCTGGGAAATAATGAGTGGAGCCAAGAACATTTCGATAGTTTGATCGATGAACTGGTTCGAGTAAAAGAGAAAGCTGGTATCACATTCAATCTCGTTGCGCATAGCATGGGAAACCGTTTGGCGGTTCACTCAGCGCCCGTGTTAAAGGGGCGACATGTCTTTCAACAGATGTTTCTTGTGGATCCCGATTTCGATGCTGAAACTTTCGTTCATTACCTCTATCGCTATGCGCGGAAAAAGGATGGTACCAACGACGAGGCTACAAGCTCTGAAAAAGTAAAAGCTATTCAAGCAGAGGCGACCCCGATGGTCGGTGACGCTGGTGACACCACATCTGATGGCACCGAGTTTACCAATGTCAGGGCTGATGATACCAAATCAAGTGGCGTAAAACCTGACGCCTCGGAGGACAAGAAAGTCGAACAGACTAAGGTGCGAATTCTATTTTCACACAAAGATCGCGCATTACCACTATCAGAGCTGATCTTCGGGGGATACACCCGACTTGGGCAAGCCGCGGATTCACTCCTGTCTTCAGTGTCATCTCCGCTGTCTATTCCCGGTAAGCTTGGCGATGCGTTGAGTGCTGTTGGTGGCAAAGATGTGCCAAAAGATTCAAACCACGATGCCAAAAAGTCCAGTACAAAACCGCAGTGGATGATGAAATTCGAATGGATTGATTTCACCGCACTAGACCACGGCTTGATCGGTCACACAATTCCGTACGACTTGATTGCTAATCTCTGGTCGACTAATAAGCCGGGGGCTGGGCTTACGCTCGTTCCCAGTCATAATGGCTCTGTGAATCGAATGTCATCGATTTTTTCGCACTTGTTTGGCGAGAAAGATCATATCTCTTCGAAAATAGTAACTGCGCAGCGAGTCATTCTCAGCCCCAAGAACAGCTCGAAACCTGACCAAGATTAACTGCCACGAAATTACGATATTACGCCTGGCTATATGAAACGATTGGGATTCAGCGACTCTTGACGACATATTCGGCGCCGTAGATTACTAAATGTCATCATGCGATACCGGTTTAAGGTAGGGCATCTTGACCAGATAGTAAATTATTACGGCTACGCACATCGCTGTAGCTGATTGGCTAAAATCGCAACTGGAGACATTTTAATGACATCTACTCAAACAAACCCCAAAGACATCGTTGAAAGCTTGGAGTGGAGATACGCCACCAAAAAATTTGATAGCAATAGAAAGCTTGACCAAGCCACGTACAAAAAGCTTGAAGACGCTCTCCGGCTGAGTGCGTCCAGTTTCGGCTTGCAACCGTGGAAGTTTGTAGTTGTCACCGATCCAGAAATCAAAAAACAACTTCCTGCGGTCTCATGGGGGCAAACACAGCCGCAAGATTGTTCGCACCTGGTAGTGATTTGCCGCAAAGACGAACTTACAGAGCAATACGTTGACGACTATGTGCGCAAGATCGCAACTACGCGTGGTGTCACCACTGAATCACTCGAGTCGTACAGCCAGATGATGAAAGGTTTCTTAACCAGCCCGAAAGACAAGAAGCACTGGATGGAATTGCAATGTTACATAGCGCTGGGAACTTTGCTTGCCGCTGCCGCACAACTTGGAGTAGACAGCTGTCCCATGGAAGGATTTGACGCTGCTGCGTACGATCGAATCCTCGGTCTGGAAGACAAAGGCTGCAGATCCGTAGTGATCTGCCCGCTCGGGTACCGGGCTGCAGACGACAAATATGCTAATGTCCCAAAGGTCAGATTTGACGCAGACGATGTCATGATAACAATCTAGCAGCAAGGTCAATGTTCGATGCGCTCGTCAAGTCGAAAAGCTGTTGGTCATGAATCGACCAGCAGCCGCTATCGATCTGGCTGAGGGGAAGCACAACCGAAGTCGGGTAAATCGTGTACGTAAGAAAGCTAGTTTCACCCAAAATCGTCTGGTATTTCTCACGGGTGCCGCTGCTTGTCTTTACGGCACTTTCCACGTTTGCTTACTTTGCATATGTGTATGGCAAGCTCAAATTTTTTGCCATTCCATTTTTACCTGTTGCCACGGTCGGCACGGCAGTTGCATTTTATGTCGGTTTCAAAAATAACGCCTCATATGAACGACTGTGGGAAGCGCGCAAGATCTGGAGCGAAATCGAACATCTTTGCCGCTACTGGGCCATCATACTGACGCAAGCTCGTGTCAAAGACGCTCAGGGAATTGAACAAAACCTGTCGCTTTCTCGTCGGCTCGTCTATCAACAATTAGCCTGGGTCAACTCATTGCGAATAGAGCTGCGGAACGAGTTTACTTTCGCTGATGTCGACGACAACGCAGATCACGTCAAACTGGTTTCCACGCTCAAACATGACGAACAGGAAGAACTAAGAAAAATAGTTTCGGACTGCGCCGTGGACATCGAGCTGCCGGAGACTTCCAACCAGAACATAAGTTTGATGCTGCTCGCCAAACAGGTGAATGACCTGAATAATTTGAAGGTGCAAGGTCTTTCCGATGGAGACTACGGCAGGCTTGTGGGAATCGTTGCAGAGTGCAGTAAACAGCAATCTGCAGCGCAACGCATCAACCGTTTCCCATTCCCTCGCCAGTACGCTCACTTCAGCGCTGTGTTCGTCAATATATTCATTGCCCTATTGCCGTTTTCACTTGTGAATGAGCTAGCTAAAAACGACCCGGGTATGCTCTGGCTCACAGTTCCAATGAGTGTTCTTCTATCATGGGTGTTCTACACGATGGAAAAAGTGGGCGACACCAGTGAAAATCCTTTTGAAAATGGACTCAACGATGTTCCGCTTACAAGCATATGTCGCGACATAGAAATAGAAATGAAAGCACTTTTGTGCGAATCAGAGCTGCCGGAGCGCATGCAGCCCAAAGACGGTGTTTTGCTTTGAATCTAAAAGACAGTGGCTCAAGAGTGGTATCGGCGAGTCTCAAAAAGCCGACAATACTGGGAGACGCGGAACTCATCTGGGGAACAGCGAGAACATTGAGGAGTCGATAGAGATAGCGGCGTGACTAAACAGGGAGCAACTATGCGGAAGTTCATTTTATTTGGAGTGTGCGTTGGTGCGCTGGGTATCGCACTCTGGCAAATACAGTCGGCAAATGCGTCCGAAGAAGAACCGGCCTACCAGGTAGTTTTGAAAGACGGCAACTTCGAAGTTCGAAATTATCCAGAGATGATAGCTGCGGAAGTGACCGTGCCATCGACAGGAAAAGGAGCAGACAACGAAGCATTCAGCATTCTGGCGGGATACATCTTTGGTAAGAATGAAGCTCAGAAAAAAATGGAATCAGCGGCGCAAGTTACTTCCAAACGCAAAACAAACGAGAAGATTCCCATGACGGTCCCGGTGACCGAGAAGTTCGAGTCCGACACGATGGTCATGCGTTTTTACATGCCTTCCAAATACACGTTCGAGACTTTGCCGAAACCTCTCGACGAGCGAGTTCGTTTGGTCTCCGTTCCAGCACAAAAGTTTGCCGTGATACGCTTTTCCGGCTCACCTGACGAGCACTCGATAGAACGACATACAAAACTGCTGAACGACTTTGTGCAAAAGAAACAACTTAGTGCCGAAAGTGATGTTATGCGGGCGTTCTACAATCCACCATGGACGCTACCATTTTTGCGCCGAAATGAGCTGTGGATTCGATTACAGTAACATTCTGAACTGATTGCAGGGCAGCACTCATGCTTTCTCCTATCGGCCCGCTAATAGTTAACAGGGCAGGGTAAACGAATACCTTACCCTGCTGCTACCCCTAATTGGGGATAGCAAAATCACTATCTGGTGCAAGACTGATACTCCAAGTGACGGATGATTTTCGCCAGTTGCCATGGAAACATGTAATTACGCATCCATTGAAGTCATCGGGCTTCCGCATGCAAAAGCTGCTAAGGAGCCGTTATGTCACCACTTCACCTAGATCCTCAGAGTTTTCTGAAGTTCCTTGAGGATCTGCTGGCTGGGCATGGAACGGGTTGTTGTAAGCACTGCCACAAACCAAACAGATTATCCGCTGACGGCAGGGCAGCGTTGTACATGCCAAACAATGCAAACGTCCCAGTTACCAGAAGGAGCACTGCAGACGAAAACGCAGTTAATGTCAATGCCACCACTGTGGACAAAGCCAATGCCACATTTACAGCCGCAGATACGAATGATGATGATGATGCATACACAACTGAGAGTCCGCCAATTCTGATCGCAAACGAAGCACGACCGCACAAAAATTGTCTGATAAAACCGACTTGCAGTAAGCACTCAGGCAGGGACATTCTGAATCATACACATACAGACGAAGGTTATAGACATTTTCTGATTGGGAACACTGCATCGAAAAACTGGCTGGAACACGAACCGCCAGCGCCGGACCTCTACGGAGAATGTCCACATACAAGCGGTTACGAACAAAACGTCAAAGGTTTCGATGAGGCATTCTTGGAGCGCATCGAACGATACTGGCTGGAGCATAGCCTTGTTCCACCAAATGAGCATAAAGATTGCCGCTGCGCTCCTGTAGGAGCATGGCAAATTGCGCAGCGGCGAGCTCAGAGACAAGAAGAAGAGATTGCTAGACGTTTGAAACTTTGATGCACGGCGCAATTTGCAGAAGAGAATGCTCATCGCTAAAGGGCATGGATAGCTAACATTTGTTCATACGCATTGATTATGTTGGTATTGCTGCTTCTTGTATTTATAAGCAGGAAAGGTGTAAGCGCGGTCGCACCGTAATTGACCATTGATTGGGAGTCACCATCTCCGGTGCCTAGCAGGCGAAAAGTTTACTAAAGTCGACAAACACCAAGATTAATTCTGCCGCCATGATGTAATGAATAATGTTCTGCAACCCGGATCCGCGGGTAGGTTGTTGTTTGTATCCATCTCAATGACTTAGATGACGCAACAAGCGGAAAATCAAGCCAACACGGTGCCGCTGGAACCCAGCGCAGGCATTGTTGTTGAAAATGTGGTGAAAACCTACAAAGCCGGCAAGGTCAAAGCTTTAGACTCATTGTCACTACACGCAAGACCAGGTGAAGCGCTCGGCATCATCGGACCAAATGGCGCCGGAAAAACAACTCTATTTGGCTGCCTTCTTGCTTTTCTGCGCCCCGACACCGGGTCAATTCTGGTCGACGGATTGCCTCCAGATGCACTGGAAACACGTCGCTTGATCGGCTATTTGCCTGAGCGACTGAACTTCGACAAATGGATGACCGGGCGGCAGTTCATGCAATTCCACTATGAATTGTCCGGACAGGATCTGCATTCGAAAGTTTCGACCTGCGACGACTTGCTCAGTCGGGTTGGTCTCGATCAACGTGCATGGGATCTGCTGATCAAGAGATATTCGCGAGGAATGCTACAGCGCCTTGGCTTCGCTCAAGCTTTAATCGGCAAACCCAGATTTTTATTGCTTGACGAACCAGCGTCAGGAGTCGATCCGGCTGGTGTTCTGCTCCTTAGAAAACTGATGCGCGAGTTGA
>DATNPY010000060.1:0-92349 GCA_036702955.1 Drouetiella sp. | reverse complement strand
GGGAGTTGGTCACGCCCGAAGTCGGTATGCTAACCGTAAGGAGGCAGCCGCCTAAGGCAGGGCCGATGACTGGGACGAAGTCGTAACAAGGTAGCCGTACCGGAAGGTGCGGCTGGATCACCTCCTTTCTAGGGAGTAATCAGATACATCCACTTCGGTGTGGGTAGAATTCTGACACTGCGAAGCTCACGAGGCGAAAGCCGTTGACTGAGTCTAGCTACCTCCTAGGTCGATGCCAATGACGCTTTTCAGGTTGAAATATATTCTATTCAAAGCACCTGATTAGCTGAGGTGATAGGCGTCTTATGGCTATTTAGTTATTAGGGTTCAACTCTAAAAACAAATAAGAGAATTGAAAATACCGGGCTTTCGAGTTCGGTATTTTTGCTTGCACTTTTGCCACTACTAGTGGTGAAGGTGCGAGCAATTTGTGCTGCCGATTTTTCAGTTAGCTTTGCCGTCATATCAGTAGTAATAACTTGGTAACTCCCGAGCGATTACATTGAAGCTGTGAAACTGTACTCCCCTACAGGTGAACGATTCTATGTCGAGACATGAACTGCACAGAGGACAAGCCGAGCAAGCGTCGGCGATATCTGACCACTACACCCGCCCGTTAATGGCTAATATCTCTCCGGCAGACTTCGGTGGTGCCCTGAGGAGCGAGAATCAACGCATCAACTCCAGCGGCTCAGCAGCAAAAATTTTGCGCGGAAATTATTCGGATTTTTCGTTAAGCGGCGCAGAACATAATTCGCATTACTCTTATCAAAAGCCGCAATATCTCGCGACAGGCGATATTGCAGCAAAATATGAAAGTCGCAACAATCCTGGTATGGTCAATCGCGACCCCAATCACCGTGCGGGTCATGACTTTGGCGCCTGGCAATTTAATTCCAAAGCTGGAGTTCCACAGGAATATGTAAAGTGGGCGAAAAACAATGACCCGGAAGTTTACGCGGCACTGCGAGGACATACTCATAGCATCCATAGTGGCGCAGCTGGCAGTTTTGGACGAGCGTGGCGAGAACATGCGAAAGCGAATCCAGATGCTTTCAATGAATCGCAACGTCGCTTCGCGATGGACCACTATTTGCGGCCTTTGCAAGATAGATTTCCGCGATTGAATCAAGACCAGGCTCTACAAGAGCAGGCCTTTGCAACAGCTATTCAATCGGGCGTGGGTGGCGCAACGCGGCTGCTTCGCCGAGCTGGTTTCGATCGAGATGACAGGTCAAGTCAGGAGTTGATCGCTAACCTCACCGCTGCTAGAACGCATGCATACAGGCGAAACGCCGGTCGATATGCGGCGGAAGGCCAGGAGATCGAAGCTTTGAATCAGAATAATCACTTGAAGAAATTTGACCGAGGCGCATTCTCGAATCTGGTCTAGTTCAGTTCAACTGCTATCACTGCGGCTTTCGTTGAGTGCATGAGTTAACGCCTGCTGGTAGTTAATGACGAGCGGCGGTATGCGACTGCGACAAAAAGCGGTGCTGGCATTCAGCACCGCTCTCAGTTTTATCCGTGCACGATAGGGTTTTCAACTGCGTGCAAAGGCTGCACTAATACCAGACCGCGGGGGCAAGTGTGCCAACCTCTTTAAGCTTGCCGTGTTTTTCTTTAAACACTACGGTTTCCCCAGGGGCCGCAACGAAGCCTGAATTGCTGATCATAGGTGCGGGTGTCAACACAGATTGAGTTCTCAACACCGCACAAGCGGGGTCCATCGAAGCAGCTCTGATCACAGTTGTGCTTGGCGCGACGGTTTCGCGAATAATTGTTGTTCTTGCCGGCGCTAGCTCGGAGGCGCGGAGCACCGTTGTTGTTGGAGCAATTGCAGATGCTCGGATCACTGTCGTAGCTGGAACCAGTCCAGACGCGCGCAGCACGGTGGTGGATGTCGGCGCCACCACTACTGGTCGCACGATGGCAACTGGTGCGGTGTAGTCTCTGACCGGTATGAACATGCTTGTTGTGCGAGTTGTCGTCGTAAAAGTGCGTGTCTGAGGAGCCATGTATGCGGTTTTGCGGACAAATGTTGACCTGTGAACAAACTTTCGTGCCGGCGTGGCCTTTGAAATCAATCGGGTGCTCTCATAGATTTTTGTCTCTTTCACCGTTCGCGGAGAAATGCGTTGGTAGCTTGTTTTGACCAGCTTCGAGCTGCAGGCGTCAGCAAAGGCTGCTGGCACCATTGATGGTGTTAACGCTGCTGCAGCAAGCAGCATTGTCATTGAATTCTTAAAGTGCATAACGTGCCTCCATACCGGCTTTTGCGCCATGTGTCCTCTCTTCTCTTGCCATGTTCGACGCAACTGCGAAAATTTCGTTGCCATGTTTGGTGCGAAAAGAGTAATTGTAAAGAGCGCGCAACACCTTGAGGTAGGCGGAATTCCAATTTAGTAGCTGGTCGCTTTGCCGCTACCAGTAGTGCCGCTTAAATCCTACGTGCTCGATGAATTCGTTTTCACAGTGTTGCCAAGCTAAAAGCCGTATCCAGCTGCCGTGCTATATTTCCGGTGTTACCAGGAGAGAACACGATGAATCAGATTCTTTTTGCAACGGTCGTCTTTGCCACTCTATGTGCCCCAGCCTTCGCGGGCTCGGTCGGAAATCCTGAGCTTGACGGTGGCACTCTGAGTTCTCTCGCAGCTGCTTTCACCGGTTGCTACGCTGCTTACCGCATTTACGCCGCGAAGCGCAAATAGTCAGACGCGCAAACAGTCGCCGCGACGCAAAAGTCGACGCATACCTCAGGTGAATATTCAGCCTGTGTTGCGCTGTTGAGTGAACGCGGCTAAGTTTATTCAAACTAATTGCTCACTTCTTTCAAAATGATACAGTACCGCGTATGCCGGTATCTGGTACTTTGATGCCGCTTTGACGCGGAGATGATTGATGGTGCAGGCGAGCGAGAGAAGATTGAGCATGACGGCACCATGGTTATGGGATGCCCGACACGATGTCGCCTATTTCTTCGCTCCGGCGCTTCTCGCTATCTGCGCGACTATGCTCTTTAAGCAGAATGTCGTCATCAACTCGCCCTTTCTCCTTTTCTTGATTTTGCAAGGCTTTGCGCTTGGTCCGTTCCATCAGGGTCTGACCTTATTTCAATTTTTCGATCAGGCAAACCTCCGCGAATATAAATCATCGCACAACGTCTTCTGGGCGTTTTGTGCACCAGTTCTGCTGATTGCTGTATCTATTGTGGCTTACTGGTATTCTCCGCCAGCGGTTCTTTTCGTCTATGTGGTCTGGACCATTCAACACATCGCAAAACAGAACATCGGTGTGCTGCTTCTCTATCACAACCATGACCGGAACGAAGCAATTGTTCCTCGCGAAATTGAGAGCCGAAGCATCGAAACTTCCGCAGCTTTGTTCAGTTTTTTATATCTGAACGCGGTTGTGGCGCAGACGGGTTGGGTTGCAATGGCTGTGCATCTGCTCATCGCATTTCTGTCAGCCGAGCTGATCTGGCTTGGTGTGCGCTTCTTCCGCTCGTTGTGGCGACAGGTCAATGAAGAAAACAAGTCGTTGAATGCGCCTGGCTTATGTTTGTGGCTAATCTCGTGCCTGGCGTTTCTTCCTTTTGCTATGACGAAGGATTATGCGCAAGGTTTGTTTGTTGCCCTTGTGATTCACTGGTTTCAATATATTGGTATCAACTCTTTGTTGCTGCGGAGAAAGTATGTCGGTCGACCAGCCCAACTTGCTGTTCTGTCGAAACGACCTGAATTGCTGCTCTTCGCCGTTGGTATTCTGTTTGTCCTGGTGATGATGCCGGTGCAAGCCAGTACCATTGGCGGTATCAATCAAAATAACTGGCTGTTGCGATTGCTGGTTGGAATGGTATACGGCATGACTCTCAGTCATTATTGTCTTGATGCGTACATCTGGCGATTCCGTGAGCCATTCAATCGCGCAGCAATTCTTCGTTTCCTGAAACCGACTCAGTGTTTCAGCATTTCTTCAAAAACTAGCGCTGCTACTTCTTTCAATTGTGAAACGTCGGACACCTTGTCACCCGTGGCTTCAGTGGTCACTTCTACCTGATAGTAGACGGGGGCATCGCGAACAACGGGGCTTGTCATCGAGAGCATACGCCATGTCCAACGATTCGAAGCGGTCTGGTCCGCCTTCTGAAACCATAAGAGTGCTCGGCGTGGGCCCTTCTTGAATGTGAAGTTGGCAAGGCTGGCATCAAATCGTTTTGACTTTGCTGCGATATGCTCATCGCTTTCTGCAAAAGCTTTGCTGTCCGCATGCAGTAGGCAGCTGGTCAGGTCGTGAAGAACCTGGTTCGATGGGCTGCTGCGCACTACGACACCGATCCATCGGCTGCCGGTGTTGAAATATTTGCGACCGACCACATCAGAACTCGTGACGTCGAAACCCGACTCGAACGTTTTCCATGACCCTAATTCTTTTGGCAGTGTCAGGGTTTGTTTGGGTGCGGACTGTGTAATGATGCGGGCTTGGGCGAATTTGAATGAGCCGAAAATAGCAGCTCCGAACGCTGTGCAAACCATCGCTTTGAAAAGTACTGTTTTATTTTTCATCCGCGAAGTGCGCCCCCACTTTCCACAGAATGAATAGCCCCAGGGGCACCAGTACGCATTCCATTTTTGCGTGCATTTCAAGTGCCAGTCGCATTGAGTGATAGTGAGCGACGATTGCAGTCAGGGCAATTCGCATCGTATTTAGTGTCACTACCAGGATTGGATCTGCAAGAAATGCGGCAATGTAGGCGGATGGTTTGTACTTTTTAAAGCCCTGCCAGATTGCAAAAGCGAAAAGGAAACAAGCCCACATCCCCAGCCCAGCGCACGATGGTGCGACGTTCATCTCTTGCCCGTCCATTGTAAAAATGTGTCCGGAGTAAGTAAGCGGCACAAACAATTTTGCTATTTCGCCGGCCGTAACAGTGCAAATGTGCTGAAGCGGGATAAATAGATAGGCTCGAAATTCTTCTGGCAGATCGGGAAGCGCGAACATGGAAAGGAACGTAGCTGGCAACAGTATTTTGCAGCGTTGCCAGCCGTAAAAATTCCAGGTGAAAGCCAAAATTAGAGCGATGTTTGCGCAAAGGTAAAGCCTTGCGGTGTGAAGATTTCCTGCGACGCAAACGATCAGGCAGCAGGCGATAAGTGCAAAAGAGGAGGTCTGGGTCTGCGTTTGTGTCTGCGCTTGGCTCTTGACCCTCCTCCACGCCAGAAATCCGCTTGCAGCCGATAAAGCTCCTGCCAGCACTTGCCTGATAGGGTCGGCACCCAGGCTCGTGGTCCAGACAACAAGACAGCAGATTCCGTTTATACATAACATCGCACTACAGGTTGTCAGCCAGGGGCTGGAAACCTCTGCTGGCTGGCTTTTGACTGGGTTGAGAACCTGGTCAACTCTCTGTTGAGCGCTGTCTGTGGTTTGCATTATCCGATAAACAAGTCGTGCTTGCGGGCAAATTATAGCGGTAGGCTTGGCAACGCTTCTTGAGATGACCGTCATCTGCGCGAAAGTTGTATCGTCTGCGCCAGTGTTTATCTTCGCCAGAGTGGATTATGCGCTCCTTAGTTTCGCTGGTCTTAATAATTTTGATGTTGGGCGTAGTGGTATTTGCGCTGATGGTCTACCTCGACCCTACTAAAACGTACGATTTTTTCGCATCGCTGAGTGGTTCCGAAACTATCGAAAAACGCCCTCTTGAACTATATGTACCATCGAAGATGCAATTCAAGATTTCATTTCCGGCGAAGCGCCCTGGCGAATTAGTGTTTGCCAATAGTTTTCTGCGCCAGAGTCCGCTTCCTTACCCGCAGTATTACGTGGCTGACCGAGATGTCGGATTCTTTGCTACCGAATTTGGTGCGGACTTATCCGGCGTTTTAACTACAGCTCCTTCATCCAGTGGACTCGAGATGAAAGCCGATCATGCTGTGGGCGACCCCCTCTACTTTGCTGCAGCGCAAACAGGTGCAAAAATCTTTGCCGATCATGACGAGATTGTGGCAGTTCAGCAGCGTTACGCATTCGATCCGCTCTCGCTGCAAAGTTTTCTTGATACCAAATGCGCAGCCATGATCTCTAAAGAACGGGGTTTCATAAGCAGCAAGGTGCCCGACTCGCTCAGCGGTGGGGCTTTCCCCGGGCGCTATGTGGAAGGCACGTTCAGAAACACCGGCAATGCGTTTCGCATGCGCCTGTTTTTAGATCAGCGACGAAAACGGCTCGTTGCCGCCTGTGTTGTTGGGAAGCCTAAGCGAGTCTATTCGACTCAGGCATCGAAGTTTCTGGACTCGCTCTATATGTGGTCGTCTTGAGCAACGTTGCTTGATGCTACGGTTTGATGTGCCTCAGAGTGACCAGACTGAATTCTGTTGTTCGAGTCGCTGGCGAGTTGCTCACCTGACTGCGTGTTATTGTTGCTTTTGTTGTCTTTCTGCTCGACCGAGCAGCTATTGGACATTCAAGTCTGGATGCCCAACTTGGGCAGGATCCACTTCTGGAGTGCGAAGTAAATGCCGAGCATTAGAAGAAAGCCGTACATCGATTCCATGATTTATCTCTCCCGAGACTGTTGATCACCTATTGTAGTTCAGTTCTCACTGCTATGACCAGGTCGTACAAAAGTGCTACTCCGCTTTCTTCGAAATGATGGTTTATCAAATATTGGCAGGCTTTTGATGCCTTCTCCGCATCTGACCCTTGCAACAAATATTGCGAAACCCACTGGGCGATGCTCGTATGCTCGATAGTTCTGGATGCGTATCCGCAGTCTGTCAGCTGCTTCTCGACCTCACGTGAATCCGGGAGATTCCATCGAACATGGTCGTGTACAAGTGGATTTCCTGTAAGTTCGTAAATCAGTGCTTGTGCATTTGCGGAACGTTGTGCAGGAAAGTTTATAAAACAGTGAGTGCGAGCTGCTCTGGCTGATGTCTCGAGAAATCTTTTGCGCTCCGCTGGTTCGATATGCTCTAGGGCGTCGATGGAGATAACGATGTCGTAGGAATTCTCGGCAATGTCAAAACCCGTCCCGCCTGTGGTTTCTGGGTCTATGATGTCGATGCTGAATTCGGGAAGAAAAAACGCAAGCGCACCGTCGAAGCCACCGACATCCAAGATCGTGCTTTTCGCGTTCGCTAGATTTCTTACGTGCTCAGCCGTTTTGTTGATTCTGCAAAACCTGTCCCATGTCAACGCATGCCTCTTCGAATCGTCAATAACTACTGCGCGTGCTATTCCTCTCACATTGGTCGGATGCAAGTCGATTCCGTCACTCAGTGTTAGTTGTGACTTCGTCATTGCGACCTAGTTTAAGTCGTGTAGTTTTTCGCCCTGCGGGATAGTTAGAGCCTGATACGAACCCGATCGAGTCCATCTTCCGGAAGTAATGCTTTGTGCTTCGAACTTGACGCGCTCTGCCTCTGCGGAGCGACCCGTGGCTCTGAGCAAATTCTGATAATTGGAAATCAGATTATTGACGGCTGGATGGTCTGCTCCCAGCGCTTGCGTTCTTATCGGTAAGGCGCGCTTGTAGAGCGGTTCTGCCTGTGCGTATTTTCTCTGCGCGTGATATAGCATAGCCAGGTTATTAGCGATAATGCCTACATCAGGGTGGTGATAGCCAAGCGTATCTTCATAAATTTGCATGGTTCTGCGGCACAACACTTCCGCCTCTGCATACTTGCCTTGCTTCCACAAAACTTCTGCGAGACTTTCCAGCGTAATCGTCAATCTCGGGTCTGTTTCTTTGAAGTTTTCGGCTCTGCTCATCGCTCCGTGCCACATCTCCTCAGCTTTGGAGAAGTCTCCGACCATCAAGGCTTGTTCCGCTGATTGTCTGTACTGAGCCCAGGTGGTTTCGCCATGTTGCAGCGGCATCAAACGATCTTGCGACATGGTGTCATTCAGCTTTTCTTGCGGTTTGATCGAAATTGTCTGGAATTGACCTGATTTAGTAAGTTGTTCGGCGGTAACTGGAGCAGATGCTCTCGATTCAACTGTCGAGGAGCGTCCCATGATGCGCAAAAGATCTTTGTAATTGTTGAGGAGGTAGGCGACATCATGGTGATCTGGTCCCAGGGAGCGAGTCATAATTTCGATGGCGCGTTGATACAGAACCTCGGCTTGTTCATACTTGCCTTGCGCTTTGTACAACATTGCCAAGTTGTTGGCCGTCACACCGACGTCTGGGTGTTCGATTCCGCGGGTAATCTTGAAAATTTCCAGCACCTGCTCGCAGAGAGCGGTTGCTTCAGCATATTTGCCTTGATGCCATAGAGCCTCGCCCAATCCTTCCAGCGTCACGGCGAAACGAGCATCGAATTTCTTGAACTTCTTGGCTTGTTCATAAGCGGCCAGCCACATTGTTTCAGCGCAAGCGTAATCACCCTCCTGCAGAGCTTCTTCACCGGCTATCTGATACTGATACCAATCTGCGTTCACTTGTGCTCGAAGACTCCAATGCATCCAAACGTTCCATCTTCAAAGCATAGAGGAAAGCTTGAATTTTCGTCTAGGTCCAATCGGTAATACCTTCTCGTTTCGGGGGCTTTTCCTCGGTGAATTTATCTGTTATACGCAGTCTCTGGATCCAATCGTGTTTCCATAATCATCGAAAAAGGTCGAATGTCTTTCGGCTATTTTGCCGTCTGGGCGGTAAGTTAGCGTATCGACGCAATTTTGCTTGCCGCTGGCGCTGTATCCTTTGATTTCGCGCTTTAAAACCGCATGATTGGCGGCGTCGAACGTCTGCAACTCTTCCAACAGGGGATTGCTGTTGGCGTTAAAGAGAACTTTGTTGTATTTGATCAAATTGCCGGAGTTGTCAAAAAAGAATTCTTCGGTCAGTGAGCGTTGTTGTTCGGAATCCCACTGTATCTGCTCTCGATGCACAACATTGCCCGTGTGCGGGTCCATTCTGTGATTGACGGTGGTGGCGGGAGTGCCATCTGCGTTGTATTCAGTCTGTCCTTGAAAAAGAGTGCGAATGCCGATCATCTCTCGTTCGACGCGACGAACCAGTTCGCCGTTCGGACTGATTACGATTACGTCTTCGCTCGACTTATCGTCGTCAAAGAAAACGGTGTTTTTCGTCAGGGTGTCACCGTCTGGCAGGGACGCTGTTTCGAAGATATGGGTAATTGCACCAGTTTTGGTGTCAAAAAAAGTTTCGGAGCGACTGTCTCGCGAACGTTTTTGTAATCGAATCAGCTTGTGGTCTTTGTCGTAGATTTTTTCAAGAAAGACACCGACTCGTCTGTCACTGCAGATGACGTGGTAAGTGGTAATGCCGTTGCCATCGACGCGCGTGCCGAGATCTAAATCTTGGCCCTGGTTTGGCTCAACTTCTATCAGGCGATCGCCGCCTTGTTCTGCTGTCATAAGAAGGATTCCATGTTTTTAAAATCGTTTCCGCGCAAAGGCAGCCGGGCTATACCGACGCGTGAAACCAATGTGTTTGCTGTTTTAATCGGCGAAGGGGGGCAGGGCCGGGGAAGGAGACAATACTCCTACGGTGAGGCTAGAATAATTGGAAAAATTTAAGATGTCAAGTGAAATTTGATCAAATCAGAGATTTTTCCTCAGTTGAGATCAGCCGAGAGCCAGACCGCCCGTAGCGGTTTCCTTATATTTCTGGTTCATGTCCAGCCCGGTCTGTTTCATCACTTCCAGGGCTCGGTCGAGACTGACCAGATGTTGTCCATCAGAAGCGAGCGACAACGACATGGCATTTAAGGCTTTAACCGCTCCCATTGCATTTCTTTCTATGCACGGAACCTGAACCAGTCCCATGATGGGATCGCAGGTCATGCCGAGGTGGTGCTCAATGCCTATTTCGGCTGCGTTTTCAATTTGATTCGGGGTTCCGCCGAGCATGGCTGTGGCGCCTGCTGCCGCCATCGCACACGATGTTCCAACTTCACCCTGGCAGCCGACCTCCGCACCGCTGATGGAGGCATGGGTTTTGACCAGCGCACCAACTACGGAGGCAACCATCAGACCGTTTTGCAGGGTCTCCTGGGAGAGGTTATTCGATTCCTGCAGCGTCTTCCATACCGCCGGGATCAGACCTGAGGAGCCATTTGTTGGAGCTGTAACGACACGACCACCAGCGGCATTCTCTTCATTTACAGCCATAGCGAACACGGATGGACGTAAATCGTTGCCTGCCCAGCCAGGTGTTTTGCCTGCCTTCATCTGCTCCCAGAGCGCTTTTGCTCTGCGCCTTACGTGCAGACCTCCCGGCAGAATACCTTCGGTGCTGAGTCCCGCCTCGATGCATTTTTCAAAGGTGTGCAGAATTTGAGATAGATTCTTTCTCAGTTCACTCTCGCTCATTCCCTTGGCCGCTTCATTTGCGATAACCAATTGCCAGGGCGCGATTTTGTTTTTGTTGCACTGTTCGACAAATTCAGCAGCGCTGTTGAATGGGTAAGGAACTTCCTGCAAATCTTCGTTAGACTGTGGCGCGCGTCTCAGTCCTGTCTCCGCATCCACGGGTTCAACAAAACCACCGCCAACTGAAAGAATGATTTCTTCTGCAACAATGTCGTTGCCTTGCCACAGGCGAAATCTAATTGTGTTGGGATGCGGCAGTGGTCCGTCGTCCAGGAACCATCCCTGCCACAATATATCTTCAGAAGGTTTGAAATAAGCTTTGCCGTCTCCAAGTTCGATCACCGGCGCCTTCTCAAGATCCGGCATCGCCGCCCAGATCGCGCTGACTTCGGCTGACTTGGGATGCAGCCCAAGCAGGCCTGCGCACACAGCTCCGTCGGTGGCGTGACCTCGCCCTGTGGCAGAGAGGCTGCCAAACAATTCGACTGTGAGCTTGAGATTTTCTGTTGAGCTACGCCCGGTCAGATTTGCCAGTGCCAACTTCCTGAACTCGAGCGCCGCTACCATCGGTCCGACGGTGTGCGAACTCGACGGCCCAATGCCGATTTTGAACATGTCTAGTGGACCAATTTGGTCAGCGCGTGTTGGATTCATTGTTCCGGGCTGTCAATGGATGAGAAAGCGCAGCCGTAGCCGCTCAATCTGTAATGGCGATTGTACTACCTCCATGCGTTTTTGAAGGAAAAAGATGTCATAGGTCGATTGTCAGCCCAGTTATGACCAATTGTTGACTTTGATGCGGTGCTGGCCTGCATATTAAAGGACTGATTTTTCCGATCTGGTATAAAACAGGTCTGATTGGAGGTATTCGGCATGTTGACATTGACCAGTCCGGGAATCGAAGAGTACGCGGAATCGAAGACTCAACGCACCAATGCTCTATTGGATGAGTTGCATAAAGCAACATACAAAGAGATGGAATATCCGCAAATGTTGACGGGACCCATAGAGGGCTCGTTTTTGCGTCTCATGGTGCAGATCACCGGTGCGAAATCGATTTTGGAAATCGGCATGTTTACTGGCTATTCAGCATTGTCGATGGCGGAAGGCTTACCGGCTGACGGCAAATTGACGACTCTGGAACTCAACCCACGGTGCATCGAATTTGCCAACAAGTATTTTGAAAGAAGCGAGCATGGTAAGAAGATCACCGTCAAAGAAGGACCCGCACTTGATTCGCTCAAGTTGTTGGAAGGTCCATTCGACCTCGTGTTTATCGATGCAGACAAAGGAAACTACAAAAACTATTACGAGGCGGTTTTGCCAAAACTGAAAAGTGGTGGCGTCATCTTGATTGATAACGTTCTGTGGGGCGGCGCGGTGCTTGATCCAAAAACAGAAGATGATAAAGCCATAGACGCGTTGAACACCCACGTATCCAGTGACAAACGTGTGGATAAAGTATTGCTGACGATTCGAGACGGAGTTTTTCTGATTCGAAAGAAGTAACTTAAGACGTATGAAAGCGTCACTCATGGAAATAACCTTGAGCTGAGAAGTATTTGAAGGTCAATTAGAGCAACTGAATTGCGGAGAATGTATGAGCACCAAACTTGAGGAAATGAAACAGACTAAAGTTGTCGATGCCCTGAAGGCAGAGAGCATTGGCAAGTCGATTCGGCTCTGTGGCTGGGTTAGAACGCGACGCGATTCAAAGGGCGGTTTCTCGTTTCTCGAAATAAATGACGGCACCACCATGACAAACGTGCAAGTTTTAGCGGAAGCGAAACTTGCAAATTATGAAAGTGAAATTTTGCAGATTGGTATCGGCAGTAGTGTCGAGATTCACGGTGAAGTCGTCGCCTCACCCGGCAAAGGACAGGCGACTGAAATTAAAGCTGATAGCGTGAAAGTTTTTGGATATGCCGATCCTGCTCATTATCCGCTGCAGAAAAAGGGAACGTCGATGGAGTTTCTGCGTACAATCGCGCATTTACGTCCAAGGACAAACACCTTTGGTGCAGTCGCTCGGGTGCGCAACGAGATCTGTAAATCTATTCACAACTTCTTTCAGTCGCGCGGCTTTATCTATGTGCACGCTCCGATTATCACAGGCAGCGACTGCGAAGGCGCTGGACAGATGTTTAAAGTCACCACTTTCGACCTGCTTGACGTGCCGCGTAAGGAGGATAAATCGATCGACTTTGAGCAAGATTTCTTCGGTCGACCAACAAATTTGACCGTCAGCGGACAACTCGAAGCTGAAATTTACGCTACCGCGTTGTCTAACGTATACACGTTCGGACCCACTTTCAGAGCTGAAAATTCGAATACATCACGCCACCTGGCTGAATTCTGGATGGTTGAGCCTGAGATGGCGTTTTGCACGCTCGAAGGTAACATGAATGTTGCCGAAGAATTTTTGAAGACGATATTCAATGATGTTCTCACGAACTGCGGCACTGACATGGCGTTTTTCAACGAGCGCATCGACAAAACTGTAATTGAAACGCTGAAGGGCATCGTCGATAGCGACTTTGTTCGACTTACTTATACTGAGGCTGTTGATATTCTCACCAGATGCGGTGAGACCTTCGAATTTCCAGTTTCATGGGGCATCGATTTGCAGTCTGAGCACGAGCGGTATCTGACCGAGAAGAAATTCAAAAAGCCAGTTATCGTCTGCGATTATCCGAAAGATATTAAAGCGTTCTACATGCGTATGAACGAGGACGGTAAAACAGTTCGAGCCATGGATGTGCTTGTTCCGAAAGTCGGCGAAATCATCGGCGGCAGCCAGAGAGAGGAGCGTCTCGAGGTGCTTGAACAGCGCATGCGTGATTCTGGACTGGATACCGAAGAATACTGGTGGTATCTCGACTTGCGTCGATATGGCACAGTGCCGCACGCAGGCTTCGGGCTTGGTCTAGAAAGAACCGTGCAGTTCGCCACCGGTATGGCTAACATCCGCGATGTCATTCCGTTTCCGCGCGCACCAAAAACCGCCGATTTCTAAGCGGATTATCTCGCTTGCTTTTGAGTCTGCTTTTCGCTCATCAGCTGAAGAAATTTGTTTGTCAGCGTCGTCAGAGCTTCGGCTGAATTGGCGCGACTCGAAAGCTCTGATGAAGCTCCTCGAACGTCCAGGGTCTTTCCGCCAGCGTGCACTTTCAGGCAGGAGAGTTGTGGAAAGGCTTTGCTAGTATCGCGAAGAGCTTCATCAAGGCAATGTTGAACTAACGCCGTATCAACAATGTTTGAAAGGTTGGCTGCCACCATATTTAATGCGTACAAAGTGCGAGCTAATTTAGTCGATTGCTTCAAGATTCTCCGCAAATCGATTTCGGCTGTATCACCGCGCCGGTACGCTACTTCCTCAGGAGAATCAGCATTAAGAGCAACCGGGGTAATCGGTTTTATCAGGTCGAGGCTGATCATTTCGCTCAGTGTTTGCAAGATGCTGTAGCTGTCGACCGGCACTAGCGGCAGAATTTCTTCAAGAGTGAGGTCTAATTCAATGAGCTTCCAGATTTTTGGTGCCAGCGTTTGAATTGAATCGGGCAATTCTTTCCACTTCGGGATATGGGGTGGTGTGCTGTAAGTGGCATCCATTCCGCCAACTTTCTCCAGCAGTTTCGGTGACTCATCAGAACGTCTGGCGCCTTCAACAAGCAAGCGCTCTATCGGTCGCTCCAGCGTTGACTGCGCTGGTTTTCCCTCATCGGCGGCGCGCTCAAAAGCAAAGTCGGCGGGGTCTTGTACTGAAAGCAGTTCAAATACTGCGTAATCGCCAGTCAAGTGTTTGAAGTTTGTCGAAATCAAATTTCCACGGTCGAAAATCAGTTTGGCTCCAGGATTTGCATGTGTGGGAAAGATGTTCAATTTCCCGGACTGTCGTGATGAGGCGACAGCCTGAATAACTGTAGGCAGGTCGAAGAATGCCGTGTTCCCCTCCAGCCCAGGCGCTTTGAAGGCAATTTTGCCGTCTCTCTTTTCAGCCAGCTTTTCCAGCTCTTCTCCGAGCACAGGAAATTTCGACTTCAAATCAAGCGATGCCTTTTTGGAAAGCTTGAGAATTACTGCTTCCTCTGGAACGCGAATTGTGGCTGTTCGGGGCTGGTTGTTGAGAAGCGACATCTCGCCGAAACATTCGCCTGCAGTCAGGTATGCGATTGGTTTTGCGTCGGAGTGGCGCTTGACCTCGACAGAACCTTGTTTGACTATGTAAAGTCCGTCGCCAGGGTCACCTTCTTTAAAAACGATGTGCCCGGGACCGCAGTGTTTTTCAGTCAGGCTGAGGCTCAGACCATGAATGATTCTGTCGTCTAAAAGCCGTAAAATCGAGCGCTCTTTTAGGAACTGAACCAGTTGCTCGCGTTCTTGCTCTTGCAAAGTTTGAATCATCGCGGGAATCTCACGAGAATTACTTGAAACTCAAAGTATCGCAGACTTCCTAATTTTTCACCATGTATTCCACGATATCAAAAAGCCGGGATATTGCAAGACGTCCGGGCGTATGTCTGCGCACTATATTTGGTGGCAACAAGGCAAAGAAGTTTTGATCGCGTCAGTATAACTATCGGTGGTGGCGCGCCGATTTTTTCTGATTGGTTGGAACGTGTTTGGCCGGCCCTGTTGATTTGCCTTTGCCGTGTGAAGATTTTGCCGACGCGGCTTTCGCCTGTGGTTTTGCATGCGTTGATTTTGCTTGCGAAGGCTTGATTGATTTCGGTGCCGATGGTTTTGCGGAGGTCGCTGGTTTTGCAGATGCCGCGGGCTTTATGGATGCTGCTGGCTTTGTGGATGCTGCTGGTTTTGCGGATACTCCTGGCTTTGCGGCTGCTGCTGGTTTTGCAGAGACCGATGGACTCGCTGATGATTGATTTGCAGATGTTGGTTTTGAGTTGTTAGAAGATTCAGGCTTTGTTTCTGTAGTTTGATGCGAGCCTGGTATAGCACGCATTGTTTTTAGCGAAGCTGTTGCATTAGTCTGAGGCTGAGTTGCCGACGAGGTCCCAGTGGAAGGCGCAGCATGAGCTGAGGTATTGCCACGATGCACTTTTTCCCAGTTGCGCAAAGCTTGCACGCCTGTCTCGAATCCTGCTGCGTCGACGTAGAAATTGTGCGCACCATCGTTGCGAGACGGCTCGCGAACATAATAGATAAACCCTGTGTTCGCGGGTTCTAACGCGGCTTTCAAAGACGACAGTCCCGGATTGCTGACGGGACCGGGCGGTAGTCCTGTAACTTTTCGAGTGTTGTATGGAGATTCGCGGTTCACGTCGCTTAAGTAAACTATGCCGTTATTCCGCCATTTCCCAGCCAGTTTTGATGCATAGACAATGGTCGAGTCTACGCTCAACGGAATGTGCTGACGCAAGCGGTTGTAGATGACCGAGGCGACAACCGGTCTTTCGCTTGCGAGTTTAGCTTCAGTCTCGATGATAGATGCAACTGTAACCACATCATGTGGCGACTGTTTTCTAGCCAGAGCCAGGTTGGCCAGGTCTTTGTTCCAGACTTGATGGAAATGTTCGACGCTGCTTTCAAGCAGCTGTTTCGCCGTTGTCGTGGATTGTACGAAATAAGTGTCAGGGAACATGTAGCCCTCGAGGCTCGTGGCCGAGGGGTCCAGATCTCGAATCGAAGTTGTGTCGGTCATAAGGGCGAGAGCCTGGTCGGCATTCTTTAATTTGAGAGACGGAATTGCTGCCATTGCGTGCGCAATGTCCCAACGTGTCCAGCCTTCTATAATGGTCAATTTATTGCCAGCTGCGCCGCCTTCCAGAAGCTTCTGCACTACATCTCGGGGAGAAATCGGCGACTGAAACTGATAGTCGCCGGCTTTTATCATGGATCCGACACCCTGCAATTTAATGTAGAGTTTGAGCGTGGCGCCGTGAGCGACGATTCCATCAGTTTGCAGCTTCTGCACAATTTGCTCAATGCTGCTCCCGGTTGGGATATTGACGGTTTTGCCAGCCATTTGATGCTCCACGGGCGTGCTCAGGTCGTTCCATCCCCAGGCGAAGAGCGCTCCGGCAAACAAGAAGCCGATGACGGCGATAACAAAAAATGCTTTTATGGCTTTCAAAACAGTTGCAAATTAGTCGCTAAAACGTTGATCGATAAATCTTATTATGCTTCACTGGCTGTAGAGGCATTACTAACAGATCCTTTTACACATAATGGAAGAAGACTCGTTCGAACTGGGACTCGAAGCATATCAAAATAAGGAATATGCTCAAGCGATTGAGTATTTGCTTGAAGTCGATCCCAACCAGTGGGACGCTCAGCTTTATCTTGGCATGAGTTATTACATGGCTGGGCGCCATGTAGAAGCCCGTAACAAGTTTGCGCACATGCGGGACAATTGTCCCGTAACGCCGCTTCGAGAGAAGGCTCTGTCGGCTTACCTTATGGTTCATTCTAAAATTCGTCAAACAGAGCAGTTGAAAAAGGAAGAGGATGAACTCACCGTAGAGTGGTAAGCCTTTCGCCAGAACTTATGGAGTCGAATCTTATTAGTCTTCTTCGACGATTGCGCAGTCGACCATCTTGTTGCCGCTGACAATTCCCAGCTCCAGCGCTGCTGCGTAAGAGACATCGATAACTTTGTTTGGCGTGAATGGTCCGCGGTCGTTGATGACTACGACGCATTGCTTTTTGGTTTTTCTATTTGTGATGCGCACTTTTGTGCCGAAGGGCAGCGTTCGATGCGCAGCCATAAATTTGGTCTTGTCGTGAAGCGCGCCTGACGCCGTCTTCTTGCCGTGATAGTAGCTGGCGTAGTAGTCGGCATTACCCGAGAACTCTTTTACATGAGTGGCGCTCAGAGCTGATGAAATCGAAATTGTTGCGCAAAGTGCAGCGGCACTGAATGTGGTGCCAATCTTTTTTAACATATAAACGCGTTTCCTGATATGCAGACCAGTTCTGTCACGAGGGAATCTATCAAACCAGAAACGACATTCTAACGCATGAGTCCAATTTTCTTGTTGGCAACCGGCGGCAATTTTGCCCCTGGGTATTTGTTGACAATTCCTTGTTTTCTAAGGATAATTAGATCGAATTCCTTGGATTTGAAGGTGTCGGTGATGGATAATTTGGATTTAATGGCTCTAAACCATTTAATGGAGAGCGGTAGAGCGTCCTGGTCCGAACTTTCTGGAGTGTTAAACCTTTCCGGTCCCAGCACTGCAGATCGCGTCAAAAAGCTTGAAGAAGTTGGCGCAATCAAATCCTACGTCGCAATTGTCGACCCGGATGCTGTCGGCTGCTCATTGCTGGCATTTATAGCCGTCGTTCTGGAGCATCCAAAGTATCGGGCCGGGTTTATCGATTTTGTGCGTAATACAGCCTCTGTGCAGGAATGTCATCACGTCACCGGTGAGTACGACTATTTGTTGAAGATTCGCTGCCAGAACACCGCAGAACTCGAGCGGTTGATTTCCAACGACCTGAAGGATGCTGGCGGCATCGCGAAAACTCAAACGATCATTGCTCTATCGACTGTCAAAGAGACGGTCAAATTGCCGATTAACGCACTGCCTGCAAAGGGTGAGGCGAGGCGCTAGCAGATAGCAAAGGTTCAGAGGTGGAATATGGATTTGTTTTTTAGAGGATTGCTGATAGGCATATCCATCGCAGCGCCTGTCGGTCCTATCGGTGTAATTTGTATTCGTCAGTCGCTCCTCAATGGCTGGAAGATTGGCTTGTCCGCAGGGTTAGGGGCGGCATGCGCTGATGGTTTTTATGCCATCGTGGCTGTTTTGGGATTGGCTGCGCTAACCAGATTTTTCGCAGCGATTACTTTGCCATTGCACGTCGGCGGTGGCTTATTGCTGCTTTATATTGCTTTCAAAATCTTTAGAAGCCGTACAAGTGAGAATTCTTTTGACAGGGAATCGGATCAAGTGGAAGAGCGCACCAACTCGCCGTCTAAGACGCTCCTGCAAACTTTTGCTTTGACGATCACCAACCCGATGACTATTCTAAGTTTTTCGGCGATTCTTTCTGCGTTTGGTGTCGAGCGACTCTCGCTCGATGCACTATATGTGGTATCGGGAGTGTTTCTGGGCTCCGCTCTCTGGTGGCTGACACTGAGTGCCGGTGTAGCGCGATTCAGCCGGTGGCTTACGCCCGGCGGCATGACTTTCATCAATTGTTGTTCCGGCGCTATAATTGCTGGTTTTGGTCTGTGGTCGATTCTGTCGCTTCGGCTTTAATCAGTTTCTTTGCCTCGAAATGCACCACCTTGTTTCCAAACTCTGGAATTGATGCGAGTCCAGTAATGACCTGGTTTTTAATCGAACCATCAAATAAGGCTATAACCGTTTCGCGCTTTTTCCAGCGTGCCAGTTTTGAGTGAGAAAAATCAACAGTGAATTTCACTGTTTCGTTAACCTGATCGACCAGACCCGTTAGCGGAAATTTACCAAGAAGCCCGCTGTAAGTGCCGTTCAGTTGATTGCCATTTTGTTCGGAGATAAAAATCTTCGGGTGCCTGTGGAATTCGATGACGTGACCTTTCCACGTGCCGGTGTAATCTGGTGCCTTTGTGTCAGCGAACTCAGCAAATCCTTTGAGCCGCGTCTCCGCGCCTTCTGGGAGCGGAGCTTGATCAGATTTCGGCTGACAGACGACAGCTTCTGTGCCCGCCTCAAGCGGCGATTGAGCCGAGGCCTCTGACTGCAATGCCATCACTAATAGCACCATAGTCAGTGCTGCATGAATGGATAAAGCTTTCAGGACCCCGGCCTTTTTAACCATAATCTTGAATCTCGTGTTCTCTGTCAGGTGTTCTAAGGTTCTTGAGTGACGACGGGCTTCTGGCCTTTCTGCCAGTCTATGTTGTAATCACCTTTGTTCTGGGTGTCGATAGTTGTTTGACCACCCTGTCCTTTGGCGTAGCTAGTGTTTCCAGTGTAACCATAATCTTTTCCGGCTGCAGTTTGAATCTGTTCCGAGCTGCTTCTATTGCCCTGACCAGTTTGAGCGTTATACACATTTTTCGACCAGCCTGAGCCGCTGGCACCGTTGGCGGTTTGTCCCTGCCACTTGGTACCACGGAAGCCTCCGACACCTCTTTTGTATCCAAACGCTGCGCCACCTTGCGCTGAGCCACCGTTGGGACCAGCCCATTGACCGCCTCTAAATCCTGCTCCTGCGTTGTAACCTATCGCCCGGGCTCCGGCACGCTCTCCATACTGTCCTTGATTGGCAAAAGCACCAGCGCTACCGTTTGCTCCGCGCGCAAACATCCGGCGCGCTTCAGCTGGCTGAGCCGCAAGCACGCCGTTGTACAGGAACCCGAGGGCAAACGCCCATGTCAGAAAATGTTTAGCATCCATCTCGTTTCTCCAGGAGTTGTATCTCACAAACTCCAATACACGAGACGAAGAAAAAAGTTTCGCCCCCGCAAAAATATTCGAAAACTATTCCTCAGCGCCCAGTTCTGCAAGCCTTTCCGAGACTTTTTGCGCTTCATCTTCTCGTTCAGTAGCCTTAAGCAGACGCACAAGTATTTCCAGCGGATAAATAAGTTCGTCTTCATCACCGGCTTTTTCAAGTACATCGATTGCTTGTTTGAGAATCGGTTCTGCTTTGGCAAACTCTTGTTGACCAATGTAGATGGATGCAAGCAGAGCTTGATTCCGCGCCAGATCTGGGTCGTCGGCTTTGAGCACCTTGTACTTGATTTGTAGTGACTTGTAGCAAAACATCTCAGCTTCGGAATAGTGCTCACGGCTTTCATGCACCAGAGCATAGCGCACGAATTGTTCCGCTACTTCCAGATCTTCGCTGCCAAGCGCTTTTTCCCGCAGCATGAAAGCTCTCTGAAAAAGTGGGTCAGCTTTTCGCCATAATTTTTGTCCGTTGTAAAAATTCGCCAGAGTTTCCAGCATGTGCGCGAGTTCAAGTGGCGCGTTCGCGTAAGCCTGCTCTGCTATAGCCAGCGCTTTCTTGTAGAGCAAGTCAGCATCTGCTGTTTTGTTCTGAGCTTCGCGAACCATTGCCAGTCCGAAATATGAGCTGGCGATGAGCTGATCGTTTGGTGATAAGTGTTTTTCAGATAATTTCAGAAACTGTTTCAGGTTTACTTCAGCGTCGTCATATTTATCCAGAATCAATTGAGTGGTGGCAAGATTGTTGAGAACATGACAGGTTGCGGCACTTTCCGTCGGACAAAGTTTCAAAGCCTCTTTCAAAAGCTCTTCAGCTTTTTCGAAATCTTCTCGTTTTTTACATTCGATCGATTCTTCAATCAGTCTGTTCACTTCGTCTGGAATTGCTGGAGCGGCTGGAGCCTCATCCTCCATTCCGCCCATGAATGTCGACATCCACGAACTCGCGTCGGCAAGCGAATCTTTCATGTCGTCGAAGCTTGGAGTGCTTCCGGTTTTGACTTGCTTGATCAGCATTTGTGCCATCGTTTTCGCCATCGGTCTGAGTGCGGCATCTGTTTTGGGCAGCATCTTCAGTCCATTTGCCAGCATCGGTGGAACGTTTCCGGCGCGCGCAAATGCATCGGGATCTTTTATCGCTTCTTTGAGCGACATCATGACGATTTCAACAACTTCTGCCTCGCTGGAGTGGCGAATTATTTCCTTCAATTGTTCGGGAATTTCCATACCGCCGCCAAACATCAAGCGCCCTCCATAATTGCAAACGACAAGCCAATATACCATTATCGCTTAAGGATAATAATTCTTTTTCTTAGCGCCACTACGTAGAAACATCTCGTAATTGCTGAGATACTGTGAATGTTTGGGAGAGGATGTTCGTGTGCTTGTAATTCGATTGGCAATATCTTTCTCGTTTTTGTCATTGATTGCTCAACCGGTTCTCGCGCATCATGAGTTGGGTGATGAGCAGCACGCGCACAAGGCTGCAGCTAAAAGTGTGCGCCACCATGATGATGATCCGTTTCACTTGCTCGATTTCATCATGTCGCCGGCGTATGCGTTGACCACGAGTGTGCGCACTTTTTTTCAGGGACCTTATCGCATTATCGACTCTAACGGAATTCCAAATCATCCAACGGGGCAGTTTCCCAGTGCGGAAAATCCAAACGCGATATCTGAGCAAGACTATCAGTGGAGAATGTTGAAAGACCCGACGATGGCTTCATCAGTCACCTCCTTGTATCTGGAGCCATTTGGTGTTGCGGTGAATGGCATTCCATTCGATCCTGGCGCGAATGAATTTTGGAATCGCGATCGCAATTCTGGCTGGCAATACGAACCGATGTTCAAGCACAGCCTGGGTCTGGATCAAAGTAATGCTCATGTGCAGCCTAATGGCGCATACCATTATCATGGGTTACCCAACGGATTATTGGATAAATTGTCTCGGGCACCGCATCCGGTGCTGATTGGTTATGCCGCAGATGGTTTCCCGATCTATGCCCCGTACGGTTATCGCGAAGGAAAAAATATAAAGTCAGGAATGACGAAGTTGCGTTCGAGCTACAGGCTCAAAGGTGGCAATCGTCCCTCAGGTCCTGGTGGCAGATATGACGGTACTTTTGTTCAAGATTATGAATATGCAGCTAACACAGGCGACCTCGATGAATGCAACGGACGGTACGGAGTAACCACTGAGTATCCGCAGGGCATTTATCATTACATAGTCACTGACTCGTTTCCGTACATTCCTCGCATGTGGAAGGGCAAACCGGACGAAACTTTTTTGCGCCATGGTCACACCGGCCGTGGTGGCGGACAGGGTGGTCGTGAAGGTGGTTTCCCTCCTGGCGGGGGACCCGCTGGACGTGGCGGTGGATTTCCGCCTGGTGACGGGCCAGGCGGGCGAGGCGGATTTCCTCCCGGTGGAGGACCAGATGGTCGAGGCGGATTTCCGCCCGGTGGAGGACCAGATGGTCGAGGTGGTTTCCCTCCCGGTGGAGGACCGGGCGGACGAGGTAGTTTCCCTCCTGGTGGGGGACCCGGCGGCAGCGGTCGCGATGGCGGATTTCCTACTGGTGGGGGACCCGGAGGCGGCGGTCGCGATGGCGAATTCCCTCCTGGTGGCGGACAGGACAAATATCCTCCCTCTCGGCGTGGTGGACCTCCCGGAAATCCTGGTGACGGCTCGCCGCAGCAAAATCAGTATGAGTCGACCGGTGCCAAATAATGGCTAAGCACAGTCGATTGACAGTGACAAAATTTATTGTCGGTGCGGCATTCCTTTTGCTGCTCGTAACTGTCTATCCCCGTCTGCCTATTCAAGTGCGGCTTTTCGTTCTGCCAGCCAGTCTAATAGCCCTCTGGTGGAGTTTCAAAAATCTGCTTACCAAAAAGAAGTGAGATTGATTGCAATCAATCGGCAAATTTATTCGTGTCACAGCTAATCGAGAGGATTTTTTGACTAATGAAAGCAGCATGGAAGCGTTTTGAAGATTGGCTCACCAGGCACGCTCCGGCGGTGTTGGAGGGGCTTTATCCCGGAGCGACTGCGGCAGAAATTGAAGATGTCGAAAAAAAGCTTGGTGTTCAACTTCCTCAATCGATGCGAGATTTTTATTCGATACACAATGGGCAAGACGACCAGAGCCCTTCATTCATGCGCGGCACCACATTTTTGAAACTGGATCAGATCCACTCCGAATGGTCAGTTTGGAAAGATTTGTTAGACAAGGAAGTGTTTATCGACTTTCTCTCAGAACCTGACTCTGGAATTCGCAGTGACTGGTGGAATCCGAAGTGGATTCCGCTCACCTATGACGGGAGCGGTAATCATTTTTGTTTGGATTGTGACCCTGCCCCTGGTGGCACGAGCGGTCAGATAATCACAATGTGGCATGACGCACCGGAACGCAATTTGCAGGCTAGAAGTTTCGAGGAGTGGATTCGAGACTTTGCTGACGGTCTGGAGTCTGGTAGATTCGTTTACTCCGAAGATTACTTTGCAATCGTGCCAATTGAAGATGTGTAGCTGCAGGTGAACCTGGCGCGACTTCGAACGCACAGCTCGCGAGATGGGTATAACTTCATGGCGTAGTTCCGCGCCGTGAGTTTTGTGGACCTTGAGGTCAGCCCCATCGCGAACTTTCATCAAGCCAGAAAAAACATACCGAAGAATCTGGTAGCCGGTCTTGCGTTTCCGGCTATGGTGGTAATTTGCATCAGCAGTTCTTTGGCTGTGGATGCAAGTTTTCCGAGCGGAGCGGCGTCGGCTCGCGCTTCGAAAGACCAGAACTCATCTACCGACGGTTCGAGCAATTCCTCCATCGACGGTTCTAGCAATTCATCCACCGACGGTTCGAACAGTTCACCTGCTGACATGAACACTGCCGACAAAGACGAACGTGTTTACAACATCGTTAAGCAAGCTCAGCCGCTAATTTCGGAGAAAAAGTATGTTGAGGCACGCAAACTTCTAAAGGAAGGAGCATTGCTTGATCCGACCTCGAATTCCGGCAACCTTCACGCCTCGCTTGCTTATGTGGCGCATCAGTTGGGCGATCCTGAAGGAGCTATTGCTGAAAGTCAGCTAGCAATGAAGTTCGATCCGCGTTTTGTCGATGAATTGACCTGGAACGTCGCTATGGCGTACAAGGATCTCGGTCAATATGGAACAGCGCGAGAATGGCTCCAGAAGTATCTGGACACGAATCCGTCCGATCCAAAGCGTAAGCGTGACGCTGAGGAATTTTATCGGAAATTGGGTGAACAAGAGAATTCCAATAGTGCGCAAAGCGTTCATGGCCCCGATTATCTCGATGCACTTGTCACTCAACGCGGCGTCGGAAGGTGGTCTAGAAGCAGCTTCCCACTCAAGATCTACATTGAAAAATCAGACAATGTTCCAGGTGTTCCTGAAGACAGCACTCAGATGTTGGAAGATTCTTTTGATGCATGGAACAAAGCCTCTGGCGGGATGTTACCGATACAGCAGGTGCCGAAAGCTAAGCAAGCGGACATCACGATTCAATGGACTAACAATCCATCAAAGGTATCAGCGCACGATGGTGTGCACTTAGAGCAGGGAATTACGCGGGTGATGGCGTATCAGTCGCCTGGCTCGATGATCAATACAATCAAAAGCGCGACCATCATTTTGCTCACAGTCAGTCGCGACACTGGTCAGCCCTTGCCAGCGGATGAGCTCAGAGCGGTCTGTCTGCACGAAGTCGGGCACGCTCTCGGTCTGGGTGGACATTCGGCAAATTCAGCGGATACGATGTATTTTTCATCGTCAGCTCGGCAATTGCCTGCACTGTCGCATCGAGATAAGACGACGATCTCACGGCTTTACTCATTTAATCCTGTGGCCCAAAACGGGTCTGGGATGAGTCAGAATCGCCCTTTTATGCCGCCGTTCTTGCAATCGCAAAGCCAGCCGGGAAGTTTTTCGCAAGTTGGATTTCCTCAGCGCAATCCATACTTGCAGCGAAATATGCAGGGCGGCTATCAAACGAATTTAAACGCCGGCTCCCCAGGCTCATATCCTGGAGCTTACACACTGGCGCCGTTCCAACAACCGGCATCGCCCGGTGCTATGCCACCGTTCTCACAGCAAAGTCAGCAGTGGCCGTATCGGCCGCCCACCTACCAGCAACCGCAGTCCTTCCCGATCCCTCCTGCTCAGTACGGTCAGCAACCTTATGCTCAACCACAGTACGCACAGCCATCATATGGTCAACAACCCTATGGGCAGCCGCCTGACGGTCAATATGGGCAGCAACGCGGCTACCAGTACCCGCAATCGTATCCGCCAAGACCCGCCTATCCGCAGCCATATCAGCAAAACGCGTATCCGCAGCCACAGTAGAAGCAATAGTTAGCTAGCTTTGCGAGCACTGAAGAAGTGGGCGATGTTGCCCATCAAGCTGTCAGCTTCCTTTATTCTCGAAAGCGTTCTTTTGGCTCTGCGAGCCACTCTTTCATTTTCATCTTTGGCTAGCGCCTGATAAACGTGTTCGGGAAAGTTTGGGTTCATCGCCAGGCAGTAGCGCACCAGCGCACTTTCGTCCGTCGCAAGTTTCCACACGAACGTGATCGCATTGGGGTGCTGGGCTACAGAGGCGCGCACTTCGGGGCTTCTGTCAGCGATCAATTTTTCCAGTGTTTCAAGGTCTGTGTTTGGATTTTCAGCTACTTCCATCAGAACTCCGGTAGATTTCGCCTTGCTCATGACAGTGAGAATATCGCTTGGTGCATCGTGGTTACTAGCAACCAGGCTGAGAATTTGCTCCAGCTCGCCCTCGGCGATCCGAGCCTCATCCATGTTTTCTGCTTGGACTTCAATTTTCACCTTCATAACGCCTGCCTCAATCGTCGTTTGCTTCCAACTGACAAAATCTTAGCTGCCGACGATATGCGATACATCCAGCAGCCGGGGTATACCCCTGAAAAATTTTTCCGGGTGATGATCCAGGATATATGGAAGCTGTAAACGGTCTGGACGGGGCTATTTGCCGGTTTTATCGTCTGGTTTCTGGAAGATCACCACGCTGACAACTGACACCAGCGTGAAGGCGATTAACACTCCGAACGCCGCCGTGAAAGTGTGCGTGGCCGTGGCGATCATACCCGTAAAAGATGGTGCCAGAATTCCTGCCAGCGCGAAGAAGCAATCCATGATACCAAGGCTGGTGCCGGCACGATCTTTGGCGAGGTCACAATTGAGCGCGTAGAATGCCGCGTTCGGCATCAGCCCCAGCCCGATGCCCAGCGATATCATAGTGATGGCAAGTTCCAGCGAAGGGCTGAACATCAGTGGCACGAAACATAGTGCTGATGCCAGTTGGCACATCCAGATCATGTGGGTGCGCGAGACTCTGTAACTGCCGGTTTTCCTGAAGAGGTAGTCAGAGAGCCACCCTGCCGCCGGAAGCAGAACCGCGGCGGTCGCCCAGGGTGCGATCGAGTACAACCCTGCTTCCTTGACGTGCAACTGGTATGTTTGCTCCAAATAGCCAGGCAGCCAGGTGAGCGCGAAAAAGAGCAAATATCCGAAAGAGAAGAAGGCGATGTTGTTCGACATCAACGATGGATTCAGCAACATGAAACGCCACGTTGTGCTGCCTTCGCTCAATTCCTTTTTTCGAATAGACTCAGAAGTCTGCGTTCTGTCCAGCATTTTGCCGTTGCGAATGTAGCGCAGTTCGCTGTCTGAAACAAACTTGCTTTCCTCAGGGTAATCACGGAACGCTACAAACCACACCGCTGCCCAGGCAAACCCCATGCACCCCAGGATGGCGAACATCGCTTTCCAACCCATCGTAGCGACCATGTTGGAGAGGAGGGGCGCACCTATTACCATCGATACCGGTACGGCTGAAAGGCCGATGGCTGTGGCTCGTCCTCTCTCTGACTCTGGCAGCCAATCGGCGACGACCCTTGTCAGCGCCGGAAAGTGTGGTCCTTCGGCGATGCCCAGCATCGTTCTAAAAAGAAAGAGCAGCCAGAAACTGCTGGCAAGACCCATAAGCGCCGTGCATGCTGACCACAAGATCGCCGCAGCCGGCCACACCTTGTGGGCGCCCCACTTGTCTACAATGATGCCGCCGCCGACAGTCATGATCATGTAGCCAATACCGAAAGCTCCAGCAATGAAGCCAAAGTCGGCGTCTGTAAAACCAAATTCTTGTTTGATTGGTGTAATCGCCCACGACAGCGCCGATCGGTCCAGGTAGCAAATCAACGTGATGGCGAAGCCCAACGCAATCATTACCCACCGGTAGTTGCCCTTCGTGCTCAGGTCGCTTTTCGCCGGTGAGATGCTTTCTGTGTTTATGTGAACCATGGATTGCCCTGAGGTTGTCTAAGTAGCCCGCAGCAATCGCTGCCTGACTTTCGGGGATCTGGCGTCAAACCGGGCGCCAATTTGGCGCTTGCTATGCAGTTCGGACGCCCAAATATTAGCCGATTCGGGCGGAAAAGTATTCAGTCGGCGGCACTCTCAATCTACTTAGCCAGAATTGTCCTTTCATTTAATGAACGAGTTTTCCAACCTTCGCCGGTCTCCTCCTAATTCGATTCCCCGATCAAGTAAGATATCCTTGGATACCGTATGGGGCAGCGTTAACTGGCTGCATCGGCTCATTTCAGACATTGGAAAGGACTATGAAACGCTTTTTTCTTAGCACGCTCTTAACTATGTGCGTTATGTCGATAACTCAGTCGCCAGCCCACTCTGAGTGGTACGAAAGCGAGCACTCGACTCTGGAAAAAGCAAAGCGCGCTTATCAATCGGGACGCTTTGACGAAGCCCGTGTTATGTTCACGGATTTGATCAACTCGAACTCGCGCTCAGCTGAAAATTATTACTGGCGTGGAGTCACCTACAACAGTCTGGGCCAGCCCGACAGAGCCCTGTCAGACTTCAATCAGACGATTGCTCTAGACGCAAATAATCCGAAGTACTTTCTTGGACGCGGACTGCTGTTCTCCAATAAAAATCAGTTCGAAGAGGCGATTGCTGACTTCGACTCGGCTTTGCGGCTTGACCCCGACAATGACATAGCTGCTACCAACAAAAAGTTTTGCGTTCAGGCGATAGCTGACAAGAAAAAGGCAGAGGAAACCAAAATCGCAAAGGCGAAAGCTGATGCGGAAAAACTCGCCGCCGAGAAGCTCGCCGCCGAGCAGTTGGCTTTGAATCCACCGGTGCCGGTGAAGAAAACCAAAACGACAGTCGTGCACACCACCTCTGTCAAACCTGTGACGCAAACTAGTGTTGCGTCTACAAATCCAGTCACAGTCGCAGAAATCGGTCCTAGCTCGGCTCAGCTGCGAGCTTTCGAAAAGAAGCAAGCCGAACTTGCTGCTCGTGAAGCTGCAGTTGAAGCGAAGCTTGAAAAGGAGCGTCAAGAGCGTGAGCGCCTTGCCGAAGCGAAGTTGGAACAACAACGTTTGCTCAAGGAAAACAAGAAAAATTCTTCGGCATCGGCATCTCGATCAGCAGCAAAAAAGAAAGAAGCTGTTGAAGAGCAGATGGCAGAAGAGCAAACACCTCCAGCTCCGCCTGCTAACAGACCGATCCGCGACAAGTGGGCTTTGATTGTTGGCATCAGCAAGTTCAAAGATTCGACGTTGAATCTTCGTTATCCATCGAAAGACGCGAAGGATTTTTATGACTTCCTCGTCACCAGCGCAGGCTTCAAAAAAGACCACATCAAGCTGCTTGTCGATGAAGAAGCAACTCGCGGTCACATTCTCTCTGAACTGGGAGACAAGTGGTTGCCGCGTGTAGCGAACCCAGATGACCTCGTCGTTATTTACATCTCCAGTCACGGCAGTGCTTCAGATATGGACGTCGGCGGCGTGAACTACTTGCTCGCTCACGACACCGAAGTTGATAACCTGTACGCATCGGGTCTGCCCATGCAAGATTTGACGCGCATCATCAAAGGACGTGTGCATTCCGACCGCATCGTGTTGGTGCTCGATGCCTGCCACAGCGGCGCTACCACAGTGTCTGACAGCAAGGGACTCTCGCGCCGTTCTAACGTCAACGCCGATGATATCGCGCAGGGTACGGGTCAGCTGGTCATCTCATCCAGCATGCCGAACCAGGTTTCGTGGGAATCTAAGCGCGATCAGAACAGCGTTTTCACTAAATATCTGATGGAAGGTTTGAAGGCTAAACCAAATCTTGGTGAAGCGTTCGATTACATGAAAAACAAAGTGCAGGAAGAAGTTCTCCGTGAACGTGGCGTGCTGCAAACTCCAGTGCTGAAGAGCAAATGGCAGGGAGCCGAGCTGGTTATCGGCGCTCCGGCTGTCAATCCATCACCAGCACTTGAGGCAGAACCGCAAGGAACTCGCCCCGGGCAAGCTACTCACTAAACGAGGCAAACTCTCACTAAATGGCAAATGTTTGGACGAGTCGCGCTGCAGCCCTGCTCTTCGCTCTCGCCCTCCCTGTTCTTTCGCTGCCTGCACTTTGTGATGATGACGGGCCGAAGCTTTGCACACAGGAAGATCTGGTTCACCTCCATCTGGAAAAAGTCGGCGATGTCGGACGCCTTATTCTTGAGCCGCCGAAGATTCTGGAAAGCACTATCTCGGTCGATTTGAAGTTGGAAAATACTGCAGTCAACACTCCCACTCACTTTGTTTATAGAGTGGATGGAATGCAGCACTCTTTCAAAAATCCAATCGAGTTGGTGCGGTTTTCGCAAAAGGCACAGGGGCAGTTCCATTACAACTGGAAATACCACTGGCTATTGGGTTTACCAGGTGGACGGCAAGACCCGAACTATGTGTATGCGCTGCCCTATCGCAAAGGGGAACACTATAAAGTTTCGCAAGGTTATTTCGGCTCGTTCAGCCATCAACGCGGAACACCCTACGAATACGCCATCGATTTTGCTATGCCCGAGGGAACCCCGGTCTGCGCCGCGCGCGAAGGGACCGTAGTTGGTTCTTATGGTGACTCCACAGTTGGTGGCAATGATAGAAAGTACGAGTTTTGCGCTAACGTTGTTTCCATCAAACACGCGGACGGCACCTACGCCCGTTACGTACACCTGGAGCCCCATGGAAATTTAGTCAGAGTCGGGCAGGTCGTGCGCAAAGGGCAGCAGATTGGATTGTCGGGAAAGACCGGGTTTGCCGATCGCGCGCACCTGCACTTCTGCGTGACTGTTCCAGTTGACGGTTACATAGAGAAATCGAATCCTGTAGTTTTTGCCACTGATAGAGGCAATCTCAGCGAGTTGCTGGAGGGTGAATTCTACTGAGGTGGAAGTTGAGCAGGGTACAACCAGAAATGACTCCCGTCATCATGGCAGTTGCGGCGCGCTCAGCGAAATGGACAGGGTTTACAGCCAGTAGTTCTTGCAGCGAAAAAGTGTCATCTTCGCGACCTGACAAAGTGCCATGCCTACTAACAGTGATTCAAGACAGATTTGACAGTACATCAGCGCAGTCTCCACGATAATGGCATTTGATAATCATCAGCTGCGGCTCCGGCTTTCGCGATGCGGCGCTGTGCCTCCAGATATTGTCTTTTCATTTGCTCGTACTCTGACTCGAAATTGCGGCTTTCGAAGGAATAGTTTTTAGGCGGCATTATGGGCGTAAAAAGTGCTTTGAGCAGACTCATGGGCTCTTACTCCAACTTGATCGGGGCTTCAACACTTTTAAATTAAGCGATAGATATTGCAAATTCCTTGCAGCAACACATATCACAAGCGGGACCGCCGATGTGCTTTGCTGCACCAAATATGGTGTGTGCGTGCCGTCCCTTTCTTGTGTTCAGATCACGATCATCTCAGCTTTCGCCTGGCTTTTTGAGAAGGTCGCCAACAAGCTTATTCAGCACGGCACGCGGATCGTTGCTGTACGAGGCGGGGTCTGCTTTTGGCTTCTCTTTAGGCTGCTCAGGTTTCTTGTCAGTTTCTTGAGCATAAGCTGGCAACATATCGCTTGACTGCGAAAGCCAATCAACCTGTTCCATCGAAGGCTTGAATTGAGAGTAGGTGGCGAACTGATCTTCTTTCGAACTTGAAGTTGAACTTTGCGCTGCTGTTGGCGTAAGCGCTTTGAATTTCCCAACTTGATTCCACTTTCCAGAAGATAAGCTGCGAATGTAGTTTTTCAAATTGACGGCTTCGCCTTCACGATGCCAGACGTAGAGCATATTTGCGTAGTTGTTTAGCAACGTAATTACGTCAGGGTGTGCAGTGCCCTGGTTGGCTGTGCGGATTTCGAGCGCTCGCTTGTAGAGAGGCTCAGCCAGCTCGGGTTTTTCGAGGGCGTGGTAAAGCATAGCGAGGTTGTTGGCGATTACGGCGATATCTTGATGGTTGGGAGGGAGTGTGGCTTCGTAGAACTGGAGCGTTCTTTCGCAGACGGGTTGCGCCTCGGTAAGTTTTCCGTTTTTCCACAAAACTTCTGAGTAGAGCTCGAGCGTACTGGCGATGCGCGGGTCGGTTTCTTCAAATCCGTCAGTGGCTCGGACTGCACGTTTCAAAAGTTGTTCGGCTTGCAGTGTGTTATTTTGCTGCATTGCCTCCATTCCTTTGGAAAGCAATTCTCGCCAGTCTTCAGGACGTTCCGCCTGTTCGAAGTTGGGCGCTGGAGTGGCTGCTCGCCGCGAGCTCAACCAGTTCGACAGTTCACTGCTCTCCGCGGTGATTTCAGCGTCTGAAATCGTTCTCGTCTCAGGTGGCTGGTCTGGTTGCTCATAAGGTGGGGTGGTGAGATTTGCTGAGCTGGAGACCGCCTCAGGAGCGGCGCTGCCCCCTGCTGCACCACCGCGGGAGGCGTTAACGGCTCCCTCATCATTTGAAGGCTGCGAGTGTAGAGCTTCACCCGTATAGAGGGTGTCGGGGTTTTCGAGTTGAATTGTATTGAAATGCCCGGAGCGATTCCAAATTCCTGTCTTGATGCTGACTGTGCTGGCTTTTAAATCTTCAGCCTCGAAGCCCCGCCCTGCCGCTACAAGCAAGTTTGCATAGTTTTTGATTAATTCGGCAACTTCGGGATGTTCAACTCCCAGGACCTTTCTGCGAATGCGCAGGGCTCGCTGATAAAGTGCTTCTGCTTCCTGAAATTTTTCGAGCGTGTGGTAGACACGCGCCAGATTGTTGGCCAGCACTCCGATATCGGCGTGGTCTGGTCCGAGCTGGTCCTCGTGCAGCGAGAAGGTTTTGACGAGGATTGGCAGCGCATCAGCGAACTGGTTGGTACGCCAGTACACGTTTGCCAGCCCTTCCAGCGAGATTATTCGACGCGGGTCGTATTTGACCATGTCATTGCACAATGCAATAGCCTGCAGCCAAAGTTGACTTGCTCTTTCAAATTCGTTTTTCCGCACGGCGCGTTCGGCTTCTGACCGAACTTCGTCCCACTCGCTATCCATTCAAACGACCATCACACAAGGTGTCGCAATGCTCGAGTCATCTACAATCGCCTCTCTTATTAAATCTACCCTTTAATGAAAGAAAGTAGTTTAAAGCTGCAGATTGGGGCATATAAATATCAGCAACTCAAATGTTGACTATCGCTGAGACTGAAACGTACCCCGGCGGGCATAATTCCCGAGACGCCCCTTCCTCAGCGGTACTGTGTCGAAATCCCGAACTGCCTCTGCCCTTTTCACGCGATTAGCCCACACAGTAAGTGTGCGGCTAACGTTGTTGTATGTCTGCACCGGATGTAGTGACGGTGATATATCCAGCAGGGGCTATTCAGCGCCTTCTCAATCTGAATACTGCTGACTTGCCGAAACTATTCTGCGATTTTTTCAACATAATTTGCAGGCGGATGTGTTAGCATGCCCGAGCCTGTTGGCTTCCCCGAACATAGTTTTGATGAAAATTACGATACCTTTAGTGCTAATAACAGCCGGTTGCGCTTATCTTTTGAGCCCCGCTCAAGCCGATGAGAATGCTGAGAACCCCCAATCGGTGGGCGTCAGGACGGCCGAAGCACTGACAAACAACAATGTGAAACCCGACTCACGTCGCAGCGGGCGCACTTCGATTGATGAGCCAGTCGAGGACGACGTCGACATCAACCAGCCGGGTATTAAAACATCATCGATGCTTGGTCTTCAAAACTTCAATTTGAACGCACCAGACAATAAGTTTTCTATGCGCAAGAGCATACTTCACCCAATCAGGTCAGTTGTAGAAACGGGAGTCAAAACACAGGCTGAAATGCGTGCCTTGCGTGATGACATAGGCACCCTCGGAAACTCCGTGCGTACATTGAATCGCCCGATTTACCAGCTCAACAGTCCAATCGATAAATTGAAAAGTCCGATCACCAATTTGGATGCGTCTGTCGGCGGATTGCACGACCCGATCAACAATCTGCAGCAGCCTATATCGGGCTTGCAAGAACCGATTGGCAATCTTAAAAGCCCTTTAAGCAACTTGCGTACTCCCTTGAATGGCGTAGGAAGTAGTGTCGCCGAACTTTCCAAGCCGATTTACAAGCTCAACGCACCGCTGCATGAATTGAGGAAATCGACGGATGGAATTTCTCAGCCTTTGCGTGGAGTCAATTCTGAACTGAAAGGATTGCAAAAACCAATCGGTGACATCGCTGCCCCATTAAGTCAGCTTTCGGCGCCTATTGCAGCTCTCGAACCCTCCTTAACCAGCCTGCCACCATCGGTCAATGAATTGAATGTGCGCATCAGCAAATTAGAAGCACAGATTGCGCTCCTGAATCAGTCGCTCGACAGTCTGAGCCGCAATATTCCCACCGCGATTTTCCTCAGCTCGGCGCTGATCGGGTCAGCAATTTGGACGGCCCGGCGCGTGCCATCTGTACAGTCTAAAGGCTCTCGTTCAGAGAATTAGAACGATACACGCAAGTCGTCAGATTCTGCGCTTGCGCAATTCCCTCGAGTTTGCGAGTGCGCAAATGCAGGCGAATTACATTTTCGCGAACCCCTCAAATTCGATATACCTTCTCAGTCGAGCACTTCGACGGGGTCACCGAGACTGATCTTTCCCGGCGCGTGGTGCACAATATTTTGCCCGAAGAGCAATCTGTTGTTCTTATTTCTGAAGGAATTCATGGTCTTCAATGGCTCAGCAGCCTTGTTTCCGTTGCTCTGATCTATGGTTGTGATGACGCAGCGCGCGCATGGTTTGACGACGTCGAAGAGCAGCTCTCCGATTTTAATCGTGTTCCATTTGTCTTCTTCGAAAGCTCCGCAACCTTTGACGACGATGTTGGGTCTGAAGCGATTCATCGGAATCGGTTCAGGCAAGCGGTTATTCAAGTCCTGAAGTGATTCTTCGGAAATCAAAAGCAGTGGAAAGTCGTCTGCAAATCCAACTTGATCGGTCTTTCGTTTTGCATATCTTTGATCTACTTGTCTTTTATGAGTATCAGCCATGCGTACTAATCTGCAATCAACGTCGAGATATTTTGATAACCACTGCGCGGCGGAATCTCCCTGATCGTCTGCTTTGCACGCTTTTGACCACACTGTCACACGTCTTTGACCGTGATCGCTTGTCACAGGCACCGCCAGTGTCTCCATGCCCGGCGCCGATAGCACTAGCGATTTACCGTCCGCAGAAACCTGCGGATCTATCAAACACATTTCCGCTATTTCGCGCTGGGTGATAAAGTTGTTGGTGCTGGCCTCGACAACCAACCATTCTCGGTCACGTGCAATGCCGCGCAGAGCCACTTCAGCGCTATCAAGTGTGGTGCCACGACATGACTTGATCGGGTAGAAATTTAGTTCAGTTACTTCTATTGCCATGGTCTTTTTGATTTGATGGGTTTTACGTCGGATTTTTCTTTGGGTTTAATTGAAATGATGTGATCCAGCTCCTCAGGCGGCTTTGCTGCAGGTGTGGAAGTTTGCTCGGATTGTTGATTAATCGCACCTTTACGCAATTCTTCATCAAACTTTTGATCCTCATGATTGAAATCTTGATCGATGACGTCTCGATCGGTTCTGTAGACCAGATCATCCGCTCGGACTTTTTTCTCACCGATACGATAGTGTCTTGCTTCGGCAAGTTTTTTCAGAACGTCAGCCGGTGGATTGCGCAAGGCGTCCGCATATTTGCTGCGTTGTTCGTTTCTGATCGCTATGTTACCGTTCAACCAGCGCAGAACGCCATATCGAGCCATTGGCACAACCAGAAATAGCGTCCCGTAAATCATCAGCCAGTGAATCAGCCCTGAAAACGCGTGGAAGATTGGTATCCATAAATGCGTCACCAGAAAGATCGCACCAAAGAAGTTCAGACCGGCCAGGATGAAGACGGGCACGAGCGCCGATGCCGGAACGCGCGTGAATTCCCAATCGAATTCATTTAAGAAGGTTGGCAGTGGCGCGAAAGACATGCCTTTCGCAGTGACCTGCAAACTTGGAAATGTGTAAACGATGTTTCCTGAATCTGTCACTTCAGGTTTGCCGTCAAATCTCACCAACACTGGCAACACACCATCTTCGTTGGCTGGGTCTGCTCCTGTAAACGGTGCAAGCTGCTCTGCTGTCACCACTCCATTATTTTGTTTGATCGTTTGAGCAATCAACTGCCACTTCCGCTCTTCCAGATTCAGGTTTGGTGCGCCGTCACCGAAGAGGAACGAGAAACAATTCATGATGAAATTGTTGTTTGTCTCTGGCTGGCGGGTGGTTGGCCTGTCGTAGAGATCGTAGTTTCGACCGTAATCGTTATAGTCGTATGGAACATAGACTGGGTAAGTTGGTCCCCAGTAGAAGAAATTGCGCAGCAGCATCCAGTCGAAGAAATCGAAACCGCCGAAGCCGCCACCGAAGCCGCTATCGTTGTCACTGTCGTTGCCACGCTGAGCGAACAAGATCGCTGCAATGATCAGGACTACTATGACAAGAAATGAAAGTATCAGACCGACACCAAACGAGATGCGCAACAGGAAGAAACCGACTTTAAAAATCTTCTCTCCAATTTCATGGATGGTTTTCTTCATTCCCTGCGCTAAATACGCATTCTGAAATCCAGCGTCGAAAGTGTAGGCGATATCGCCGGCGGTGCTGACTTGCAAATGTCCGTTAGTCTCAGAAGCGACTTTATTTAACTCAGAAGTTGCTTTGAGCAGCGGTAAGCCGGTTTTGGTGGCGACGTCGGCAGCAGTGACGCGTCTGCCGAGGTCGTTGATGGCTTTGATTATTTGCTCTTTTTCTGCTGTGGGCATGGTTGTTTCTAAGACTGTGCTCTCGGCGCTTTTACGACAATTGAATTCACGATCCGACCCGCTGTGCCTTTAGCGAAATTATATCCAATCCATCCTCGCTACCGCGTGAATCCGAAATCCAGCCTTAATGTGTGCTTACGGCACCAATCGTTCCGCTTTTCGGTCTGAGCCTGCCGCGGCGTCTAGTGGTGGGCGCCAACTGCCAGGGCAGCGTTATACATGGCAAGCAGTGCACAGATCAACGACTCGCCTGCCACCGCGCCGGACGCTACCGGAATGGTGAACAGATCAGCTGAACGTTTGTCTACTTTCGACCAGATAAAGGCAATCAGAGCGCCGACGAAGAAAGAGAATGAGTTCGAAAAGCTCATCACCCAGCTCAAACCCAAGCCCATGGCTGACGGCATGTAAGGTTTCAGTTTTTTAGGCGCGTAAGCGTCGGCTACAGCAAGAACGATGCCCAGAACGCCACCAATCAACAATCCATATCTGGCGTGTATCGGCACGTAGCTGATGCCATGCGAAAGCGCTTCAGCAACGGCTTTCCACATGTTTGCAGAAGGCGGATTGTATTTTTCCAGCGTCGCGAAGTCTGGAATCATCAAGTACCAGGCTGGCACGATTGCGGCGGTTCCGAAAAACAAGCCGACGAACTGAGCGATGAACTGTTTGCGTGGGTTTGCTCCAAGCAGGTATCCGCTCTTCAAATCCGTCAGCAGGTCTGCCGAACTTGATGCGATGTTGGCGGTGACGCTGCCTGCCATCAGGTTGGTTGTTGTGTTTGTGGGGGAAAGCACGGCGTAAGCTAACTGGGTCAGTTTACCCATGGCACCAATAGGCGTGACGTCGGTTTCTCCCGTGGCTCGACAGGCAACCAGAGCGAGGAAGAAGCTCATCACGACTGCAAGCAGACCCAACGGCGGCGAAATCGAAAAGGCTACATATTGCAGGGTGATCATGCCGAGCGCCAGTGGTATCAAGCCCAGAAGCAGCCATTTCATCGGCACTTCTATTGCCGCAAGTTCGTCGTCGATACTTTCTTTCTCACCAACTTTTTTGACGGAAGTGAAAGCCTTGAGAATTGTTTTCCACTGCATTGCAAATGATGTCAAACCGGAACTGACCATCAGTGCTGTTCCTGTCCATAATGACCACTTCAGTAACTTTGCCGGTTCGGGAACTTCGTTGATGCCGACTATCCAGGGTCCGACAACCATGTATAGCAAGCACGATCCGATGATCATCGAAACCGATACACGCAGCCCGACAATCATTCCTGCGCCTATCAAAAGCACGCTTGGTTCAAAGCCGAAATTCGGCATCTTATAAATCGGTACTTGATTGATGGTGAGAGGAAACGGAATCAATTCAGGAATTTTGAGCTTGAATTCTTCGACCCATTTGAATTCTGCTTTACCAAAGAAGCCAACGAACAAGCCGACGACAAGCGCGTAGACCAGTGAATGGGCCTGCTGAATGGATTCCTTCGCTTCACTGTACAAACTCTTTAAAGTTTCTGCTGCAGCGATGCCGCTGGGGAAGGGGAGCTGCTCATGATTGATCATCTGTCGCTTCATGGGCACTGCCAGAAACACGCCCAGAGCTGCTGTGCAGAATGTCCACGCCAGCAGTATGCGCCAGTCCATATGCACTTTAGTGATCAGGAGAAGTGCACCAAATGCGGTGCCGACTGTGGCGCCTGTCGAATATCCGGCGGCGGATGCGGTCGACTGCATGCAGTTGTTCTCTAAAATTGACATGGGCGTCAATTTGACGCCGACTTTGCCCAGCACCGCGCGCGAACTGTTCCAGATTACAAACGAGAGAACGCAAGCTGTAATCGCTACGCCGAAAGCCCAGCCTACTTTGATGGAGGTGTAGAGGTTGGAAACCGACATCAAAGAACCCAGGATGCCGCCCATCAAAACGGCGCGCACCGTCAACTGCGGCACTCTGTCACCTTGATAGACAGTGCGATACCACTGCTCATCAGTGAGCTTTTCGTGCATTATCGTGTTGGGATTCGGCTCGTCAAGAACGCTGGTCGCGGTGGAGACTCCGACGCCTTCGCCAGCCACTGTTGCCTTCTCAGCGTCTAACGGAGTCGTCATCGACTCCTTCTCGTTATCGTCCACAATTGCCTCCAGCTATGACAACCGCATCAATCCACCGCATCAATGCCAGAGCACATTGTATGACTTTATGCTCTCGATAACATGGGCAGAGTAAAAGATTACTCGCTGATTTAGAGGCTCGGATGGTCGGTCCAGATTCGGCTTATATTGCAGCGGCGGCGGTTGACATGCACGCAATCGACTCTTGTGCTTCGGTTGAAAGTACAAGCGACATCGCTGGCGACATGTTTGGCACTACTGACAGCTTCTTTTGCAACTCACGTCTTTGCAATCGCTTAACTTCACTGAGAACAAAGTCGATTCTCTCCTGCGGGCTCATTGCCGGAACGCGGATGACTTCCACGTCTCGACTTGTGTAGCAGTTTTCCAGAATGACACTAATTTCTCTGGTGAAAGAGAGATTTTCACGGCGCACGTGATTGACTTCGAAAAATGGCAGTTCTTCCACCAGAAACGCGACAGTGTATTTCGACGCGTCTAGCCTTGAAAATGCCTCAGGAATTTCGAGCTTATCGTATATGTAATAGGCTTCCCCATCGAACAATCCACGGTCCAGGAATATCGGTTCAGTGTTGTCACCCAGCGCCAGTTCGGCTGCCACCTGGCGTCTCAAAACTTCGGCTTGAAATTTTGCCCTGTCGATCCATGGAAGGAACTCGCCCTCTTTGATAATTGCCGTGGCGAACTCTTGCACAACTGGAAACCCGAGTTCGCCCAGCATCGAGACGATGGTGGTCTTACCTACTGACGGTCCCCCTGTGATCACTGCTCTCATGCCTGGTCTTCCGCTTTCTGAATGTTCAGTGAGCCTGCATCTAGCCGCCTCGGCACATCGCAAATGTCGCGCATGGCTAAGTAGAAGCGTCAGTCGGCCGGAGCCGCTGCTTAAAACATAACTTTAGGGAAAATTTTGATTTCCGGCAAGCTAAATAAAACCAAGCTTTCCTTTACTGTTTGGCGGTTGTCTCGGACGCCCCGAGAAGTCGGCGAATTTCCGGCAGTGCCGCCTGCGCGGCCTCTTCCCCGGCTTTTATCGCTCTGATTCCGTCGGCTGGTTTGCTTGACAGCAAATGAATGCCGGTGACGTCAGGTTCTATTAGAACATCGGCGGCCTTTGCCTGGTCTTCGTCGATTTTACTGAGAATCATGTTGATCACCTGGTGCCCGACGCTCAGTATTTTTCGAAAGTCATGACGTGTGGCGTCGAACTTCCCGTCCACATCCACTGCAATCACCAGATCTGCCCCCATCTCTTTTGCTTGTGTGACGGGCAAATTTGCAGCGATGCCACCATCCACGAATAATTTGTCGTCAATTGGCACCGGTCGGCGTAACTCTGGCACGGCAGAACTGGCTTGAATAGCGCGTCCCAGGTTGCCAGTCTTGAGGGCATAAGCTTTTCCATCAAGCAAGTTGGCTGCCACTGCGCAGTAAGGAATTTTCAACTCTTCGATGTCGCGACGTGTAGCGGGCAACGAATCGTTCATGTATTTGGCGAATCGATTGCCGACGTAAAGTCCGTCGTAAGGATGGTAACCGAACAGGTGAGGCACGATGAAGATGGGAATGACTGCAACTCGAACCGGGATCGGAACGGTGTAATAAGAACGAGCGAAAGATTTTTTCAACATCTTTTTTTCGATTTCGTCTGGACTCAGACCTGCACAGTACATCCCACCTACGATGGCTCCCATGCTGGTTCCAGCGATGATATCGATGGGTATTCCCTCGCGTTTGAAGACGCGTAACGCGCCGATGTGTGCGTAACCTCTCGTGCCACCGCCGCCCAGAGCAAGCGCTACTTTCAGTTTGCGGGCTGGATTTGCTGTTGTCGTCTGCTTGGTTTCATCTGTTGTTGCCGCACCTTGCAATGACGCGCCATTCTCCACAGCCCATGCTGGAAGAGCGAGCGTGAGTAAAAATGCCAGTGCCGAAATTCTTTTGATCACATTTTTCCTGTTGCTGAATGTCAGTTCCAGCGAGAGTATACGGCACTCTGATTTTTAGCGACCGCTCGCTTGCAACTCCGCATGATTTTGTATCAGTTAATGACATTTCATGTAGGCATGCATACGGTTGATTAACTGATGGAATGAGGTTGTTGATAGGAGCAATAATGCTGAATACTTTGTTTATAGTTGTGCGGATTGTGGCGCTGGTTTTGCATGCTATAAATGTAAGCTTGTTTATTGCCGGGTCCGGCGACTGCACCTACGCGAGGGACACATATTTTGGGAATCTTTAGTGAAGCGAATTTGTGGACTGGTCTTTCATTCGCTTTGTGGTTCGTAGTTTTCTATCTGTATCACGGACTTGGAATTACGCTCGGTTATCATCGCCTGTTGACGCACAAATCGTTAAAAGTGCCGAAGTGGTTGATGTATTTCATTGTCTCTGGTGGCTATCTCGGTCTGATGGGTTCACCGATTGTGTGGGTGGGAGTGCACCGCCTGCACCATCAGAAATCCGATCAAGATGGCGATCCGCATTCACCAAAAGATGGGTTCAAACACGCTCTTTATGAGTGGATGTTCGACATGCGTTCCGTGCAATCTGATGAGGAGATGCGCGCTCAAGTGCCTGAGTTGATGGCAGATCCAATTTTCCGCAAACTGGGTGACGACCATTCACCGTGGCAAGCACAACTTTGTCTGGGACTGAATATCGTTTTTCGCATTGTTCTTTTCTTTGTACTCGGCCCGGTCGCTGTGGTGGCAAACATCATGGCTACATTCTTGATCTTCTGGAGCACTCAACTTGTTAATGCCGTCTGCCACCTGCCAAACGTTGGTTACAGATCGCACAATACTCGTGAGATGAGTCGTAACGTATGGTGGGTCGGTTTGCTTGCGCTTGGTGAAGGTTGGCACAACAATCACCATGCAGTGCCGAAGTCAGCTCGCCACGGTATGGAATGGTTTGAAGTCGATGTCACCTGGTACGCCGTCTGGTTGCTCGAAAAGGTTGGTCTGGCAAAAGCTGTAGTGCGTCCGCCCAAGCATTTGATGGGACGCAAGGCTAATCCTGCCGGCGCTGCTGCTGCAGGTGCTGCGGCCGCGGTTGAGTCAGCTTTCAACAATTTCGATCCAGCCGGTGATCACGTTCTCGTCAATCAGGAATAAATCTGACTGGTCAATAACAAACCATACAAAGAGGAGCGCCGTTTCTGGCGCTCCTTTTGATTTCTGTGATTTTGATGATTCCGAGCCAGGTTCGACCCTGTCTTGAACTCAGGCTTTGGTTTTCCAAACAGGGTCTACATACTGTTTGGAAATAGGTTCTCCGAACCAGCGTGTCATTGTCATTTTTTGCTGCGTGTAGAACTGAATTCCTTCCTTGCCTTGAATGTGCAAGTCACCATAGAAGGAGTTGTTCCACCCTGTAAATGGGAACCATGCCATCGATGCAGGCACGCCGACATTGATGCCGATCATACCGGCGTTGAAATGGCGTTTGAACTCGCGGGCAGAGCGTCCACTGTTGGTGTAGATTACCGCACCATTTCCATAAGGGCTCTGCTTACCGAGCAAAATCGCATCTTCGATATTTTCGACCCGCACCACAGACAATACCGGTCCAAAGATTTCGTCTTTGACGATGCTCATCTCAGGTTTTGCGTGGTCGAAGATTGTTGGTCCGAGAAAATAGCCCTTCGGCGCATCTTGAACTTTTAAAGTTCTGCCGTCGAGCGCCACTTTGGCTCCTTCTTGAGCACCTTTGTCGATCATGCCGGTAACTTTTTTCAAGTGTTCTGCAGACACAAGTGGTCCCATGTCTGGGTTGCCACCAGTATCGGTGCGACCAACCTTCATCTTCTGTGTTGATTCGAGCAAACGTGGCATCAATTCCTCGGCAGCTTTGCCAACAGGAACTGCCAGGCTGCCGGCCATACAACGCTCTCCCGCGCAACCGAAAGCCGAAGCCTGCAGGGCTTGAACGGTGTGGTCCATATCGGCGTCGGGCATGATGATTATGTGGTTTTTAGCACCGCCTGCTGCCTGAACGCGCTTGCCGTTTTGCGTACCTTTTTCATATACATATTTGGCGATGTGAGTCGAACCGACGAAAGAAATAGCTTTTATAAGAGGATGTTCGAGCAGAGCGTTTACGCAATCTTTGCCGCCATGAACGATGTTGAAAACACCCTTTGGCAGCCCTGCTTCCATCAAGCACTCGGCGATCAGCATGCTGCTCATAGGCACTTTTTCAGACGGCTTTAATACGAAGGTATTACCGCAAGTAATTGCAATCGGGTACATCCACAATGGCACCATGGCCGGGAAGTTGAAAGGCGTGATGCCGGCGCAGACTCCAAGTGGATGGCGCATGGTTTCGCAATCTACATTGCGGGCGATGTTTTCTAGGCAGTCGCCGGTTAGCAGGCTGGGAATTCCGCAAGCGAATTCAACCACCTCGATGCCACGCTGCACCGATGCTTTAGCTTCGTTGAAAGTTTTGCCGTGTTCCCGAACGACACACTTAGCGATCTCTTCGTAGCGTGTTTCGAGCAAATTTTTAAAGCGGAACATCACCCGGGCACGTTCGACGACCGGTGTTTCCGACCAGTCGAAGTAAGCTTCCTGCGCAGCTCGAACGGCTTTGTCGACGTCCTGGTTGCCGCCCATCGGCACTCTGGCGATTATTTCGCCAGTCGATGGATTGTTGATATCACCGAATTCCGTTGCGCCAGAATCAATCCATTCGCCGCCTACGAGCAGCTTCAAGGTAGTCACGGCCTTACTTTCAGCCACAGCCATCGCCTATTCCTCCGGGGAATGTAAAAATCGTTCATCAGAATATCTGTTGCATAGCCGAATGACAATCGATGAATAGCCTGCCAGTTGGGGCTCATCCGTGATTTTGTGCACGGGGGCAGGCATACAATGATTGCAAGATGTTTCTTTTAAGTTTTCTCATATGAACCGAAACGACCGGTTCTGCGAAAATTTTATCTTTCAAATGTAGTCTGAAATACAGGCTTTTTGCGGTTCGCCAAAGTACCTCCTGACAAGTATATTAGATTTGCCAAAAAAGGGTTGAAAATGCCCTGACGAAAGTCGCAAGAGATGCCATACTAGTGGCGTACATATCAGACCACCAAGGTTCTCAATGCTTTGAGATTTTGCGGTCGAACTTAGGTTGAGAATAAGGCACATGAATAACAAATTGTTTGTAGGGAATCTCTCGTTCAAAACGACTCAGCAAGGATTGCAAGATCTTTTTGCTGAATACGGTGAGGTTGTTTCAGTTGCGATTCCGCAAGATCGTGAAACTGGAAGACAGCGCGGTTTCGCGTTCGTTGAGATGGCAAACCAGGCTGACGCTGAAGCTGCTATCAAAGCGCTCAATGGTCGCGACCTCGATGGTCGTCAGATCGCCGTGAACGTTTCCACTCCAAAGCCAAAAGATGGTGGCGGTGGTGGCAGAGGTCGTTGGTAATTTTACCGACGCCTGCTCGCTGAACAGTTCTCTATAGAACATGTAAGGCAATTTTTGAAAGTCCCGGTTGTTTCGACCGGGACTTTTCTTTTGTCAAATTTTGCTAGCACTGAATGTGGTATCAGGCGTCGATATCATCAGTCTTTATTGTGCTGGGCGTTACCACCCCACGCTGTCCAATCGGTTGCGTCTTTGTCGCCTGTCTTCAAGCACATTACGACGCCATCTGACGTGCCAACATAGATGTTCCCATTTGCCAGTGCTGGTTGGAAAGTGATCGGATTCTTTGTTTCATAGTCGAATTTCAAAGCGCCACTTTTTTGATCGACGGCTACAATGTGCCCGTTCGAACTGGCGAGATAGATATTTTCTTTGCCCATTGCAGGCGGCGAGAATAGTTGTGAGTCAGGTGTGATGCCTTTGCCGCGGAAGTTTGCCGTCCAGTTGTTCTGGCTCTTGCGACTGGCTTTCAACTGCGTTCCCTGATTGTAGAAGAAGGTATCTCCTTTGGTGGCAACGCGTGAACCTTGGAACGCCCAGCCCCCGATCACATTGCTGATTGGCAGTCCAGCTGCCTTATCCAGGTGTGCATCTGCCGGCGGTGTGGCAAATCCTACAGACGAATCGAGTTGTTGCATCTTTCCTTTCGCCAATCCATTCATTTCGCTGTTCTTGCGCAGGTATGGTGCTGCCTGAGGAGCAGGCGCCATATCTCGCATTAGATCGCCGCCTCTTCCGTAGACTTGAAGTCCTTCAAAAGCGCTTTTGTTACGGTCTTGTCGTTCAGTGAAGACCACTCCTTGCCTGGTGGCAAGCGGAGCGCTTGTGCCTGAGTTGGCTTTCTCCCACACTTTAATGCCTGTATCTGCGTTGATGCAAAACGAAGTGCCGTCCTGACACGTGAGCAGAACTTGACCGTTGTTGATAATTGGTGCCGAGATCGCATCTGCAGTAATTGGCTGCGTCCACAAGTGTTTTCCCGTTTTGAGGTCGGCGCAGAGCAAGCGATGACTATATCTTGGATCGATTTTTTCTGGTTTTTTGGCAACACCGGCGCCGTGCCAGTTTGCTGACTGTGACTGATTTTGTCCGTGTGACTGACCGGCTGGGTAGGCTATGTAAAGCTTGCCTCTGTAGATGGCGGGTTGGCTCATGAGCGGGTCTCCAAGCCATTCTTGCCAGACAAGTTTTCCGGTTCGAGCGTTCAGAACAAAAACGGTGCAGCTCTCGGTATTGAAGGCGCACAATCCATCTTCCACAACTGCTGCAGTCGGTCCATCGTCTCCGGTCTGGTATTTCCAGATCACTGCGCCGGTTTCAGCGTTTAAGGCGTAGAATTCGTGCGAGCCATAGCCGCCACCAACGAACAGCATGCCATTCCAATATGCTGGAGTGGCTATCGGATGACCGCCTGGAATGTTGAGTGACCAACCCTCCCTGTTGTCTTTAGTTTTGAACATCGTTGCTTTCAGCTGAAACTTAGCTGGTGTCGAAGGAATTGGTATGGCGTGGTCTAAATCAAGCTCAATCGTTTTTAGCGGTGCAGCTTTTGGCGCAGTTGAGGTGGTTGGCACGGGAACGGGGCCAGCTGCAAAAGCTGCAGAAGCGGCAGAGGCTGTAGTAAGTGAAAGCAGAAAAGATTGGATCAGGCGAGCATTTTTCATAAATCCTCCAACTGGCAAGCTACTCCCTTATTGAAACCGCTGAGCGCCTTCATTTAATCCGTAAAAACCCTGAGTCTGATTCAGCGATTTCATATGAAATTGCAGTCTTGCAGTGTCGTTTGCGAGACCTGGAAGGCGTACTGTTGTACTATTCAATAACAACGACGTACAGGCGTGAAAGCTGGCTTTCACTTGATAGGGCTTTGAAAAATGAGTGATGAAAAAAAAGGATTTGAAACTTTCCAGTGATGATCTCAACAAGCAGATTCTTGGCTCTCTGGCGAAACCTTACAAGGGCGAGCAGACTTCGCGCTGGATCAAAAACATGGACGACGAAGCGCTCGCCGATGAAATTACCAGTGCCACTCCGGGACAGACTCTCAATTTAACAAGCCCGGCATTGCTCGACCGTCTGTTCGACGAGTTTCAGCGCTATGCCTATGAGTATCAGAACGCAGCTTCTGCTTTACCTCGAATCACTGTCAACGTCGGCAGGCCCAGCGGTGGAGATGCGGCTTCGTCCGGTCAGTATGGCAAAGTTCCTGTGTTGTGCAAAGGACACATCTCGACTAACAACTGGGCGATGATTTTCTTCGGTCTGGTTGGCAAGGTACAGGCGTTTGTCGTGCCAGTCGAGTTCACGATGGGATTTCAGCCGAATCAAAACGAGTTCAAACCTTTTGTCGAGATGAAATCAGTTCCCAACAAAAAGGGGGCAAGCGACTGGCAAATTGACGGTTATTCGATTTCACCGGAACTGCTGCCGCCACTCGCCAAGCGCTTCTTTGGCGCGGTGATCAAAGTGGAGAAGCAAGAAGCTAAACATACTGATCAGTTCATCATGGACCCGAGCATCCCCGTTGAAGTGCCGGCACCGCCGCCGCGTCTGGAGGAAAAGCAGGGAGTCGAGTTGTTATCAGATGCTGTTCTCGAACAAGAAGCTGCTCGTAAACAGCAATTTCAGCTCGCTAATCAGCAGGCACAATATCAGTCGCTCGGGCAGCAGTCAGTCTCCAGGCAGTCTGTCAGCCAGCCGCAGCCACGTTATCAGTCCGCTTTGGCGGGGCAGCAATTGTCTGGAGATGGCGAAACAGACACGATTCCCCAGGCATTCCAGCGCAACGACGCTATGATTCAAGCTATGCTTGCCGATGCTTTCGCAAGAATAGATACTGAAGTCGACCGACTCACCAAGATCGGCATGATGTCTATTCAGGCGCAAGATATGGTGGGAGCCCAGCGAACAATTATCCGAAGCGCTAAGCTAAAAGAGATGCGCGAGCGGGTAAATGATCTATCAAATGAGTGGAATTCTGTCGTAAAGGATTAGTTCGAGGAAAGCTGCGCAGATAACCTGCCCGGCATGACCGACCCGGAGTCTTTGCGACGACCGCACCGCGGGACATAATCGTGGAGCAGAAAGACAAAATAGGCACAAAACGAGCCTGCATTACCTGTGGGAAAGAGTTCGACTGGGAAACTACGGTTTGCCCGGACGACAACACGCCGCTAACCGCTCTTGGTGAAGAAGACCAACTGGTTGGCACGGTGCTTGCCGACCGTTACGAGATTCTGGAAGTCATCGGTGGCGGTGGCATGGGTCTTGTTTACAAGGCGCGGCATAAACTCATGAATCGTATAGTCGCCATCAAAATGCTGCACAAGCATATGATTTCGAGTAAAGACACGCTCAAGCGTTTTCAGCTCGAAGCTCAAGCTGCAAGCTGTTTGAGTCTGCCTAACATCCTCACAGTCTATGACTTTGGTCTGACCGGCGAAGGTCAGCCATACATGGTTATGGACTATCTGGAAGGAACAAGTCTCGCCGACATGCTCGAAAAAGAGCATCATGTCGACCCAGACCGAGCCGTGAATATCTTCATTCAAGCTTGCGCCGGTCTCGCGCATGCTCACCAGAAGGGCGTTCTGCACCGAGACATTAAGCCAAGCAATATTATGCTGGTCAATTTTGGCGATCAAGCTGACTTCGTCAAAATAGTCGACTTTGGAATCGCCAAGCTGCTCAACCAGGGAGTCGGTGAGCTCACTAAAACCGGCGAGGTATACGGAAGCCCTTCCTATATGAGCCCAGAGCAGTGCAGAGGCAAGGAGACCGATGCACGCTCTGATATCTACTCGATGGGCTGCGTCATGTATCGCACCCTTTCAGGGCGACCGCTGTTTTCTGGTGATGACATCATTGAGCTTCTGTTCAAGCAAGTCTCAGAGCCCCCTGCGCCGTTTGATCCGGAGCTGAACATTCCAGCCGAGCTGGAAGCTTCCATCTTCAAAGCTCTGGCCAAAGATCCAGCAGACCGTTACCAGACTATGAATGAGTTCAAAGAAGCTCTTGAAAAATATGTCGATAAGCGTTCGGGAAAAAATGCTCCGGCGCCGGCTCCAACGCCGACTGTAGAAGGTCCGATGCCCTTGTGGAAACGGCATGGTGATGCTGCCCTTGGCAGTGCCGCGCCTGGCAATGCAGCCGCCAGCTCCGCTGCCCCTGCCTCCAGTGCGGCAGCACCGGCTGCTGCCAGTGCGACCGCATCATCGACTGCAACGCCAGCCGTGAACGACGCGTCCAGAGCCAGAGCCGCTGCTCCAGCTACCGCAAATGCTTCTGCGCCGCCTGCACCACCACCGGTGGCAGCCTCTGCCGCCGCTAGCAATGCTGCCAGTGCAGAATCACCGCGTAACCTGCCTGCCAAACGCCCCTCTGAGCCGCCCGTGTCACTATCACAAGTGTCTGCGCGGGAAGAGAGCCCTCCGCCTCGCTCAGGCTCCAGATCGTCTTCGCCGACGATATCGGCACCTGATACCAAGCATGGTGCATCATCGCATTTGCGCAAAAAGATGGCTGACGGCAATAAAGTCATGCTTATCTCTATTGCTGCAGCTTCCGTCGTGGTTTTAGGCGTCGTTGGCTTCTTTGTTTATCAAAACTTTCAGGGCGGATCGTCGTCGGGTTCGCACACCGCTACCGGTGCAAACTCGCCAGATCAAGTCTCAGCCAATCTGCCGGATGCCAATGCGCAGGCGGCATTCATGTCTGGAAAAGAGTCATTCAAAAACAAAAAATATGATGATGCTAAAATCGAATTCGAAGAAGCGCTGGATGTGACCGAAAAAGGTTCGGGCATGAATAGTCGTGAAATCGTACCGGTTTTGATGGAATTGTCATTCGTTTATCGCAAACTCGATAAACTCAATTTAGCCGAAAGCGCCCTTCGTCGCGCTATTCCAATCCAGGATCATGCAGCCGGAAAGAACGATTTGACGCTTGCGAATTTGAACTTCCAGTTGGCTCAGGTTTTGCATGAAGGTGGGCATCCAAAGGAAGCTGATAAGTATGGTCGCGCAGCGCTGAACATAAAGAAGACTGCTTTGAGCGTGGATAATCCACAGGTCGGAGAAATTCAGACGTTTTTGAGTGCCAATTTGCCCGGTGCGACAGCCGCTGCCATGAAAGGCGAAAAGCCACTCAAACCTGCCGCTGCAGAAGAAAAGCCGACCACCACGGCCATAGCCACACCGCCTGTGAACGAGCATCCAGCCGAGACTGTCAGCACGCCGCCGGTCAAGACAGAGCATGCAGGCACTGCAGAAACACAGCCAGCGAAAACGGAAAAACCAGGTGCTGACACTGCACCATCCACGACACCACCCGCGCCGACATCTGCCGCCACTGCTCACGCTCATCATGCTCGCCCGCATCACAGCGCATCGCATGGCAAGGTTAGCAGCTCTGGCTCGGCACCTGCTGCTCCGATTCGTCATCGCCGCGCTTACAGCTCCTACGGATTTTAGAGTTCATCCAGCCAGCATTTCGCAGGGATTTAACAGCCGTTTCCAGCAGTCTTAAGCATCCGTTCCGTTCATGCAGCCGAAGCTTGAAGCTACATTCGCGCCTACCAGCCGCCGCCGTTATTTGCGTTTGAGCTTGCCTGATCTGCCGACGCCTGGGCTCGGTCTGCGGCGTCACGCGCCTGCGCAGCTGCGTCTTGCGCGGCTGATGAACCGCCGGCTGCAGCCGCCGTGGCGTTGTTGGCCGCGTAGTGAGCCGCTTGAGCGGCGTAATAAGCTTCCTCTGCGGCTTGCTTACGAGCGTATTTGTCAGAACCATAACTGGCTCTCTGGCAGGCGTTGTAGGCTCGGGAAGCCTGGTTGTTAGCAGTTTGCAGATATTCACGAGCGTTGTAGAGTTTTTGCTGGTCGTTTGCCGAATTTGAGCCACTGCTGCTAGTGCTGCTGCCGCTGCCCAGAAACTGCTGCATCACATACTGCAACGGGCTGACTGGTTTCGGGGGTGGCGTTGGTTTGACGGGTGCGCCAGCGAAAAGCGCGCGCAGGGGCGACATCGGTGCTTGTGCTTGCAGCGGCGCCTGCACCGGCGCTTGCGTAGTGGGGTAGCCAATGAGAGGCTGTGCTGGAAAACTGTATGAACTCTGGGCTTGCGGGGCGTAAGAGTATTGTTGTTGAGCCGGGTAGGAGAATTGACCCTGCACCGCATCTGGTGTCACCACAGGCAGAGGCGGTGACGGGTCCATTTTATTAAGCGCTCTTTCCATTTGTTGCATATCCATCGACTGAGCCGCCACGGGCGCGGGCATCAGGCTGGCGCCAGTATGTGCCAGGCAGGCAAGCATCAGCATATTTATCCTGTGCTGCTGCATCAATATCCCCATCAGATTTTTATCAGGCGCGAACTTGGCTCTGTCTCAATCTACGCAAATTGTCTTCCAGTGTCAGCTCAGGCATCTCGCCGCCTTTAAGCTTGGTGCCTACTGTTTGAGTAAATATCCCCAGGCTCTTGAGAACCCAGGCGTCAGCTCTTTTCTTGCAGAGTTTTTCGCGCAGGTGGCGAATTCCCTCCATGAGCGTGCCGTCTTCAAATGTTCTGATTGATTCGGATGCGCATCCCAATCTTCTTCCATGGCTGCAGTGCAGAATATCTACTATCGATGCGAATTGCACTGGGCCGAGCACTGCGATCGACAGACCGACAGATGGGGGCGCGTTTTCCTCGTCTTCGACAAAACCTATTTCTTGAGTAAAGTCGACTTGCAGCCAGGTGCGAGTATTGAACCGCACCTTGAGCACTACGGGCTCGCAAATCAGCGAGTTGACCGCTCCCGGTGACATGTCGCGCATAGACGCAGCCCGAGCATATCGATAGGCATCATTCGGCCGGGTACAGAAAAAGCTGTAATTGCTTCGCCCTGGCTCGATCGCTCCAGAGCGGTTGATTTCCCAGCGGCGATAGCAATTGGTTCCGTGGTAAAGGTAAATCTCCTCCTGGTCTGGGTCATAATCCAGCCCGGTTCTCTCCTGCGCAAATTGCGCCAGAGGCGGAGGCACTTGATGATCGGGATATACGTCCAGGATACGGTCCTCGATATTTGAATTCCAGTCCGGGCAGCCCCAGACACGCGTCCGCTCTTGACAATAACCTCCTTTTCTTCCCTATGCCCGTTAATTCTTGAAATCTAAACTGGCAAACGAGCACCTCTGCTACCCCGAAGCGCCCTCGCTGATCGGCAAAAACGGGTTAGGCTTTGCTGATCGCCAATCTGAACCGTGCCAACCACGGTTGCTTAGCGTCACATAAAATTTTCGGGGATCCTATTCCATATACTTTTCGCGAGCTGCCTGGATGGCGTTAAAGGCTTCCTGAATGGCATCTCTCACTCTGGTCAGTCCATTTTCTGCGGCGTCTCTTACAGCTTGAGTCTGTTCGACACGCATGGCGCTCACTTCGCTCTGGATGTTGTTTGAGAGCAGCTCCAGCTTGGCGCAGCCGTGGTCGATGGCGTTCGTCAACTCAGTGTTTGCTTGCTGTCTCAATTGCTGCACTCGCTGCATCGCTTCATTGCGGTCAGTTGAGAGTTCTGGGTCATTGTCCAGACTCGATTGCTCGGCCAGGCGTTTGCAGGTCTGTTCGTTCTCGTTGATTTGAGTTTCGATCTTATTGAGGAACTCGGTCACTTCGGTCGTGGCGCGCTCGGCATGGGCGCTCGTTTCCTTGAAGATGTCTTCCAGACCTGCTTGTTGACCACGACCAACAGAATCGATGCTGGACATGCAATCGTCGACCAGAGTCTGCAGTTGCTGGCGCGCCGCTCCCAGGCTGGCTTCCAGCCCCAGTATCTGCCCGCTTACCTGTCTCTCGGATTCATCACTGAAGCGCTTACTCAATTCCACTGAGGTGACGCGCAAGACTTGCTGTCTCTCACGCAGCTTGGGAATGAGCGCGTTGGTCAAAATCAGTCGGGTGCTCTGGGAGAGGTTCAGTTCGGCTGTTTTGACCGAATGCTGAATGGTCTGCTCGAAGTCGCTCTTGCTGGTTTTTAACTTATCCGAGGCGCGGTCCCAGCTGCCATCGATTTCTTCCACCATCGACCGTACGTTGCGTTCAAGCGAACGAATCACCGAACTGGCTTCCTCGGACATTCTTTCTTTGAAGCGCTCAAATCTGGCGTTCAATTTTTCTATGTAGTTGGAGTTCGTATCGTCTAGATGCGCATTCATTTCTTTGACTAACTGGTTCAGTTCTTCTGTGCGCGTGTTGACCAGCTCATTGAGATCGGTCTCAGCGGTGCGAGCCAGTGCTTCGGTTTCGATTCTGAATTGCTTGCAGGCTTCGCGAAGTGACTCGTAGAGTGTGTTTTTGGTTTCGTCGACGTTTGTCTGATTCGATGTAAGCAGTTGCTTTATTGTGTAGCGACCGTTGGCTGCCACGTCAGATACCTTCAGGCGCGACTCTTCGCAGACATCGTCAAGTTGCTTGATCAATCTTTGAGACAGATTAGTCGTTGAACGCTGACTTTCCTTCTCAATCTGCGTGCAGTCGGCAACGAGACTGTCGACCTGCGCAAGCAATCGTTGTTTGATTTCTTCGGCGCGACTGTTCAGTCGCTTGGCTGCCTTTTGAACTTGCTGCTCCAGCTTGCTCATCAAGCTGTTCATTTCGTTCATAACAAGTCGAGGTTCCTGGAAGCCTTTGGCCGCAAGCACTGCGCTCGGGCTCAACTCTTCTTCTTCTTCGACTTCTTCTTCGACCGGCGGCTCAGGCTGTACGACAGGTTGCTCTACCGGTTGTGCAACAGTGGCTTCAACAATTGCAGCTTGAGCTTCAGGTGCTTCCGTCACCGGCTGCTCGACATGCGCTGCGACTGGCTCCTCTATAACAGACTGCACCGGCGCTGCTTCTACTGGTGTCACTGGTGGTGGCGTAGGTGCGGGGGCTTCAAACGCTGGCGGTTTGATATTTGCAAAAGGAGAAATCGGATGCGGCTCTTCGTTTTCCATCAGCCCTGAGAGCGCTTCGGCCAGGTGCTTGATGCCGCCGCCAGCGCCAGTGTCGGGATGACTCGCCGCTGTCGAGCCGCTTGCGTCTTGTGTGCTCGCTAATTGTGGTGTCGTCTCTGGTGCTTCGAGCGAAGGCGCTTTTGTCTGGAACGATGGTGCCTCGATACCTGAAGCTTCGCTTGACTGAGATGGCATTTCGAAGGATGGCGGGGCGTTTTCGAATGCAGCAGGCTGCACAGTTGTTCCCAGGTCAGACGCAGCGGAAAGAGGCAGATGCGTCTGTCCTTCAGTTGCAGCGCTAGCGAAACCGCCGCTGCCCAGGCTGGGCACGCCAGATGCGGGCACGGAAGGCAAATTGTCTGCTGTTTCTGCCGCCAACGCATCAGCTGGAGATGGCCAATCTAAAATCAATGGTGCATTCTTTTTGCTTACGCCCAGTGGCAGTGGAGCAGTTGGGGCAGCTGGTTCTTCAGGCTGTGTCACAGGTGGTGGCAGAGGGGTGCTGGCATACTCAGATGTTGGTATCGCTTCTGATGCCGCAGCGATTGTTTCGGCGCTCAGTCCTTCTACAGCTGGGGTGCCGTGCGGGGCTGCACCCTGAGCTGAATTTTTAGCTGATGCTGCGGCTGCTTCCTGACTGCTGTCTGGTGTTGCCTGTGGTGGCTCTACTTCAGCCGTTGAGCCTTTCTGCAGTTGTTGGTTCAATCGGTCGAACAGAGAGGGCGTACCATCTGATGCCTCTTCATCGTCATCATCTTCCGCTTCCGGTGCGGTTGGTTGAGCAGGCGCGGGCGTATCGACAGGTTTTGCTGGTGTTACCCACGATACTGGTGCAGGCGCAGGTTCAGAATCGGATTTTTCAGGCGTCCAGGCTGGAGCCTGTGCCGCACCGTCGAAGTTCCAGGTCGGCGGCGGTGTCTCGGCTGCCGCCACCGGTTCTGGTGCCCATCCGCTGGCGCCCGGTTCGGGACTCCAGGGTTGTTCGTCAGATGGCGTGGTTGGCTTCTGCTCGGAACCCCATTCAGAAGCAGGTGGTTGAGCCTGCGCCCAGTCATCACTCGGCATGGCCCAGTTTTGAGCAGGGAGATTGGCTGATGATGTTGACTGTGCTTGTGCAGCCGCACTGGCTGAAGCCGACTGTTCTTCTATTTCTTCGTCGAAACTCATGGCTCGCGATGTCTTTTCGAACGCACCGCTGGTTGCATCAAATATAGAATCTGTAAATTCCGATGGGGGTTGTTGGTTGAAAGCGTCGAATCCGAAGTTGACTTCAGGTACGGCTGGCGGCGTGGGCGCAGCTTGCGGGGCTGACATGGCTTGTGGCGCCGGAACAGCGGCGATGTTGGCGCGGCTGCTGGTCTGGTCTTCGCTTCCGGGCGCCTGAAACAGCTGGTTTTGAGGGTCTAATTTAGAGGTCAATTCAGTCGGTAATTCAAACTCACCGGTACTGGTGGCACCTGCATAAGGCGGCTGGAACACGTCATCAGACGCCAGGTTGGCTGGGGGAATGGGCGGAAAGGAAGAAAACACCTCTTGCGGGGGCGCGTTCAGATCGGCATTGACAGGTCCGAGATCTGCAGGCGCACCGAAGTCGGGAGTTTTGAAATGGTCATTGCCAAACTGTTGTTCGTCAAAAGACGTTGGAGCAGGAAACTGTTCTGCTGCATATTGTTGAATCGAACTCCCAAATGGGTGATCTGGAGGCGGAGCAAACTTCTGGGCTTCCTGGGTAAAATCTGTTGGTGCGTCGAGCGTCCATTTATTTTCATTAGCTTGCGCCATCTGGCTCTCTTCGAAGCGAATCGCGCCTTCGCCGGCCAGTCCTTTAGCGATATCGTCTTTAAATTGACTGGCGAAATCAGGCTGCATTTCTGGGATAGGGGCGCTACCGGCTGTTTCTTCTGGTGGCGCAAACGGGTTCAAACCCGAAAGTCCGAAGCCTGATGATGGACCGGCCACGGAGTTCCATGGCGTGGGCTCCGCTCCTGGCGCAGACTGGTCGTAACCAAATTCGGCCGGGCTTGCGGCGGCGGGCGCTTCGCCAGCATTTTGTTCATAACCGAAAGCTGGTGTCGCCTGTGGTGGCTGAGCGTAACCGAACTGCTGTGGTTGCTGTTGTTCAGGCGCCTGGTCGTAGCCATAGGGCGGCGGTGCCGCTGGCGGCGTATCAGACGGGCTCTGGATATCTTGGGCCCAACCGCTGCTCGGCGGTGGTGCGCCCCAATCTTGAGGTGGCTGTGCAGGTTGCGGCGCCGGTCTGATTCTTTGCTGCGGCGGTGCGGCTGGTGATTGTTGCGGCGTAACAGCCGAATTCTGTCCGCCTTTTCCAATCGGTTCATTATTAGGAATAGCTGTGAAGCAGCTTTTTACTATTGCTTTGTTCTTATCTTCCTGACGCCCGTCTGGAGCGAAGAGCATATGGCAGATAGAGCCGATATCGAGCACCTGTTTGCCGATGCCGCCAATGGACAATTTGACGCCGAGCGCTGCAAGCAGTGCTACTGCAGGTTCTTGCGGACCCGAAGCATCGACGACGAGGCTGCGTCTGGAGCCGCCCTGGGCATACATGGCGCCCAGCTCCTCGATCTCGCGCAGTTTAGCGTCACCCAGAGGTTGAGCCGGTTTGACCGCAACATACAAAAAGTCTTTGCCGTCCAGAATTGCTTTGCGTGCCTTCTCCAGCATCAGCACTTCCAGGTAGCGCAGCTCGAAAGCGCTGGCAGTGATGTTGACGACAAGCGATCTGTTGTTGTCTCTGCCGACTACGACGCACAGATCTTTGACGCGGTAGGTCTCTCCCTCTGAATCTTTTTTGCCGAAGGCAAGACCTGATGGAGCCGATACTCGCTCCAGACAAAACAGCAACATCCCTGGCTCGAACCCTGAACTCTCTTGTTTCGACCAGTCTTCGGCCGACTGAGGTTTCGCCGGGTCGTAGCCACGCAAAAAGTTGACCAGATCCTGGATTTTAACGTGATGTTGGCGAAGCATTGAGCTCATAAATCTACTTCAACTTACCTTTGTAATGGATGGAGTTATGGAGTGTCAGGATTGGCGGGAGGTGCAACTGGTGCAGCGTTTGGATCTTTAGGTTTGCGTCGTTTGGCTCTCGCTTCAGTGACTCTGTCAGTCTGGGTGGAGCCAGAGGCAGACTTGGAAATCTCTTCCAGTGCCAGACTTTTCTGAGTGGAAAGCAGGGCGAGGAAATTGGAGATGGCTGCGTCAATCTCGTTTTTGCTGTTGACGCTATCGACACGCAATTGATTCTGGCAAACATGCTGCACGGCGGTAATGTCGCGCTCAGCTTCTTCGGTGATCGAGTGAACGCGTTTGACAGCGTCGGTCATCAGTGCCGTCATGCGTTTTTCGAAACCGGCGCGAATGTCGGCGAGCTCATTGCGAACGTTCTGGTAGATCGCTTTTTTCTCATTCTCCAGCGCATCTTTCAAAATGGCGCTGGCGCTGACTTTTTCAGTGCAGCGCGAGAGGAAAGATTGCAAGCGCTCGTCGACCTGCTCGCGCAGCCCTGCGCACTTGGTTCCCAGATTGGTGCGAGCATCGCCTGACGCGGTCAAAAGACTGGCTGTCATTTCGCGTGTTTGTTCAGACAGACGCTTGGTGGTCGAGTCATGAACGCTGCTCAAGTCTTGAGCTATGTTGGTCAAGCTCTCGTCGAGCGTGTTTCGGTGACCCTCCATCGTCGACTTGAAAAATTCTTGAATCTCCATCTCCAGCTCAGACGAATGTTGCCCGACCTGGGTCAGAAGCACATGAGACTGCTGATTTAAATCGAGTTCGGTTTCTGAGGTGGTTATTTCAAGTGCTTTGTAATGGTTCTGAAAATCATCAGAAAGCCTTTGCATCAAGTGCGAGAAGTGCGTGTCAATCGTGTTCGCCTTTTGCATAAAAGTCTTGAAAAGCGAGCTGTTGTACTGCTTCTCTTCGCCGCGCGACTCCCACAAGCTGTGGTCGAGTTTTTGCTGCAAGGAGTTCATGACGAAAGTGCCGTGTGCTCGCAAATGCTTGCCGGTGGCGTGGTCTTGCTTTTCCAGCTCAACGCTTGTGTTCTCGATTGCGCCTTCGTACTGGTCGGCCAGTGTGGTGCGTATATGGTGCACGTGGTCATCATAGGTACGCTTCAGATCGGCAATCGAGTGCTTTAGTTTGTCGGAGAGATTGCTCAAGTCGAGCTTGACGGCGTTGAGGTGCTCTTCTGTTTCTTTCACCTCGACTTCCATGGTTTTCTGCAATCTTTCGATGCTCTTCTCCATGAAGCTTTTCAAGTCGCTTTCCAGCTCCCTCGATTTGTTCTCGATCAAGCTGACTGAACTGCTGTCACCGTTTTTTCTGGTGTCGCTGTGTTCGGTTGCTGTTTTCTTGAGGTTTTCAGAAACGGTGCTCTCGATTTCCTTGAGCCGCTCTTGTCCGCCGTCGAAGAGACTTTTGAATTTTTTGCCTGCAAAGGTCATTTAAATCAACTGCTCCTTTACCTAATCTCTTTCAAACTGCAACATGGCGCTGCGGTATGCCATAACAGCCAGAGCCGCTGCTCTGCCTGCTTCTTCAATTTGAGGGACCTGCAAAGTTAACTCATTTAACTCGCTTGTGAAGCTGCGCGAGATACGCTCGATCTCGTTTTTCATCATGCGCAGTTGCTTGTCCAGTGACTCCGTAGCTGCAGATTTTACTGTCTCGATGCGTTCGCTGGAACCACCGCTGGTGCGAGCGTACTCTGACTCGAGTTGCTCGACGGTACGCTGGAAAGTCTTCAGCACTTCCTTGCCGCGTGCAGTCAGCCGAGTGTGCATCAGTTCGCGCAGTTCGTGGGCTGCCAGTCCGTCTGTACCGCTGGGCAGGCGTGCCTCTTCTGCCAGGGCTGCGTCGAACTTGGCGAGCAGCCGCTCCAGGCGGTCGTTGTATTTCTTTTCCAGGCGTTTGAGCGAACTCAAAAAGAGCTTGTGGCTGGCTGTAATCTTTGCGTTGGCGTCAGTAGCGATGTGACTGATTTCGTCTTTTACTTCGTTTACCTTACGCTCCAGCTTGGTGGCATGACTTTGCTGTGAACTGGTTGCCTCAAAGGTGATTGTCTTGCGGAAGTTGTCACTTATTTCAGCCGAGTCTTTTTTCCACTCTTCCAGACGATTGGCCAGTCTTGCTTTGCCTGTGGCTCCAGCTTTCTCAACTGCACGAGCGCCTCGGCTGGCTTCTTCTTCCAGTTCTTTGACTGTGTTGGTGACCACTTCTGTGAGATGAGCTACAACGCTTGTGATCTTCTCTTCCATCTCATTGTTGTATTTTTCGAGAGTCTCTTCGATGCCTCTTTTCGTGTCGGCAATAACGACTGAAACAGCCGCGTCGAGCGCCTGCGCTTTGGTGGTCAGCACCTGTTCCAGGCCTGTTTCGGACTCTTCGATCTGTTTGCAGCTTTCGCCGGAAAATTTGTTAAGCGTCTCCAGACCACGCCCTGCAAAGTGCGCGAAGCGGGCTTCTGGATTCTCGATTAATGTGCGCAGTTCCGCTAGCTGTTCCTCTACCAGTTTGGTAATCGTCTCACTGGCTTGTTGACCGCGGTTGAAAACTTGCTGACGCACTTCGCGAGCCGCTGACATCATCGTGTCGATTTCGGTGCGTTCAAACTCAGTCAGCCTATCGAGAAGCTCCTCTCGATGGCTCGTCAAATCTTCGATATTGGCATCAATGAAATTCTTTGATTGCTCAACAACCTTGAGTAACTGCTGGCTCAATGATTTTTCAAGAGCATCGTTAGACAGAACAAGTTGATCGATGCAAGTTCGTACAGTCTTGTCAAGTTCGGCACTGGCTTTGTCCAGAGCCTCAGCCATCAAATTTGCCGCCGAGCCAAAGTTTTCCTGGGCCGGGGCATTTGGGTCTGCCATTGCTACTCCTGTTCGCCTTTTCCTGAGCCAAACTACAGTTCTTTTGGAACGCCGAGGAGTTTATGCCCCCTTCTAAGGATGGCTAAGCATTTCCATGCCCAAACCATACCACTCATCATCCCATGAGCGTTACAGGGTTAATCTTAACAGTGATCAGCCATGTGTTGGCTGCTTTTCGCTTTCTCGATTGCGGTTTCGTTCGATGCGAGACATAGCTGTCATCGAAGCTTCCATTACTGTTTCTGATAATGTTGGATGCGGGTGGATGGCCACGATCAGATCTTCAAGCACGGCGCCCATCTCGATTGCCACCACTGCTTCGGCGATCAACTCGCCCGCTCTCGGACCGACCATGCCGACTCCGAGAACCTGAGTAGTTTCAGGGTCGTAGATTACTTTCGTGTGACCGACTGGCTCTGCCAATGTCATCGCTCTTCCTGAGGCTGACCACGGGAACTTCGCGGCACCAACTTCGCGTCCGGCGGCTTTCGCTTCGGTTTCTGTAATTCCGCACCAGGCAATTTCAGGCTCGGTGAAGACAACAGCTGGAATGGCGCGGTTGTCAAAAGATGATTTACGACCGGCTAAAACTTCAGATACGACCTGTCCCTGTCTCATGGCTCGGTGCGCCAGCATCGGTTGTCCGGAGACGTCGCCGATGGCGAGAATACGTTTATCAGCCGTTCGGCAAGTGGCATCGATTTGGATAAATCCATGCTTGTCGATTTCAACTGACGTATTTTCCAGACCGATGTTGTCGGTGTTAGGTACTCTGCCAACAGCGATCAAGACTCGATCAAATGTCATCGATTCAGGCAGATCTTTGCCTTCCAGGCCAACCTTCACACCGCTGCCGGTGTCTTCCAGGCTGGTGACTTTCGAGCTCAAGTGAATTGCCTTGAAAGAAGCTGCCAGCTGGGTTGCCAGTGGTTTAACCAGGTCGCGATCGACACCCGGCAGAAGCCCGTCAGTCATTTCAACTACAGTCACTTCGCTGCCGAGAGCTGCGTAGACTGTGCCGAGTTCAAGACCGATGTAGCCGCCACCGATGACAAGGAGAGTCCTGGGGACTTCTTCAATTTTCAGAGCGCCCGTCGAATCCATGATGCGAGGGCTTTTCATGTCTTCTTCTTTTTTGAAGAGCTTAGGCAATGCGACTGGACGCGAACCAGTTGCGACGATGGCATGTTTGAACTTGATGCGAGTGGCGCTTTCGCCGTCTTTTTCGACGCGCAAGCTGCGATTGTCATCGAAGCGGGCGTTGCCGTGAATGATTTCAACTTGACCGCTCTTGCACATGCCGATGATGCCCTGGGCGAGCTTGTCTGTGACGCTCAGTTTCCACGCTCTCAGTTCGTCAACGTTCAGTTTTGGCTTCTCGAAGTGCAAGCCAAATTTGGCTGCACTTTGAGTGGTGTTGATAATCTCCGCTGCGTGCAGCAACGCTTTCGACGGGATGCAACCCATGTGCAGGCAGACTCCACCTGGCTTAGGCATAGCGTCTACGAGGATAGTCTTGATGCCCAGTTCGGCTGCTCTGAGAGCGGCCGTGTATCCACCGGGACCGGCTCCGACCACGACCAGGTCTATCTCTTGCACCATTTCGCCAACGACCATAATTCTCTAGGCCTCCAAAAGAAAGGTGAACGGCTCTTGTAACCGCTTAACTACATGCTGCACGAAATAGGCCGCTTCGGCACCATCTGCGATGCGATGGTCGAATGACAATGCCAGCGGCATGATCAATCCGACTTCAATGTTTCCGTTGCGTACAACCGGCTTCTGAGTAGCTCGCGCCATTCCCAGAATCGCTGCTTCTGGATGATTGATCATAGGTACCATATTGGTGCCACCGATCGCTCCGATGTTCGTGAGAGTGAAGGTTCCGCCCTGCAGTCGCTCCAGCTCTACTTTTCCTGCCTTGGTTTTTTCTGACAGCTCTGCCAGTTCCTTCGCTAGTTCGATGACGCTCTTTTTATCGACATCGCGAATCACGGGCACGATCAAGCCGCGTTCTGTAGCTACCGCCACGCCTATGTTGTAGTAGTGCTTGAAGATCAACTCGCCGGTTTTTTCATCAAGGCTGGCGTTGAATTGTGGATATTTTTTCAATCCGCTGGCGATTGCTTTCAGTGCAAACACTGTCAGGGTCAGTCGTCCGCCATGCTGTTTGACTTCGTTCTCGTACTTTGCGCGCAGCGCATCGAGTGCAGTCACATCAGCTTCGTCCATGGTGGTGACGTGTGGAATATGTGTCCACGATTGCATCATGTTTTCTGCAATTTTACGTCTGATGCCTTTCAAAGGCACTCTCTCGACTGGTCCGAACTTCGTGAAATCTGGCATGTCGACTGCAGTTGCGCCCATCGCTCCACCTGCGAGCGGTGCTGCTTTGCCACCACTTTCGCCATATTTTGATGACAGTGATTGCACCGCAGCTGGTGCGGCGGACATTTTGCTTTCGATTGGATGGTTCTGGCTGGTGGCACTAGACATGGTGCCTTCGAGCGAACCGGCGGCGAAAGCTCTGACGTCTTCCTTAGTGACGCGACCTGATGGACCTGATCCTCTGATCATGCGCAAATCGAGGTTCAGTTCACGGGCCAATCTTCTTGTCGCTGGTGCTGCCGGTACTGGTCCGACTGCATTCTGATGCGGTGCTTCCAGCGTCGCTCTGCCATTACCGGAAGCTGGCGCTGAAGCTACTGCTGTAGCCAGAGGTGGTGGTGCGGCTGCGGGGATGTTCGGACCGCTGGCGGATTTCTCTTGGGTCGCGGCTGCTTCTTTCTTAGTTGCAGCACCTGAAGCGGCTCCTCCGAAAGTGACCATGACCATTCCGACCTTAACTACTTCGCCAACCTTGACGTGAATCTTTTCGATGACGCCGTTTACAGGGCAGGGAATTTCGACGACAGCTTTGTCTGTCTCTACTTCCAAAATCGGCTGGTCTTCTTTGACCTGGTCGCCTTCTGCAACCCGCACCGCCAGTACTTCCGCTTCATGAATGCCTTCTCCAAGATCAGGCAGTATGAATTCGTTCGACATTGTCAAATCCCCTTTTGGTTAGAACGATAGTGTTGCGCGGCATCCATCGAGAACGCGCTCGGCATCAGGCAAGTAAGCGCGCTCTTTAGAGAAGTAAGGCACCTGGCAGTCGAATCCTGTGACGCGCTTGACCGGTGCTTCCAGGTAAAGGAAAGCATTTTCGTTGATGCGAGCGATGATTTCGGCTCCGATTCCACAGGTTCGTGGACCTTCGTGCACGACGACGCATCTGCCGGTTTTGCGCACAGAGTCGACGATGGTGGCAGCGTCGAAAGGCGATATCGTCAACAGGTCAATCACTTCGGCTTGCACGCCGTCTTCTTCTTCAAGAAGCTCCGCCGCTTCCAGTGTCGGTCTCAAGCTGGCGCCGTATGAGACAAGGGTGATGTCTTTGCCTTTGCGGGCAACTTGAGCTTGACCGATAGGCAGCGTTTCCATCGCATCTGGCACTTCTTCTTTGAAGAGACGGTAGACTGCTTTGGGCTCGTAATAGATGACCGGGTCTGGATCTTGAATGGCGCTATGCAAGAGAGCACGAGCGTTTCTTGGTCCTGACGGAATAACGACTTTCAACCCGGGGGTGTGTGCATAGATGGCTTCGCGGCTCTCAGAGTGGTGTTCGATGGCTCTGATGCCGGCGCCGTAAGGAGCTCTCATCACCATCGGCACGGTCAATCTGCCGCGTGTGCGGTTTCTGAAGCGGGCTGCGTGTGACTCGAGCTGGTGATAGTTGTAGTAGTCGAATCCAGCGAATTGAATTTCGCAGACTGGCTTCAATCCATACAGCGCCATACCGATTGCCGTACCGACAATGCCTGACTCAGCCAGCGGCGTGTCGATCACTCGCGTATCACCAAACTTGGCGTGTAGCCCTTCTGTAATTCTGAAAACGCCTTCGTCTTGACCGACATCTTCCCCCATAACAATCACACGTTTGTCTTTGGTCATGGCTTCATGCAGCGCAAGATTGATCGCTTTTGCCATGTTCATTTGTGCCATTTTTTGTGCTCCTTTCTCGACTGGCTATGCCTGGTATTGCTACTCAGGCTGGTCTCGGATACTTTTGGAATCAGATTTGGGCTGGACTGGGTGCCTTCTTTTCGCCCGCTTCCTTCTTATGTTTCGTGTGCTTGGTGATGTGGTCAGCCAGTTCCTGTCTCTGTTCGAGCAAGAAAGGAGGCAGCTCGGCGAATGAAAAGTCGAACATATTGAGTGGATTGCTCAACTCTTCAGACTTAGCCATCTCTTCTGCCTTCGCGACTGCCGCCTTGATTTCGGCGTCGATTTCGGCATCGATTTGAATGCGTTGTTCTTCGTTCATGATGCCTTTAGCGGCGAGATACTTGGCGAAGCGCAGAAGCGGTTCGCGCAGGTGCCACTTCTTCGACTCGTCTTCCGATCTATATCGTTTCGGATCGTCTGCAGTCGTGTGAGGCGTAAAGCGATATGTGAGGCACTCGATCAGAGTTGGACCTTCACCGTTGCGCGCTCTGGCAATTGCTTCTTGTGTTGCCGTGTAGACAGCGAGAACATCGTTGCCGTCAACTCTGATGCCGTGCATTCCATAACCGATCGCTCTTTGAGCCACGGTTTCGTTCTTCATCTGTTTGGCAATCGGCACGGAAATCGCATACTGGTTGTTCAAGCAGATGAAGACAACCGGCGCATTGAAGACTGCGGCAAAGTTCAGGGCTTCGTGGCAGTCGCCTTCAGATGACGACCCGTCGCCAAAGAAGGTCAGTACCACTTTCTTCTCTTGTTCGATGTTCATCGCCATGCCGATGCCTGCTGCGTGAAGCAATTGGCTGGCGACGGGAACACACATCGGCAGGTCGTTCAGACCATCGGGCACTTTTGCACCTTCCTCGAAACCGTTCCAATAAAGAAGGATGGTCTCGAGTGGCCACCCTCTGTAAAGCATGCCGGCCAGTTCGCGGTAGGCTGGAACCAACCAGTCTTCTTTTTTCAAGCAGAAGATTGAACCCATGCTGATTGCTTCGTGACCTGATGCTTGCGGGAACGTTCCAATTCGTCCCTGTCGCTGCATGTTCAACATGCGCTCGTCAGCCCGTCTGGCTTTCAGCATGTATCGATATAACGTCTTCAGATCCTCATCGCTGAGCTTAGGATCTAATTTTTTGTCTAACTCGGCGTTTTCGTCGAGCACGGACAAGTACTCTAGCTTGAAGGGCAAATCGATCGGTTTTCTTGGCATTGCTTGTACACCGTGACGAGGACCTTTCGGTCTGAGTGCTGGCGCATCTTCGCGTTTCCGTCGTCTTTGAAAAATACTGCAGATAGCAGGGCTTGACGTCTTCGAAGATCAGCAAAAGTATGTCACATCGGTGCCACCATTTCCAACAATAAAAGCTTCAAAAATGGCTAAAACACTGTTGCTGAGCGGAAAGTTGAACAAATAGTAAAAGCGCGAAAGTGAGCATTAATCTGCTTTCACTAACGGTCTGGTCTCTCAAATCCGCGCTATATCCCTTAAACTGATAGAATCAGCTGCCTCAATCGTGAGCTTATGACCGCTTCATCGACGAAACCGAACTGGTTGAAAGTGCGCCTCCCCACAGGCGAACCGTATCAGCGCGTCAAAAATTTGATTGATGAGAATGACTTGCACACAGTCTGTGAATCGGCGGCATGTCCGAATCGCGGTGAGTGTTGGACTCGCGGCACGGCCACATTTATGATACTGGGGAACGTTTGCACACGCAGTTGTGGCTTCTGCAACGTCATTACCGGTCGGCCCACTGAGTTAGACCTGGATGAGCCGCGTCGTGTTGCCGAGGCTGTGGCCAAAATGCAACTCAAGTACGCCGTCATTACGTCGGTCAACCGCGATGAGCTGAAAGATGGAGGCGCTTCTGTCTGGGCTGAAACTATTCGCGAGACACGCAAGCTTTCGCCTCAAACGAAAATCGAAGTTTTGATCCCTGATTTTTGCGGCAACTGGGACGCACTGAATACGGTGCTGGAAGCAAAACCTGATGTCTTGAATCACAACATCGAGACTGTGCCGCGTCTCTACCTGCAAGTTCGACCGCAGGGGCGTTTCGATCGCAGCCTGGAGCTGATTTCGCGAGCCCACGATGCCGGTTTCGTCACTAAGTCTGGGCTGATGATGGGGCTCGGTGAAACAGACGACGAAGTAATTGAAGTTTTGAAAGAGTGGCGCAAGGTCAATTGCGATCTAATTACGCTCGGGCAATACATGCAACCGACGCCCAAACATTTACCTGTCGATCGCTGGGTTGAACCGGAAGTATTTGAGCGAATGAATCGCGTTGGAATGGAAATGGGTTTCCGCAACGTGTTTGCTGGTCCACTTGTGCGCAGCAGCTATCATGCCGATGAACAGGCGATGCTGGCACAGTAACTAGTTTGAGTGGATTGACTGGTTCCTCTAATTCTATTAAGTGACTGAGCTATCGATATGGCTTCGGTCACTTTTATTTGAATGCTCGCTTGCTTACGCTTCACGAAACATTCACGGAATCAAATGACAAATGCTGTCGTCTTCCTCTTTGGAACGTCCGTTTTGCGGACGCTTGTTAGTACTCCGATGTTTTTTACACAAAGGATGGCATTCATGAATTGGAAAGTTGGAATACCGGCTGTGCTGCTCGTCACGCTTATGCCGTCAGGAGCGTTTTCTCGCAATCATCATATTCTCGATGGTCTGAGCCCGACTGCGGGCTTGACTAATGGTGCGTCAGCGCTTGGCGGTGTCACCTCTGCGCTTGGTAGTCATACCGGTTCGTTGGCTGGTGGGCTGACAGGCGGATTAACGAACGGCTTGAGCGCGGTCGCTTCGCCGGTCTCGAACACATTTACGAACGGTTTGACTAATCACAGTCTTTTCAGCGGCAACAGTTTGTTCCACAACAACAACGGCATTTTGAACAACAATAACGGCATTCTGGGTCGCCATCGCCGTAAGCACAATTTGCTGGCTCGGATCTTGAGTGCGCTCTTGCCCGGTCGCTTTATCAACGGTCGTTTCAGCAACAATGGCAGCATCTTCGGAAACACCGGTCCAGGAAATGGTTTTCGCAGTATGTTGACACGCTAGGTCTGTTCTATCGAAGAGTTTGTTGTTTTGTGCGAAACTTTGTTGGTTTGTCTGAAATGACTTTCGAGAGAGTCTTGCGCATTTGAAAAACACCGAAGCGGATCGGATACTGCATTTCCCTGCAAATCAAGTTGTAGGCGTAATCAAGTATTTGGACTCTGCTCAATTGTGGCGGGAACTATGCCTGGCTAAGGGCGATGTTGAGATTCCGTCGACCCAGCAAACCGTGATGTTCTCGCTTAAGGGTTTTCATTCCGATAAATATGCGTCTTTTTCTGGTCAGAACCTTGCTTTCTGGAACGAGATGGATGCTGCGGGGCTTGATTTAATCACCGACGTAAACCTTCGTGGACTATCCGATGCTACCGAAAACGAGCTGGCCTGCATGTCGCGCCTGACTCGATTCGACTCATTAAGTATTCGCGGACCTCTGGTGAAAAATTTGCCCGCAGACGTTTTGAAAAGATTGATGGACATCACTGTCGATGATGCCAATGACGATGACCTCGCTGCCCTGGCTCACCTGTGTCCACAGCTCAAATACCTGAAAATAGAGCGTTCTGCCTGCTCCGACGAGGGCTTGTCGGCGCTTGAGCCTTTATCTGAATTGCGTTCTTTGATCCTTGTGGCCAATCGTGAACGCATCGATGGTAGTGGACTTTTGTCTGTCTCACCTACATTGACCAAACTTTCTATTGATTGTCTGGCTGATGATGGCAGTGAGTGGCTCTCTCGCTTCAAAAATCTCGAGTCTTTATGGTGCCATAAAAGTTTTAGAGACTCCAGCATGCAGGCTATTTCGACATGTGCGAAGCTTAAAATCTTGAGCCTGGCGGAGTGCATGATTTCAGACCTGGGGTTCAGATATGTGGCTCAACTCACACGGCTTGAATCTCTTTTTTGTCAGAGTAGCGGTATTACAGGCGATGCATTGATGATGCTTCGCAATTTGAAAAACCTGCGTTCTGTCGACGTAAGCGATGTCGAAATCGAAGGAAGTCTGACGAATCTGGTTGAATTGCCGGTTCTGGAAAAATTGACAGCGGAGCATTGTCAGCTTGACCAACGTTCAGTTGACGCAATTGGCATGATGACCTCGCTTCGAGTTGCCTTTCTGGCACGGAATGACTTCAATCAGTGCTCGTTGAGTCCACTGAGCAATCTGAGCAAATTGCGTAAGTTGTCGCTTGGCGAAGCGATAAAGAATAGCGACGTGGATGACTTATTGAAAGCTCTTCCTGATTGCGAAATTACCGTTGGTGGAAAAACCCGAACATGATTTGAAGCGAAATGCGAGCCGCTGGTTTACACCGCGACTCGAATTTGCCTCGCACTCTGGCGGTGCTCAATTTTAGAGCTAACCGAAGATGCGCTCCCAGAGCGTCGGCTCGTGTACAGGTTGTTTCATTTTTTGCAATTCTGAGTGTTGCTTTTTGCTATGCTCGATTTCCCCGACTTTATAGTTATCGAGTTTAGAATAGTCTTTTAAACCGCCGTCTTGAATCGCGCTTTTAAAAGCATGGTTAGGAGCGCCCGCATACCCTGAGCTGTCGGTGATCGATTGCATTTTTGCTCCTTCGGCTCCATAGAACTCGAGTTTCGGGTAGGCATAATTGTTAGCACCCATTTTGTCCATCTGCCTCATGTTGCTCAAATAGCCACTGGGATCGGCATCTCGAAGCTGGCTGATCTGATTGACGATCGCGTCTTCTTTCAAGGCATAGTTAGATACTCCGCCCTTTTCGATTTTTGTGATGCTTTCTAATTTGTTGTAAGTCATGAAATATTTCCTCTAAGCATGTGCACTAAACTTCTCCGACACGCAGAGTGCAGCCGGCTTGCATGGTGGTAAGGTTGCATCGAGCTGGGTCGACTTTCGCAGAATACGGGAATGGAAGTGGCTGCGTGGTGGCAAAGTTGTGGCGGTAGCGTGACGGAGTCATAACGACTCGACCTTTTTATGCGGCTTTAGGCAGTGACGGCGGAGTCTGCTCGATTTTGTCCGAATTGAATTTGCCAAACGCAGCCAGCACTTCCTCCAGCAAAGGGAGCATGCGCGTCACGCGTTGGGTCTTTATGATGGCATCCCACAATGGTTCGAACTTTTTCCAGCCGCCGGCGTATGCAAGATGTCGCATTTGTGCGTGTGGTTCAGGCTTCTGCATCGCGCCTTTGAAAATGTTAGACCATTGATAGAAGTTTTTGTAAGCTCGCCAGTATCCAGCTTCCAGCGTTTGCGCAGACATAGTGGGGTGTTTGTGCACGACGTGGCGCGTGTCGTACAAATCCCAGTTGCGATGCAACATGCGCCCTTCACTGTTGATTCGATCATGCAGTTCGGTCGATGGATACGGTGTCAAAATATGGAAAGTAGCTGTTTCGATTCCCTGCTCCACAGCCCAATCCACCGTGCGGTCGAAGACGGTCTCGTCATCGTGATCCATTCCAAACACGAAACTGCCGTTCACCATAACACCTGAATCATGAACGCGTTTGATAGCACTATTGTAGTCGCGATTCAGATTTTGAAATTTGTCGTGGTCTTGTAAGTTTGACGGATTCAGCGTTTCAAATCCTACGAACAAGCTGCGCAAACCCGCTTCTGCTGCCTTTTCCAGCAAGCCAGGTCGAAGAATCGATTGCACTGTGCCTGCGGCCTGAAAAACGCGCCCCATACCTTTCATGCCGTCAAAGAGCGCGTGAGCGAATCGCTCGTTGCCAAACAAATGATCGTCGAGAAAGTAGATGTGACGTCCGGGCAATCGCTCAATTTCTGCCAGTGCGTCGTCGACTTCTTGCGTGTAGAAAGATTTGCCGCCTTTGAAGAAAGCTTCTTTGTAGCAGAAGTCGCAGGTGTGCGGACATCCGCGCGAAACGACTATTGAGTTGGGACACAGATAAAGATGGCGCTTGATCAAATCGCGTCGCATCGGTGGTGCGCCCACTAATGTTCGTTTGGTGGCAACGTATGTGCGCTTGGTCTTGCCAGCCAGATAATCAGCGATGAACCTGCTCCAGGCGTCGCCTGCAGGTCCGAGCATGATAGTGTCTGCATGCTCCAACCCTTCATCGGGCAAAGACGTCACATGCAGGCCGCCCATCACTACGAAGGCGCCATTAGCTCGATAGTGGTCTGCAATTTTGTACGCGCGAAAAGCTGAAGTTATGTATGCCTGAATTACAACCAGGTCGGGCGAGTCATTGAGATCGAGTTCTTCGACGTGTTCATCGACGATTTGAATTTCCCAGTCGTCGGGCAGCCTGGCAGCCAGAGTCGCCAGCCCAAGCGGCGGAAACAGTGAATATTTAATCGGTCGGAAAAACGGACTCTTTGCCTCGGTCAATGCAGGCAAAATCATTTTGACTTTCACTTATCAATCTCCGAGTGTTAACGACACTATTCCCAGAGACAATTCAAAGCCACAAAAGAATGTTTGGCGTGGCACTTAACCAAGCTTTGCGACACAGTTAACCAATTGAAGCATGACAGTTAACTGAGCCTTTTCATTAAGTCTGTGTGCGCACATGTCGCTCGCCGCCTTTCCGCCGTGGACGATGCGCGTTAGCCGTCGGCGACTAATTGCGCGCGCGTCCGCCACAACTAAATTCGTCACGGCTATGAATGCGCGCTAGTCAGCTGCAATTAAATTCCTCGCTGCTATGACTGCGCGCTAGCCAGCCGCAACTAAATTTGTCACTGCGATGACTGTTCGATCATAGGTCAAACAATGAACAAGGAATGGTCCACCGTTCTGCGCCGAAACTGAGAATCTCGCTTCATCTTGGTTTTCGCTGAGAAACTGAGCTTTCAAAGAACGAGGATTGGCTGAAAGCCCTAAGCCAAGCGCTTTTCCGACTGCCTCTTTTGCTGACCAGAATTGAATGACGCGTTTTTCTTTATTCGATCCGGCAGCTTTCTTCAATTCGTTTATTTCATCTGGAAGAAATGCCAGAGTCTCGAATCCATTTTCTTTCGGTTCGATAATTTCGACGTCGATGCCAATTCCGCGCGACGCTTGTCTGTGCGCTGCGAGCGCCACTGCTATTCCCGCTTTGTGGCTGATTGAGAGATATGGCTGTGCTCCCACGACATCAATCCATTTGCCTGTAGCATATGGTTGACCCTGTTCGTTGGTCGCTACAATTATGTCAGCCGAACAAACTGTGAGATTGTGGCTGGCTTTCAGTAAACGTCGCACAGCCTCTTTGGCTGCGATTCTTCCGCAAAACCACTCGCGCTTTCTGGGCAGATTCGTCAGCGCTAAGAATTCTCGTCTTTCGCTGTTGTTCAAAACGTAGTCGAGGCACCACGTCAAGGTGGATTCATCTTCGGGCAGTTGCCCAGATTGCAAAATCGCGTTACTCCACTGATCTGAGCGACCCAGCGCAGCCTCGATGTAAGGCATAGTGTCTGACAGGAACGTGTTTTGCGGTTGAGCGATGAACTCTTTCCAGCTTTCGCTGAGAATAATTCTTCGACTGTTGATGCCCGTGAATTTCGCAAGCACTACGTTATTGTTGTCTATGATGAAGACATCACCCTCGGTGCCTCGTGAAGTCATCGAGCTAAGGTGTGCCGATACTCTGAAGGTGCCGCGCAGGTTGGACAGGTCAGTGAACAACTCCAGCGATTCGACTAGAAACGGCAGCAGGGCGCTCACGTCTTCTTTCTCTTCAAAGAGATAGAACAGAACTATTTGTGTTGAATTGTCGAGCAGCAATGGATCGATTAGGAATTTGGGGTCGTTATCGTCTGGAAACCAGTCTTGAGCAGGGCGGGCTACAACATAGCCATCGCCCGCGCGCTTGCCGAGGCTGTGCAGCGCCACAACCGATTGCATGCGCGGTCCGTGGAACATCGTATGTGGCTGGTAGAGTTCGGTTGGAGTAAGCGTCGCCAGGCGAGCCCCCGCAATCGAGTTGGTGAGAAGAGGAGCGGCAGGATAGTATTCGCCGAATTCAACTCGGCATGACATGGACGGTCCGGCATATTGTTCAGCGCCTATCTGATCGATGCTGGTCTCGAATGTATACGAATCGATTTTCTTTGCTCTCAATCTAAGCGTGGAGCCTTCGCGCCCTACCCTGATTCTCCGTGCCGCTTTGACTGAGCTGACTCTAAGCACCGGTCTGCCCGGAATCAGAAGAGACGCGATTTCAGTCATAGCTTCAACGGCAACGGTCAGGGGCAGCAAGTAGACGCGTTCAATCCCAGCCGCGCATGAGACGTTGCCCCCGATGGCATGGTCGAGAAGATATCTGTGATTGTCGAGGGTAACGAATAACTCTGCTTCTGCATCCTGTTCCGATAGTTCGCAACGCACTAATCCATTGCGCAGGAATGGCGGAAGCTGCAATTGTTCGGTTGCTGCGGTGCACTCGAATCCGTTTGCTTCGCCGTATCCGAGACCATCTGCTGCGCCATACTCGAATCCGTTTGCTTCGCCGTATCCGGGACCATCTGCTGCGCCGTACTCGAATCCGTTTGCTACGCCACTGTATTCTATGCTATCGCTCTCGCAGTTGCCGTTGAGTTCTGCTTGCTGCTGCGCCAGCAGGTATGCACGCATCACTTCTTCTTGCATGCCCATCAAATTATTGTGGAATTCTGCCATGCCTGCCAGATATGTTTGCACCACATCTAGTGGCTGTTCAGGCGATTCTTCCGTCTCGACATGGTAATCGTTCGACTGAGCTTCGAATGATTGAGCCGCAGGCGCCTGAGCTTCGAATGATTGAGCCGCACTGGCTCGCAGTTGTTTCGCTATATCCTCAGGTAACCGGAGTTGTGGGAATTTTAAATCCAGGCGAACCGCAGGGCGTTGGCTCGGCTTCGGAGTTTCGTCAAACTCTATAAACTCGGGCACTCTTCGTGCGAACAGATAATCCAGTTGCATATTGACGCCGTGGGCGGCCAGTTCGCCGAGGCAGTGATTCAACTGCGTTATCGAAGAGTTGTATGAAGTGTTGGAGGCGACGGCAAGATGCTCTTTATCTTGCAGAGTGTCGCCGATTAATGGAGTGAGAACGCCCTTTGGTCCCACCTCCACAAACATCGTTACGCCATCGGCATACATCGCCTCGATCGTCTTTTTGAGCATGATCGGTTGCGTGAACAACTTTGTGGTTATCTCGCGAATAGCGGTTGTGTCGTCGGGATATTTGTCAACTCTGCTGCAAGACCAGATCGGAGTCTTTGGCAAACCGAGTTCCATATCCTGGATCTCTTGTAAATTCGGATCGACCATGCCTTCTACAAGTGGCGTATGGTATGGAATCGCCATAGGCAGCGGCTGCGGCTCGAATCCCGCGGCTGTCAGGGACTTCACTGCTTCGGCGACTGCTTCTTTTGATCCGGACAGCATTGTCTGAGAAGGGCACAACGCGGCGCTCAAATACAAATCATCAATGTCTTTGAGGGTTTCCTTGAAGTTGTCGTGATCGGCTACAAGCATTATTGAACGCAGGTTAGCCAGCTTTTCTTTCGAAACAGATTTTGCTACTTGCGTGCTCAGATGGTAGAACAGCGGCGCTACATCTAGAATGTTCACCGCTCCACTCATTGGCAGAGTCGCAAATTCGCCCGTGCTGCAGCCTAACAATGCGTCAGGCTCGATGCCAACATTTTGCAGCACCGTATACAGTGCCCACTCGGCCATGAGCACGTTGACGACGGCTGAGTCCATCGCCGCCAGCGATGCAATTGATTCTTGCCCCTGCTCGCCTCTCGGGAAAATTCTGCGGCTGGGCATGAAGTCGCTCTGGCAGTGCAGTGCAAGAATATCGATGTAGTCGAAAACGATGCGAACTTCAGGGAAGTGATAACACAAATCCTGCAACATGTTCGGATAGGCAGCGCCCAGCCCTGGCATGACGAAGGCCAACTTGCCCTGACCTGCCTGCGAGTTTTTGACGTAATAAACGTCAGCGAGGTTTGGAGTTTCGTCTTTGTCGAATGCATTAAGCACACCATCTATCTTTCTTTGCAGATCTTGAACAGTGGATGCGATGATGGAAACCGTTTGCTTTTTACCCAACGTTTTTCTGGCTTTTGTTGCAAGACTGTAGGCGACGTTGCGCAAAGCCTGAGAAGGATTGTTGACCAGGTGATTTCTTACATTTGTAAGGGAACCGACCAGCTCTTCGTGCGTTTTTCCAACGAACAAGCAGAGTTCAGTCTCCCACTCCAGAAGCAAGCTGTCGCTTTCACCTTCGTATTCGTTGTCGTGTTCTTCCAAAATCGTGTGAGCGTTGACCCCGCCGAAACCGAAGGCGCTTACGGCAGCGCGGCGCGGCGAACTGTACTGTTCCCACTTGCTGCGGTCTTCCGGTGCTATCGTTGTCGGTGTCTTGGCGTGAATCCACGTGCGAGTTTTGGAATTGATGTAGCAGGGCGACTTTTGCCAGTCTATTTGACTGGTCGGGGTCTCCACGTTCAAAGTAGGCGGCAGAATTTTGTGATAGAGCGCCAGTGCAGTTTTGATCAAACCTGCTACTCCGCTGGCCGCTTGAGTGTGACCGATCATCGATTTGACCGACCCGATTGCGCACCATGGGCTGCCGTCGGTGCTCTCTCCATAGACTTTTTGGATTGCTTGAATTTCAGCGGCGTCGCCTGAAGGAGTGCCTGTGCCGTGTCCTTCCAGCAAGCCGATTGTAGCCGGTGAGACGCCAGACATCTCGTAGGCACGCTTGAGGGCAAGTGCTTCTCCATCGACTGACGGCGCCAGCATGCTTGTGCCTTGACCATCGCTCGAACTGGCTATGCCTGTGATTACCGCATAGATTCTGTCGTCGTCCTTGATGGCGTCTTCGTAGCGTTTCAAGACGACCATTCCGAGTCCTTCGCCAAGCAGCGTGCCATCGGCTTTGTCATCGTATGGACGAATCTTTTCTTGTTTTGACAGTGCGCCCAGTCCGCAGAACATCTGATAGAAAGCTGCAAAGGCGTTGACGTGAATGCCGCCTGCCAGAGCCAGGTCGCATGAGCCCGACAATAAATCGCTGACTGCCATCTCAACTGCGATCAACGAAGATGCGCAGGCTGAGTCAAGCACGGTACTCTTGCCCTTGAAGCCCAATCGACCGGCAATTCTTCCTGCCAGAATGTTTGGCATCACAGCTGGTATCGTGTCAGAACTGCAGTTTCTCAAGGACGCGCGCAAACCCTGTTCCAGTAGCTTGAGCTGTTCTGCGGAATATTCTGGATGCAGCGATTTGACCACGTCAAGAACCTGATGTACTGTCTCGCCGTGATAAATCATGTTCATGCTGCCACCACCGGGTGCGGAGGTGCGCCCCAAAATCACTTCGGCGCGATTGCCGTCGTACTCTTTACTGCTGTAACCGGCGTCCGCGAGCGCCTCGGTTGCGACCCTCAGTGCCAGCAGCTGGTCTGGGTCAGAACCGGAGATGCTGTTTGGCATGACTCCGTATTTGAGCGGATCGAAATCGGCCAGTTCAGTGATGAAGCCACCGCGCTTGCAGTAGATATGCTCGAACGATGTCGGAGTTTGATTGTAGAACTTTTCCGGGTTCCACTCTTCGGCGGTAGCATCCCTGGTGGCATCGACGCCGTTGACGATGTTCGTCCAGAATTGCGATAAGTTCGACGCACCCGGAAACAGGCACGACATTCCCACTATTGCGATCTTATTGGCGGTCCGGGAGGCTTGGGCGTTATTGGCTGGCCGTCCTGCCGGTCTCATTTAGTCGTACCCAGCGGGCTTCCCTGGCTGGCAAGTCTGTTCAACGACTTGCTGCCGACACCACCGAGACCCTCGACGAGAACGACTATCTCACCTGATTTGCGGTAGATGGCCAGTTCACAAGTCAGCTCTCTTGCTGATGCTCCGGGATTGATGAAGATTCGACCGTAGAGTTCTTCTCCACTTTCGATTTTTCCAAGCAGGTGAAGAGTACGGAAGCCAGTCGGCAACACTGTGATGTCGAGGTTGTGACGTGCCCACACTCCAGCCAACTGCATCGAGCTGTCGAAGAGTACCGGGTCGATCACCCACTTGTCGCCGTTTGTGACAGCGAAGCAAGTGCCTTCGTCGGCTGCTTGCACTGTGCCGAGAATGCCGTTGGTGCCGAGATTGTGGATCTCTTTTATGCCCTGGAAGATTGGTCCGTGGAAGAGCCAGTTGCCATAGACGTCTTTTGTCGCAGGCACTTGCTCGACCTGGTCATCGATGACGGCAAGCTCATTTCTGTCTGTGAAATGTGCCACCACTTCTGCTGGGTACTGGTCGAGGCGCTGCACTTCGCCTGAGTCAGTTCGCGAAAGTTCCATTGTTGCCTTGAAGTTAGTGCGCTTCAGTGGCGCACCCGTATTCAGAGCAACTTTTACCTTCACACCCATCTCTGAGCGGCTGATCTCTTCTGTAACGACCGTAATTTGCTTTGTCGGTGCGTCGAAGACGATTCCAGATGGAATGTCCATGCGGTGCACTTTCCGCACACTATATCCAGGATAAGCTGCAGTGGCGGCTTCAGCCATCAATTCGAGAGCGAAAGCCATCGGCATGACGGGAATGCCATCGAATGTGTGGTCATTCAAGTACAGGTCGTGCTCTGGATTCAAGTCGAAAGCGAATTGGAAACTGCCAGGCTCGATCATCGAAGCAGTCGACTGATAGAGTCGTGGACCAGCTGGTGCCGGCAGCGCCGCTTCACCCAGAAGTTCTGCTACGAGGAGTACCTCTACATCGCCTTTTTTGCCGTATTCCAGTTCTTCAATAAAGTATGTACGTCCAGCAGAAGCGTCAATCATCGCCCAACCATACTTAGCGAAGATGCTTTCCAATTCTGGTTGTGCCATGCCGCCTTTCCAGGGACCCCACATGATCGAGGCAACGTGTGCCTTAGTCTTCTTGTCGAGGAGCATGGCTAGCTTGTTGACAGTCTCGTTCGCCGCTACATAGTCTGTCTGTCCGGCGTTACCGGTGCGACCGACTACAGAAGAGAAAAGGAACATAAACTGCAGCGTATCGAGGTTCAGTCTTTCAGCCAGGATAAAGCTGCTCTCAATCTTAGTGCTGACGACCTTTTCGAATGATTCAACTGACTTGTCTTTTGTGAAACCGTCTTCGATGATACCGGCACCATTGATGACACCATCAATATTGCCATGGCGCTTGTAGATATCGGCGATCAGATTGCCGAAGGCTTCTGGGTCGCGAACGTCGAGGGCGTGGTATTCGACTACCGAACCAAGTTTCTTCAACTCGTTGAGCGTTTCTCTCACTTCTCGTTCTTTCAGCAAGCGTTGATAGACAGTCTCCACTGCGGCAATGCTGACAGGTTTTCCTTCGCCCTTGAGCTGTTCCATGATGGCAGCTTTGAGGTCTTTTGCAGATTCGAGTCCGGCTGTGGCTGAATTCTCTTGCCCCTGAGGTTCAGGGATGCGTCCGACCAGAATCAGTTTCGGTTGGTACTTCCCTGCCAGCTCCAGAGCCAGTTCGGCCGTGATACCGCGTGCGCCACCTGTAATCAAAACAACCTTTGAAGCGTCGAGTTTGATGTTGTTGCGTTCGGCATCATTGAGGCTGACTGCAAAACTTTCGATGGCGTAGCGATGTTGCTTGTCGTCATAACCAGTTTCAACATAAGGGTCTTTGTTGGCTAGTTCCTTAACGAGAATGTCGGCAACCGCTGCAGGAGACAACTTCGTTGAGAAGTCGATAGCTTTGCAGTTCGACTGTGTCCATTCTTTAGCCAGTGACTTCATCAAACCGACAAGCCCGGCTTGCAGCGGCGAGAACGAAGTAGTGTCAGTCAGACCGAACTGACCATCCATCCGCGCAGCCACTATGAACTGTTTTTTGTTCTCGGCCTGTTTCGGATTGAAATCTGGTTCGAGCGCTTTGGCTGCGGCAAACAACTGGCTGAGCACCTTGATGTCTTTAGCCTGGTCGTTCACGTCGAAGGCGCGAAGGTCGATGAACGCAACGATTTCGCCGTGCTCTTTTTTCACCTTTTGCACCGCGCCAGTCAGTTCTTCCACACTGTGGAAATCGCTTACTGACACATCTGCGCCCTTGCCTTTTGCTAAAACAACTGCTTTTTGTTTGTGCCTGGACAGGGCTGAGACGAGAGCTTTTGCGTATCCAGCCGAGTCCGCGGCGATCAAAACAACGCCAGTGAGCTGAGGTGCTTTTGTTTCCAGCGCTGGCAATCTATAAGATTGAACCAGTCCGCGGCGCAGAATTCCACCAGGAACCAGTTCCTGAGCGGCGTCGGTGACGAGGTGGAGACCGCTGTGTCCGTTGCCGTTACCATTACCGTTGCCATTGCCGTTATGACCATTGTTGTTCATTGTCGGCAAATGAAGGACTTTGCCGATTTCCGGGGCGTGCCCGTGGCCATTTCCGTTACCGTTACCATTGTGGCCGTGACCATTACCATTGCCATTGCCGCCGATATAGCCGTTCCCGTTGCCATTGCCATTGCCGTTATGGTGAGCTGGAGCTTTGTCTGCGGAAGCGCCGGATGGTGCCTTGCAGATCCAGTCAATGATTCCTTGCAGAGTTTTGGTGCCGGCCAGGTCTTCAAGCCCGCCTTCCAATTCAAGCTGTCTTTGCTCAGGCAGCATCTTGCGGAAGCTGTTGAGAATTTCGACGCGCTTAATCGAGTCGATGCCGAGGTCTGCTTCCAGATCTAAGGTCGGGTCGAGCATGTCGACAGGATAGCCGGTTCTCTGACTGACGATGTCGAGCAGAGCGTTCACCAGAACTTGTGGATCGTCGGCGGAAGTTTCTTCTGCTGTAGCTGCTTCCGCCGCTGTTTCAACCGGAGCAGGCACAACTGCGCTGGCCTCAACTTGAGAGAGCGTGTTCAGCAGTTGAGCTGCAGGCACGTTCTGCGTTGCTGGTTCAGCTTGAACGTGTGTCGACTGTGGTAGCGCTGGCTGGTCTCTGTAGTGCGCTGGTGCAACTGGCGCAGGTGTATAGGTCTGGATTGCTGCCTGAGCTGCGTATGGGTTCATTGCCTGAGTCGGCGCCACTGGCATCGCCTGTGGTTGCACATACTGTTGCATCGCCTGTGGTGCATAGCTGAATTCTTGCTGCGGCGTCTGTGCCATCATCTGAGATGAAGCCTGGTAGGACATCGGACCTGCCACGCCGCTCTTGTTTTGCAAGTATGCCAGCATCACTTGTTGCTGCGTGAGCAAGAAGCTGTTCGTCATTTGCAGCATTGTCTGCTGGAACTGCAGCATTACCTGGTCAACGTTCTTTCCAGAAACCGCAGTTGGCAGCTGCATTTGCTGGGGCGGCATCATCACAGGAACTGGCTGCGGAATTGGCGCTTGACCTCTTACTGCATCTGACTGGTTTTGTTTTTGCTGATCTGCTGGTTTAGATGTATTCATGGATGAGGCTGTTGGGTTCCTTGTTTCGGTTTGAGAGCTGCCCTGGGGCTTGGTTACCTGAAGGGGGTGGCTGGCTGCTTGCGGTTGCTTAGCTGCTGCTTGAGCGGCTGTGGCGGCTGAAACATTTGCCGATTGTTGTGAAATTTTTGCTTGAGCTGACGCTGTCGGGGCTGCCTGCGCAGCGTTTATCGAACCTGTGGTGCTAGTCCCGACAGAAGAAGACTGCGAGGTCGGTGCCGGCTTCGCTGATGCTGCTGCCTGAGTTGCCTTCGCTCCTGGTTTAGCAGCGCCGTTATCACCGATGCGCTTAATGTGGGCGCTGTTGACCATATACATCAAGGTGCGGGTGCGAGGCGCTTCACCGGAGTTGAGATGACGTCCAAACTTGCGTGCCGCTTCGAAAGCTTTGGTGCGTGCGCTAAACAGTCTGCTTATGTCTAATTTCTGTCCATTAACGGCCAGGATCGCCAGGCAGTGCAAAAGGTTAGTTACGCCGCCGCGACCAGCAGTGGCTACGACATATTTGTTTCCTTCTTTGTGAGAAAGAGTAGCCTCTGTCAGTCCGCTCAAAACAGCTCCGGGTCCTACTTCTACGAAAAGTCGGGCGCCATCGTCGTACATTTTCTGCAGTTGTTTTGCGAAGTCGACTGGTTCAACGATATGGTTCGTCAGTCTGGAAACAACTGATGACTTTGCGTATATTTCAGAGTCTGTGTTGCAGTAAACAGGTACACTCGGCTCAAGCAGAGGGATCTCCGAAAGAGCGGTTTGAAGCGGAGCCTGTGCGTGTTCCATATGACTGGAGTGGAACGCCTGCGAGACTGGTATCAGCTTTGCTGCCACGCCATGTTTTTTGAAGGCTTCCAGAGCATTTTGTACAGCTGATTCTTCGCCAGCAACTACAATTTGCTTCGGCGAATTGATATTAGCCAGCGTCACACCCTGAGTCTCTTTGAGGATTTTCGTCACCTCTTCCAGTTGACCGGAGACTGCAGCCATAGTGCCTTTTCCGCTGCCATTCTTTTCAGAGAGAATCCTGCCGCGAATTTCTGAAATTTTGAAAAGTTCAGTTTCTCCAAACACACCGGCTGCGTGCAGTGCCACGTATTCACCGTAGCTGTGTCCTGCAACCATATCTGGTGCGACGCCGAACGAGCGAAGCAGCTTGAGCATGCCCAGGTCTGCTGCGCCGATTGCTGGTTGCGCAACGTGAGTGTCAGTGAGAGCTGCCAGTTGAGCGGCTTTCTCTTCTTCTGTAAAAGCGGGAGCCGGATAGACAATCGTGTTGAGCGGTTGAGCAAACTTGTCTGCCAGAACTTTCGAAGCTTGTTCGATCGTGTCACGAATTTCAGGGAATTGAGTTGCCAGCTCGCGCAGCATGTCCACGGTCTGCGAGCCCTGTCCCGGGAACAGGAATGCGACTTTACCGCTTGAAATTTCAGGCTTCACTTCGTGATCTACAAAATAGATGCCGCGAGGATCTTTGATTTCCGTGCAGTTTGCGTTGAGCATATCGCTTTTGGCGCGCGAAATTTTCTCAAGCAGATCTTCTGCACTCGTAGCGACGATGCCCACGCACAATTCATGCACTTTTGGGTCAGCATGCCGTTCCAACTGCTTCAAATGAGCGGTTTGAGCGACTTCGCGAAGATTGACGGTTTCTTCGGTCTTGCTGGCTCGTTTGACTATATCGGCAACTGCATCGAGCGCTTTCATCAGCTCCAGTCTGTTCTTGCCTTGCATCAAAAACAGTTCGGCTGGCCAGCCGTACGTGGCTGCCTTAGGCGCACTACTTGCACCGGGCACATATTCTTCGATGACTGTGTGGAAATTGGTGCCGCCGAATCCGAACGCGCTGACGCCTGCGCGGCGGGCGCCCTCCTTGTTGTTGATCCAGGGGCGTGTTTCGCTGTTGATGTAAAAAGGACTGTTTTCGAAATTGCAGGATGGGTTTGGTTTTGTTACGCCCATTGTCGGCGGCAATACTTTGTGATGCAAAGCCTTAGCGACCTTAATGATGGAAGCTAGACCAGCTGCAGCTTTCGTGTGCCCGATCATCGTTTTGACCGAACCAACAGCGCAACCGCGCTTTGGTGCGCCATGCTTTTCGAATACCGATTTCAGCGCTTCGATTTCTGCTCTGTCACCAGCTACGGTGCCTGTGCCGTGCGCTTCTACCAGCGTGACTGAACTTGGTGAGAGACCTGCGTCTTCGTAGGCTCGGTTCAGGGCAAGCATTTGTCCTGCCGGGCTCGGTGCCGTGAGGCTCAAGTCTCTACCATCACTTGAGCCGCCGATACCTTTGATGACTGCGTAGATTCTGTCGCCGTCACGTTCTGCATCGCTCAGTCGTTTCAGCACAAGCATGGCGACGCCTTCGCTGATGACAATACCGTCTGCAGTGACGTCGAATGTTTTGCATCTGCCCTGAGCTGAAAATGCGTGCGTTTTGCTGAAGCTGAGGAAGTCGCCAGGCTGGTTGTGCGTGTCAGCTGCAGCGAGGAATACAACGTCGCTCTGTTTGTTACGCAGTTCGCCGATACCGACATGCAGCGCAGCTAAGGACGAGGCACAAGCCGCATCGATGGAGAAATTGACGCCGCCCAGGTCGAACCGATTGGCTACTCTTCCTGCCGCCACGTTGCCCAGGTACCCGGGGAAGGAGTCTTCGGTCCATTCAGGCAACGCCTCTTGCAACTCGGCTTTGGCGCTGTCCGACAGGTCGTTCAATTTCCATCCCAACATCGAACGAAGTGAGTAGAGCGCAGTGATCGGTCCATGACCGGCATTGGCCAGGACGACTGAAGTTTTTTCACGGTCGAAGCCACGCTGCGTGTAGCCGGCGTCTTCAATGGCTGCTCGGGTCACTTCAAGCAAAAGTACTTGCATCGGATCGATGGATGCGAGACTGCTTGGTGGAATGCCATACTTTGTCGGATCGAATTTCAAGTCTTGCAAGAAACCACCCCATTTGGAGTGAATCTTGTCGCGCGCCAGTGGATCGGGATCGTAGTAGTTTCTCCAGTCCCATTGATCGATTGGTACTTCCGTGATCGTATCTACTTTGCTGAGGATGTTTTCCCAGTAGGTTTCAAGGTCGTTGGCTTTCGGAAAGAGGCACGACATGCCGACGATTGCGATTGGCTCTGATGCATGCTTCTGGTTCGACTCGACCGTTTGCGAAACTGTTTCCTGACTTGCCACGTTTTTGATGATGTCGGCGCCACCATTGGCAACGGTTTCGTGCAGGTCGGCAATCGTGCAGACCGAGTCGTGCATTGCTGCAACCTGCCCGATCATGTACATGCCGTCTGCCCACTGTTTCTCTGCTGGCAGACTTTCCAGATTGGCTCCGGCCTTATTTTGATCCTTTAACTCGGCGATGGTGTCTTCTTTGCTCGCATTCGCACGACGCGTCAGACCCTTGCTGGCGATTCTCAAACGACCCAGGTTCATTAATTCGAGTTCTTCGCGAATTTCGTCACGACTCGTGTTCTTCAAAACCAGTTCTTGACGCTTGTCGTCGAAAATCTTTTTGTACGGTGAATTGATGCAACGAATCGCGTGTCCTGGTCCCGTTTCAAGCAACACGGTCTTGCTGCATTCAATAGCTGCTTGCTGGAATTTCTCGACGATTGCACCTGTCTCGACGGCTTCCCTGGTGAACAGATAGGCTGTGCCCATCAGTGCTCCGACTCTCACACCACGGGCGGCCAGCCTTGCAGCCATGGCTGCCACCATAGCTGATGACATGGCATCATGTACGCCGCCGGCGAAAAGAACATGGTAAAGAGAAGCGTCATCGCGAGGTCCGAGCGCTCCGAGGATGCGATCGATCATCGCTTCCCAGAGGGTGAAACTGGCACGGGGCCCCACGTGTCCACCGCACTCTTTGCCTTCGAAGATGAAGCGCTTCGAGCCCATTTCGATGAACGATTCAAGCAACATCGGGGAAGGAACATGCAAATAGGTTTTGATGCCCATATCTTCCAGCGCTTTGGCTTGATCTGGGCGTCCACCGGCGATCAGAGCGAATGGTGGTCGGTATTTGCTGACCACTTCCATCTGTTCCTGACGCAGCTGCTGAGGAACGAATCCGAGAATGCCAACACCCCACGGCAACGAACCGAGTTTTTCTTTTGTTTCTGAGACGAGCACATCGCACTCGTTCTGACGCATCAGTGCCAGCGCAAGAAACGGCAATCCGCCATCTTTTGAGACACTGAGCGCGAAATCTGCCGTGTCTGAGACGCGAGTCATCGCACCTTGCACGATTGGATATTTGGTGCCATGTGATACCGCAAGTGGTGAATCTTGCTGCAGTGGCTGCTTCTCTGCTGCCAATCTTACGTGTTCGCGCACCGAAGCTTTGATTGCCTGTGAAACTCCTGCTACGGTTGAATAACGCTGACCGAAATCAGAAGCGAAGCAGACATCTTGCCCGAAGGTCCAGACGCGATCGAGGGCGCGCAGGGTGCGGTTGTGGACCGCTACATTTTTCAACAGTGTTTTTTCTGTGGCTGCCAGACATTGCTCGACAGTCGATGCTGTTTTCGCATAAAGGCGGTAAAGCTCATCACCGAGTGCGACCACTGTCGTTTCTGTGCCGTCGAGATTGGCTATTTTTTGTTTCAGCTCAAGCGGAAGTGTTGATTCTTTCGTGAACAGCAATTGCGAGTCGAGAACAGCTCCGCAAGCTCCGGCTACGAAAGCGGCTGCTGCTGTGTGAACACCGATTCCACCTTGAGCATAAAACGGGATTGTTACCTTCTGAGCGAACTGCTGCAGCAAGACGTATGATGTTTCGTCGCCGACTCTGCCACCGGCTTCATGCCCCTTGGCGATAACGGCATCAGCACCGGCTTCCTGCGCGATAATTGCTGCTTCGACCGAAACGGTTTCTACGATCACTTGCAATTTGCGTTTGTGCAGCGCTTTGACTTTCTTTTTTGCTTCGTCGGCTTTGCCTGGCAAATTCGTCAGAACTACGTCGAGCCGCCGACCATCAAACTTCGAATCGAGAAGTGTCAGAAGCTTTTCTACTTCTGCTTCCTGGCTGGCATCGTATTTGATACCACTTCTGCCTTCGCCCGAATTGGCGATAGTCACTAAAACCTGAGCAACTGCTTCGCGCACATTGCTGTCTTGCAGTTCGAGCAATTCGAGATTGAGAACGCCCGTGTCGCCTGCACGTATCGCTGCCTCTGCGATGGCTGCATCAGCCAGATAGTTCCCAAAGTTCTCCTGACGATGGCTTTCTGCCAAGCCACTCAGCCCCAGGGCGCCGTGGTTAATGGCAATGATTCCAAAGCTCGACATCTGCGCTAGCCTCTTGTTGGTCTCATACCTGGGATCGGGTTGGGTCAAGCCTTTTGGATCTCTCTGAATCAGCGGACAGCACACCCAGGTAATAAACCTAAGAAGTATAGAGGGCCTACATCGTCAGTCCATTGGACAGTTTTTAACAAGGTCAGCTTATTCAATGCCCATAGAGACGGGCATACATGCTCGTCTTAACCCGGTTAAATAATCACGACTTCGCTGGGACTTCTCAACTCGTAATCGATTCCGCGCCAGCGAATTCTGTTTGTCAATACAGAATATAGCGTCATCCATGGCAGAACGATATGCGCAAGCGGTAGAACGAGCGAAAATCTGAGCAGCGAAGATTGATATGCGTTTTCCATAAGAGCGCGCTCACTTGCTTTCTGCGCTGAAATTTGACCATTAAAGTCCTCTTCTTTTGCGCTTAACGAAAGTACGCGATACCAGAGACGTTGTGCTTTGAGAAGGAAAAAGACTTCGACCGGCAGTAAAATCAGTCCGGCGATGCTGGCTGCGATTAATTCTGTCGAACCTGTGCAGGCTGCAGTGGCAATGGAACCAGCCAGAGCCAGCAGCCAGACCACTAGAATGACGGCCCGGCGAATGGCTCGACGCCACAATTTGGGGTAGTAAACCTTCGTTAATATGAGCTGACGATTAGTCCATTCGACAATCTCGGGAATGGTCGCATCACCGTCGCTTGCTACAAGACATTGCGGCACGAAGCGCACTTTCAAGCCGATATCCTTGACTGCTGTTGTCAAAGACAGGTCGTCATCAGCAGATTTGTCCCAGTGCTCGGCGACTCGCGCATCGGCAAAAGTCTGTCGGCGTGTAGCCATAGCCCCGCCCCAGGCAAACGCGAAGTTCGGGTCAGCCAGCTCCCACGCCGACATGCGGTTCCACAATGAACGCAGCAGTGAGGGCCAGTCACCCTTGAATGGGATGTAAAAACGATATCCAGTCGTCACTCCGACTGTTTGGTCTTGCAGATGCGCCGTCAAATATTGAATAAAGTCGTCGCGCGCAATCACGTCAGAATCCACGAATACCAGAACTTCGCTGTCTTGCGAGATCTCCTGGAGTGCACGTAACTGATTGTTTATTTTTTGTCCGCGAGCTTGATTTATCCCTGCTACTACCAGCTTTGTGTCGACTTTAGTTTGAGATTCGCAGACTCGTTTAAGCACCGCATAGGCGGGATCGCTTTCCTGCGCCACCGCAAAAATGACTTCAAATCTGGGTTTTTGGTCGATACCTATATATTTCTGGTCAAGGAGTTTGACCATGTTTTCTTCGAAACCGCGGTCTAGACCTTTGCAAGGCAGAATTACCGACACTTTCGGCATGTACTGCGGCGAAGGTTTGAAGGCCAGCTCCTTTTGCACATAAGTAAACATTCTGTTGAATGACACGATCTGGGCGATCGTTGCAGCCAGTGTGATTAGAGCCAGTAAAAAGAGCATGGTGGAATCTGCAAAAATTGTTTGACGGTCTTAAGCGCCTGAAAAACGTATAGTCAAGTATAGTGCTAGACTTTCGGAAGCTCAGTGGTGTTGAGCTAACAAACATTTCAGACTCTTTTTGAGCATGTTTCGCAATCTGCTTTATTCTGCATTCGGTATCCTCGGGTCGCGCGAGGCAAAGGCGCTCGAGCAGGCGAGTCTGAATCCTGCCGCGGCACAACTTGAAAAGTTGATGGAAATAATTTCGGCCAACGCCGAAACTGTATATGGAAAAGAGCATAATTTCGGCTCGATAAAGACCGCTGCAGACTTCCAGAATGCAGTGCCCATCAATGAATATGACACTCTGCAACCCTACATCACGCGTGTCTCTGAAGGCGAGCAAAACGTGCTCACCACTGAGATGCCATTCATGTTTGCTACTACAAGCGGCACTACAGGCGCTCGTAAGCTGATTCCTATTACACGCAGTTACGTGAAAGAATTCCGGCGCGCTTCTGTGTCGTCTGGATACCACTTACTGCGCAGTTTTCCAGGAGTTGCTAAGGGTGTGACTCTGTCTGTCTTCTCGCCGGCAGAAGAGGGGCGCACGCCGGGCGACATTCCATATGGGGCTATCTCTGGGCGCCTATATTTGGAAGAGCCTCCGCTAGTAAAGAAATATGTGTCGCCGTTGCCATACGAACTTTTCCTGATAAAGGATTACGAGAGCCGCTACTACACCTTGTTGCGCTGCGCTCTCATGTTGCCTATCAGTTCCATTTATACGTTGAACCCGAGCACGATTGTCGTTCTTGCCAGGCGGTTGAATCTATATGCTGAACGCCTGATAGAAGATGTCGAACGTGGAACTTTGACTCCGCCCGCGCCGTTGCCCGAGCCGATCGAAGCTGCCTTGCAGAAATTTCTCAAGCCAGATTCGAAACGCGCTGCTGAGTTGAAGAAACTGCTGACCGCCGGGGATTTCAGACCGCGAAAGATCTGGAAAAATCTCAGCTTGATTTGTTGTTGGACCAAGGCCGCTGCTGCGTTCTATCTTCAGGATTTGCCCGAGTTTTTCGGCGATCTGCCCGTCTGTGATATCACATATGGTGCAAGTGAAGGGCGGGGCACGGTTTCAATTGCGCCTGGCAAGCAGTTATTGGCACTGCGGTCGCATTTTTTCGAGTTTGTGCCTGCAGACGAGATGGGTTCAGGCAAGCGGCCGTTGCTTGCGCACGAGCTTCAACTCGGCGAGAGTTACTATATTTTGTTCACCACAGCCGGTGGTCTATATCGATATAACATCAATGACATAGTGAGAGTGGCGGGCTGGCACAATAAAGCACCGCTAATCGAGTTTTTGCATAAAGGCGGCAACATCAGCTCTTTCACTGGCGAAAAGCTCACCGAGTCGCAAGTCACAGAAGCAGTGTCTGCGGCGATTCAGGTTTGCGGCATGAAATTGCGGTTCTTTACCGTCATTCCGAAATTTCGCCCCGAGCCTCATTATGAGCTGTGGTGCGAGCCTATCAGTGAAGAAAGCAGCAAGCTGATCAGTTCTGAATCAACCGAGCGCTTGCGTCAAGAATTCGATAAACAGTTGCGTTTGAAGAATATCGAGTACGAGGCCAAGCGGCAGTCAGATCGTCTTTCCGATACAACCGTGGAATTTCTGGCTGTCGGCGCTTATGAAGAGTTACGCAAACACCTGGTTGCAGGCGGAGTTCCTGATGCGCAGGTGAAAATCAGCCATCTTAATCCAAAAGAAGATATCCAAAAGTTTCTCGAGAACTTCAAGTTCAACCGGGTCTCGGTATAGCCAACGAGTTCTCGAATCCGAAATAGATTCATGAAGCTGGCGAGTTTTCGAATCCGAATTGGATTCATGAGGCGTCAGTGTCTTACTGAATGCCGAAAAAGTTCTTGAAGCCGTAAGTAATCATGTTCGGATTCTCACGCAATCTGCGGCGGCAATATGCGCCGGAGACTTTGGCAGTTCCAAATGGAAGATACATGCGCACTGGAATGCCTGTTGATTCCAATTGGTTCAAGTAAGGCTTGTCTTGCGAATCGGCTGTGGCAGCCAGATCTTTGAAGTAGTCCCCACTGCGCAGCTTGTGCTGAACGCTCTGTCGCGGTACACCCTGAAGCATTTGATGCTCGAAGAGTGTGGACGGCACTTTCTTTGGAATCGCTGTTTGGCGATAGAAATTCTCGATGCACTTTGTGTCGTGCGTCGCCAGTTCTGTGTAAACGCCCTTATCGAGCAGGTCCGCGGCATAGCGAACGACCAGGTCCTTCATGGTGCGTTTGTCAGTGTGAGCAATTTGAGTCGGCTCGTTGTAAATGCCGATCACCAGCCGCACTCGCATGCGTTCGTCGAATCGCTTGATGTCGTTTTCGGTTCTGAATAGTCTGGTCTGTAGCACTGTGCCCAGGTTTGTGTAACCGGCGTTGATCAAAGCGAAGAACGCTTCGAGTTGGAAGTTAGTCCAGCGGTGGTCTTCCGCTTCGAGTGTGACCTGAATATCTTTCTTGAGGGCGTAATCAACGACGCGAGTAATGCGGTCGAAAGCGTCTTCCTGTGCCTTTTCGCTCTCTTTGCCCGATTGAGGAGCCATGGTGCTGAACATCGAGGGTTTCATCGACACTGTCAGCCGCTCCCGCGGATTTGCGGCGTTTACCTGATTTGCTTGCACTGCGTCGAAGAGCTGTTTGTAGGCGTCTACATATCCTTCGCAGTGTGCTGGAGTGGGTGCGTCTTCTCCGAGAATGTCCAGGGTGCCGCAAAATTTGTTTTCGGCGTAGATGCGATGGGCGATTTTGATTGCTTCGTCGGCGCTTTGCCCTGCCAGATAGGGCTTCGCCAGGGTCAAAACCAGACCCAGGGGAATTGTGTCGAATATCGTTTTCGGCGGCGGCGTGAGCTTCTGCTCCATTTCAACTGTTGACTCTAGTGACTGTTTCGGAGGTGATTGCACTGGCATTACTGAAGCTCCTGAGACACAAACGCATAAACGCAAACGCATTATATGGCCTCGGCGCTTGATAGCCTTCCTCTATATGTTTTTGTTTAAGTCTCCGTGCGATTTTGTTGTCTAGATTACATCAATCCTGTTCTGGCAGTCCCAGCGCGGAATACAAGAATCTCATCATAGGCGCCCGCTTGATTAGCTCCGGCATCATCGCTGGGATGTCTCCAGTAAATCTGGAAAGAATGAGAATGTAGTTATTATCGTCGCCGGATGTCTCTCTTGGCGCGATCATGCAAAGTCGGTAACCTGGCGAGTCCATATTAGTGATGAGGATGCGGCGAATCTTCTGCTCGGAGAGTTGCTGATATTTCACTGATTTGTGCGGATGCTCGAGTGCCGCTCCGCGCATCTTTCCCGCCATCGCTCTGGCAACGGCGAGGACCTGCGACTCTGACTGGACTACTTCGGCTGGAATTTTGACAACCAGCAAATCGGCTTTGGTAGCGGTTCCCTTTGCGCCTACGAAAACATCGATGGGCGGATCTTGCTTGCTGTATCTAATCCACGACCAACCCTTGTCTTTGAGCGACGCGCCAGATGGACGACCATACATTTGCTCGAATTCGAGAAATTCGCTACCCATGCCCGGCACTTTGGCCTGTGCCGCAAAGCGAGTCAGCGCGGGTTTCGCGTCGGCTGATGTAGTGGGCGGCGACGCTTTGCCTCCGCCTGAGAGCGAAAGCGCCCTGGCAGACATGGGCGACTCGGGCTTTTTCTCGGAGTGATAGTCTGGTCCGTTGTAATTGGATTTGCTCTGGTCTGAGTGAGAATTGTCACGGTGAGCCGTTTTTGACCTGCCACTTTTTTTCGACGAGTAGAAGCCCCTTGCAAGCGCAGCCACAGCCTCGTCATCTGTCATTGTCACCGAGTCTAGTTTGGGCAAGATAAGCAAATCTTCCGTGCCTGAATCGTCTACATCGCCAATTCGACTCATCAATTTACACTCGACTATCGGCCACTGGTATTGGTCGATAGGTAGTTCGTATGGCTCTGGTCCATGAAAAATCAGGTTCATGCCCTGATTTGGCGCCAGCTCGTAGCGTTGTTCTTTGCGCGCGATCATGACGTGGCCAAGTCTCAAGTCAACAAAGCGACACTGCATTTTGATTGTTTTTCCAGTCAGGTCGCTGCCGCTTATATTCTCGACACGTGCGCACAGCGACGGGTGATAACCGGTCGCATCGTGAGCCCAGAATGCTACTGCATTGGTCACCGACAATTTTTTCGGCTGGTTCGAGTCGCTATCTTGTGCGTTTGCCGACGAGTTTGTCTGCAAATTCGGGGGCAGGACAATCGCCAATGCCGTCAGGATTTTTATTGTTGTCGCTGAAAATAGCTTTTGCATGCGCTAAGACTTGCCGGGAGAGTTATCGAAATCAATTACTTTAGGCAAACCTGGATCGCAAAATTGCGCTTGTTTGATGTCTTCGGTGGCCAGCACGTCTGTGCCGATTAAGTGGTAGACGAGGGCTCGACAGAGATAATAAGAGGCGTTGTTGGGATTGTTCATGAGTGCGTCAGAAAGATCGCTGACCGCATTTTCATATTTTTTCAGTTGGATGTAGGCACGGGCTCGTTTGTAGAGGAGCTGCGGATTTTTGGGATCAAGTGAAATTGCAGAACTGATGTCGCCAATTTGAGAACCGCCGGCGGCGAAGAGAGAAGCTCGCAAGTGCAGGGCGTTTGCCGCGCTAGCAGTGCTGGCGTCGCTGCCAGTGTTTGAGGCTACGGAGGTGGCTGCCGCCGAGCTGATACTAGATGTAGTACCAGAAGCTGCTGCACCGGAAATTGCGTTAGATGCCGATGCACCTGCGCCTGCAGACGTTGCACCAGATCCCGCAGATGTTGCTGCTGAAGCTGGTCCAGATGTACTTTCGTCATCTCCTAATGTGCTCAATCTGCCTGAAGTGAAAACTGTTTTTTGACTGATCATGGCTATTTTGAGCGGGTCCATGGCCAATAGAGCTTTGTAATCGTTCAGGGCTTTGTCTGCCTGACCGAGTTTGGCATAACAGTTAGCCCGCCAGAGCAGTGCGTCTTCGTTGCGTGGCTTGAGGCTGATCACTTGATTGAAGTCGGCGATAGCGAGTTTGTAGTCTCCAAGCTCATACAAGCACTGACCTCGTCTGAGGAATGATTTGAAGTCGGTACCGTCATTGGTGACGGCCTGGTCGAAGTTGTAAATTGCCGATTGAATATTGTTAAGCGCCATCGCATTGATGCCCGCTAAATATTGAGAACTTTCAGCGAAACTCGCCTGTGCGTTCAAGAGTGCTGCCATCGAGGCTAAAGTCCATACCTTTGTAAGACTGTTTTTTATCGGCATTCGGTTGTTGATCTGCATTCGTTTCTTACACCATTTATTCGTCTATATAATCCTAACCCGCATCGTTATCTCATGCTCAATTTCGCCGCTGTATCGTCACTCACGCTTACCTGTGGGGCGGGCTACCAGGCTTCTGGCGGCAGTTCAAGGCAACGCCAGAGATACCAGCTTGCCAGAGTGCGATGAGGTTTCCAGATTTCTGAGTGTTCTAAAATTTGCCTGGGAGTGGGCAAATCAGGCAGTCCGTAAGTGAGGGCGAACCCCTTTCTAATGCCGTAATCGGTGGCAGGCATTACATCCATTCTTCCCAACCTGAAGATGAGCAGCATCTCCACAGTCCATTTGCCGACGCCTCTGATGCTGACAAGTCGTTCGATAATTTCTTCGTCTGACATATCATTCAGTTGCGCCTCAGTTGGCACCACACCTGATACCGTTTTTTCAGCCAGGTCTATCAGGGCCAGCGCCTTTGCGTTTGAGCAGCCGGCTGAGCGCAAAATTTCCACAGGCGTTTTGAGCACTGCTTTGGCATTCATGCCGCCATTACCGTCGTACAAAGATTTGACTCGGCCAAAAATCGTGGCAGCAGCTTTTCCAGACAGTTGTTGATAAATGATTGATTCGGCCAGAGCCTTAAATGGGCTCTGGATGGCGTCAGCCTTCAAGGTGCACGGGCCCACATTCTTTATGACCTGGGCGAGCTGCTTGTCAGCTTTTTTCAGAGACTTCAGGGCCTTGTCTAGCTCGGCATCGAACTCAACTGGCTTGATGTTTTTCGCTGTGCGCGACATGATGCGCCCATCCATGCTTGTTGCCGAAAGTTTCGTAATTGTATTTGGTTTTGATTGGCAGCTTTCGTCCTGTTTTTCGCTCAAAGGCTTTTGGAGCGATTCTCAAGATTGCTTCGAACTCCAGATCTTCAGGCATCTGCTTGGGATCTGCGATAACTTGCTGGAAAAATTCGCAGCCGTTTGCTACGACGCAGCAGCGCACGCGTAAAAACCAGTTGCGCGCGAAGCGATGATCGGGACCTCTGTAAGCATCTTTGCCGAGTTCTCTGGCGTAGGCTTCACCATCAAGTCGATGTAATTTTTCAGAGAGAATGTCGTTGAAAGCGGTGATGTCCTTTTCCGAGCGCTTGCTCAAAAATTCGACAACTGGCTCAATCACCGCTTCGTCGTCACCGCTTCGCCCCCAGTCGAGCAACTCCAGGGCGCTCCAGAAATCAGCCTCGCCGAACTTGCCGTGTTCAGACGATGAAGGCGTTCTTTCGATTGGTAGGTCTAACATCGAACGCAAACCGTCTGGAAGCACCGAGAAATCGTCGTCACTGCCATTGGTATCACCCCAATCGCCTTCAGGCACGAAAGGTTGCGCTGGTTTCCACTTGGCGCGGCACGTCGGAGAAAGCTCGCGCATTTTTTCGGTGCCTTCTTTGGTGACGCTGGTGTTGAATACGTACAAACGAACCAGAGATTTGATTTTCGCCAGTGTGAGCAGCCCTTCGTTGGTGATTTTCGTGCCGCTCAAGCCGAGTTGCACAAGATTTTTCAGGGCTGTGATGTATTTCAGTTCTCCATCATTCAAGTCGGCGCCGCTCATCCAGAGTTCGCGCAACTCTTGCAGTTTGGAAAGTTCTTTGACGCTTTCGCCGCTGACATGACAGTGGCTCAGCCCCAACCCCTGCAGCGAGGTCAAATCTTTCAGGTGTGTCATTCCAGCATCGGTAATATTTGTCGAAGTCAACTCCAGCACTTTCAGACCGGAAAGATGTTCGATGTGCGAGAGGCTTACATCGGTTATTTCAGAACGGCTCAAATCTAATGTATGCAAATCGTCGCTGTGGAGATCGGCGAGAGCCGCAAGACTTCCTGAGCCCTTGCCGCTCATCTTCAACTTCAGTTTTTTGCCGGGGGGCACAACAACGTTTGCACGCGCCTCCTCCAGCCATTCCCATTTGATGGGCTGGTTTTCAGGTGTCACGATAAGCCCGCACAGCCTGACAATGTTGGCGACATATTGATCCAACCTTTTTGCAATTGTCAGGTGCGAGAATTTTCTTTTGTCGGCTCACTATTAAGGACTAAACGCGGCCGAAGATCGGATAATGGCGCCATGACAATACCTGAGAAAACGGTCAAGTTTCCACACCGTCGTTCGATTGGCAGTTTATTCGTCGCTGACGAGTCGCAGCCTGAAGAATGGCAGTTACTGAGCCAGGTGCGCGGGCTTATCGTGACACCTGAAAACCAGCCCATCAAATTGGAATGGCTGGAGGAGGCGCGTGCAAACGTTGTTGTGCCCCCCGGC